>NZ_PNCJ01000148.1 GCF_005887115.1 Pseudoalteromonas rubra | reverse complement strand
CGAATACCAACGCGCTTCACCATCACCGGGATCACCAGTGCGGCCAGCGCAGCAAAGCCGTTATAAGCGGCAAACAGCACGCCAACCCAGTCAGCACCATCATTGTAAGCTTTAGAAGTAACATCAACACTGCCATAGTGGTGGCTGGTCACCGCAGCCGTGGTGTAAATCCACATCGCAAAGAGCGAAAACCAACTGAAAAACTGCACCCAGGCAAGTTGACGCATGGCCTTGGGCATAGTGAAAACATCGTGTACCACCGCAAAGAAGCCGTTGC
>NZ_PNCJ01000147.1 GCF_005887115.1 Pseudoalteromonas rubra | reverse complement strand
TCTCTTTTTTTTTTTCCCACCTATTCCCTCTTGCTAGAAGATACTTATTGAGTTTGGAAACAGCTGAAATTCCAGAAAAATTGCTTTTTCAGGTCTCTCTGCTGCCGGAAATGCTCTCTGTTCAAAAAGCTTTTACACTCTTGACCAGCGCACTCCGTCACCATACCATAGCACTCTTTGAGTTTCCTCTAATCAGGTTCCACCAAACAGATACCCCGGTGTTTCACGGAATGGTACGTTTGATATCGCTGATTTGAGAGGAGGTTACACTTGAAGAATCACAGTCTTGCGACCGGCTATTCAACAAGGCATTCCCCCAA
>NZ_PNCJ01000146.1 GCF_005887115.1 Pseudoalteromonas rubra | reverse complement strand
TGCTGCAAACCAGGGGCCGTCAGGCCCTTTATCTTTTATTTTTCTCATCAAAAACCTGCTTTAGAGCTTGCACTAATTGAGGATCAGAGTGTTTATTCACTGCCAAGCATAATGGCGTTCGTTGACTTTGCTGTAACTCCCACACCTTGATTACTGTATTGGCCGATAACTCCCTTTGGCGCAGCGCTAAGGTCATCGCAGCTTCTGTATTTAAAATTAAATCTAACCTTCCAGCTAGAAATTTAGTCATGCTGACCTCAATACTTGCCGCCACATCTAAGTGCCGCTCATCACTAAACCCCTGTTGCCGCAAATGCTGATGAGTC
>NZ_PNCJ01000145.1 GCF_005887115.1 Pseudoalteromonas rubra | reverse complement strand
GCGAGTATTGATTTACCAACACCGTTACGCCCGACTAAGCCAACACGCTTGTTAGACAGTGAACATGACAGTTGTTGAAAGAGAAAATCGCCGTTATCCAATTGATAACTTATGTTGTAAGCCTGTAGTAATGGCATAAAGTGCCTCCTGTACGAAAGGGGCAACAGTCGCAGCTAGCTATCTTTTAGAGGTGATTAATACCACTATACGCTTTTGCCGATGGGCAAAATACACAATGCACTTGTACAGACATA
>NZ_PNCJ01000144.1 GCF_005887115.1 Pseudoalteromonas rubra | reverse complement strand
CCCCAGCCAAGCCCCTAACATCAAGAATAACCCCATGGTAGCGCCGAGTAAGAAGTTAACATGACCAAGGGCTACAAAGGTGATCAGCGAAATAAAGTTACTGACAAAATTCATTGAGCGGGCTAAACCGCAATTGATCAGCAGGCTCATTTTATAAAGGAGGCTATTTGACGCGGTCCAGAATGTGCCCGTGCCTGGGCCAGCCATGCCATCGAAAAAGCCTAAGGCCAAGCCTTGGAGCCACTGTTTTATGCGCATAGCGCCAGAAAGCAGCGGTAAATCGTTACTCTGCTGTGGACTGAGCTTGCCAAATAAG
>NZ_PNCJ01000143.1 GCF_005887115.1 Pseudoalteromonas rubra | reverse complement strand
GGTCACATTACAGGCCGTGCCAAAGCTATCTTGAGCCAAATACAATGCGATCATTCATGCAATTGCTGCATCAGTGAACCCACGCATACTGGTTAATAGCCCCAGTGCCGACATAACCGCACCGCCCGGTGCCCCAGGGGCTGCGATCATCACTATACCTAACATTAGTACAAATGGCAGCATTTCCGTCAAGCTTCCTATCGCCATTGTCGGTGATAGTGCCATCACCGCCATGGCACAGGTAACGATGGTAATGGTCGAGCCAG
>NZ_PNCJ01000142.1 GCF_005887115.1 Pseudoalteromonas rubra | reverse complement strand
ACAGTACTTAAACGCTGACGCGCACGTGTATTATACAGCCCCACTTCACCGACATTATCATTACGCAGAGTGATCCCTACGCGGTGCTCGATGGGCCAGGACGTCTGTTGTGAAAAGGTATACCCTAGCGCTGCACCGCTGATCACCCGCTCATCATATTGCTGAAATTGATCGCCATTGATGGGGTCGTTGAGAAAGTAAGTAAAATTCGAAAACAAATCCAATTTATAGTCAATAAGATAGGCACTCGCGCTAACGCGTTGCCCTTGCCAATTGGCTGATACACTGTAGCGACTGGAGTGTCCCCCTAAGGTTTTATCTAAAGAACCTAACTCTGTTATTATTCCTTGGCGTAC
>NZ_PNCJ01000141.1 GCF_005887115.1 Pseudoalteromonas rubra | reverse complement strand
CCCCACCCCCACCCCCCCCCCCGCCCCTGTATTTTTTTTTTTTTACTGTTAGGGCTCACACCGATATATCAACAGGCTAATACACTCTTTCCGTCCTCGACGCTCTTCCGATCTAACCATCAAAGCTGTGTAGACATACTGATCTTGCAGCGGGTGTTACACCGTAAAATTGCCTTTCTGAAGTTTTTTCTGAAAAATGAATTGCTTTACGTGCCTGTACTTGGGCTTTCCTGGTGG
>NZ_PNCJ01000140.1 GCF_005887115.1 Pseudoalteromonas rubra | reverse complement strand
CTCCCCCCCCCCCCCCCGCCCCCCCCAGATGCTTATATATTCTCACCCCAACAGGCGGAGCGTGAAGAAGCCGATCGTTTATCCAAAGAGCAGGCGGATCGTGAAGAAGCAGATCGTATATCGAAATATCGGGGGGAGCGGTAAGATTAAAAACTAATTTGGATATCGGTGGGGGGGGGGGTGGAGGGGGGAGGTGGGGGGGGGGG
>NZ_PNCJ01000139.1 GCF_005887115.1 Pseudoalteromonas rubra | reverse complement strand
CAGTGCTGTCGTTAATGAAATTACCCCTCGAAGCGCCGACCTACAGCTGTCTCTGTAAGCGTAGCGCTGAATTAGAGATTAAATTTCGTAATAAGGTACGTGCGACCGGATTTATAGATATTGTTGTTGATAGTACAGGGCTTAAAGTGTTTGGTGAGGGGGAGTGGCACGCACAAAAGCATCATGTGAAAGCGCGTAGGAAGTGGCGAAAACTGCATCTTGCGGTGGATGCCAACACCCATGATATTGTGGGGGCACAAATGACGCTCAGTAATGTAACCGACGGTGAAACGCT
>NZ_PNCJ01000014.1 GCF_005887115.1 Pseudoalteromonas rubra | reverse complement strand
CCGGCCCCCTCCCCCGCGGACGCCCAAATCCCAAACTACAGGCACAAAAAAACCGACTTTCGTCGGTTGATTGCTCACTTTCCCAGAATTCAAGAAGAAGTGGTGGACGCGGGACGTACTTTATGGAGAGTGAACCTCCGACTTCCTGAATCCGATTCTTTTTATTTAACCACTCAAGAGAAGTGGCGGACGCGGGAGGATTCGAACCTCCGACCGCCTGGTTCGTAGCCAGGTACTCTATCCAGCTGAGCTACGCGTCCGTTTCTTAAGTTTGTACTCTTCAGTACTTCATGTTTAACCACTTGAAGAAAGTGGCGGACTGGGACGTACTTTATGGAAAGTGAACCTCCGACTTCCTGAATCCGATTCTTCTTATTTAACCACTTGAAGAAAGTGGCGGACGCGGGAGGATTCGAACCTCCGACCGCCTGGTTCGTAGCCAGGTACTCTATCCAGCTGAGCTACGCGTCCGTATTTATTCAATTTTATTACCTGAATAAGTAACCTCTGTTTTTACCATCTGAGAAAGATGGCGGACCGGGACGTACTTTATGGAGAGTGAACCTCCGACTTCCTAGCTCCGATTCTTTTTATTTAACCACTTAAGAGAAGTGGCGGACGCGGGAGGATTCGAACCTCCGACCGCCTGGTTCGTAGCCAGGTACTCTATCCAGCTGAGCTACGCGTCCGTTTTATCATGTTTAACACTTGATATGTGCTTCTTTTTATTTAACCACTTAAGAGAAGTGGCGGACGCGGGAGGATTCGAACCTCCGACCGCCTGGTTCGTAGCCAGGTACTCTATCCAGCTGAGCTACGCGTCCGTTTTACTACAAAGACACCATTTTAATAAATGGCGGAGAAGGAGGGATTCGAACCCTCGATAGGGCTACAAACCCTATACTCCCTTAGCAGGGGAGCGCCTTCAGCCACTCGGCCACCTCTCCGTCTTTGTGGGGCGTATAATATAGAACCGTGAAAATATGTCAAATACTTTTCTTGTAAAAAAGCACTGTATGGTGATAGATTGTTCAGCTTGGTGTGTTTTAAGGCACTTTGTCGATTAATTTGTCATAAATTAGTCACTTTTAGGGTCTGACTGTATATTAAAGTGGTCCAAAAGGGATTGCTTGCGGGAGGTTTCTTCCGAAATAAAGGCATCTACATAGCCCAAACGCTGAAATTCACTGATACAGCTGCGACAGTAATTCATCCTTGCCTGTTCGTGTTGTGCTTTTGATTTTTGTTGCGACATGGTCAGAGGTCTTTTGCATCCATTCGTAGTCACAGCAGTATAGGTGAAAGCGCTGGATATGCCAGCTGTCATCCTCTGAGCCAGATGTAGCCCACCAGGACTTCTATTCAACTAATTCCTGATTTTATTGTGCTTTTATAAATATCTTAAGACTAAAACCCGTTTTTAGCAGAGATCTCTTACACAGATAAAAGAAAAGCGCCGTAGGCGCTTTTCTCAATCGTTTGTTCTGAATGACTGGCTTAGTCAGCCTGAGGTCGCATATGCGGGAACAGGATAACGTCTTTGATAGTCGGAGAATCAGTAAATAGCATCACCAGACGGTCAATACCAATCCCCTCACCCGCCGTTGGCGGTAAGCCGTATTCAAGTGCACGGATGTAGTCATCGTCGAAGTGCATTGCTTCGTCATCACCGGCATCTTTTTCTTCAACCTGACGGGCAAAACGTGCAGCCTGATCTTCGGCATCGTTCAGCTCCGAGAAACCATTTGCCAGCTCACGACCCCCTACGAAGAACTCGAAGCGATCAGTGATAAACGGATTTTCATCATTACGACGCGCCAGCGGTGACACTTCCCACGGATATTCTGTGATGAAAGTCGGCTGGATCAGTTTATGTTCCGCAGTTTCTTCAAAGATTTCACACAGGAATTTACCGGCACCCCAAACGCATTTCTCAGGGATCTTCACGTGTACTTTCTTCGCGTACGCAACCAGCTCGTCAAAGTGGTTTTCTGGATCTTTAAAGATGTGGGCAGAGGCTTCAGCGTCCGGGCCATACTTGATGATCGCATCCGCCATAGACAAACGCTCAAACGCTTTACCGAAGTCATACTCGATAGTTTCAAGCACTTCGCCTTCCGCGTTCTTAACCGTGTTAACCACAGTAGTGGTGCCCAATACGTCTTGTGCCACAGTACGCAACATGTCTTCTGTCAGGTTCATCAGGTCGTTGTAATCTGCGTACGCCTGATAGAATTCAATCATAGTGAATTCGGGGTTGTGACGAGTCGACAGACCTTCGTTACGGAAGTTACGGTTGATCTCGAAAACGCGATCGAAGCCGCCCACAACCAGGCGCTTAAGATAAAGCTCTGGTGCGATACGCAGATACATGTCGATGTCCAGCGCATTATGGTGAGTCACGAACGGACGTGCAGTTGCACCACCTGGGATCACCTGTAGCATTGGCGTTTCAACTTCCATAAAGTCACGCTCAGCCAGGAAGCGACGAATGCCTTCAATCACTTTAGAGCGAATACGGAAGGTCTCACGGGTTTCCATGTTGGTGATCAGATCAACATAACGCTGACGATACTTAGCTTCCTGATCCGTTAAGCCGTGGAACTTTTCTGGCAGCGGACGCAGTGACTTGGTCAGCAGCTCGTACTGCACCATATCCACATACAAGTCGCCTTTACCAGATTTATGTAGCGGACCAGAAACACCAATGATGTCGCCGATGTCCAGCTGACCATATTTGGCTTTCAGCTCTTTTTGCACGTCTTTAGACGCATATGCCTGAATGCGGCCTTTCATGTCTTGTAAAACCAGGAAAGGACCACGTTTGGCAAGGATACGGCCAGCCACAGAGACCTGATGATCTAACTCAACCAGCTCTTCTTTTGACTTATCACCAAACTTAGCCTGTAGATCAGCCGTATAGTCTTCACGGCGGAAGGTGTTCGGATGGCCATTGGCACTGCAATTTTCACGAATTGCATCCAATTTAGCACGACGCTCAGCAATGAGTTTATTCTCGTCTTGGATTTGCTCTGTCATTTTTTAGCTCTTAGTTTAGCTTGTTGATTATAGGCCTGATTTCAGGCTGGCTTCGATAAATTTGTCTAGATCACCGTCCAGGACCGCCTGGGTATTACGGTTCTCAACACCGGTGCGTAAGTCTTTAATACGCGAGTCGTCCAGTACGTAAGAACGGATCTGGCTGCCCCAACCGATATCAGATTTGGCATCTTCCTGGGCCTGCTTTTCAGCATTTTGCTTTTGCAGTTCCAGCTCAAACAGTTTTGCTTTAAGCTGTTTCATGGCCTGATCTTTGTTTTTGTGCTGTGAACGGTCATTCTGACACTGCACGACCGTATTGGTCGGCAAGTGAGTAATACGTACCGCAGACTCTGTCCGGTTAACGTGCTGACCACCGGCACCTGATGCACGGTATACGTCGATGCGTAAGTCTGCCGGATTGATGTCGATCTCGATGTTGTCGTCAATTTCCGGATATACAAACGCCGAGGCAAACGAGGTATGACGGCGGCCACCTGAGTCGAACGGGCTCTTACGAACCAGGCGATGTACACCGGTCTCAGTTCGTAACCAGCCATAAGCATATTCACCGCTGACTCGCAGTGTTGCCCCTTTGATACCCGCTACATCACCATCGGTTGCTTCAACGATTTCGGTTTTAAAGCCTTTGGCTTCAGCCCAACGCAAATACATGCGTAGTAGCATGTTACACCAGTCCTGCGCTTCAGTACCGCCGGAGCCTGCCTGCAAGTCAAGATAGGCATCGTTGCTGTCCTGTGCCCCAGAGAACATGCGGCGGAACTCCAGCTTTTCAAGCTGGGCATTCAGGCCCAGCACTTCCTGCTCTGCTTCAGCAAAGGTTTCTTCGTCTTCCGCTTCTACAGCCAGCTCAACCAAACCTTCGGCGTCATCAGCACCGCTGACCAGGTTGTCTATGGTTTCGACTATGGTTTCCAGGCTGGACTTTTCACGGCCCAGCGCTTGTGCCTTTTCAGGCTCATTCCAGACGGCTGGATCTTCCAGTTCTGCATTGACTTCTTCTAAGCGCTCTTGTTTCAGAGCGTAGTCAAAGATACCCCCGAAGAAGTTCAGTACGCTCGCGAATTTCCTTGATTTGATTAATCACAGGATTCACTTCAAACATTCACATTACTCCAATTTACGTGATGGTAACGCAGCCAATGGCACGCTTTATTTGGCCACTGGGCTGAAAATAGTGTGACCGCTGTGTGCCCACAAAATGAATAAGCGGTCTAAACGGCCAATACTAACAAATAATAGGCGCAGATATCAGCCCTTGTGGAGAACATTTTACGCCTTTCTCGCAATTGTTAGCAGGCGCGGATCTCCCTGACGATTAACTGCAGCGTAAACTTGCCCCTGAACTCATTGATATCCAGCTGGTAAGCCAGCTCAGCGGCCTGTGCAGCCGTGTTAGGCCAGGCGCGTACATCCACGTTAAAGGCAATAGCGTCCACCAATTTACCGCCGGGGTGTTTTAACACCAGTTTAAGGTGCTTATCGCCAACAATACGCTGTTGCACCAGCTCAAACACGCCACTAAACACCGGCTCGGGGAAATGCTGTCCCCACGGGCCCGCCTGTTGCAGCAACATGGCAAAGTCCATATTAAAACACTCAGCCGGCAGTTCACCGTCGGTCAGTAATACCGACTGCTTGTGCTCTTCACTGAGGGTTTCGCTGACCAGGGTTTCAAAGGTACGTTTAAAGTCGCTAAAGTCGGCTTCTCTGATGGTCAATCCGGCCGCCATTGCATGACCGCCAAATTTAACGATTAAGCCCGGGTGGCGTGTGTTAATTTGCTCAAGCAAATCACGCATATGCAGCCCTTCTATCGAGCGGCATGAACCTTTGATTTCATCATTATCACCCTGGGCAAAAATAATCGCTGGTCGGTGATACTTTTCTTTCAGTCTGCCCGCGAGGATCCCGATGACGCCTTGATGCCAATCATCCTGATATAAACACACCGCATCAGGAATGCTTTGCTGGGCAGCGACCAGACGCTCTAGTACCGCTTGTGCTTCTTGCTGCATACCTTGTTCAATCTCGCGACGCTCCTGATTGAGACTATCCAGCTGTGCAGCAATACGCCGCGCTTGATGCTCTTCTTTGGATAACAAGCAAGCAATCCCCAGGCTCATGTCATCCAGCCTGCCTGCGGCATTCAGTCTTGGCGCCAGCGCAAAGCCAAAATCGCTGGCATTAAGACGTGCCGCTGTACGATTAGCGACTTCTATTAGTGCTCTGATCCCAGGCCGGGTTTGCCCTTTACGAATGCGTGCCAGGCCCTGATGTACCAAAGTTCGGTTATTCGCGTCCAGTGCGACCACATCAGCGACAGTCCCCAAAGCAACAATATCCAACAAGGATGCCAGATTCGGCTGAGTCAGACCCTGACGCTCGAAGTAGCCAGCCGCACGAAGATGATGGCGAAAGGCCACCAACAAATAAAATGCCACGCCTACACCGGCAATGGACTTTGACGGAAACTGGCAATCGTGACGGTTCGGATTAACGATGGCATCAGCATTAGGCAGTTGTTCACCCTGCAGGTGATGATCGGTGACCAGTACCGAAATACCGGCCTGCTTGACGATATCTATGCCTGCCAGGCAGGAAATCCCATTATCGACCGTGATCACCAGTTGTGGCGCCAGCTGAACAATTTGCTCTGCCAGTGCCGGACTCAGGCCGTAGCCCAGACTAAAGCGATCAGGCACCAGATAGTCGACTTGCTGCAGGCCAAACAGGCGCAGCCCCTCCATCAACACAGCGGTGCTGGTTGCGCCATCGGCATCGAAATCCCCGACAATTAGCACGCTTTGCTGCTGATGCAACGCCAATTCGAGTAAGGCGCAGGCTTTATCCATGTCACGAAACAAACGGAAATCCAGCAAAGTGGCAGCACTGTTATCAAGCTCGACAGCCTCTTTCACGCCCCGTGCGGCATAAATCTGCTTAATGACTGGGTGAAGATGGGCGGGTAAATGACTGTCGTCGACGCGTAATCTGGGGCGGATCTCTGTTTGCATAACACTCTCTGAACTACCTGATGGCGTGGAGGGAGCCCCCACAAAGCAAAAAAGGCCCACAGGCCTTTTTAGAAATGCTGAGAGTATACCTCAGATTTAGGATTTTTTACTGGCCTGATTTAACATTTTTGCCAATGCATCTGCCGGCTGATAGCCCGGGATCATGCTGCCATCTTCCAGAACGATGGCCGGCGTACCAGAAATGCCAAAGCTCTGACCTAACTGATAGTGCTCAGCAACCGGTGCCTGACAATTTTTGACGTCAGGGACCTCATTACCCGCTTTTGCTTCTGTCATCGCTGAAGCCGCGTCGTCAGCACACCAGACATTCATCAGGCTCTTGTAACCGTTACCGCTCAGGCCACCACGCGGAAAGGCTAAATATTTAACCGTAATACCGGCAGCCAGATAGTCTTCCAGCTCACGGTGCAGTTTACGGCAGTAACCACAGGTAATATCAGTGAAAACGGTAATTTGGTGCTTTTCGTTTTCAGCCTTGTACACAATCATCGAATCCTGATACTGCGCGACACCGCTCTTACGTACATCGCTCAGTGCATCTTCTGTGATGTTGCGACGATTGGTGACATCAATCATGGTGCCCTGAACGAGGTATTGACCGTTTGGACTGGCATAAAACACGCCTTTATCCGTGATCACTGTTTTAAGGCCTGAAATAGGACTATCTGACACACTTTTTACTGTTAAACCCAGATCCGCAAACTGAGATGCGATAGGGCTAACCGCCATAGGTGAAACTTCTTGTGTTGTCTCGGCAAAGGCACCGACACTGAAAGCGAGCGACGCTGCTAAAAGTAACTTTTTCATGTTTTTCTCGTAAAATTGCTCTGGTTAATCACTAGGACCGGATAACTTCAATTAAATTCCATCACGCCCTAGGATGATGTTGCTGATGAAGCGTTTTCAATCGCTCACTGGCAACATGCGTATAAATCTGGGTTGTCGACAAATCGCTATGGCCTAACATCATTTGTACAACTCGAAGATCCGCACCATGATTTAGCAAATGTGTTGCAAACGCATGACGCAGCGTGTGTGGCGATAACGGTGACTTAACGTCTGCCAACATAGCATAGTGTTTGATACGATGCCAAAAAGTTTGCCGTGTCATGCCAATCCCCCGTTTAGATGGAAAAACAAAGTCATTCGCATGCTTAACCATCTGAGCGCGGCCAACCTTTAAAAACTGTTCGACCCAGTGCAATGCTTCTTCTCCCATCGGCACCAGCCTCTCTTTTCCGCCTTTACCTCGAACTAACAACACTGCTTGTCTCAGGTTAATTTGTTCCATCCGCAGGCCAACCAACTCTGTGACTCGCAATCCCGTTGCGTACAACAGTTCCAGCATGGCTTTATCTCTGAGGCCCATGGGATCTTCAACATCAGGGGCACTCAGCAAGGCTTCTACTTCCTGCTCACTAAGCGTTTTTGGCAAAGACTGCGACAACTTGGGCTGAGCAATGTGAGTCAGAGGACTCGCCGTGATGGCTTGTTTGCTCACCCAGTAGGCATAGAATCGCTTGAGGGCACTCATTGCACGTGCAGTGCTGCGTGGTTTGAGCCCTTCATCTACCCGGTAGGCCAGATAGGCCTCTACATCCGCGCTGCTAATGGTCAATAGAGGTTTGTTATCATGGTGGGCAACGACATAACGTACAAACTTATCCAGATCTGCACGATAGGCAGCCAGGGTATTGTCGCTGAGTCCTTGCTCCAAAAAGAGCATATCCAGGAAAGACTCTATCAGTTCACTATTACTGTGGATGCTTGGGTCAGATATTTCTAAATCGGTCACGGGCAGCCTGTATCAATTCATTACACCATAAGGTAGACTTCGCGCCATATAATAACAGCCAATTGAGCGAAGACTACTATGCAGATCGGGTTATTTTATGGTTCAACTACCTGCTACACAGAAATGGCAGCAGAGAAAATGCAGGAGATCATAGGTGAAGACATTCTGTCGCTCCACAATATCAAAGATGTGCCGCTAAAAAATGCAGAGCAATTCGACTTTGTGATTTTTGGTATCTCAACCTGGGATTTCGGCGAGTTGCAGGAAGACTGGGAGTCGCACTGGGATGACATCGATGAGGTTGATCTCGCAGGCAAAACCATCGCACTGTTTGGTATGGGTGACCAGCAAGGCTATGGGCAATGGTTTCAGGATGCACTGGGTATGTTGCACGATAAAATTGCCCCACAAGGCGTGCACTTTTTGGGATACTGGCCCAATACTGCCGATTATGAATTTGAAGCATCTAAAGCACTCACGGACGATAAAAGCCAGTTTGTGGGCCTTGCCCTGGATGAGGACAGCCAGTACGAAAAGAGTGACGAGCGCATCGCTGCGTGGATTGAACAAATCATGACACAATATAGCGAGTCGCTATAACGCGTATCTCCTGATCTGCCACCCCCTGTTTGGCAGATTGAAAAACAATTCATTTACACTGGTTAACATTTAAGCTATACAACTCGTCATTTGTAGTTCAGTATGAATTTTGTACAGCCTCTACAACCTAATTGCAGAGGCTGTTATATAATCAACGCATTTATAAAAGGACTCATCATGAAGTTAACTCTGACCAAGAAGAACTACAAAAACCTGTCTCAGCAATCTCATGCAATCAACAATAAGATGACACCACAGGTTGGTGGTGGTAATGGTGCATGTTCAGGTGGTGCGGGCTGTCATATGGACCAGCAGCCAGAACCAGGCACTGGCGGTGGCTCTGTGTGTATTACCTGGTAGGATAACGGGGCTAAAAAATGCTCCGTAGCCTCAGGCGGGCTTTAGTTCTGTGATTTATTACCACTGTGTTTTCTGAATGCCCTGGGTGAACATCCAAACCAGCGCTTAAAGGCTTTGTTAAAAGCAGCCTGTTCGTTAAACCCCAACTCCCTTGCCAATTCAGCCAGTGGCATTGTACCCAGCAAGTCTTGGGTGCGTCTGAGCCGCTCTTCAGTCAACAGCTGAGAATAACTGGTATCACATTGTTTTAGCTGCCTTTGTACCTGACGTCCCGACTTATTCAGAGCTGCTGCAATCACGCTCAGCTGACACTGACCCAAATCGACGCTGGCAGCCAGCATGATACGGATCTGCATCGCAAGCGACTGGTGCTGTTGCAATTGTATCAGCGCCTTATCAGACAACCGCAGCAGCTCCTCGCGCATCACTTGATTCGCACGTCTGAACGGCAACATCAGGTAAGCATGAGGAAACGCTATCTGGTTACGAGGCTGATTGCCAAATACCTCACAGCCGAACCAGTCAGCCAGTACCGACCGCTCTGCACCACTTAATGGACAGGTGAAGTTGATATATTCGGGTGAAACAGGCTTAGGTACTAAAGTACGCACCATGGCAACCCAGCCGGTCAGGTTGCGCAGGATTACGTGACGAGAAGTCTGAGAGTTTGGCAACCAGTCAATCATTGCCAGCGCACCCTGATGGTGAAAAATGGCGTGCGCTATACTGGCCACCAGCTGATCGTAGCGCAGCAGCGCCGACAGTGCCTGGTTTAAGTTTTCACAGCTTTCAACTAAGTAACCCAGCACCCCATAATCAGCCGACTGTATATGCTGGCCCAGGTGGAAGCCAAACAAAGGATCGCCGGTTCGCTCAGCCCCCAGCTGCAAAGCCTGTTCGTAATCAGCCAACGGGACTCGGGTCCCTAATTCAGACTCGATAGTCTTAGACTGAACTAAAGTTCTGTCCAGAGTCACGCCCTGATGCTCCAGATACAGTAATACACCGTTAAAGTAATTTTTGTCTAAAGTATTTTCCATGTCGTATTTGGACAAATTTACGTCGCCTATTCGCAAGATTGCCAGATAAACCTTACTTACACTAGACAAAACGATGAGTAAGGAACTATCTATGGTCGATATTCTTTGTCAAAAAGTGATCCCTGCCAAGCCCCACATAGTGCTCGAAACGCTGCTTGATCACCAACAGTTGGGCCGCTTTTTTAACGCGCGATTTAAAGTTGTTCAGAGTGCTGTGCACCCGGCTATCCGTGGCGGCAGTGGCTGTATCCGGGAAGTCAGCATGCTCGGGATCCGATTTTATGAGCAGATCCTGCACGCCGACGAACATGCGATTCGCTACCAGATCGTTGGCGATTTCCCGGTTAAGAAACATCATGGCGAAATCCGTCTGCGTCGCTGTACTGACAAACAGTCCACTCAGGTTGATTACCATGTACGCTTCGCGGCGCCCAGATATTTACCTGGCTTTGTGCTTCGTCGTGTTGTCACACGAGACATCAACCTTGCATTGACCCGACTGGAGGCTCTGTATGCCCCCTGTTGAACTCATTTTACTGCTACTTAGCCCGGTATTTATTGTTGCTATTGCATTAGAGTACCACCTTGCCCGACGTAATTATTGCCTCACGGATAGCCTGCATAATGTAGTGCTTGCCTTACTGCACCAGGGCAGTGATATGCTGGCCTTAATCGTGTTGATGCCACTATTCTATTGGCTCCATACTTTTGCCTTGTTTGACGTGCCGCTGACACCACTTAACCTCATTGGCGCCTTTTTACTCCAGGATTTTTTATATTACTGGTTTCATCGTGCATCCCATAAAGTACACTGGCTGTGGCTGGCGCATGTGGTCCACCACAGCTCGAAACAGATGAACTTCTCGACGGCCTTTCGTCAAAGTTTGCTTTACCCGGTTGTTGGAATGTGGCTTTTCTGGACCCCGATGATCTTGTTGGGCTTTGCACCCGAGTTGGTATTGGCTATCGTTGCCATTAACCTCGCCTTTCAGTTTTTTGTTCATACGCAGCTTGTCGGCCAGCTAGGCTGGCTTGAATGGGTGTTTAATACTCCAACGCATCATCGTATTCACCATGCCAGCAACCCGTGTTATCTGGACAAAAACTTTGCTGGTGTATTGATCATTTGGGACAAGTTATTTGGCACCTATATCGATATACAGCCCGCAGAAAAGATCCGCTATGGGATCGTCGGCAGTGCACCAAAAGAGACTCTCCTGTCTATCAACTTCCATGAATGTCGGGTGTTGCTGGGAAAACTGAACAAAGCCAGGGGGCTAAAAAACAAACTCAGGCAACTATTTTCAGCGCCACGGCATAGAGATTAAGCATCGTCAGTCAGCCACTTAATGACAGAACCATAAAAATTACACTTTATAGTTTACTTTTGCGCCAAAACAAAAGTAAACTATACAGTGTAGTTTACTTTTGGGTAGCACAATGAAGAAGTGGTTTGTTATTTTTGCCGTTATTTTAGGCAGCATTACAGGGGGCTGTTCCATGATCTCTAATCTCAATGCACACGTACCGTCTCAGAATTATCAGTCTGAGCATTTTCAAGGCGGCCGGTTTAAAAACCAGCACCCAACCATGCCGACCAGCCTGAGCAAAACGCTGGCAATCACCTGGCGCTTTTTTACCGAAACCAAAATCGCTGCTGAGCCTAAGCAAGCCCTACCAGTAGAAACGATTACCCGTGCAAGCCTGGATGCTTTGTCAGACTCGGGGATTCATATCATTAAGCTGGGCCATTCCTCAGTGCTGCTAAAAGTAAATGGCGCTTATTGGTTGCTGGACCCCGTTTTCTCTGAGCGCGCTTCGCCTTTTTCGTTTATCGGACCAAGCCGCTTTCATAAACCACCCATTTCGCTTGATGCCCTGCCACCCATTGAGAAGGTGCTGATCTCGCACAACCACTATGATCATCTCGACAAAGACGCGGTGAAACAACTCAACGCAAAAACACGTCAGTTTCTGGTGCCATTGGGTGTAGAGGGGGATTTGGCTCGCTGGGGTATAGAAGCAGAAAAAATTCACTCATTTGATTGGTGGCAGGAGCAACATGAGCAGGATGTCATGCTGGCCTTTACGCCGACCCAACACTTTTCCGGGCGTGGTCTGAATGATGCGAACCGTACCTTGTGGGGTTCTTGGGTTATAAAAACGGCCCATGAGAGCCTGTATTTCAGCGGAGATTCAGGCTATTTTCCGGGCTTTAAAGCCATTGGTGAACGCTATGGTCCCTTTGACTATACCCTGATAGAAACAGGCGCCTATGATAGCGACTGGGCAGATATTCACATGACCCCTGAGCAAAGCGTGCAGGCACATCTGGATCTGCGTGGCAAAATCATGATCCCCATTCATAACGGGACCTTTGATCTGGCCTTCCACAGCTGGTACGACCCTCTGGAGCGAGTACTTAAAGCCGCTCAGCATCAGGGAGTGGTGATCAACACCCCGACCCCTGGCGAAGTGCTCACTATCAACCAGGCTTACTTAAATCGACTCTGGTGGCAGTCTTTGATGGCGCAAACCAGTCGCTAAAAAAGCAGCAAGAGAGCCTTGTTGACAGCACGTATACCGTCCGGGTTATACCTAGCAGTGGCAAGGTTCTCTTCTTTTCGTCTCTACTGTGGCTATCAAACCTGCCGCCTTAGCTGACAAAGCGTAGTAGAGACAATATCCAGCCTGCGCAAGTAGCTAAACAATCTGAACTGTAGCCACTCTCATAAATACCGCGCGCTCAGTGCGCTACATATTAGGGGGGCTTTTGCCATTGCTAGCCCCTCAGTAATTTCCATCCCCCTTATCAAGCCAGTTTGCGAGCTATACCAAGTGCGCAAACATTATCAATCGTCTCTGGTATACGCTAAATTCCGTCGCCAACCACAGCGATATGCTTCAACTAAGTGCTAGACTGATTTACCTGTATCCAAAGCGAGAAAAACAACATGACTACACGTGCCACCACACTCAACCACTATCAGCAACGGTTGTTGCGTGTGATTGACTATATGTATGACCATGTTGAGCAGGATCTGGACGTGAACACACTGGCCGACGTGGCCTGTATGTCTTGTTATCACTTCCATCGCATTTTTCGCGAGTTTATGGGTGAACCGGTAAACGCCACGGTCAGGCGTATGCGCATGTTGAAAGCGGCATCCTATTTAGTTCGCAGCACACTGACGCAGCAGCAGATAGCCAAGCGGGTAAATTATGGCAGCGTTGAAGCCTTTAACCGGGCATTCAGCCGTCATTATGGCATGACGCCCAATCAATTTCGTCAGCAACAGCAAGGCTATCCGCTGCACAGCGCTGCGTTTTATCCGGCTCAACCACAGGAGTACAAGATTATGTATCAGGTAGAACAAACGCAACAAAATGCCTTAACCCTTATTGGCCTGGCACACCAGGGGGATTATATGCAGATAGGTAAGACCTTCGAAAAGCTCGGTATGATGGCTGGCAGTAAAGGCCTTATCAACGAGCAGACTCGTTACTTTGGTATTTATTATGACGACCCGCAAACTGTCGATCAGGACAACCTCAGGGCCATGGCATGTATCACTCTTGCCTCTGGCACTGAGTTCGATAAAGAGACCTTTGAAGCCGTGACTATTCCGGCAGGTAAGCTGGTCTCGCTGACCTTTAAGGGTGATTACAGCGAACTGGAGCAACCCTACAACTGGTTATTTGGCCAATGGTTGCCGCAAAGTGGCCTGGAACTGATGGATTTCCCACCGTTTGAAGAATATCTGAATGATACCCGGGACACCGCGCCCCAGGACTTACTCACCAGGATTAACTGCCTGGTGCAGGTCTAGATACGTATTGCATCACCGCACTTAACAGCGTGTCAACCAATTCATTCGCCTGTTGCTGCGAAGGTGCTTCGGCATAGCACCGCAGCTCGGGCGCGTTACCCGATTGCCTTAGATGAACGATGCGCTCTGCATCCAGAGCAAAGCGAACCCCATCCAGCGTGCTCAGAACTTTGGGTGTGCCACGACATGTCAGCATAGCTGCAAGCCGCTGAGGTTGCTGCTGAAGTAAAGCTAACAGGCGATCTGAGGCAGTTTTTTCGATACCTTGCAGGCGGTGGCTGGCAGTAAAGCGACTTTCATACTGAGACATTAACTGAGCCAGATTGGTGCCACATCGCTTGCTCAAATAGAGGATTGCCAGCAGAGGGAGTAAGGCATCCCGGGTGGGCAAGCGCACCATGGTCCTACCCTCTATCGTGATATCTGACCCCAGTAAAAAACCACCATTGGCTTCAAAGCCAGCGACCGCCTCGAAACGCTCCGCCAGGACAGTCAACTGCTCGATAACATAAGGGGAGCCAATTCGCGTGCGCTGAATCTGCTTAAATTCACCACTTAGCTCCAGTGAGGAATTACAATTCAGCGGCACACTGAGTGCCTTGATGCCCAACGCTTTAGCGCACAACAGCCCGAGCATATCACCTCTGTGCCAGTGCCCGGTATGGTCTGCTATCATTGGCCTGTCGCCGTCTCCATCGGTGCTGAATAGCAAATCCAGCTGATGCTCTTTGGTCCAGTGCTTGGCTGTTACTATATCTTGTTCGCTGAGGGCTTCCGTATCAACCGGGACAAATTCCTCACTGCGACCCAGGCAGATAACCTGCGCCCCCAGAGTTCGTAATATAGACGCGTATAGCTCACGCCCAGCACTAGTGTGTTCATACAGGCCAATCCTCTGCCCCGCACACAAATCTGCCGGAAAAACATCGACCATCCGCGACAAATATGGAGAAGTAACCAGGCTGTCGGGCACTGGAAGTGGTTGTATCGTCAAAGGGCCAAGGACTGAGCGACAAGCCAATATCGCGGCTTCATCAGCTTTATCTATTTCGCCATGTGGATGATAAAATTTTAATCCGTTACGATCATGAGGTATATGACTGCCTGTGACCATTACCGCTGCCATGGCGTTGTGCTGTGCATACAAAGCCAGTGCGGGCGTCGGCAACACTCCACCAAAGCGCACCTCAATGCCAAGGGCACGTAGGGCACTGCTACAATATTGAGCAATTTGTGGACTGGAGGGGCGATTATCCATGCCCAAAACCACCGCACCGAAATGATAGCGTGCGCTAAGTCGCTCAATCATCGCCACCATAAATGCCTGGCATACCTGAGCTGTGAACTGAGTATTTAGACCTCTGGCACCACTGGTACCAAACTGAATACCACTTTGCGCAAAAATGTGTGCACAATCAGCTGACATCTTTACCTCCCCGGGTGTAATCATCTTCAAAGCGGACGATATCATCCTCTCCCAAGTAACTGCCCGATTGCACCTCAATCAGCTGTAAATCCACTTTACCTGGGTTGCTAAGCCGATGTACAACCGTTGCAGGGATAAACACGGATTGGTCCTCGCTCAGTAAACGACGCTCATCGCCAATTTCTATCGCTGCCGTACCAGACACCACCACCCAGTGCTCCGCACGATGATAGTGCAATTGCCGTGACAAGCTATGTCCTGGTCGTACAGTGATCCGCTTGACTAAAAACCGTTCGTCCCGATCCACAATGTCATACTTACCCCAGGGACGGTAAACTTCTCTGTGCTGAGTCACTTGTGCTACATCACGGCTTTTCAGCTCATCGACCAGTGATTTGATCGCCTGGCTCTGACTGCGATGAGCCACCAGGAGCGTATCTTTGGTGTCAACCACGACCAGATCCTGCACCCCAACCGTCGCCACCAGCCGATCTTGCGTTATCACTAAATTATCCTGAGAATCCAACGCCGTAACATCGCCAAGATGAACATTGCGATGTGTGTCTTTGGGCAAAGTTTGCCAAAGCGCCTCAAAGCTACCAATGTCATTCCAGTTTGCATTCATAGGCACCACGGCAGCGCGCTCCGTGTGCTCCATTACGGCATAATCTATCGATTCGGCTGGCGATGCCAAAAAAGCGTCACGGTTTATTCGGGTAAAGTCCAGATCGGGCTGCAGCTTTGCTATCGCCTGCTCACAGGCCTGCAGAATATCGGGCCGATACAGTGCCAACTCATTCAGATAATCGCTGGCCTTGAATAAAAACATCCCACTGTTCCAGAGATAGTTACCGTTATCAAGGTAACGCTGCGCAGTTGAAACATCTGGTTTTTCGACAAAAGCAGCAACTCCAGCACCAATCACCTGACCGATGTCGTCCTTTAATGATGCACCACATTGAATATATCCATAGCCTGAGTGCGGGCTGTCAGGAGTGATACCGAACGTCACCAGTTTGCCACTTTGTGCCAATACCAGGCCTTGATTAACACTTTGCCTGAAAGCTGTGACATCTCCAATATAGTGGTCCGACGCCAGAACTAACAAGACAGGATCTTCTCCCTGACTTCGAGCTTTCAACGCGGCAAGTGCTATGGCTGGAGCGGTATTGCGCCCTTGCGGTTCCAGTATGATCCCGCCAGGCCGATAGCCAATCGCCCTCACTTGCTCCGCACAAATAAACCGGTGCTCCTCGTTACAGATCAACAACGCTGGCTGGTGTCTGCCGGGCTCCAGTCGCTGTAGCGTGTCTTGCAACAATGAGAGTGAGGAACCAAGTTGTAAAAACTGTTTTGGATAACGCTCACGCGACAAGGGCCAAAGCCGGGTTCCGGATCCACCACATAAAATAACCGGTAATATCATCTTTACTCTACCCAGACACCCTACATGCGTGCCAATGTTCAACTATTTCAATTCACCATTTTACCTGCTGACCCAGCAAAGGGGCAATGCTCTATGCTTCACTCAGTATTCACTCTGATAGGCTACACTCTCTTATCGCCTAACGTACCCTCAGATTGATAATCCGGTATATGATATGATCTTACAATGCCATTACTGGTCAAGCCACAATTGGCAACCAAGGATACTCTCAGTACTCACCTGCACTCAATGCAGACCCAAGGAGCTTTAGCATGTCGGGCAAGACCCTTTTCAACCCCATAGCGGTGTTCGTTCTCTTTTTCATATTGTTGCTGCAAAGCACTATTCAGGTGCAGGCCAAAACGATGCAACAACCTAAGCTCGCCATTGTGGGCTCAGGACCTCTGGTAGCGAAAGGAAACGGCCAGTCTATTCCAATCACCTACCAGCATATTGACGCCGTTGATGTGGAATTGCTGCGCCTCACCAGCGCACATGATTTTCTCAGCCGCTATTATCTGACGGACAAGTTGTACCCGAGCTCACTGGATAGATTGCAATATACCTATGACAGTGTCTTTGCCGATAGATTTACACTGCCCCAAACTACTCAGGCCGGTATTCAGTCGGCCCGATTGCCGATACCAAAGTCGCTCTCCAGTGGTTGGTACATAATCGTGCTAAAAGCTCCGGGTATGTTTAATGAACTACAGGCCAAGCACCTGCTGCTGACCGACCTGGGCATTCAGGCTAAGGTGTTTAAGCGACATGCCAGTTTGCAAATCAACCGCCTTTCTACAGGACGCTCAGTCAAAGGCGTCAAAGTTAAGGCCTTTCGCAAGCATGAGTTACTGAGAGAGACGAAAACCGATCAGCATGGTGCTGTGCACTTTGATATCCAGCTGCATCGGGAGGACATCGTAGTTGCAGAGTATACCAACAGTGAGGGCGAATCTGAGTATGCGCTGTTGCCCATCAAAGAAGTGCCATTGGATTTATCGGATTACCAGGTTGGCGGACGCCCCTACCAGGATATGGAGGCATATATTTATAGTAACCGGGACCTGGTAAAACCCGGGGAATCTCTGCCCATAAATATTTTGCTGCGCAATGCCGATGGTGTTGCCATTACAGAGCAGCCCGTCACTGTAACTGTGACTAACCCCTTGCAAGAGGAAATACTGCGCGAACAGCTGACATCAGGTGATGCGGGCTTTTTCAACACACATTTATATACCGATACAGGCTGGCCAACCGGGCGCTATAAGGTCTCAGTGATGCTTGACCCAACCGCCCGCTCAGCCATAGGTCACTTTGAATTTCAGTTGGAAGAGTTTGTGCCCGAGCGTATGGACCTGACCTTCAGCGGACAAAGCACTTTTGTTACTGCAGGTAAATCCATGCCAATAGCAGTGCAGGGGCGCTATTTATTCGGCAGCCCCGCAGCAGGAAACACCTTAAAAGCAAGCCTGGTGCATCGAGCCGTACGCCATTACCCGGGCCCATTTGCCGACTTCTTCGTTGGCGAGGATTTTTATCTCAGCAATCGCTTTCAAACACTCCCTGATCAGCGCTTATCTGAACAGGGCACGCTGGCCCTCTCGCTCCCCACAGTGAGTGCCGACATACTCAAAAGCCCGGTAGCAACGCAAGTGAACCTGAACCTGCTGGAATCTGGTGGCGCCGCCGTACAACGACGATTGAGCTATTCCAGCTGGAAATCCAGCCCAATACCCGCGGTTAAGCCTGCTCAGGCTGAGTTCAAATATGCTTCAGATGCGCAGTTCGAGCTGGCACTACTCAGCCCCGATGGTCAGCACTTAACAAGTGGAGAGCTGGAGGTCGAACTCAGTTATGATCAGGGCCGTTATTTCTGGTTTTATGAAGAAGGCATAGGCTGGCGGCGCCAGTCTCAGCCTCAGTGGCGCAGTGAAGCCAAACAAAGCGTGGCTCTCAATCAGGACACCCACACGGTGCAATTCCCCGTCGATTGGGGAAACTACCGCCTGACGATCACAGACAAGCAAAGCAAAGTCAAAACAGTTTATGACTTTTATGCCGGCTGGCATCGGGGGTATCAGCAGCTCAAAGCCAAACCACAGCACCTGTCAATCCAACTGGATAAACGCCATTATCATGCTGGTGATATGTTGCTCGTTGAACTGGATGCACCGGCCGATGGACAGCTACAACTGGCACTGGAAGCCGACAGTGTACTGTGGACGCAAAGCCAGTCTGTTAGCAAAGGTAAAACGACGCTGCACGTCCCACTCGATAAATCGCTGGCTCGACACGACCTCTACCTCAGCGCCACCTTGTTCAGCGGCCACTCCAGTGCGTTGCAACGCCACTTTGGCATTGTCCCTGTCAGGCTGGCACGCGAAGACCGGGAGCTGAAGCTGGACCTGACTTTACCGGATAAAATTGAGCCGCTTAAGCCACTGACCGTGGAAATTCACACCTCTGATATCGCTGAGTCACAAGCCGAGCAAAGCTGGGTCACCCTGTCGGTTGTCGATAAAGGGATCCTGAACCTGAGTCGTTATTATCCTGTCGACCCGCATCACTATCTCTTTAATCAGCGCCGCTATGGTGGCGATGTGATTGACTTGTATTCACGACGTTACGATAACCGTCCCGATCCGTTTGCTCAGTCCCGCTTTGGCAGTGACAGTAATGAGCGCAGTGACAACCGCAACGATAATCTGGTCGAGAGTAAAACCGTGATCCTGATGACCCAGCCGATCCAATTGCTTGACGGCAAAGCCAGCATTACAGTCGATATGCCTGATTACAATGGTGAAGTACAAATCGTCGCAACCGCTTTCAACCACTCTCAGGTAGGCCATAAGGTCGAAGCTCGCCCAGTCAGTGCGCAGGTGATCGCTGAGCTGAGCGTGCCACGTTTTTTGGTGCCCAAAGATGAGACTTCTGTCACGCTGGATCTGCACAACGTCAGTGGCCGTGAACAGACTCTGTCAGTCACGGTCCAGCCCTCAGGCCCGGTACAATTTGTCGATGAACACACATTTACGGTAACCCTGGCCGACCAGGCCCATTGGAGTCGCTCCATGCGCGTACTTGTTGGCGCTCCCCCCTGGTCGCATACCGCAACGGTAAAAATTGAGTTGCAGGGCACTGACGTATCACAGACACGCAGCTGGTCTGTGCCCATCAAAGCCATCGAACCTGAGCTGGTGCAGGCGACCACGCATATGTTACCGCCCGGACAAACTTATCAGGTCGATTCAACGCTTTGGCAGGGGCTGCACATTGACGAGACAGACCCTGGCACCTTATATGCCAGTCATACGCCCAGGCTCCCCATCAGAGAATATGCATCTGCGCTGCGTGCCTATCCTTATGGATGCGCGGAACAAACCACCAGTAAAGCCTGGCCCTTTTTACTAAAACACCCTCAGCTTGAAGGCTTGTTAAAGCAAGCTTTGGACCGTGAGCAGGCAAAAGCCGGGCAACCTGACGATCCGCGTACACTGATCAGCCAGTCCGTACAACGACTCAAAACCATGCAAAAACCCAGCGGAGGATTCGCATTGTGGGATGCCCGGGGCAATGAACAGCCCTGGTTAAGTGCCTATATCACGGAGTTTTTGACTCTGGCACACGCAGCTTTCCCGGGTACAGTCCCGCCAAGTATGCTCAACCGGGCCCACTACCGCATGCTCAGGTATACTCGCGATAACCTAGTCGACGACCTGAGTCAGGATGCATTTGAGGCAACCGCTGCAAAGAGCTTTGCAGCTTATCTTGCCAGCCAGCGTGGCCAACTCAGTTACAGTGACCTGGAGTCAATGCGGATCAAGGAATACCCTTCCAGATTAAGTTTGTTGCATATGGCGTCTGCATTAGCTGACGTAGGTGCTATCCAGCAAGCCGCGGCGCTGCTCAGACAAGCCAATACTTTTGATCGTACGGCTGATTATTTTGCAGATTATGGATCAACCTTACGTGACGATGCCCAGTCAGTCCTGGTACTGACCAGACTGGCAAGACATACCGCGCTGCGTTCTCAGTCTCGTACATTACAAACTCAATTACTTGAGCAACTGCCAGAACAAGCACTTAAAACCTGGCTCAGCACACAAGAGCGTGCGGCTTTGCTGCGTACCGCGGTGCATATCAGTGAAGCAAACGCTCATCACCCAGTGCGACTAGAGATTGATGGTGAACAGACACAGGCGCCTGACGTGGTGAGCCATACACTGTCGCAGACAATGACACTCAATAATCCACATGACGAACCGGTTTATCTGCAATTGATGGCCAAAGGCCGGCTTAAGCTGGATTCCAGTATTGCTAATGAAATCAGCCCCTTTAATACGCTGGAAACCAAACGTATGGTCAGACGCTTGTTTGATCTGAACGGACAACCGCTGGATACAGCCCGCTTCAAAGTGGGAGAACGACTCATGGTCATACTCGATATACAAACCAAAGAGCCGGTTCCGGATGCACTGCTGATTGAACGTATCCCAGCCGGGTTTGTATTGGAAAACCCGGCCCTGATGCAAGGCCCGCCGATATCTCAGCTATTGCCAAAACACGTCAAGCTGGCCGCCACAGACCACACGGAGTATCGCAACGACCGATTTGTGGCAGCGCTCAAACTCACAACCCGAAAATATCAGTTTGCTTATATATTGCGCGCTGAAGTGCCCGGGGTTTACCAGGTGCCGCCGAGTTACCTTGAGTCCATGTACCGACCTCATAAGCATGTGATTTACTGGCAATACCCCTATCAAATGGAGGTCATTCGCTAAGATGCCATATGAGCGCAATGAGAATGGCCATTAGTTCGATGCAACCGTCGCGCATTTTTCGGTATGCGCTGTGCACAGGGGTGCTATGCCTGCTTCTGCTCCTGAAGTGGCTGGATTGGTTTTACCCCTTGCCAAAGCCTTATCCGGATGGGCCGGCAACCGTTGTGACAGCCAGTGATGGACAACAGTTACGGTCGTTCAGTGATGCCCGTGGTGTACATCGCTATCAGGTCACTGTATCGGACGTCGACCCTTTTTATCTGACAGCCTTACTGGATTACGAAGACCGCTGGTTTTATTATCACCCTGGTGTGAATCCGTTCGCCCTTTGTCGAGCATTGTGGCAATGGCTGGCACATGGGCGAATTATCTCCGGCGGCTCCACACTGACTATGCAGGTTGCCAGACTGCTGGACCCACACGAACGTTCCGTTGCAGGAAAGTTGAAACAAATCGCCAGAGCACTGCAACTGGAATGGCACTACAGCAAGTCCGAAATCCTGACTTTGTATCTTAATCTGGCACCATTTGGCGGCAATATAGAGGGCGTCGAGGCTGCCTCACGGCGTTATTTTAATAAGTCCGCCCATTCCTTATCGATTAATCAGTCTGCCTTACTCGTCGTGTTGCCACAAAAGCCTTCATATAATCGCCCAGACAGATACCCTGAGCGTGCCAAAGCGATGAGAAACAAGGTACTCAGACGCCTGGCCGACAGTCAATTACTGGCGCCCGAAAAACTCACCCTGCTTAGCCAAGAAGCGGTGCGTTTAGAACAAACTATGCATGCCCCGCTTGCGCCCTTGTTAAGCCGCAGACTTAAGCGCCAAAACCCAGCCCAGCATGTGATCCGCACAACGCTGGACTACACTTTACAACAACGCCTCAGTCAATTACTGGCAAATACCAAACACAGATTAACCGACAAGAGTTCGGCAGCAGTACTAATCGTGCACAATCAGCGCGCCGAAATACTGGCCTATCAGGGCTCCGTTGATTTTAACGATGATAGTCGTTTTGCCCACGTCGATATGATCCGTGCAATACGCTCACCCGGCTCGACACTTAAGCCTTTTATCTATGGACTGGGTCTGGATCTTGGCCTGATCCACAGTCAGAGCCTGATGAGTGACATACCAAGTAACTTCGATGGCTATAAACCACAAAACTTAACAGGACGCTTTAGTGGTGCTGTCAGTGCTACCAAGGCGCTGCAACACTCCCTCAATATCCCAGCCATACAGCTATTACACCGGATAGGTGCCGAGCGCTTTGAGCATCAGTTACGCAATGCGCAGGTTCAATTGCACCATCAGGATGCCAATCTGGCTGTCGGGCTCGGTGGCACTGGCATAGAGTTAATACAACTTGCCCGCTTATACCGATCGCTGGCAAGTCAAGGCAACGTACAAGACTTGTCGCTTATTGCAGACAGCCCTGGTTATCCTCGCCCCGAGTTTTCACTGCTCTCGCCCGCGGCAAGCTGGATTACCTTTGATATGTTGAGCCAGCTTTCTGCACCGGATCGAGTTGTTCCCAGTAATCGGCGTAGAATAGCCTGGAAAACCGGGACTAGTTATGGCTATCGGGACTTCTGGTCGGTCGGCGTCAGCCCGGACTACACAGTGGCCGTTTGGGTTGGCCGACCCGATGCCAGCCCGGTGGTCGGATATCTGGGAGCAACGCGCGCCGCGCCGCTGATGTTTGATGTGTTCGACTTACTGCCCCACGACACCCGCAGCCTAACCCAGCCGGCTTCGGTGATGTCTGCGCAGATATGCTGGCCAGGCGGCCTTGCAAGTGACAATACACCTGCTGGTGCATGTCACAAACAGTTGCAGGCACATACACTCAATGGCATGACACCGCCGACCATGCAAAGTGAAGGGGATTTCGTCACTGAGTCTCGATGGCCAACAGAGCTTGCTACCTGGCTGGCATCCAATAATGCCCCCCTTTTACGCCGCAAAGACATCCAGCTGCGCATCACTCAGCCACGCAGTGGTCAGCATTATTACACGGGGCAAGTATCAGAATTAAGGTTAGTCGTATCGGGCGCAGAGAGTGCGCCATCAGATGCCGTACGGTGGTACATTAACCATGTCCCTCACAGCGATGCAACTTTGTCATTATCAGATTATCAGGGAAATGTCGTGATCACCGCATGTTTGGCAGAGCACTGTGATCAGCAGCATATTGTAATACATCCCTGATATTTACCGATCACTTCATCGCGGTTTTTAAATAGTTCACAACCGTATTTAAATCGACCAGGCGCTGCTGTGCTTCTTCTTTACTGATCCCCTGAATGGCTTCGTAATCGTCAAGAAAAATAGCACTGTCATAATCGCCCGTTGAGGCATTTCTGACATACACCAGCACATAGCAATACCGTAGTATAGAATCCAGATATCGGAAAAACTCAATGTCATCTGCACTGAGGTCGGGTTTTACACCACCACCTAGCCGGTTGATAAACACCTGTTTAACATAAACACTCTGCTCACCCAGAGTGTATTTAACAACACCATAACAGCCATTGTTACTTATTGATTCAGAGCAGATATCTTCGGCTGGTAGTAAGCCAGTCTGATGCATAACTTCATTCCTGATAACATTAGTTTCATATAATGTTAGAACAAAATTACAAAATAACTATAAATTGACATGAACAACCCCCAAAAGAGTGCCTGAGGACTCTTTTGGGGAAATTTTATCGATTTTAGGTGCTACGTATAGTTATGCTTAGCTGTCTCAGACACTACGCGTCGCCAAAGCCGGAGAGACTCTGGTTGCCATCCAGGCAGGTTGACATACAGCCAGCTGTCCTACAATCAAGATGACACCGGCAACTTGCAACAGATAAACAACCGGCACCGGCGCCATATCAAAGTGGTTGACTAACTGCACATTTGCAAGCAATGCACAGATCACACCGACAACAATGCCCACTGATGTAACAATGGCGTTTTCTGTCATGCAATAACGCAGTATGTCTGTCCGGCTGGCTCCCAACGCCCTACGAGTGCCAATCTGCTTGCGACGTTTAACCACGGTAAACCTAGCCTGCCCGAATATTCCCAGCAAAGTCAAAAGCACCAGCCCGACAATCACCCAATACAGCGTCTTAATTGCGGCCGTTTCCGATTTGAACTTATCCGCTCGGATCTGCTGGTAATCCATCACTTTATCTAATTGACGGCCCGGTGTTTTCATCAACTCTCTGACTACCTGTTGTTTTGCCTGTTCCAGCTCACCCGGTCTCGAGCGAATCAACATTTTATAGTTGCTACTGATGTGTCGTAACGGGATCAATACGGTATTGGCATGGGAATACCAGCCAGGCCAGACGGACTTCAGATCTTTAACGATCCCTTTGACAATAAAAGGCTCATAATTAAGGTAAACAGTAGTTCCCAAAATCGCGCGCCAGTCATCCGGGTAGTACAGCTCTGCAAACCCTTTAGATACCACAGCTTGTGTTGCATCAGCGCTAAAATCTATTGAATCCTGAACCTCAGCTTCGCTTGGTCCTTCTCCGGCTATCAGCTCTAAGCCCATAGCCGCAATGGCATGTTCATCACCGGTAAAGTAACCCGTATAGATATTCATGTCTTCTTCGGTGGGTCCTAACCCCGTAGGAGCATAGCTTCCCCAGTCGCTAAGTGGAAATGAGTTCATCACAGTGACATTTTCAACACTGGGAAGAGCACGCACATCGCGTAAGTCCTGCTTAACCAGTGCGATCATTTCCTCTGCCTCACTACTTTGTACGTTCGTGTGTAGTGTAAAAATCACCTCCTCATCCAAGCCACTCGGCTCAATCAGTAACGCTTCCTTCTGAATGATCAGGTACACGGCATTGACCAAAATAGTAAAGGTCACGGCAATTTGTAAAATCAGTAACAATGGTGCTGATTTGGAACGCCAGAGAGTACTCAAAATCGGTTTTAAGTCTTTCATGTGACAACTCCTATAAACTCTTCAATTGAGCTGAAGGCTGGATCTGAGCAGCCCGATAGATAGGCCACAATCCAAACACCGTGCTGCTCACCACTGCCAGTACCACTGTCATAATCACAAGCGGGAAAGTCATCTGCATCAAGCCCTCTGGTAAATGAGCAAAAATATCGGCGGTTAAGCGCAAGCCAAGCTGAGCCAATGCCAGACCCAGAAAGCCTCCTAAGGTGCCGATAAGCACAGTCTCACAGCCAAATTGCATAGCAATGTGTTGCTTGCTGGCACCTACCGCTCTGCGTAGTCCCACTTCAGCCCCTTTACCATAAAACTTAATGAGCATCAGGCCCATACAGTTCAGTAAGCAAGCCACCAAAAACGCGAAGGCCAGCCAAACAGCAATAAAGTCGTCTTCTTCTACAATTTTATCTTCTTTAAGCGATTCCTTGATGTTAAAAACCTTGCTGAGGTTTTCGCGAGCAAAACGCCCCGACTCTTTTTGTTGCTCCACATAGGCATTAATGTGGTCCATGTAATCGCTACGTTGTGCCGCTGACGACAACTCCACCCAGTAACGGATCCAGACACATTCAGAGGCCAGGAACGTCTCCAGCGAACTGTCATCAAGTGGTGCCCAACATTGCCAACTCATTTCGCCTTTTGATAATAAGTTATTGTTTATCTGAAACTGGAATGGGGTGAATATGGGAAATGGCAGGCTGTGAGCGTGTTGACGTCCATGAAAAACCTGAGGAAGCGGCGACCAGCTGTCGAGCACTCCAACGATCCGAACCAGGTGTTTACCGATTAAGATATGCTGACCTACGGAGTTGGCGCCGGAAAACAGTCGATCGTTTGTTTGCTTATCTAACACCACCAGCGCCGCCCCTTCTTTGTCTTCTGTATCAGACCAGGGCGAACCATACTGGAAAGGGACATTAAACATTGCAAAAAAGTCATTGTTGACTGAATTGACGCGCAGCATTTTTGCTTCTTTCTCTGTCTGAAACTCACTGCGTACCATATTTTTATACATAACCACAGCGGATTGTCGTTGTCCTTTAGCTCCCTCTAACAGATTCATCGTATCCATATAGGTCAGCATAGGGGGGATCACTTCTTCTCCACCAGCTATCTGATAGGCTTTGTCAGGACTCCAACTACTTAAACGAACTGAGAAAGTGCGTTCACTCTTCTCGGGTAACGGATCCTTCGCCATCATAATACTGACGGTAGAGGTGATCATGGTAGCTGCAATGCCCATTGCGATTGTGCCTATCATAAGAGCGCTTAACAGCGGCGTCTTTTTAAGGCTTATCCAGGCAAGTTTGAAATAGTAACCAATTAACATGCCAACCTCCTGCTGACATGCCGACAAGACACCATAAAAGGTACAAACAATTCCCATTGCATATAATGAAGTAACATACTTATTCCTTTATTATTATTTAGTATTTCCTTTGATCAGGGGCCACACCATGTGGCCCCTGATTTAAACACTACGTGTTGCCAGTGCAGGCGAAACATGTGCGGCCTGCCAGGCAGGCTGGATCACAGCAAGCTGGCCTGCCGATAGCATAATCACTGCCCCAACCAGCAGGTAGTATGCCGGAACAGGAGCTAACCCAAAATAGCTCACCAATTGAGTGTTAACTATTACGGCACAGATCACGCCAATGGCAACCCCAACAAGCGTAACAATCAGATTTTCCATCAGATAATAACGTAATACCTGCACCCGGTTCGCGCCTAACGCACGGCGAGTGCCGATTTGTTTGCGCCGCTTAAGAATGGCAAAGCGTGCCTGACCGAATATCGCCAACATAGTCAATACTAACAGCCCAACCAATACCAACTTCAGAATTTCCAGCTCAGCAACATCCGAGCGATAACTTTCTTCTCGCGTCTGACTAAAAGGCTTGAGCTTGTCAATTTGCCTGCCCGGCGTTGCCAGCAACAATTCCTTCACATCAGACATTGTCTGCTCTAGCGTACCTGGTTGCGCTTTAACCATAATGCCAACCTTGTCATGAACTTCGAATGTTGGAGATAGCACCACATGATCGAACAGTCGCCAAAAACTCCAAACGGCTTTGAGGTTATCCACCACTCCAATCACTTGCTGTGGCTCATTCTGAACATACAGAGTTTTGCCCAGCACATCGCGCCAGTTATCAGGGTGTAATGTCTGCGCGAGTGCTCTGGAAACCACCACCTTTGCGCCAGGTTGTGCGCCATAATAGGAATGCGAGACATCGCTTTGTTCAAACCATTGCCCTGCGATAAGTTCCAGATCCAGCGTATCTCGGCTGTCAAAATTACTACCATAATAGCCACTTGAGGTGAGCTTATCCTCATCTGCCGGTCCATAACCAATATCGACAGACCGCCCAAACCCACTCATCGGGACTGATGTCACAGGAATTGCATTGTCTACCGTTTCAAGACCTTTGATATCTCTTATCACCTGTTCAAATTCAGCTACTCTGGCATCACCCTTTTCCTGCAGATTAATAAACAACGAAAACACCTGAGACTCATTGAGGCCGCTGGGCGCCGTCACTTTATCGTGCTTTTGTGAGACCATATAGACGGCATTGACAAATATCGTGAAGGTCACTGCTATTTGCAATATCAATAGCAAAGGAGATGTTTTACTGCGCCATATCGTTTTAAGAATCACGGTAAAATCTTTCATGATCCGCTCCTACAGACTCTTAAGTTGGCTAGAGGGCTGGATTTGAGCGGCTCGATAAATCGGCCACAGACCAAACAAAATACTGGTCACAACAGACAATCCGAGTGTCATGAGCATAATCCTCAAATCCATTTGCATAATGGTGGCATTAAGATAAGTGAATATTTGCTGTACCAGTTGCAGTCCCAGCTGCGCAAACAACAGACCCAGCACACCACCAAACAAACCAACCAGAAAAGCTTCACACAAAAATTGCCAGCAGATATCCCTGCGACTGGCACCAACCGCGCGCCTGAGTCCTATTTCACTCCCCTTGCCATAAAACTTAGTCATCATCAGACTCATACAATTGAGCAGACAGGCCAGTAAAAATGCAAACGCCAGCCACACAGCCATATCATTTTCATTACTGAGGACTTTCGCCCAGCGTAGATACTCCTCTATGGTGAATAGCCGACTGAGATTTTCTCTGGCAAACCGACCCGCCTGTTTCTGCTGTTCAACATAGGCGTTAATAAAGTCCATATACTGCGCTCTGTTTGCATCTGACTCCAGCTCAACCCAATAGAATAGCCAAACACAATCAGACGCCATAAAGTCGCTGAACGAAACATCTTCAATATCCTGCCAGCACGCCCAGGTCACATCATTGCGAGAGAAAATCTCCTGATTTATCTGATATTCAAGTGGCGCAAAAATTGACTCAGGATCGCGATAAGCATGAGAGGACAAGTAGTAAAATTTCGGGATTGGGAACCAGTCGTCCATTACCCCGACGACTTGCATCAGAGAGTCGCCCAAAACGATGTGGCGACCTACAGAATTAACACCACCGAACAGTTCTTCATTCAATGCTTTCGTGATAACAACAACCCGATTCCCTGCCCTATCATCCTGTTCAGACCAAGCGCCGCCGTATAAAAAGGGCACATCGAACATCGCAAAAAAGTCGTTGTGGGTAGTACGTATCATCCGCATCTGTGAATCACGCTGGGTTTGTTCCTCAGCACGACTCATCATTTTAAACAGGCCAAGTGCCGACTCGCGTTGCGCCTTACCTGCTGCTTTGAGGTTTTTCGCATCCCGATAAGACACCATTTCCGGAATTTCTTCCTGACCATCGACCATAAGGTAAGGCTGATCAGGACCCCAAACACTTAACTGTACGGTGAAAACACGGTCGCTTTTACCAGGTAAAGGATCTTTGGTTTTCATATAACTGACGGTGTAGGTCACCATTGCAGCGGCAATACCTAACGCGATCGTGCTCACCATGAGCATGCTCAATAAAGGTGTCTTACGTAAGCTGAGCCAGGCCAGCTTAAAGTAATAGGTTAGCATATGTATTCCTAAGCAATTGCTTGCTCTGGGGCATGACGCTCGCTCAATACACCATCTCTGATCTCAATGATCCGCTGTGCCTGACTGGCCTGTTCGGTGTCATGCGTCACCATCAAAATACTGGTACCTTTCGCATTAATATCTTTGAGCAAAGACATAATGCCATCCGCCATCTTAGAGTCCAGATTACCGGTTGGTTCATCCGCCAACAAAAATGCCGGGCTGCCCGCCAGTGCACGTGCAATGGCGACACGCTGCTGCTGTCCACCGGATAGTTGCTGTGGGTAATGATCTTTTCGACTCGCTAGGCCTACCTGTTGCAGCGCATCCATCACTCGCTGCTTGCGCTCACTGGCGCTAAAGCTGCGATAGCGTAGTGGCATTTCCACATTGTCGAACAAATTAAGTTCTGGGATTAGATTAAACCCTTGAAAAATAAAACCTATTTTTTCATTTCGTAAGCGCGATTTTTGCTTGTCTGAGAGGCCCGTTACGTCTTTACCGTCTAACGTGTACTGACCTTCACAATAGTCTTCGAGCAGCCCCGCAATATTTAGAAAGGTTGTTTTACCTGAACCAGACGGGCCGATCACAGCAACAAACTCGCCTTGCTTTACTTCCAGGTCAAATGGTTGAAGCGCTTGAGTTTTTACCGTATCCGTGTAATAAGCTTTCGCCAGTTTTGACATTTTAAGCATAAAATTTCCTTATGGTTTGTCTTTATTCTTATTAATCAGAAGCAAGAATACCCCCACTTCGACAGACAAGCACAGGGAGTACCTACCCCCCATGTACCGTGCTGGCAGCTTTGCGGGCTAATGTCTAAAATAAAGTCCGTATACAGCTGACCAACGAACTCAAGAAGGTACACAAAAAACCATCTAAAGTCACGTTTTTTAACGTTCCATTAAACTAATGTGTCAACTGAATTTATCTACTACATTTGCCCTAGGTAATTGAAAATAATAATTAAGAAAGAATTTGACCGTTTTAGTTTGTTAATAGAAAAACAGAGCATATCGACCAGCTAAAAAACGTCTTTAACCTGAATTCTGATTTGTCTAAACGAGGGAAATATGAACAACATTATTGAGCCATTTTTACATTATCTGAACCAGCTTCTGGTCATTATGCAGCGCGAAGACATGACCGAAGATTTACTGACTCAGCGACTGTGCCCTGATATGTTCCCACTGCATCAACAGGTGTCCACGGCAGCCGCACTGTCACTAAGGTGTTGCTGCCCTCTGTTTAATAAAGAAGTGATCAACTTTAAACGTCCAACGGTCAGTGTAAGCAATCTGCTAGAGGAGCTGGATGACACCATAAAATACCTGACGAATTTACACAACGACCCCTGGGAGTCAATGCCCGCCAGCATCACCTTTGTTGCTGGGTTTGCTAACCACACACTGGAACCTGACAAGTATTTTCAATTTTATGCCTGGCCTAACTTTCTGTTCCACTGTTCGATGGCCTACGCGATCCTCCGTACGGCAGGATTACCATTGAGCAAAGGGGATTTTGATGGTTTTCATCGCTATCCAGCAGGGTTTTCATTTCCGTCTTAAAGTCCTGATATAAACGGCCGATAACCTTTACACTTTAAGTAACAAGGATAAGGTTATTTATGAAGCTTCACTTTCACAGCGATGCAGGCAAGGCTACGATTACCAGCCAAAGTCGCATCGCAGAAAACTCGCAAGAAATTTCTAAGCATATACAGAACCAGGGGCTCTCAGCCAGTGCTCCCGATGATACCCCAATCGACCACACGCAATTCACGATACTGCAACCAGCGCAGGGTAACGACTTCGCCTCTGCATTTACTTACCCAAGGCCACATGCGCAACTGCCGGACTATTTCGGTTTCAAACGATTTTATATTACCAGTCAGGAAATGACTAAGAATGAGCATGGCCAGCTGAGTACTCAATATGCCTATGGCGACCTGACTGATAAAAATGATATCAATGCCTTTTTAGCCCAGCTTGATCGCCTGCCACCCGAACAAAGAAATAAGCTCGAACATATCAAGCCCAGTAAATCGCTTTTATCCCTGGCTGAGCGCCTGGACGATGATGCGCTCTCCCAGCTTGCAGATATTTTGATAGACGCAGGTAATACCTCGATATTTGCGCTAGAGAAACGCAGACATGTGCCCGACGAGCTTGTTGAGGCCCTCTCAAGTCTGCCCGATGATATGCTTTACGATACCTTGCAGACATTCGCCAGCCTGGCTGAACAGGGTGACAGCTATCAGGCCCCCACCTCGCCAGTGGGTGTGGATGAAGAAGGGCGAGAGCGTATTTTGATGACATCATCTGACCGGGATAAATACTGGCAGTATGAGCTGGCTCAGCCACCGGAAAATCTGCAATTGTTACACAGCTATACCGACTTACTCATTAGTGGAAAATTTAAAGGAGATGACCTCGCCACCCTAAACACGCATTTGCAGGAAAGCACCTTCTCGCAGAGTCGTGGCATACTGGATATGGCAAACGTTATAAAACCTTTTGAGAAACACAGTATGCTGGCCATGCTGAACGAAGTAGACAAAGAAAGTGAGCACAATGTGTTCGCTTATTTAAGTCAACAAGTTGACCTGTCCGCACACCGCCAATACTACCAGACGGAAAAGAATGATGTGGTTGTACAACAGGACCTGCCCCCCAGCGAATCCGACCGCGGGCGTCTTTACTCCGATATTCTCACCGCATACGACGAATATGGGCTGGGATGGATCAATGATGCACTGGAACATACAGCAGGCACGCCACCACAAATACAACAACAGCTATGGGAGCAATTACTTGATGACGCAGAGCACTTTAACGAGCAGTTCGTGCGTTCCGATGCGCTGGAAAGCTGGACCAGCCTTGCAATTCCCCCCGTGTTACAGGCATTTCATGACAGGCAAATTGACGACATTCGCGATTACAATAGTGAACGTATACTGCCCGATTTCCTTGGAAACCTGACCTTCCTGGGAAGTATGAAGCAAGCCACAGCTCAGCCCAGCTCCAATCAGGTTGACTCTCAAGTAATGCCTGAAAACTAACCTGCGAGCCTGCCGGCAGATAGCGCCGGCTCCCCCACGCTTACTCTTCCCTCACAGTCTAATAGTTGCAGCCAAATCTGATTAGGATATGATACCGGCACTTTATTTGCGCTCATCAAATTAATAACTCAAAGAGCAATTAGAATGAACAAAGCATTTTTTACATTGGTACTGCTGTTTTCGATCCTGACTTCTCAGGCTTGGGCTTCAACCTTTAAACTGGACAGGCATCGGGTAGTGCTTGATCAGGAAACTCGCCGCGGTGAGTTACGCATCTACAATACCTCAGACAGCCTTCAGAGTTACCGGGTCTCACTGATAGATATGGAAATGGACGCAACGGGTTCTCTGAAAATTGCTGAGCAATATCAATTCTCAGCCAAGCCCTATCTGCGTGTAGGTCCAAGAGTTGCCAAAGACATATTACCCAAACAGTTTCAGAAGATCCGCCTGATGAAAAAAGGTAAAATCCCTGACGGTGAGTTTCGTGCCCACCTGATGGTTGAAGCGCTCAGCACCAGTTCATCACAACCACAAAATGGTGCCGTTACAGTACGAGCCAATTACAAAGTGATTATTCCTGTTTTTATCAAGAATACCTCATCCAGTACAGAACTGACTTTCGGTGCCGTGGCCTTCAGTAAAGACGCCAAAAATATGCTCGTCAGTTTGCATAAACAAGGCCCGGGTCATACCAGCGCAAATTTGGTTGTGATGGAAGGCGAAGAGGAGCTTTTTCGTATCAACCAGTTCAGCTTGTATCCTGAGCTAAGTCAGCGTGATATGTCTCTTCCGCTTGAATATCAGTCCCTGATCGACAAAAAACTGACATTACGTCTGGAAGATGTTGAATCTAAAGAACTCCTGAAGGAGCAAACCGTCACTATTTCTGAGCAAATGCTAAAATAATGATAGCCAGTTTGTTGACCAGCTTTGCTCTGTTATCGACGACCGCTCAGGAAGTCGATACTTTGACATACCTGAAACAACAGCAAAAAAATCAAACACTTTCCACCGGGATCAGCATCAATTTATTGACACCTCTAACCTTTCCTCAACTTAAGCAAACCCCTGCAACCTGGGAAGGCGCCACGTGTAAGGCGAATGGGCGAAAAAATAATAAAGCGGTTAAAAAGTCACTCTGCCCGGGTTTAAGAGGCTATAAAGCTGAATTCGAAATCACTGGCCAGCCCAGGAGTTACGTGGACATAGAAGTATATGGAAACGAAACAAAGCAGGGTTTAACCTTTACAGTACAAAACAAATCAGGAGGCTTTAATAAGCGCGTAAGAATAAAAAAATCGGGAGTTGGCACGTTTAGTGCAGGAGGTATTGTAACACTCAGTAACGCCTATGAAACAGGCAGCGGGGAGTACGCTTTCAGCTACACAGTTACTGCGGTATACCAATAATAATTAAGGAAATAAACAATGCTAAAAAAAACCTCCAGCGCAATCGCACTATTAGCTATGAGTTTTGGTTCTGTGGCAGCAACTTATCAGGTTGATGTTAATCTGGTCGTGGAACGTGCACCAATCCAAATCGAGCAAACAACGCCAATGAGTTTCCCGGAGCTACTGGTAAACGAAGCATCTAAAAATGGTGACGGCTGTTATGCGGTAGACACGCCCTTTGCTAATCCTACTGCTTCAGCGTTATGTAACGATCCTAATGTAGGTGGTCAGCAAGGTATCTTCACCGTACGAGGTACCCCTCGTGCAATTGTGAGCTACTCATATTCTGCGCCTGACCAAATTCAGGACGGGCTGAGATTTGCTCTGACACCTTTCTCTTCAGCAGTTCAGCTGAGTGCAGGTGGTGAGGCGTCAGTCTCAATGTCAGCAGTGGTAATGCTTGAAGACAAAGATATTGCCATCAACGCACCTGGTACCAAAACATTTACTTATGATTTTGTTGCGGCTTACCAGTAAGATCCCCATCATTTTCTAAAGGTCCGGCCCAGCCGGGCCTTTTGCATGCAGTATCTTTATCTCTTTTTCTTATTGTGCTTTTCCTCCTTGGTCTACTCTCGGGAAGTAGGCGATGTCGCCGATTTTATCTTTGCTGATTTGTATATTGATAAGCAGCTCTTTCCTGAGGGCACTGAGCTCATTACCCCAGATTACGACCATTACTTTATATCACAGGCCAATCTGAACACCTTGCTGACCAGTGAGTTAACCATCGATTTTTCAAGTAAAAAAGTGTCAGGTCAGTTGTGGGGGGAAACCGTGAACTTCTCCGTCGATGAGGAGAGCATAGTCACTCTGGATGGTGAGCCCCATATCAGGACAGATCAGCTAAGCCAGCTCAACATAGCGTCTACCTTCAATGCCCGAACTCAGGTGCTCATTGTTGACACACAACAACGACACCCTAAGTCCCTGGAAAAAAAGCGCGAAGAGCGCAAACTCATCCTGACGGCCATGAATAAAAAACGTGCCAATCAGGTGGTGTTAAAAGACCAGTACCAGTGGTACACAGCACCCTATGTCGATGTACAGCTGTCTGCTTCACAAAGTAAGCACAATACAAACTCAACCGCCTATGTGACAATAAATCAGGACTTAGCACATCACCAGGCGAACATTGTCCTGACCGAATCTAATCAGGATCAGCTCAACGGCAAATTACTGCTCACACGAGAACTTTCCGATAAGATTGAATACCAGGTTGGTGACTTGCAGGGAATTTCAGGTGTGTTACTTGATAGCAGCGGCGGCGGCCTGGGTATTCAATACGGGACACAGCACAGTGCAGCTGGCAAGCCGCTGATTATTGAAGGTCATGCAGAGCCCGGCAGTGATGTCGAACTATACCGTAACGACGCATTATTTGATTTAGTACGTGTTAATGACAGTGGCCAGTATCGCTTTCGCCCACTGCAGATTTATAACTCAGAGCATAGCTATCATCTAATGATCCAGCATCCCGACGGACGGCGTGAACGTCGAGAGGTCATGACACAAGCTAAGTCAGGTTATAACGCCGGACAGTGGTATCCAACCCTGACCGCCTATACAACAAAGGCCTCTGTGCTGAGAAAAACACGCTTTAATCCCGAAGAGAAGTACATCAACCCGCAGTTTAACTATGTCCTGACCGATCAGGATGAGATCAATTTTGGCAAAGAGTGGCTGCACAACCTGCGACAAAAAAAGTCACTGTATTATCTCGGCTGGGAGCGTATTGGGCAGCCGGGTAAGGCAAAATGGCATGTCAAAGCAGGTAAAGACGAACACTGGTATTATGACTTTAAGTGGCTCAAGCCGCTCAGTGAAGTACACAACGTCAGCCTGTCCGCACAAAAAGGAGTTGGCCTCTTTGGCTCAGAAAAGATCAATACATTAAGCTATGAACTCAATCTCTCCGACTGGCAGGCCAGCTCCTCGTTTGGCCTCAGCCGGATAAACAAAGTACAGTTCAAATCTTTGGATACTTATCTCAGTTATCGTTCAGGGTCCGGGAGCCTCGCAGGCAGCTTCGGCCACATTGAAGGCGGCGACTCCAGAGAACAAAGCTATTCACTGATAGGCAGTTTGAGCGGTAACTGGGGAAGAGCCAGACTCAACTGGAATAAAACCCAGGGGCTGCTTGAGCTGAACACGCTCGCTTTAAGTTATGCCCATCAGTTTGCCGGGTACTATGGTACCTTGCAGCTGAGACGGTCACTGTCTGAGCGCCGTAATGTCTCATCGCTGACCCTGTCAAAAACCTTTGATAGTCTGGCTATCAGCGCCAATGCCGCCTATCACGAAGCCAGTGGCTGGCAATTTGGTCTGTCGTGCTCATTTTCATTCTATGGTCCCAGCCCATTGAACACTATGACCAGCCAGAGTGCCCGAAATAACAGCGCACTGAAAATTCGTGCATTTTATGACAGAAACAGCAACCAACGCTTTGACGCCTCCGAGCCCTATCTGCCTCATGTCACCATTATGCATAATGGCAATGAGGCCGACATACTGGAACAGGGAGATGAAAAAACCTTGTTATATCTGCCAGGCAACCGCCCGGCGACCTTAGAGATAGAACACAACGAAATGGATGCACTTTACCTGCAACCTGAGTTTGGCTTGATTGAAGCCAACCTGCACCCCGGGGCAAATCAGACACTCGACATCCCCTTTCACCTGCAGTTTGAGGCCGAGGGTCTGATCATACTGATGAATAAAAATGGCGAAGAAGCTGATATCAGTGGCCGGATCCCGATTGCACTGACCCGCCTGACAAGTGGCGAAAAAACCGTGCTTTACACAGAGCCAGATGGGTTTTTCTTTTTTGATAAGCTCAAACAAGGGGCGTACCATCTGGAAATCTCTCCAGACTATATCGAGGATAAAGCACTTACCTGCGATCCTTGCCAGTTATCTTTTACATTGAACGAACAGAGTGAGCAACTAGTGGTGCTGGATGACTTGAGGCTTATTCCGAATGACATTGCTGACCCAGTCCACTAGCGCTTTCGCCAACTAAACTGACGGCGATATGCGGTGGGCGTCATGCCCGTCTGAGTTTTAAAAAACTGATTGAAATACGCCGCACTGCTAAACCCACACTGCTGTGCCACCACGCTAATGGGACGACGCTCCGTCGCCAGCAAATGCTGAGCACGTTGACAACGCAGTAATGCACAGTACTGTGAAAACGAATAGCCAAGCTCATTTTGAAACCAGCGCTTTAAGGTGGCGGTGCTGACATTAACATAGCTTGCACATTCAGCCAGGCTTGGTTGCTCATCAACTCGGCTGGCAACAAATGCCTGCACACTGGCCAGACGCTCACTATTACGCGAATAGCCAGATTGGAACCCGATTGCCGGGCTGGCCTGTAGTTCATCCAGGATCTCACACAATAAAGTTATCCTACGCAGCGGACTTGCAGCGTGAAGCGCCAGACAAGATTCACGGACACGCTCTGCAGTCTCTCGATTAAACACCAGGCCACTTTCAATGCCATCCAGCCAGTGCTGCATTGCTGCCAACTCAGGGATCCGGCCACCCAGTAAAGCCTTTGGCCACAACACCACGACTACCAACTCTGCTGTCTCATAGGGTATCTGGCAATCCCAGGTATGAGAGACGCCCGGTGCAATCAGGGCCAGATCTATGTCAGCAAACTCATGGATCGCCTCGCCAATAAATCCACGACCTCGGGCACCCAGTGTCAGGATCAACTCGAAGCAGTCATGCTGATGCCACTCAAACAGGACCCCCTGCTCAGCAATATGTTTCACCCGTACGGACTGATTCAGTGCAAATCGCACCGGGGCAGGTTTACCAGTATTCAATGCCAAATTTAAGCCAATATTTAAATATTTTGAGCCAATAACTTAAATACTAAGTTGTCAGTTTGGCAAAGTAAACACTCGATTTTGTACCCGGAAGTAACTATGAATTTTGTTTTTGATTTGGATGGCACCACCGTATTCCATGCCCAGCGCATGCAAGACGACATTAAACATGCCCTGCTAGCGCTGGAGCGCAGTGGTGGCAACCTGTATTTCGCCACAGCCCGGCCACTCAGAGATACCTTGCCGGTGTTGCCTGAATGCTTCTGGCATCACCCCATCATTGGTTGTAATGGCGCCATGTTCAGTCAGAACAAAGCCGTGATCAAAGCCCATAGCTTCGACCCCGTTCAGGTGCAAACCCTACTCTGTTGGCTGGATAACCACGAGATAGCGTATTTGTTTGACGGTCACTGGCAGTATGCCATCTCCGATAAGCCTCACCATTTTCATCAACATGTGGCCGAACTTGGCATCCCACCGGGCAGCAATCAAACCCTAAGACAAGAGCCCATTGTGAAGTTACTGGTGTTAGAGGATGAACATCATGAGCAGGTCAAGCAAGTTTGTGAGCAGACGCTAAGCAGCTTTGAAATCTATCATCACAACGGCCATCATTGTTTTGATCTGGTGCCCGCACACAGCAACAAGCTCACGGCATTGCTGGAACTTGGCCTGGATATGCAGCAAACCGTGTGTTTTGGTAACGATGTCAACGACATTGCAATGCTGGAAGCTGCCCGGCAAGCTTATGTTGTCGGCGAGCAGATAGCGCCAAATTGTGATTTCATCCGCCTGACAGAGCAAGGTGTGGCTGATACACTGAGCCAGCTGGCAAACGAGCTTAGAGAATAAGAATGAAAAAAGAACCTTATACCTCGCCCATCACGGAATACACTGATGAGGACGATAGGCAACAAGGTTTAGCCAATATACTGGGAATTGGTTTGCTGATGATTATACTGAGCCTGTTTCTGTTGGACCTGCCCGATAAAACATCCTTAAGAGAGGTGTCAGGTCAGTTGGGAGAACCCTATGTGTCCAGTACCGCCTGTGGTAAAGCTAAGTGCTATTTCATCAGGTTAAACACCGGCAGTACCCAAATGGTGTTACACAAAAAAACCAATGCGCCTCTTAAGCCGGGCGACAATGTGCAATTACTGGTCAAGTATCGCGCTGATATTTCGGCATATACCGTGTATGAAGTAAACAGAGGTGGGGTTACACTCAAAAGTTATTCACAGTTTGTTTTGGAAAACAACCTCTGGAGATTATTCCTGTTTATTGCTGGCCTGGGTTTGTGCGCAATCGCGTTTGCACTTCGTAAAAAGCCTGATTACTGACTGCCAGCCTATGTAAAGCCATATCAGGTTATACCGCAATAACCTTCCCCCCCTGCCGCGATTTAATGCTAAAATCGCGGCAATTGAATCTAATGAGCACCCCTTATGCTGTCTTGTAACAACATCACCATGCAGTTTGGCGCCAAGCCACTGTTTGAAAATATCTCGGTTAAATTTGGCGACGGTAATCGCTATGGTCTGATAGGCGCCAATGGCTGTGGTAAATCGACCTTTATGAAGATCCTCAGCAAAGAACTGGAGGCCAGTGCGGGCAACGTTTCTTATGATCCGAATGAACGCATTGCTAAGCTAAATCAGGATCAGTTTGCCTACGAGGAATTCTCGGTGGTCGATACGGTGATCATGGGTCACAAAGAGCTATGGGAAGTGAAACAGGAACGCGATCGCATTTATGCTTTGCCGGAAATGAGTGAAGAAGATGGCATGAAAGTCGCCGACCTCGAAACTCAATTCGCAGAAATGGATGGGTATGCCGCTGAAGCTAAAGCTGGTGAGCTGCTGCTGGGGGTGGGCATTCCAACAGAGCAACACTATGGGCCTATGTCAGAAGTGGCACCAGGCTGGAAACTACGAGTGCTGCTGGCGCAGGTACTGTTCGCCGAACCAGATATCATGCTACTCGACGAACCGACCAACAACCTGGACATCTATACCATCAAGTGGCTTGAAGACGTACTCAATCAGCGTGACTGCACTATGATCATCATCTCGCACGATCGTCACTTTTTGAACTCGGTGTGTACCCACATGGCCGATATCGACTATGGTGAGCTGCGTATTTATCCGGGCAACTATGACGAATACATGCTGGCAGCCACTCAGGCGCGGGAACGTCTGCTTGCTGACAATGCCAAGAAGAAAGCCCAGATCACTGAACTTCAGCAATTTGTTTCGCGCTTCTCAGCGAATGCTTCTAAAGCCAAGCAGGCCACTTCGCGTGCCAAACAGATTGATAAAATTCAGCTGGAAGAAGTTAAAGCTTCAAGCCGTCAAAACCCGTTTATTCGCTTCGAACAATCTAAACAGCTGTTCCGTAATGCGCTGGAGCTGGAAACCCTGTCGCAAGGCTATGAAGACGTGCTGTTCAGTGGCCTCAATGGCCTGGTTGAAGTAGGTGAAAAAGTTGCCATCATTGGTGAAAACGGCGTAGGTAAAACAACCTTGCTTAACACCCTGGCTGGACGTATGGCGCCTAAGTCGGGCGCATTTAAGTGGTCAGAAAATGCCAACATTGGCTACTATGCCCAGGATCACGCGGACGAGTTCGAAAAAGACTTAGATCTGTTTCAATGGATGGAGCAATGGCAACAAGAAGGTGATGACGAACAGGTCGTACGGGGGTTCCTGGGTCGTATGTTGTTCTCACAAAACGACATCAAGAAGTCAGTTAAGGTGATTTCCGGGGGTGAGCAAGGTCGCATGCTGTTTGGTAAGCTGATGATGCACAAGCCTAACATTCTGTTAATGGATGAACCGACCAACCACATGGACATGGAATCCATTGAGTCACTGAACATGGCGCTGGAGCAGTACGAAGGTACCCTGTTCTTCGTATCTCACGACCGTCAATTCGTCTCTTCTTTGGCCACCCGTATCTGGGAAATCAAAGACGGTCAGATCATTGACTTCCAGGGCACTTATGACGAGTACCTGGCAAAACAGGCCGCTGAACAGTAAGCCTGTTTTTCTGGCCGTACCCTGCGGCCAGAATTTCCCCCAAAGTGTTTTATTTTCCTTCCCTGCACTTTCACGGCTATTGAAATTCCGCTGCACTGCAAAAAATTAAATAAACATATATATCAACATGTTAGATAAATTTTTCTATCTAACCCAATCTAAAATATTTCTATTATTCTCACTTTGTAAAAAATCGCTAGGATTTTCCCCTCGCTGGTTAGGCATGGTGAAAGCGTCTTTTTTACAGGAAAAATAATCATGAAAATCACACTCCCCTGTTCAACACTGATATTGCTGACAATCTGTGCACCGACACTAGCCGGTAACTTCTCCCCCATTGAGCCCATTATGGTCACACTTCCGGCAGGCAGTTTTGCAATGGGTAGCCCTGACAATGAAAACAGCCAGCCCGTTCACACGGTCACACTGCCCGAATTCAGTCTGGGCAAATATGAAGTGACGGTCAGAGAGTACCGACGCTTTGTAGAAGCCACTGGTTTCGTAGCGCCCCAGGAATGCTATCACCAGCTTGATAGTTGGTTTATTGGCAACACACCGGGCAGTTGGGATAACAACAGCTTGACAGACAACGACTTCCAGCCCGCTATCTGCGTTAGCTGGGCAGGCGCCAAAGCCTATGTAGACTGGCTGGCAAAAACGACGGGAAAGGCCTATCGACTGCCCAGTGAAGCCGAGTGGGAATATGCTGCACGCGGGGGAGCAACAAGCCGCTTTTACTTCGGCGATGACCCTAAGCACCCTTCTGTGTGCCAGTATGAGAATACAGCAGATCTCAGTGGTGAAAACGAGCTACAACGCACCACCAACAGTACTTATGTGAACTTTGTTGACGGATTTGCCGATTGCGTTGATCACGCGACCTTTGCCAGTGTGGTCGGCATGTACCAGCCCAACCCCTATGGTTTGCACGATATGCTCAGCAATGTCGCTGAATTACTGGGGGATTGCTATCAGGGCAATTATCAGCAAGCCAGCGAAAATGGCCAAGCTTTTCAATCAGGTCAATGCGAACGCCGCTCGGTACGAGGCAGCAGCTGGCACTGGAATATCTGGCCGGTTACCCGTCGTGGAAGTATGCCCGAAGACTTTGCAGGTGCCGCCGAAGGGTTTCGTGTCGCACTGGACGGTCCTGTACCGAAACAAAGCAAAGCCTCCCGTCGATTCCAGCAGCAACTCATCATGGCACAGAAGCAGGAGCAGCAACGCCGGGATCAGCAGTTTGCTTACCCTCAGCCGGTGACTAACTTAACCCTGTCGCAGAACAATGGGTACGCCATATTGAGCTGGGACCGCAGTACGCAAAAGGATATCTCAGGGTATCGAATCTATCGCAATCACAGCGCAGGCTCGATGTTTGAACTGATTGCAGATAATGTCATTGATACTCAGTATACCGATGCCAATGCCTCTCCCAATGTATATGAATATACGGTGGTTGCGGTGCGCCGTAACCTGCAAAGTAATTATAGCAATCTGGTCAAAACCAGTGGTAAAGCGCTGTCGGTGCCAGGTCGAATCGAGGCAGAGTATGCTTACGCCATGACTGGCGCAAATACCGCCCGTACTTCAGACACGGACGGGCGCTTAAATCTGACTGGCGGCGATGGCATTGCTGAGGATGCTCAGCTTGATTACCAGATCAACGTTAGCAAGAGTGGCTACTATCGTCTTAGTTATCGTATCGCAGGGCCCCGCGACGGCAAAGGGTTTACCGTTAAAATCGATGATAAGCCAATCTCTGCGCACACGGTCCGTGGTACAGGCGGATACCATGACTGGCAAACACAACAAGGAGAACGTATTTATCTGGCTGCGGGTCAACATACATTAAAACTCCACTCTCACGACACCAACTGGAAGCTCAACTGGCTAGCACTACATCAGGAATAACGATGAATTTGGGGAAACTCGCTTTCCCCACCTTGCCTAATTCACGTAAAACTGACTATTTTTATTAAGAATTGCGGATTTGACTGTCACTCAGATAGTCCACAATACGGAATGTATCGCCACATGTTGAAAAAGATCCTATGTTCGCTTTTACTCACCTGCTGCGCCGGCTCTGTCCATGCGCGTTCGTTATGTGACAGCCCTCAGTATCATGCCTTTGATTTCTGGGTAGGAGAATGGCGGGTCATGTCCAAGGGGCAATTTGCCGGCAACAGCAAAATCACTAAAATACTTAATGGGTGTGTGATTTTAGAAGAATATCAGGCTGTTTCCGGTTATCAGGGTAAAAGTCTGAATATCTTCGACAAGCAACAACAGCAGTGGCACCAGAGCTGGACTGACAACGCGGGGTTACTGCTGCAGCTCAATGGCAACAGGGACAATAACGGCATGGTATTGCAAGGTCCCGGGCAGGACAGTGAGGGTAAGCCCGTTTTACATCGCATTACCTGGCAACCTAAAAAGAACGACACGGTTCACCAGCACTGGCAGTCTTCCAGTAATAACGGCAAGTCCTGGCAAACCCTGTTTTATGGTATTTACCATAAGATCCAATAAGCGTTATAAACTCTGCTTAACAGCTCATCATAACAATTGTGCTCATTAGCTGCTCTGTACAAAGCGCACCGACAGGTCTGTGCGCTTCGCGTATACCCGTTACTGCACAGGTATCGCAGGCCAGTAACCCAATACAAAGTTGTCCATTTCACCTTTAATACTGACGTTACCATAAGCACGCACTCGTACCAGAATGCGATACAGTGCCTTAGTGGAGTCAACCGGGAGTACATCATGCAGCGCGAAACTGCCAACGCCCACAATGCGCTGTTCACAGTAGCTGTCTTTGCCGCCTCCCAGGTAATAGACATCTGTACAGACTCTGACAGGGGTGTCTTTCTCAGCTTCTTGCAGTTGCACAGCAAGTTGAGTATAAACTTTGTCTGCATAATACTGATTGCCCCAACCGAAGTAATGAGTAAAACCCGCCTGACGCCAGGGACTCAACTCAAAGCCCAGGCTTTGCTCACCGCTGATCACCGGTTGACTCTGATTAACCAGGGTGACGTCTTGTGGTGTGCTGGTTTCAAAGCCGCCCGCGTTGGTTTCGAAGCCAGACGTCGCAATGGTCACCAGGCCATCTGATAAACTGCTCCCAGAATGCAGTGTGAGACTATTTAATAATACCGCTCCATCAGACTCAATACGCAGTTCGGTAGATGTAATATCGGTTGTCAGACCATCCTTTCCTAAATCAACGATAACGGGTACCAAGGCAGTACTATTCGGCGCAATATAATAACTGGGCGCAAACGAAGCGCTGTGATCGCCACCGCGGAACTGCTTTTGATAGCTGGCACTGGCATATAGCTGTGCACTCACTGGCTGGGAGCCTGGGTTAGTAATACTCGCCTGATAAATAACATACTCAGGGTAAGTGTGAGAAAATTCCGGTTCTGGCAACACAAAGCGTGTTTTGTAGCTGCCATTGCTGGATTGAGCCAAACGCAAACTAGCAGTGTTATTCATCTGCTCTAAAGTCGGCGTATTGCTAAAATAGGTAGAGATCTGTTCATCCGTCCAGGTTGAAAACTCTCGCCCTTGTCTGAATAACTCCACTTCTGCATTTTGCTGATGGGTTCCTTCAAACAATTTGAGTTCCAGGTTGTCCAGGTACACAGTGTCACCCGGTGCTGCATAGCTTTCGAGGAACCAGGTAACTTTAAACACAGCCTTCCCTGCTGGCACAGTCATATGACAATCGTGTGAGTAGACGCTGTCTTTGTAGGTCGGGATATCGTCGTTACGTGACACATATGACTGGTAAGTATTGCCATCAGCATATTCAATTTCAAACACACACTGTGCCAGTGCATACGGCGTTTTCTGAGCTTCATCTGTAAATGGCGTACTGAGATCAAAAGACACGCTGAGTGTACTGTTCTGTGAAAAAGTACGCATCAACAGCATCTCTGTACCTACGCGATAATGGCCCTCGCTGGTCATTGCCAGGCTTTGTTGCCCACTGATCGGATTCAACGCTGAGGTTTCAAACTGGCTCAATGTGCCATCGGCTACAAATAGCCCGACATAACCGTTATCAAAGTTCTGACTGACAACTTTTGTAGGTATATCCGCGGCCTGCACAACCATGGCTGATGCCAATAAACTCAGTAACGGTAATATATGCTTCTTCATTGTTTTCATTTCCTTTTTTATATCCCACAGACGCTATCGGCACGGTTAAACAAAGGTTGAGCAAATACTCAATTTTTATTCCCTCGTAGAAATTAAAACAAAAGATTTATTCTAAATCCATTTTTTATTCACATTGCAAAAACACAATGTTAACCAAACGCTCGATTTTAAAATAGGACGGATACAAAGGCTCAACAACAAAACACAGACCACTGTAATGTGGCGTAACACAAAAAACGTGAAATAAAAGATAAATTAATGTTAACATACATATAAATATTTTACCTTCCAGCCACAGCCAGGTGTTTACAACACATCTATTGTGACGAAATAGGTGAGATATGCGCTTACCGGCCTTCGCATGGTAAGCCGTACACGTATTCAGACGACACACTAAGGGATTAACATGGATCTCAACTTTACCGAAGAAGTAATGTATACCCTGCCCTTCTATCTGGGGCCGCTATTTATTCTGGCAACCATCAACTTTTTGCGTAAGCAAAAAAATTACCGCCTTAACGATACACTCACAAATGCCACTATTGCGCTCGGCAATCTGGGTTTATCATTTATTTTTCTGCTCGCTGTCGTAGCACTTTATACCTTGGTTTATAATGAGTATCGCCTGTTTGACTTAGATCAGAGCAATCCCCTGATCTACGTATTGGCATTCTTCGTCTATGACTTCTTATACTACTGGAATCACCGCTTTCACCACATGATAGGGCTGTTTTGGGCCGATCATCTGGTGCATCATACCGCAGAAAACTTCAACTTTGGTGTGTCCATTCGGATCAGCTATTTTACAGAGCTGACTATGTGGATGACCTTTATTCCGATGGCGTTTATGGGGATTTCACTGGAGGTATTCCTGGCAGCCAGCTACACGCAAATCATCTGGGCATTTTGCATTCATACCAAATATCTGAAAAAGACGCCCCGCGCCGATAAAATCTTCAATACGCCTTCGCTGCACCGTGTCCACCATGCCCGCAATCGCGCCTATATAGACAAAAACTATGGCGGTATTCTGATCATCTGGGACCGCTTGTTTGGTACGTACCAACGTGAGCTTGAGGACGATCCTGTGGTATATGGCGTGCGCGAGTCATACCCCAGTTTTAGTCCACTGGTGATCAACTCCTATTATTTAAAAACCATCTGGCAAAAGATCAAATGTTCCAGCTCAGTTTTTGAAGTGCTCTGCTCTATTTTTGCACCACCTGCCTGGTTACCTAAAAAGGCCAATAAAGCCGACTTCTACTCACTCAGCGCCAAAGTACGCTCTAAAGACTTTAAACCCAAAGACCCCTATATTTGCAAACGCACCAAGTGGACAGCATTTGTGCGCTTTAGCAGCATTGTGGTGCTGTTTACCTACCTGATGAGTTACTTTGGAGATCTGCCAACCTTACCTTTGGTAAGTATGTCTCTACTGTTTTTCTGGCTGTGCCATTTCAACGGTCTGGTCTTTGACGGTGCCAAGCTGGGCTTGCATATGGAAGCGGTCACTCAGCTGCTATACGGGTTCATTTTGTATTGGGCTATCGATACTAATCAAGCAGACTGGATAATCCTGAGCACCGCCACGCTGGCACTGATATCTTTGTGTAACTACATGGTCTACCGTACCCGTCCAGTGCAACCTGTTGAACTGACTGCTGAGCCCCAGTAGCAACCAACACCTAATTCTAAGTTAATATGATTGAAGGAAAAAAAATGGAAACAGTAAATCAGACCCCGGACAGTCAAAACGCCGGAGGAGGGGTCAACCGCGAACACGGCCGTACGCTGGCGCAAAGGTGGACTTTTGTCGGTTTGCACTTTGGCCTGGTCCTTTTCTGTGCCTGGCTGGCAATGGCCGATGGCTGGACTCACATTGGTCAACTATTCTCTCAACAGTGGGTATTGGTTGACCAGGACAGAGCCCTGATCATGCTTGGCTGTGTATTCGTCTATTGGATCCGCCATGCCATTACTGTGCTATATCTGTTACAACGCAGAATAGACTGGGGTGAAGCGCTGGGCCTGCTGTGTTTTATGGCCCTGTTTGAAATCGGTCTGTTGCTGGTGGGCGGCGGCGCATTCAGAAGTGAGGTTATCCCGTTCGGTACGCTGGATATCGTTGCGCTGGCTTTACTGGCGGTTGGCTCTTACCTCAATAGTGGCTCAGAGATCCAGAGAAAATGGTGGAAACAGGACCCGGCCAACAAAGGCCAGTGCTACACCGAAGGACTGTTTAAACATTCAATGCACATTAACTACTTTGGTGATGTGGTACTGTTCACGGGCTGGTGCTTGCTGAGCTACAACTACTGGACGCTGCTGCTGCCTTTCTTTATGGCTTATTCTTTCATCAGCTTCCATATCCCGGCACTGGATAGTTACCTCTCCGAGCGATATGGCGAGAAGTTTGACAAGTACGCGGCAAAAACCAAAAAACTGATCCCTTTCGTTTACTAACCCCTTAATCAGTCAGACTCTGCGGTCCCGATAGCCGCTGAGTCTGGCGCGTTATTCAACACCCACTGAGGTCAGATTGAGTGCCAGTAACTGTGCTTCATTCTGAGTTCGCCAATCCGGTGTTGCGTGCTCGCTGATATAGTGCGCATAGAAATCGCTATTTACACCCGATTCTACCGGCATCTGGCACAGCAACAAGGCCACATCGAGACCAATCCGACGATCTCCCGATAACTGCGCCAGCTCAAAGGCACGCAGCGCAAGGGGCAGAAGCTCGGCCTGAGTTTGCGCAGCCGCAGCGTACATCACCGCCAGATAGGCATTTTCTGCATTGTCCTGGCTCACACTGTCAATCAGAGACTTGGCCTCATCATAGCGTGCTTCACTCAGATAATAACGAACTAGCGATTTACGACTGGACTGAGCCACCCAATGGTTCGGCGTTAACGCCGTATATTCCAGCACGCGCCGATAGTGAGGCTCTTTGTCGGCAGGCTTGTCTGCAAAAATGGCATAGTGGAAGGGCACTTTGGCAAAGTGGTAAATCGGCAATGCATAGTGCCGCATTTTATCCTCAGCCTGCCGCAGGTAAAGATATTTATCATTATCCTGCTGGTTTTTACTCGCCATAATCGACAAATAAGTCAGGGCATCCAGCTCTCTGGCAATGTCCTGCGACTGCTGTGCCAGCTGTGCCGAGTGCAGCAAACTGGCTTTGACCTGCTCATAATCCCGTTGCAAATGATGTAACCAGGAACGACTGTGCCAGACATCTGCCTGCGCCCTCAAGTCCTGGCTGGTTGCCAGTGCCTCCAGTGCGGCATCTAACCTCACCAGGCTTAGATCGACCAGGTTTTTACGCGACAGAATTTCGCCCTGATAGGCCAGTGCACGGCCCAGCTGCTGTGAATTGGTTTGCGCTTTAGCCAGTACTGCCAGTTTCTCAGCCATTACCATCGCTTTTTCCAGCTCCCGCACATCGAGATAAGCATTAACCAAGGCGCCCAACAGGATCAGATCTTGTGGAGCAGCTTGATGCGCCTGGGTCAGCATAGCCAGCTTAAGGTCCGGAGAGTGAGGGTTTTGCAGTAAAGACCGGACCACAGGCTGGGCGAGATGATGATACAGCTGCTGCTGCACCGCTTCAGGTGTTTCACCATGTAGCACACCCTGCCATTGCCCTGCCGGGCCTTTTAGCCAAAAAGTTAGATACCAAAGGGCATCGACATAGCGCACACTGGCAGTGAGGATAAACGGATGCTGCGCCGCAACCTCAGGATAAACCAGTTCCTGTGATGTTCTGAAGTGCGCAGCAGAAAGCGTGGAAAGAGCAGTAAAGTCCAGCCGGACTGTATCTCGTAATTGCCACTTTTCAAGCTCGGCGCCTTCAAAAGGCAGGTAAGTCAGCGTAAAGGGCGCTTGCTCTGGCTCGTCGCTCGGGTTGGTAAAAACCACTGCAACCAAGACCAATAAACAGCACAATGATATACCCAGCCACTTGATCCCAGAGCGATGCATCCAAGTAGCTGCTGCAACGGATGTAACGACCGGTTTTCCCTGAACATCACTAAGATCTGATTTTGGGCCTGTTACCGGATCATTTACCGGACGTTGCCATTGGTAACCTCGCTTTGCATAGGTTTTGATAGCATCGTTGCCGAACAAAGCCCTTAAATGGCTGATATTTTGGAATACCGCCTGATCAGAGACCACCTTCCCCTGCCAGACTTCATTCAGAATCTCTTCTTTGCTGAGCACTCGGTGCGTATTTTCCAGCAGCAAAGCCAGCAGTTTTGCTTCATTGTGACGAATTGCCAGCGCTTCACCTGCGCGATGCAAAATCAAATCAGTGCTGTCGAACTCAAAGTCATCAAACTGGTAACGCATAGTGCCATGTAATTGTTATTATCCTATTCACCGACAAGAATAACCCAATTACGTATAAAAAACTAAAGATGCACCATGATGGCCTCGCGCTGCTTTTTGGTCATTTTTTGCACCACCAGCAAGAATGAGTTATCTATCATGCGTTCTATTTCTCCACGGGGCACAGAGCCATCCAGGATCACTGTATTCCACAACCGTTTGTTCATATGGTAACCGGGAATAACCGCATCAAAAATGTCCCGCAAAGCATGCGCCTCATCCGGGTCACACTTCAGATTCAACCACCAGTGACGGACCTCTCCTTCGTTATATTTGCCCGGAGCCAGTGTCGCAAACATCTTGTCTTTCACTTTAAACACATCGACACCGGGCCCAAAAGGCTGTCCAACGGAAGAAAAGGGTTTATTAAGCAGATAAGCATGGGCTTGTGTATGGTCCATATTGATGTTCCTTTGCTGACATTGTCTGAGCACCATACACCTTCATTTAGAGTATGCCAATGACCTAAGCGACTGACTCACACTCGTCATACTTAGCAAAAATATGTTCATAAAAATGCGCCCTGTGTCCCATCAGTAGTGCGGCACGTTTATGGGGAAAGTCAAACTCAAACTGTTTATGATAGCCCAGCCCTGCCATATGCTTCATCAGGCGCACGTTATCAGCTCTGGGTTCAAGCACAATACGCTGGGTCTTGGGCTGGCTTTGATAGATCAGATGGCTGAGGCAGGTCATCCAGCAGCGAAAGTTATCCGGTCCACGGCAGCTTTGCTCCCCCACCAGCAGATGTATCCCCCGATCATAGGGCGCCGCATCATAATAACCTGCCAGCTTGTCTCTGGCTGCCCAGTAAACTTCCAGATAAGCAAAAGGTTGGTCGTCCAGGTAGCCAATCAGGGGTAAAGTATGGGCATCGGCAAGCTTATCACTCAGATACTGCCACTGTTTTTCTTCACTCCAGGCCTGTTGCCAGAAGTGCGCAACCCTGGGGTCATTCATCCAGCGACAAAAACGCGCTAAATCATTGTGCCCAATCAGCTTTAGAGAAAAACGTTTATTAAAATAAGGGTGGTGATATTCACCAAGCAAGGCGCCGCGCTCGCAAGGCTTGTCCTGTACCAGTCCAGAGGACCATAAATTCACGATATGCATAGATAAAAAATGATGACAAATAACAAAAAGACGAAACCTCTGCGAACAAATTTACCCATTAAAGGGTCGGTCGGCCCCTTTTAATTTACTGTCATCGGATTCTTAATAACAAACCCGTTTTCAACATCCGATTTAAATCCAACTTTTTCATATAGCTTGTGAGCACTGGTGCGTGTTGCGCCAGAGAGTAACATCACCTTATAGCAATGCTGCTCCCAGGCAAGCGACAATGCCTGTTCAATTACCTGCTGACTTAAACCACGACGACGAAAACGCTCTGAGGTAATGACATGTTCAATGATCCCAAACGGGCGGCAGCCATTGGTCAGGGTGGGTACTACGCCCAGCTGACAAGTCGACGCAAGCTGCCCATCTACCTCTGCCACCACGATATTGACCGCCGGGCTGCTCAGCAGCTCGCTCCATGCCGATTCAAGTATCAGCTCATTCATTTGCGGATCATGCCCGCGCAGCTCTTTATACAACTGAACTATGCCGGATAAATCCTGTGGTGTCGCCAGTCGGATCTTTGCCATCGCTCTTCCTTTTATCCCTGATTGATATAATTAGCCGGGTTGACCTGTCTCACCATGGGTGGTTTGCCTGGGTTGTACATTGACCCGCCATTCACCATGCTCTTTTGCCAGAATATCCTCAACCCGGGTCACCAGTAAATTGAATTTATCGGCCTCATGATAGGGCGCACAGGCTGTCAGGTACAGAAATCTCTCACGACGCAACATTTCGCAACTGGTGCGATAGTTCAGCCAGTTTTGCTGATACTTTTTCAGGTTAGACAGACCAGCACATACCGCTATCAGCACACCCAAAATACCAATAATCACCTGGCCGGCCACCACACTGCCCCACAACCCGGTGATAAACGGAATAGATACCGCGCTGCACAACTCTACAATCTGGCAGCGATGATAAGCGCGCTGATTATCCATGCTTTTTGTATCATACCAGCTGATCTGATGCTCCAGCCGCTCGCCAATATAAGTACTTTGCTCCATGGTCAGTGCCTGTATGTTATCCTGCATTACGTAACCTCAGATTTAATTTGTCTACTACAAACTGCACCGTTGCATCGGCCTGTAACTCGCTTTCACGCTCAGTAACTCTATCGCTTATCCAGCTCAGAGTATCCGACACACAACTGATAAATGCGTCCATCGTTTTCAGCGCGTCCAGGTCAGCCTTACCTGCATACTGATTACCCACTGCGTCAATGCGCTTGTCGAGTAACTCTCTCTTCTTCAGCCAGTGCGCAACCACATCCAAACGCTCTTCAGGTGTATCGATGCATACATCACCGATGATCACCGGAAACACCTTGTCATTAAACTTATTCTGTTGTCCCTGGCAATGCTCATAAATCAGCTTAAGCTCATTCATACAGTGCGTTGACTCATACAAAGACTTGCGGCTGATCACCAGTAATACGGCATCGGCGCGGCCAATTTCGCGCTCAAATTCGGCTATGCTGTCGCCATATCCTGTGGCTTCTCTGTCGCGGATCACCTCAAGCTCATACTTTGCCAGCTGAGTGTATATCTCATCGCATATTTGCTGATGTGGATCCGGGGCCTTACCCCAGGCATAAGAAAAGTACAGTCCGGTTGATGCCTTGGCCGCCGGGTTAATGCCCGCAAACGGCGCTAGCGGAGCATCTTCGTCTTGAATCTCACGCGCTTCTTCCGTCGGCTCTCCCACCTGCCACTCAACCCGGGCGCTTTGTTCCAGGTGCTGCTCTTTACTGATCGATTTTAGCAAGTGTTTTGCCAGCTCTAGCCCTTGTTTACCGGCAACACGAATATCAATCACCCCGGGCTGGCCATAGTTACTGAAATCATTCCGTTCTTCTTTTTGTTCATCAGTTAATGGCGTGCACTCAAACCACACCCGGGCATTGGCTTTGGCATCGTAATAGCAGCAGCCGTAGCGCCAGTAACAGGCCTGAGGACCCGCCTGCTCCCCAATTTTACTGAGCAAATAACGCATGGTGGCATCGTGTAAAAACGCATACTCCAGGCGAATATGATAGTCGCATTCGCCCTGCTGCCAGATACTGGTAAAATGCCCCTGGCGTTCCGCTTTTTCCGGCAGGGCGTCGGGGGCAATATAGCTGTCATCCGTTAATTGAAAGCATACCCCACACTGCAACATCATCTCCACAAACAAAGCTTTCTCGCTGGCCGTAAACTCTTTCCCCTGCCACAGTAGCGGCTCCAGATCCGCTTTCGCAAAACAGCCACTGGCACCTTTGAGTGCCGGCATCACATGCTCGCGCTCCAGCAGCAGGTAAACACCCTGTAGCGCCCAGGCCTGGTCCAGAATCAGCTGGTCGTCAAAACAGCCTTTACGATAAAACACCCGCCCCGTCTGATGCAGGTACTGCACTAAGGTTTCGGGCGCTGCCACATCATGGCGCGCGCACAGTGTCTGATAGGCGTCGTACGGTAATAATTGCACCTGCAACACAGCAATCTCCTGCTCCACTGCCAGCCAGTTTTTGGGTAGCCAGATATCACCATTGCGTTTAAGCTGTAACTGAATCGCCCGCTCAAAAAAGGGCGTAAATTCATCCAGTCCGCCGGGCACTTTGGCACTGATAGGCACTTCACGTAGCTTGGTAAACGGCACAGGATGAGGCACCGGGGCACGCTGATCCTGCTCTGGATCGTCACACTGGCTCTGGCAGACCATTACCTGGGCTTCCGAGCCCGCCAGCGACTTTAAGTAGGCCAGCCAGTAACTCAGCGGCCGGTTACGGATCTCTATCTGCTCACACGGCACCAGGTCGTTATTTTCTGTTTTCGGATGCCACAGCAGCAAATACAGCGCCCGGCTGTCGATAAACAAACTATGGGTCCCCAGATACACATCCTGACCGCCAAAGTCCCAGCACTGGATCTCTACCCCGTTATAATCAAAGCGGTGTAGCTGGATGCCATGGGTACTCTTCACGCTTTCATCAAATGCCTCGCCCCGCAAACACCGGGCCAGCTGCGTCTTGCCTATCTGGCCATTGCCCAAAATCATCACCTTTAACGCCGTCGGCGTAGCGTGTCCATGGCGCTGGATATCCCAATACCAGTCTTCAATGGCGTCCTGCTTAATCGGGCAGGTCAGTTCAGGAGGGATATGTTCAATTAAGATCTGTCCTTCCATCTCAAGTTTAGGCAACTCGGTTAGCAGATATTCAGCCGTAATCCAATCCAGTTTCGGGATCTGGTGTATCTGCAAAGTAGAATCTGAATATTGCGGCCGACCTATTTCAAGTTTTTCCAGCACACAAGCTTGCATTAAGGGCATATAATCCTGAAGTCCATTACAGTCATTAATATCAAGGGAGTGTAAATTTTTATAGTCACCTATCGCTGCTAAGCTCCTCAGCTTCGAATTCCCGTAGAAACTCAGAATGTTTAATGCCAATTTATCAAATACATATAATTCATCCAGCTCGCTGATAGATAAGCTCTCCTTGCATTGCAACTCTGAGAGCTGCCACATACCGTTTACTTTTGTCCAGGCGCAACCTGAGTGGATAGAAGTCATTTGCGGTAAATTTTTTAACGCGATTATCTCACCTTCAGATAGTCCGGAGTGGATACTAATTTCTTTCAAATCCGTAAAATAAGCAATGTCTGCATCTTTACAACCTTCCTTTAACAGTCTGAATCCATATCCCTCTAAAGATATTAAGCTGGGTGGAAAACAGACAGGTTTAAAACTTTCCTCAGGGACGAATATCCAAAGATCTAGCGCTTTAAGTTCTGGCAGAACCTTAATAACGTCCATATCATCTAAATACTGCGATGTATTAAGCGAAAGAGATTCAAGCTGGTCTAGCATCAACAAGCTCTTTAAAGAAACAAGATTATCCTCGAAATTCAATCTCAATGACTTAAGCTGCTCGGTCCATTTAAGCCCTGAAATATCACGCAAGTTGATACAATCATCGAGATGCAACTCCTCTAATTGAGGAAGCCCTCGTAAAAAATTTACACTCTCGGCATAAAAGTTACTAATGTAAAGTTTTTTTAAGCAACCAAGTGTAAGCTGCCGGGTGTTAAGATGAACATCATCGTACTCATCCAGCTCTAGCGTCTCCAACTGTTTTATGTTTTCAAGAGCATAGATACTAGAGAGTGAAGCTAGAGATATGCGCAATGTTTTTAATGAAGGCAGAGAAACAATCCAATCTATACTTTGCTGCACGCCACTGACATTTAAATCTAACAAATTAGTTAAACCAGAGAATGGTTCTAGCGAAGAGGTCCCGCTACACCACGAAAGGTCAGCCGATTGCAGGCTGTGTAGTTCGGACATAGACGATATATCCGAAACACTTGTATGAGCTAGATTCACATTTGTCAGGTTTGCTTTACCTTTTAATGCAGCAATATCAGTCAGACGTCTACAATTATAAGCACTTAATACTTCCAGCTGATTTAGCCGCTCCAATCCTTTTAACGACGTTAGCTGGTCACAAAGCTCTATATCTAACCATTTTATTTCAACCAACTGACTGAGCGGCTCTAAAGTTTCAAGCTTATGGCAAAAGCGGAGCTTTAACTCAGTCAAACCGGTTAACGACTCAATACCAGCCAGACTGCGTAACTCCCCGCAATTACTTAAATCCAATGCCGTCAGCTGGGGGGCCAGTGCGGCAATTTCCTCGGGTAAGCGGCGTAGCCGTAAACCACTTAAATCCAGGCTGCTGGCACCGTGTTCGAGCGCCTGTTGAATACGGTGTTGGGCTTCGCGCAAAGCGCCGGGGTGTTGAAACTGGGCCATCCGGGGTAAGTCTCCTGTTGCAGGGGCATGCTAATTCACTGATCTGACAGCCACTTTAACGGTTTTTTAACCAGCCGCCAAGCTTAGCTGCGGCTTTTAACTGTGCACTTTTCACCCCACAGAACGGAGTGAAAAACAAACAAAAAGGGCTCAATGGAGCCCTTTTTCAGTTTACGATTATCAATGGCAGATTAAATCTGCGGCAGTGACTGGCCGGGTACCCAGGGAGCGCCTTTGGCCTGCAATTGTTGCTCAAATGCCGGAATGGTGTCGCTCAGAATGGTCTGCAATTCATTGCGTATTGCTCTGAGCTCTTCTGTTGCCAGGTCTACGCTGGTGCGAATAGCCGGAGTCGGGCCATACGTCGAGAAGCTGGTGCCAATCAGCGCATGGAACAAACGGTCGCCCACGGTGGCCGTGTCATTCGTTGCACCCACCTGGTTTTTCGCCGGATTACCGTTCAGACGGCTATCCAGTGCCAACAGCTGGTTGCGGATGTTTGCAAACTGGCTGTCAAATTCACCCGGTTCAATGGAGGTGCGATCCAGTGACTGCTCCAGCATATCCAGACGCTTCACCGCTTTGCCCAGTGCCTGACCGGTTGCGCTTGCCACACGCTGAACATCTGCCAGCTCTTTCCAGAAGGCCGCTACTTTTTCACCGTCAATTTCCTTCAGCGCGTTACGCTGATTCAGCTGCACCACCTCAAAAGTTTGCGGCGCCTGTAACTGAGTTACCTGACCGTCCACTTCTTTACTCATGCTGACACTGTAAGTACCCGGTGTCACCAGTGGACCCTGAGGGTTCGGCGAGAAGTAATTGCCCTGCACGCCAATGGCCTGATGTGCCGGCCAGCGCAGATCCCAGTTAATGCGGTGCAAGCCTTTGTTAGCCCTGCCCTGCAATTTGCGGATCACATTGCCCTGGGCATCGCGCACAGTAAACCACACAACCGGCTGCTGCTGGCGCTCTTCGGCTTCCAGCGACTGCCAAGATGGAACACCAAATGACTTGTCATCTTCTTTCAGGGCTTTTTCTTTTTCCTGACGCTGCGCCTTCAGGCTCTTAATGTCGTCTTTAAGGTAGTAGGTGAAAGTGGCTCCAAAGTCCGGGTTCGGCGCACGGTACTTATTACCACCCTGAGTGCCCACTTCGCCACCGCCCAGCGGACTGCGCTGGATATACCACAGTGCATCTCGGGTTGGGAATAACAGAGACTCCTGCGCCAGCTTATCTTCCGACAGATTACGCAGTGCCCGGTAGTCATCCAGTACAAAGAAGCCGCGGCCAAAGCTGGCACCCACTAAGTCGTTTTCACGACGCTGAATGGCCAGGTCGCGGAACGAAATGGTCGGTACGTTGCCCGTCAGCTCTACCCAGCGCTTACCGCCATCAATGGTGAAAAACAGGCCAAACTCGGTACCGGCAAACAACAGGTCCGGATCAACGTGATCCTGTACCACTCGCCACACTAAGTGCTTATCAGGCAGATTGCTGGCAATCGACTTCCAGGATTTACCGCGGTTGGTGCTTTTCAGCAAGTAAGGCTTATAGTCGCCAAACTTGTGGTTATCCAGCGCAATATAGACCGTATCCGGGTCGAACAGATCGGCTTTAATGTCGTTGATAAATGCCGTATCTGGCACCTTAGGTAGGCGTTTTACATCCACCTTACGCCAGGATTTGCCGCCATTTTCGGTGATCTGAATATGACCATCATCGGTGCCGGCATACAACAGGCCTTCAACCAATGGCGACTCCGACAAAGAGGTAATGGTGCTGTACTGCGACATCGCAAACATGTCCCAGGCGCCGTCCCAGCCTTGCTTACCGCCCATAATTGGCTGATGAATACGCTCACGATTTTTGGTCAGATCGCCGGAGATTGGTGTCCAGCTGTCGCCGCGGTCTTCAGATTGCCACACCCGGTGTGAGGCAAAATACAAACGCGATGGCTTGTGTGGGCTAACCAGAATAGGGGCATCCCAGTTAAAGCGCTCGGGCTTTTCCCCTTTGCCAGGCTGCGGCTTGATATACACCATCTCACCGGTAGTGCGGTCATAACGGGTCAGGTTACCCTGCTGCCACTGGGCATACACAATATCCGGATTACCCGGCTCGGTTGCAGGCTGGTGACCATCACCAAACAACACCACTTTCCAGTCGGTGTTCAGAATACCGTGGCTGTTGAGTGTACGAGACGGGCCACCCTGCGTATTGTTATCCTGTGTTCCACCGTAAATATTATAAAACGGCTTGTCGTCATCCAGTGCCAGTTTGTAGTACTGAGTCACAGGCAGGTTTTCGTGGTAACGCCAGTGGATGCCGCTGTCAAAGCTTTCATATAAACCACCATCTGACCCCACCATCATGTAGTTTTTGTCACCTGCGATAAACTCCATTGCATGGTTATCGCCATGTTTGTCTTTTTCTTCCATTCTTTTGAAAGATTGACCACCATCTTTAGACTCGTGTAAACGCACACCAGCAAGATAGATATGGTCGAAGTAATGGGGGCTGGCGTAGAGCTCCTGATAGTAGTGCGGTCCGGTACCACCCGCTACCGCATCGGCACCTTTAACCCAGGATGCACCACGATCAGCAGAGCGATACACCGCGCCTGTACGGCGATCTAATTCAATGGCGGCATACACCACATCCGGGTTGATTGGTGAAACTTCCAGGCCAATCTTGCCCATTTCTCCCGGAGGTAAACCTTGCGATAGCTTTTGCCAGGTTTTACCACCGTCGGTTGATTTATGCAGGCCAGAACCCGGGCCACCGCCATAATACGCAGCCACAGTGCGGTGGCGCTGCCAGGTGGCGGCATACAGTACATTCGGATCGCGCGGGTCAATTGCGACATCGGTTACACCGGTCCAGTCATTGTCACCCAACACTTTGTCCCAGGTTTTACCGCCATCGGTGGTTTTATACAAACCGCGCTGACCCCCTTTGCTCCATAGCGGCCCCTGAGCGGCTACCCAGACGATATTTGAATCCGTTGGATGCACGATAATTTCTGAAATATGGCCTGAGTTTTTCAGGCCCATATTGGTCCAGCTTGCACCGCCGTCATGACTCACATAGATGCCGTCACCAAAGCTGACATGGCGACCACCAACGTTCTCTCCCGTGCCAACCCAAACGGTATTGCTGTTATTTGGATCCAGCACCACGGCACCAATCGAATAGACCGGCTGGTCATCAAAAACTGGCTGCCAGGTCACACCGGCATTATTGGTTTTCCATACCCCGCCGGAGCCCACACCCACATACCAGACACTGGTATCTTTGGGGTCGATGGCAATATCCGCAATACGACCCGACATAAAGCCCGGCCCGATATTTCTCAGTTCCAGCCCCTTGAAGGTGGCAGCTGATAACACCCCTTCATCACTTTTGGCGGCCAGGCCAGGCAGACTGCACAGTGTCGTAGCTGCGCCCAGCAAGGCAATGCGCATCGCGCGGCCAAGTTTTAGTTGTTGCATACATTTTCCCTATTATTATTGTGTCGATCACCCAAAGCGTTACAATGTAACACTTTAAAAAACTTATTAACCGTATGTTACTTAAAGAGACAGTGCAATAAGTGTGCGTTGGCGCTCAAATAAAATGCGACAAAAAGCCGGGTCATGTGAGCACCGCGCCGAAAAAACACAATAAATAACACTTAGAGCCATGATTTATTTAAAAAATTCTATTCCCGAGCAGCTATTATTCTGAAATTGCTCGCAGCCCTGTTCAGAGTTTTTTCTCTACACACAACAACCCCTTCTGGACATTTCACTATTGAGTATTGCAATTTTCATGCATGACTGTTAATTGACGCCTGTAACTACAGTGCCGATAAAAGCATCATCAAATAGATGGCAGACACCCACACTTCATCACCGGGCTATCCAAACCAGAAATTCTAATCAGACATTTACACCGGGACTGCATTTGTACTGCAGCGAATTGAGTGCTAATTGACTGGCGCACTGTGAGATAAAAAAGAGATTATTTAGGCACGCAATCACAAATGATAGTGGATATCATTTGTGTTTTTAGAATAATCACGTATTATTCCCGGAAAAATTTATTTAACTCTCTCTAAACTCTCTGGAAGCTTAACGTATGAAATTGAATATTCTGGCTAAATCTGTTGGTTTAGCACTTGTTTCTGTCGCTACTGCATCAACCGCTATTGCAGATGAAGCAAAAGAACTGGATGTAATTGTTGTACAAGGTCAAAAGATAGACCGGACTTTGCAAGACACACCAAGCAGTGTTGCAGTCGTTACCAGTAAGGACATGGAGCAAAACAACCTACAGAATATCAATGATGCCTTCTCAATGATGCCAAACGTATCTGGCGACTTTAACGACGGCTTCAGAATACGTGGCGTTGACTCGTTCTCAGTATCAGGCGGCGGTAATAGCTTCTTAACCAGTATGTACCTCGATGGCGCACCGCTGCCATTTCGTATGGTTAAAAGTGGCGGATTGTCTGTCTGGGATCTGGCACAGGTTGAAGTGTTCCGTGGTCCTCAGTCGACTCTGCAAGGGCGCAACGCGCTGGCGGGTGCCATTATGATCCGCTCGCAAGACCCAACCTATGAGCCATCCGCTAAATTTAAAGCCACCGTTGGCCAACACGGTCAGCAGGAATTTGCGTTCGCCGGTGGTATGGGACTGATAGACGATATGCTGGCATTCAGAGTCAGCTATGAAGACAAAGAAACCGACGGTGACATTGACAACATTACGCGTGGTGATACGTCTAATTTCGAAGAAAGCCAGACTCTGCGCACCAAAGTGCTGTTTGAACCCAACGACGACATCGATGTGCTACTAACTTACACCAACAATGAAAATCGCTTTGGTGTTTTCTGGAGCCTATACGACTTTGGTGAGTCTCCGTTTGACCGTACCGTAGATTTCAACTCCCCAATCTGGGAAGAAACCAAAACCGATATCTATAACCTGGAAGTTACCTGGGATGTGAATGAGACAACGTCATTCCACTCCATTACCACCTACAACGAATCGGACTATGGCTATAACTGGGATGGTGATATGCAACCGACCCAGATTGTCAAAGACAATGCCAATCGCCGTACCGATGAAACCTTTAGCCAGGAACTCAGATTAACCTATGAATCTGACGATATTCAGGCCGCATTTGGCTTGTATACATCACAGGTTGATGTTGACGACCGAGCTGAAGGACAACGTATCCTGACCCTGCAACAAGCGGTGGGTGTATCGGACTTTACAACGGCTGTTACCGGATTACTCATGCAACAAGGGCTTCCTGTCGAAGTTGCAGCGCAAACAGCAGCGATGGCTGCCCCTTTGTATCCTAATATCGACCCTGTTGTCCTTAATATGAACTACGGTTTAGCACAAAAAATTAAGACAGCAGCGGTTTACGGCGATGTTACCTGGTCGGTCACAGATCAAATCGATCTACTGGCTGGCCTGCGATACGACACAGAAGAGCAAACTAATAGCGCCGACAATGCGTACACTATAGATAACCACCTACCAGATCCAACTCAGGTACCAGCGCAACTAAGCCCACTTGTAACTGGCATCAATGCCTATCTGAATGGCTTTGCGGCCTCAGCCTCTGGCGTAGAGCCTGAGTCGAGCGAAGACTTTAGTGCCTGGTTACCCAAACTGGGCGCGACTTATCACTTCAACCAAGATATGTCGACCAGCTTTATTTACCAAAAAGGGTATCGCTCAGGTGGGGTTGGCTTTAACATGGCCCGCTCTCGTATCTTTAGTTACGAGCCGGAGTACACCAACAACTATGAGTTATCGTTCCGCTCGGTATGGCTGGATGGCAAGCTGGTGGTCAATGCCAATGCATTTATGCTGGAATGGAAAGATCAGCAGGTAAAACAGCGCCTTTCTGGTGCACTGTACGACACAGAAACCGTGAACGCTGGTGAATCTGAGGTAAAAGGCTGGGAAGCTGAAGTATTCTATTACCCAAGCAAAAATTGGTCGGTAACCGCAGGGGCTGGTCTGGCAAAAACCAAGTTCACCGAGTTTGGCCCACAGACCGGTCGTCCGTTCGCCGATGCCCCAGACTGGACTGCCAATGTGGCTTCCAACTACACCTTTGACAATGGCCTGTACGTCAATGTTAACGCCAAATACACAGGGTCAAGCTTAGCTTACATGAACCCTAAAGTAGCATTGGAAGCGGATAAGTACGCCCTTAATAATGAGCCGGTGAATGATGATCGCTTAATCGTAAACTCGCAAGTGGGTTATAAGTGGGATAACTACAGCGTACGTCTGGATGTCAGAAACTTATTCGACAAAGATTATATCCGCAGTTACTTCAAAGAAGCCGACAATGAGGGCAAGATGTTTACCAGTTATGGTCAGCAATACATTGGTAAGTCTCGTCAGGTCTCTTTGACTTTTCAGATGGAATTTTAAGCTCTGTTGAGCAAACTTACCCGCGAAATAGCCAAATAGCCGCCGCAAGGCGGCTATTTGTTTTACAACTGATTTCTACCATCAAATTCAAACTGCACCGCTTTACAGTGACAACTTTCCGTCTATTTTATTGTTTTTCCTGGTTTGTTAATAAGTTTACCACTCACAGAAAACTGTCTATAAAAGCAGCTTAACATTAAACCTAATTACCTGCTCAGTACTGATAACGTTTCAAAGTAAGCTAGTAATATGTTGAAATGTAAGAAATTACCCACTTATAAAATCAATAATGAAAATCATCGTTGCGGATGACCACCATATCGTCAGGCAGGGACTGCTTGCACTGATCCAAGCTGCCAGAGTCGGCTCTATCATTGCCGATGTTGATTCCGGTAAACAAGCCTGGCAGCACATTCTCAGGCACGAGCCGGATATCGCCATTCTCGATATTACAATGGGTGAAGTAAGCGGGCTCAACGTGTGTCAGCGCATCAAAGCACGAGGCCTAAAAACCCGGGTGATTTTACTCACCATGCATAGCGACATAAAAGTGATCGACAATGCGCTTGAAGCTGGCGCTCATGGGTATCTACCCAAAAGCGACGCGTTTCACTCGCTGATCAAAGCCATTCATATTGTACATACTGGCGGGCAATATATCAGTGACAGTCATCAATCTGAATTGCAAAGCTATCGTAATAATAAAGCTGATTTTGAGTTAACCATTCGGGAAAAAGAAATTATTCACCATATATCCCTGGGCCAAACCAACAAGGAAATTGGAGAGGCCCTGTTTATCTCCGCCAAAACAGTAGATGCGCACCGTACCCGGGTTATGAAAAAACTGGGATTTAAAAAAACCGCTCAGCTGGTGCGTTTTGCGATTGAGGAGGGGATATCGCTGTAATTTAACAGGCCACGCCATAAGCATTTCAGCCAGTATAGGGTAAATACCCTATTTCTATCTGCAGAGAGTATTTGTAACTTGTATGGGCATTTAATAATGCAAACCTAACAACCTCCTCACATTCAAGGAATAGACAGTGAATATCAAACTTAGAAACCCCTTTACTTCAATAAGCTTCGGCACAACCGCCCCGTCAATTAAAACGCGCTTTATCCGTACAGCACTCTCAGTCACATTATGTAGCTTATCTCTATTTAGCTACGCAGGTACTCCCCATAAATTGGGCGCTGAATTTGAGGTGTATAAAGATGCTGACAAAATTCAACGAACACCTTCGATAGCACGACTAAACAGCGAGAGCTACGTCGTTGTCTGGGAAAGTCTGACAAACGACTACAAGAATGAAGGTATTTTCGCGCAGCTTTATAATTTTTCAGGTGAAGCCATTGGCAGCAAGTTTCGGGTAAATACTCAGACCCAAGAATCGCAAAAGAATCCAACGGTCGCCCTACTCAAAGACGGTAGCTTTATCGTTGTCTGGCAGACTGTCTCAGACAATCCACAATATGGTTCACACTTGTTGGCTCAAAGATTTAATATGGATGGTACACCTATCGGTGGCGAGCTACAGCTCGATCAAAGCCCTGTTCCTTATTACACCCATGTATCTATTGCACCACTAAATAATGGTGGCTTTGTGGTAGGCTGGCACAGTCAAAACAAGTCTTTTGCCAAAATCTATAGAGCAAATGCTTTCGAAATCAATACGATAAACCTGGATGAAGGACTGCAATTCCCAGATATCACAAGCACAGCAGATGGGGGTTTTATTGCGGTGGCACTGTCATCCGGACATATCATTGCACAACGATATGATGCCAATGGATTTCGTAAAGGATCTCAAATCAAGGTCAGTGACGGCGATCCCACAACAAAATTCAACCCCACAATTAGCCGCCTTAGCAGCGGCGAGTTCATTGTCATCTGGGAACATACATACGTGGATGAGAGCAGCGATGATATTTTAGCTCGCCGCTTGGATGCCGATGGCAACCCCAAAGGAGAGACGTTTAAAGTAAACTCACACACAGAAAAGTCACAGTTAGACATCGCAATTGAAGCGCTGGAAAATGGTGGTTACATAATCACTTGGATGGATTATGCTGACGAAACAACGGAGGGTGACGTATACGCTCAGGCTTTTCTCAGCGATGATACACGTAATGGTGATGAGTTTCAGGTCAACCACACAGCAGGCTATTATGCAGCGACCCCCGCAATTCGCCAGATAGGTTCTGATGACTTTCTTATAAGCTGGAGCAACTACAATCTAAATTTCAGGGAGAAAATATATGCTCAACGGTTTCAGCTCGATGCTGAACGCGCTAATACTCTGACACCATTACTACCACAAACACAGGTGCTGGAAGGCGATATTGTCACACTGCCTCTAAAGGTAACTGGTACAGACATTTATGGCCTGGATGCCGTTGTCAGCCTGAGTGACACCACCAAAGCCCGTATTTATGGCGGTGAATATGGTGAGTTTCTGCCTTCTGATGAGCGCCTGTCTGTACCTATGGGCATCAATGACCAACAATGGGATGGTGCGCTTGCACTGATGGTCCCAGCCATTGCCAAAACGGGGGAGGGTGAGTTTGCATCCGTGACCCTAGTTGCAGAACAAGCAGGCACAGTGAGACTCTCACTGCAATCTCAAATCGCCGACCAGCAAGGTGATTACCTGCTGCAAAACAATACCGACTATTCTTTCACTATTGCTGAGTCCGTCACTTTAACGGGTAATATTTCCAGCCTGAGCACCGCTGGCGACTACGCCTTTGTAACGCTTTTAATTAACGGCCAGCCCGTCACTATTAACCCGGATGGCAGCTTCTCTGTTCGCCTTGGCCTGGGTGACGTCACTATGGCGTTAAGTACACCTGGGTATCTAATGGCCGAAAAACAGGTCTATCTGAGAGCGGGTCAGGCTGATATCGACTTTGGTCAGATTAACCTGGTTGGCGGTGACAGCAATGGTGATAACCACATCGACATTGCCGACCTGACCCTATTACTGGGCGCCTATCGCTCAGTAGAAGGTCAACAAAATGGCTACGTGATGGCCGCCGACTTTAACCGCGACGGCGCCATCAACCTGCGAGATTTAACCCTGCTGGGTGCCAACTTTGGTAAACAAGGACCACAAAGCTGGTAACTAATAAATGGGGTTAGGGTTTAACGCTAACTCCTTTATATCAATTTTAAGGAGCAACAGGATGAAATATTTGATGTGTATTGCCACATTACTGGTGAGTCTGAGTACATTTGCAGAACAAGGACGTATTTACCTTAATACCTCTGATCCGCACATTAAAACCGGCAGCGAGTTCTATGTGGATGTGATGGTTGAGGGCCTGCCAGAAGTGTATGGCGTACAGCTAACCCTCAACTACGACGCCAGGTCCATGACCTTGATTGATCAGGACACTAAAGCCAAAGGCGCTCAGCTTGAACAGGGCCACTTTCTCGATGAGGATCACCTGTATACCCTGCGTAACCTGGCAGATTCTCAAAAAGGTCAGATCCAATATATAGTTAGCCAGGTTGCTCCGGCAGCAAGCGCGGTTGGTAGTGGACGCCTCGCCCGACTGTATTTTACTGCACCAGACAACACCACCAACGCCAAGATCTCCATTCAAAGTGCTGAATTTGGCACCCGTAGCGGAGAAAAGTATGTATACGTACCCCAGCCCCCTCTGGCATTGAGTTTCGACACCAGCTATCAGGTACAAGATAAACCAGCCTCAGGCAATCAGATCTGGGCATTTGGTTTAACGGCTGTGGTGCTGTTAATGATATTGAGTGGACTCTTGATACACAGACGACCTGCAGGCTCACACGCTAATCAGCCAGCTTAGAGAAAAGCGGCTGATTAACGATGCTTATACTGTGTCGGGCAATAGCCCCTGGAAACCTCCGCAGGACGTAACTTGCTGTGCTTGGTTGTCCGACCACTCACCCGTTTGCGCCACAATCGAAAACTGGCAGGCTTAAGGTGATGACGCATCAGCTTGATCAACGCAGATTCATTTAGTCCAAATTGCTGCTCTATGGCTTCAAACGGCGTTCTGTCTTCCCACGCCATCTCGATGACTCTTGATTGTTCATCATTCGTTAACTGCATTATGTACTCTCAGGGCTTGTCCAGCTTTATTAGTGAGTGACATTACGAGCCAAAAGGCTCTGTGGTTTAGAACGTTGATGATCTTTTTTATGGGCTGGAGAATTTCGCGGGTTTGCGATAATGAAGTAGCAATTCAGTCCAGTACTGAGAAAAAAGTGAGAATGAAGTAACCATCTCCGGGCTTTGGTGGCCCCCTGGGGTGAGTACAAATCGTATGATTGCTTTCTAGATTTATGCATCATGCACAATGGCAAAGCATAGTATGCTGATTCTCACAGTCAATCTGTAAACATGAACAGCCTACGCCATGGTCATGCCGGCCTGGAGTCGGTTTCTGCTTACAGGCTAATATCACAAATCGCGCTTAGCATGGTTTACGGGCAGCGTCAGTACCAAACACAATGACGGTGAACATGCAAAGTTGTAATCCGAGTGGGCACACTTCCTTGTGAAGGGCTTCCGGCGCGTAACGCGTGTCATCAACATCCATGTCTCGCGTTCGCAAAAAAGAGATACTTAATCTTAGCTACGAGTGGAAACACCTCCTTGTGGAGGGCTTCCGGCTCATCCATCCATGGCTGAGCGTTCAGCAAGCTGCGAAGCTTTGCTTCGGTCTTGCTGAACCCAAACATCCTCGTGTAGGGAGCCTTGGTAGTGGACATTGGTGGGGTCGAAGTGGATTGTCTGGGCTGACTTTTTCTGGGTCTGATAGTCTTTGGTCAGACTCATAATGGTCGGGGTGAGCTGAATGATGGCGTAAATATTCACTAAGGTCATTAACCCCAGTGCCATGTCTGCCAGGCTCCAGACTTGTTGTAAGGTAGCGCTTGCGCCCCACAATACCATAGCCAGGTAAACCGCGGTGTAACCAAGGCGCCCGGCTTTGTTATCCAATTTAAATAGGTGCAGATTGCTCTCTGCATAAGCGTAATTGGCCACCACAGAGGTAAAAGCAAACAAGGTAATTGCGGCCGCTATCAGATACTCGCCCGCTTCTCCAAAGTGCGACTGCATGGCGTTTTGAGTGAGACTGATCCCCGCCATTTCTCCGCTGACAGGTAACCCTGACAATAGCACCACCACAGCAGTACAGCTACATAACACCAGAGTGTCTATAAACACACCGAGCATTTGCACATATCCCTGCGCAACCGGATGGTTGGGCACGGGTGTCGCGCCTGCAGCAGCATGGGGGACACTGCCTGCCCCGGCTTCGTTTGAATACAGCCCTCGCTGAATACCATTTTTAATGGCTGCGCCCAATGCCCCTGCACCGGCTTCGGTCAGGCCAAATGCCGACTGAATAATATCCAGCAACATAGCAGGTACTTGGGTAATATTGATAATTAAGATCACCAGAGCCGTTGCGACAAACGCCAGGCCCATAAATGGCACGATCAGTTCAGCAAACCGAGCGATACTGCGCAAGCCGCCATACACTATCATGCCAGCCAGCGCGGCAATCACCAGGCCTGTAAAAAGCGGATTAATGGCAAAGGTATTATTGAGTGCCTCAGCAATTGTATTAGCCTGCATGGCGCTGAAACTAAAGCCATACCCCAGGAATAAACACAGCGCAAACACCACCGCCAGTTTAGGCTTACCCAAACCAGCACGAATGTAGTACGCAGGACCGCCACGAAACTCACGATGCTCATCCCGGACTTTATACAACTGACCTAAAACACTTTCCGCAAACCCGGTCGCCATGCCAAGCAGCGCAATGACCCACATCCAGAATACCGCACCGCTACCGCCCAAAGATATAGCCATTGCGACGCCGGCGAGATTTCCTGTGCCCACCCGCGCAGATAGACCGGTACACAATGCAGCGAAAGAACTGATCCCAGAACTGTCTCCACTCATGCTACCTTTCATCACGCTGAACATGTGGCCAAAATGGCGAAACTGGACACATTTCAGTCGCCAGGTAAACCACACTCCGGCGATCAGCAGCAGGTAAATAAGTATCTGGCCCTGTCCCCAAAGAAGATTGTTAATCGGGTCTACAATCAATGCCATCATACTCACCTGCCTGTTGTAATTATTGTGGTTGTTCCCGGCGTCTAACGCCGGGATAAGTGCACACCCGCCAGCATACAGCGCACCGACCCGCCCGCGAGTTCTATTGCAGAGACGTTCAGCGGCAATAAGCTGACACATGATTCTAGTACCGCTATTTGTTCTGCCGCCAGTGCATCATAGGCCGTTTGTGACAGCGCCAAAATACGACCCTTGTCTGAGCTAAGTTCCAGGGCGTTGCCACAAAACGCATTGATTTGTGCCTCACTCAACTCTATCAGCTTTTTACCTGCGAGCTGCAATCTTTGTTTAATGTCTGCGCGCCGTTTTGGGTCCACAATCATGTCAAACCCACCCAACGCGTAATCACTGCCAACACACAAAAGGACATTGGTGTGATAGACAGGCACGCCCTGCTCACTGATGGCATCAAATACCATAGGTTCGAAATTAAAGTGACTACAAAAACGCTCAAGCACATGTGAATCCGTGCGTTTAGATCGCGCCGTATAAGCAACACGCTCGATATGGTCAAGCACCATAGCCCCCGTGCCTTCGAGGAACAGATCGTCGTATTCCAGACCAGAATAGTCGATTACATCTTGTACCCGATACTCACGTTTAAGCAGCTCTATAATGTCTGTGCGACGCTCCCTGCGACGATTTTTCGCATACATAGGGTAAATGGCAATTTGTCCTCCTGCATGCGTCGAAAACCAGTTATTAGGAAATACTGAGTCGGGCGTATCCGTGCCCAGATCTTCAAATAAGTGCACCCTTACTCCAGCCTCCTCCAACTGCTCTGCCACACGCGATACTTGTTCATAGGCCTGTTGACTGATGCCGCCGTCAAATTGCTGGTCCTGAGACTGAAAGCTGTTGTCGGCTCGGGTTTCTTCATTGGGCAAAAAATGGTGTGGCCGGATCATCACAACGGCACTGGGCGCTTGTGGAAACATAACTGAGATACCTCTCTTAGCTGAAACTGAAAAAAATTCGTTACCTTTTATGCTGCAAAGCACGCGTACAAGCTCCAAGAACCTGCGTCCTGCACTGACAAGGTGTACAGAATAGACGTACAACTACCTGGAATATTTTTTCATCGATTTACGACTATAAGAAAATAAATGCAAAAACGGTAGCAGTGATTTACTCCCATACCCAAAGTCAATACACTAAGCGCTGATTTTACAAACCCAGGAAGTAGTTATGATCACGGTAGGTATCGACTTAGGCACAACCAATAGTGCAGTCAGTTATTGGGATGGCGAACAAAGTGTGTTAATCCCCAACTCTTTGGGCGATTATTTGACACCTTCAGTAGTTGGTATCGACAATAGCGGTGAGGTGTTGGTTGGCAAAGCAGCAAAAGAACGACTGATCTCACACCCATTGCAAACCACCGCGCTGTTTAAACGCTATATGGGTACGCAGCGTACCGTAACACTGGGCAAGCAGCATTATAGTGCCGCTGAGTTATCATCCCTGGTGCTAAAGTCTCTCAAGGCAGACGCCGAAGCCCAGTTGTCACAACCCGTCACACAAGCCGTGATCAGTGTCCCGGCCTACTTTAACGATTATCAGCGCAAGGCCACCAAACTGGCAGCCGAACTCGCCGGACTGGAAGTGTTACGGTTGATCAATGAACCCACGGCGGCGGCGCTGGCCTATGGCCTGCAATCTGAAGAAGATGACACCCATTACCTGATCCTGGATCTGGGCGGCGGCACCTTTGATGTGACCATTTTGGAATACTTCGACCGGGTGATGGAAGTCAAAGCATCCGCCGGCGACAATCACCTGGGTGGTGAAGACTTTACCGGCTTGCTGATTTCAGACTTTTTGCGCCAGCACCAGCTGGAGCCCCAGCAACTTAACGAACATGAACAGCAAAACCTGACCCGCCTGATTGACGAGTGTAAATGTCGTTTGAGTGGCGAAAAACAATCAAACTTTGACATAGAACTAAGCGGGCAAACCTTCAGTTACGAGCTCACTGAAGAGAAAATGCGCGACATCTGTCAACCGCTGCTAAACCGCTTACTCTCACCCATTGAGCGGGCATTTAATGACGCAGGCCTGAGCCCTTCAGACATAGACCATATTGTGATGGTCGGCGGCGCATCACGTATGAATATCTATAAACAATGCCTTATCAAAGCACTCAAGTGCTTTCCAACCTCCCAGCTTGACCCTGATCTGGTGGTTGCGCTGGGCGCGGGTATCCAGGCAGGCCTGGTGGATAAAAATGACGCCCTGGATGACGTGGTACTGACCGACGTTTCTGCATTCAGCCTGGGCACAGGCACTCACAATGAACACGATAACGATGGCAAGGTCGGTAACTATTTTACCCCTATTATCGAGCGCAATACGGTCTTGCCGAGCAGTAAAGAGCAGATATTTTACCCTGTTCATAAAGACCAGAAGCGCCTGTTGATGACTGTGTATCAAGGTGAGAGCCGCTACGTAAAAAACAATATCAAACTGGGTGAAATTGATGTGCCGTTGCCCAAGTCAGACAACATTGATGACAAAATGATCCGCATGCGTTTTACTTACGATATCAGTGGCCTGCTGGACGTGGACATCATCGTTGAGCGCACACAGCAAACTTTCAGCCAGACCTTTGAGCAATCGTCGTCTACGCTGACAGATAAGGAAAAAAGCCAGCTGAAAGAGAAAATGCAAAAGCTCAAAGTGCACCCAAGAGCGCAGCAACGTAACCGACTGCTGATGGCGAAACTGGAGCGCATCTACGAACAAAGCCGTGCCCAATATCGTGAGCAAATCGCAGAATTAATCACGTATTGGGAAGCCGCTTTAAGCAGCCAGGACAGCCAGCGCATCGATCAGGCATATCAGGAAATTACCCGGTTTTTAGAAGAATTAGGTGAGTAAAAGTGACAGACAATCCCTGGGAAGTACTGGGCATCGACCCCAATGCCGATAAAAAGACCATAAAACGTGCCTATACAAGTAAGCTTAAGTTGTGTAAACCCGATGAAGACCCCGAGGGGTTTCAACAACTGCGCGCAGCCTATGACGCAGCGTTGGCTCATCTGGATGAGCAGCCACAGCAACGCGTAAAACTGGGCTCTACAGATGAGCTGCACAACCAGTCTGACACACAGGCTGAGCCAGAAGCTGCGCATTCAGCCACTTTACCCGAGGCAATCGAGCAGCCCGACTTTTCTGGCCAGGAGCAACACGCAAGCCATGTTGAATCGTTCAAGCCAGCTGACAACAACGAAATGCTGCAGTTTGAAAAAGAACTGGCGGAGTTGCTGGATAACTCCTATCGCCGCAATCAGCGAGGTGCCTGGCAGTTATTGATTGAACATCCTGCCTGCGTGGATGTGCAGAACCGCAGAGCGGCTTCGCATCGGATATTTTACGCCATACTGAACTATCAAAAATCGGAGCGAGCAGAGGTGGTTCCTCTGGATATAGAAGTCCTGGTGTTTTTGAACCTGCACTTTGACTGGGCAGAAGATCAGGCGCTGGAGGAGCAGGTGGGCCATCCCGACTTTTACAACATGACCCACAAAGAGATGCCAGAACCAGAAATTCGCATTGAACCGGTTGGTGACACCAGCAATATTGCGAACTTATTTATCGGCCTGACCATTCTCTGTGCTCTGGGCCTGATCATGATTTCTATCTAAACATCCGGCACTTCATGTGGCTGCTGGGCTGGTAAAGATTTAGCACCACTGCTGCGCTTTCGCCACCAGGCAGCCAGCACCGAACCACTGACATTGTGCCAAATCGAAAACAAAGTCCCGGCCAGCGCGCTGGCCGGGGCAAAAAACTTCATTGCCAGCGCAACCGCCAGACCCGAGTTTTGTAACCCCACTTCCAGTGCTATCGTTCGGCAGCTCTTTTCAGGTAACCCCAGCTGTCTGGCAACCAGATACCCAAGTGACAACCCTGTCGTATTGTGCAGTACCACAGCCAACGCCACAATTGGTCCTATGGTTGGCAAGGTGGCCGCATTTAACGCCACCACAATCGCAATGATCAGCACGATAGCAGCCACGGAAAACAGAGGTAATAAAGGAGTGAATCTTTTCACTACATCGCTGAAAAAATGATTGATCAACACGCCTGCCAGTACCGGGAACAACACAATTTTGAGTAAGTTCAGCATCATTCCGGCCAGCGGAATATCCACCACCTGACCGGCCAGTAACTCAACCAGCAAGGGAGTCAGGATCACGCCAGCCAAGGTACTCATGGCTGTCATGGAAATAGATAAAGCGACATCACCTTTGGCCAGAAAACACATCACATTGCTGGCCGTGCCTCCGGCGACACACCCAACCAGCACCATGCCCAGAGTCAGATCAGCATCAAACTGAAACAACATAGCAATCAACAGGGCCACCACCGGCATCACGCTAAACTGCAATACAAGTCCCGTCAGCACAGCTTTAGGCTGGCTGAGAACATGGTGAAAGTCTCCAGGTGTCAGGGTTAATCCCATGGTCAGCATAATGAACGCCAGCAGAGGAATAATGGCGGCTTTTAAGGAGACAAATGGCGCCGGTGAATAGAACGCACACACACTCAGTGCAATGGCCCATACGGGGAACAGTTGAATGACAAGACGCAGCATAGTAAGCGCTCGGTTTGAAAGCAAAAGTGTCTTTGTTATACCTTATTCGCAAGCGAAAACAAATCCTGCCACTGCACTCGTTTTTTCTCATCTTTATGATAAGGTTAGGCCTATATTGTGGACATTCCCGAAGGACTGACATGGCCGAGTACCGCTTTTTATCATACCGTTTCGACTGCCAGACCCATACGCTTAAGCAAGGAAAACAAACGCTGGAACTGCGCCCGAAAGCCGCCCAGGTATTAGGCTACCTGTTACAACATGCCAATACTCTTGTCACCAAACAGCAGATCATTGAAGCGGTCTGGGGCCATGCCTATGTACAAGACCACCGTTTATTTCAGCTGATCAGCGAGCTCAGAAAGCTAGCACCTGAGCAGGAATTGATCCGCACCTACCCAAACCAGGGTTACTGCTGGCAGGTAAAGACCAAACGAGTGTCGACTCGTCCAATGCGCCAGCTAGCGGCTCTGGCGGCCTCAGTGGTATTGTCTCTGGGTACCGTCAGCACCGCCTATCTAAACAATCAGCATAGTGCAACCACAACACCAACCTTTCTGCCCGCGCTGACGGCCTATCACAAGGCCATCATTGCCTTTGAGCAACAGGACTACGCACACGCACAGCAATGGCTGACTTTCAGTCTTCAGGAAAACCCAGACTCAATTGAAGCTCAGTTACTGATGGCCGAAACCCTGCTGCAACTCAAAGACACTGCACAGGCACAACATTATGCCAACAATGTTGTTAAACATACTCTGGCCAACAGCTATTATTTTTCTCAGGCATCCGACGTGCTGAGCCGCCTATCTGCCAGCCAGGCCCGATTTACTGAAGCACTGGATTTTGCCATTCAGGGACAACAGGCCATAGATGAACAGGCAATTTGCAGTGCCGTGGTCATGCAACAGCGGATCGCTGACTTGATCTTAGCGCAACCGGCACCGCTGCACTCCCCAAAATTACAAAATGCTACAGTACAGCTGGTCACAACGCCAGACACACACTCGCAGCAGGCGACCCTGTGCAAGCAGCTTACCCAGCCGGGACCGACCTCTATGCGGTTATGTCCTGCAAGTCACGACGTTCAGGCCGGCCGAGAACGGCTTGCTTAAATCACTGATTTTATTAGTTTGATAGAATATTTTAGGTAGCTTAAGACGAATTTATAAGCCCTGTGTGCCAGCACACGTTATAACCGGTGTAATCTAATCACAACCGGAAATCATCACTATGAATTTGTCTTGTAAGTTTTCTACTTTACTGCTTGGGACTGCCCTGCTAAGCGCCCCGCCTCTGGCTGCTCAGTCCCAAAGCCCAGTCTCTGCGGCACCAGTGACCCAAATGGAAAAAGCAAAAAGTAAATTGCAGGCGCTGACAGGAACAGATATTGATTTTGACCTGCACCCCTACTCGGACGACTTCTATCGTCTCACCCTGGGCAATGAACACTTGCTGCTGTCAAAAGATGGCAACTACCTGTTCAGTGGTCGTGTCATCGATGTGCGTAACCGGGTGGATCATATTGCCAAAATACAGCAAATCGCCAACCAGCAGAACATAGCTAACATCCCTTATGAGCAACTACTTACTTATCCTGCACCCGATGAAAAGTATAGCATTACCGTTTTTACAGACATCGACTGCCCCTACTGTCGTAAGTTCCATAAAGAGTTGCCTGCATTGAATCAGCTGGGCGTCACCGTCCATTACGTTATGATCCCCAGAGGTCGCGCAGGCAGTCCAGCCTACGAAAAAACCGCAGCAACGCTTTGTGCTAAAAGGCCTAACGAGGCAATGGACGCAGCCATGCGCAGCACGCCAACCCCAACTCAAAACGCAGCGTGTAAACACTCACTGGATACCCAGGTCGCACTGGCCAGGCAATTTGGCTTTCAGTCCACGCCAACCATTTTGCTACCAAATGGGGAAGCGTTACCTGGCTACGTACCGGCCAAAGAGCTCGTCGCCCGACTGGAAAAGTGATAGCTATTGAGAGCTCGGGATAAATCGGGTTAGTATATCAGCATAATTTGCTCGCCCTGTGTGCGTGTTTGCTTTGAGGATGCAATGCTGAATATCTGTCATACCCGCCGCGTATTAGGCTTTTCCCACCCGCTGGCATGGTTTCGAATAGGCACGCTGATGATACTGCTCACAATGCCCGGCGTGCCGGTAGCTTATGCAAACAACAGCACAGCAACCCCACCATCAGAAGCTTTGCAGGCCGCACGCCAGAAATTGGCACATGCACAATCGCTTAACCAGCATGAGGCCATAGAGGCCTATCTCTCATTGCTTGACATGCCCGTGCCCGATACACCTGATATCCACTTTCAGGCCCTTGAATCCTTGTTTTTTTTGTATATACGTCAGGGGGATTATGAGGCGGCTAAAGCTACAGCAAATCAGCTCTCCACTCGCTCAATACAACTTGAAGATGCATACTACCCTGTATTTTCGAAGCTTTTGCTAGGTTACATAGAAGACCAGCAAAACCATTTTCCTCAGGCTGAGCAGCACTACCGAGATGCACTTGAGGATGCTCTGGCTATTGGTCATAACGAGTTAATGGCCAGGTCATATGAGCGAATATCTTCCGTTCTTAGGCGTCAGGATAAATATATCGAGGCACTGCAAATCGCCCAGCGCTCAACCAATGTGTTACGGGATCTCGGTGAAGACTTACTCTACCTTAGTGCATTGCAAAATTTGGGTATTATTCAGGCCATTTTAGGAGATTACACCACCGCGCTAGGGACTTTGACCCAGGTCTTTGAGCTGGCCACTAAACTGGATGATAGAGCGAGTATTGCCGATGCCTTATACGAAACGGGCGAAGTGTATCGGAAAATGGATAACTTCGAGCAAGCCCTGCCGCACTTTCAACAGGCTCATACACTTGATGAACAAGGCGGTAATAAATTACACATTGGCAACAGTGCCATGAAGATAGGCTATATCGAACTGGAACGTCAGGAATATGAGACTGCGCTGCAATATGCGCGCAAAGCTTACGGGCTCTACCTGGAGGTTGACTCAAAAACCGGCCAGGCCAGAGTGCTCAACCTGCAAGGCCTAATTGCACTGAAGCAAAATAACCTCAGTAAAGCACAAACACATTTGGAGCAAGGGTTGGCACTGGCCAGCCAGCACCAGTTTGAGTCAATCGAGGTCCTATTACAGATCAGCACTATCAAGTTGGCGCAGGCACAACAACGCCATGAAGATGCCATCGCACTGAGCGACACTGCGCTGGCTGCCGCCACTTCAATGCAGGACAAAAAGCATAGGCTTGAACTCCATGAGTTGCGCGCAATTTCTTTTGAGGCGCTTGAGTTGCATCAACAGGCTCTGGCTGAAACTCAAGCCTACCACGCGCTAAGCGATACTCTAGGGCAAAACCAGCATAATCTCACCCTGGCAGCCCTGCAAAGCAAAGTTGAGTTTATGCGCAAGCAGCAGGAAATTGAAAGCCTGAACCTGGACAGAGCGCTTCATCAGGCTGAGCTCAGCCAGAGAGAGTGGCAACTGCGCGCGTGGTGGTTGGCGTCAGCTGCCTTGTTTATTCTGATTTCGGCACTTGCCTATCGACAAGTTAAAAAGCGCAAACTGGCGGCGGAGCGGGCAACACTATTACAAGAAGTCGTGGATAAAAAGAATGCAATGCTGGCGGATGTGTCCCATGAGATCCGCACACCACTGACTGCCTTACAGTTACAGGTTGAGGCGTTACAATTCAACATCGCTCAGGACGTGGATGCCTCTTACAACACCATCAATCGTAAGTTGTCGGATATCAACCGTCTTATTTCAGACATTCACCAGCTGGCAATGGCCGACTCACAAAGTTTACACCTGAATCTGGTGCAATGTAACCTGACCGAAGTGATGACACTGTGGGAGCGTGAGTTTGCTCAGTTTACGCACGGTAAAGGCTTTGACTGGGAAGCCCAGATTCAGCTCACTGGTGAGATCACGGTCAGCTGGGATGTCGATCGCATCAAGCAGGTGCTCACGAACTTAATCGCCAACAGTACTTTATACACAGATAAGCCAGGTAAACAACGGCTGACGGTCTGGCAGCAGCAAAAGCACATCCACATTACCCTGGAAGATACCGCACCCGGTGTTGCAGATGAGCACCTGAACGAAATATTCGAACGGCTTTTCAGGGTAGAAAAATCTCGCAGCCGACGTACAGGCGGCTCAGGTTTGGGTCTGGCTATTTGTAAAAGCCTGATTGAAGCGCATCAGGGCACCATTTATGCCCAGCACAGTGAGCTGGGCGGGTTGAAGATGGTGATAAAACTACCTCTGGTGGTAAACTAAGGCGCCTGCTTCCGGTCATGGCTGCCATAATCACGCAGCACCGATGCTACGCGAATGCGATAATGCTCAAAGATGTGCTCCCGTCCCTGTTGCTGGGCTGCTCGGTGTTCTTCCTGTGTTCGCCATTGCTGTACCGCCGCCTCATCCCGCCAGAACGAAAGTGACAGTAACCGGCCGGAGTCGCTCAGGCTTTGATACCTTTCTATGGATATAAATCCGTCTATGTCTTGTAGCCAGGATTTAAGGTCCGCCGCAACATCCAGATAAACCTGCCGCTTGTCTCTGTGCGGGGTCACTTCAAAAATAACGGCTATCACTGTGTATTCACTCCCTGCAAAAACGTTTGGGGAACACAAGATAAAAAGCTGCGCTTTTCCTGCAAAATAAACCGCTCTTTAAGCGCAAAGTTAAAATTATCCCGGCCTTGCTGGTCCGCCTTAAGCCGAACCCGATACGCCTCGTATTCGGCCAGGCTGGCAAAATTGATCAAGCCATAAGCCACAAAATTAGTGCCTTCGTGTGGCAAAAAGTAGCCGATCAGCTCTCCGCCACACCTTGGGATGATCTCTCCCCAGTTTCGGGCATATTGCTCAAACAGCGCCAGTTTGCTCGGGTCTAACTGATATTCGATAAAACAAGTGATCATAGTGCATTGTCTCCGTTAGTGTTTTTAGGCACTATACAGACCACCCAATAGCTATGCTTCGGTCAATATCGAACTATTCCTATGCACGAACCCGACATTACCTTAATTGCCAGCTTAATTGGCGAGCCCGCCAGAGCCCGTATGCTCGTCGCTCTCATGTCGGGTAAAGCCCTGACAGCAACGGAGCTATCATTAGAAGCGGACATAACAGCCCAGACTGCCAGCAGCCATTTGGCGAAATTAGTTGAAGGCTCGTTACTGTCGGTCAGAAAACAAGGCAGGCATAAATACTTCCAGTTGAAGAGTCAAAAAGTTGCAGGGTTAATTGAGCAATTACTGACACTCAGTAGCGAAATAACACTGAAAACACACACAGGACCAGCAGACCCCTATTTAAGACACGCACGCGTTTGTTATGACCATATTGCAGGTGAGCTGGGTATACAGCTATATGACGCGCTGGCTGAAGCTAACTACATCGAAGACAAACAAGCTGAAACCCTGCTGACTCCAAAGGGGATCGCCTTTTTTGAGCAATTAGGTGTCTGCGTTCACACGCTTAAGCAGAAAAAGCGCCCGATCTGTAAATCGTGCCTGGACTGGAGTGAGCGGCGCAACCACCTGGCAGGTAGCCTGGGGCAATGGATTTTAAATGATGCACTTGAGCGGGGGTGGCTGCAAAGAGTACCAGACTCCCGGGCACTTATTCTGGATAAAACCCGCGGTGATCTCTTTGCAAAAACCTATGGTATTGCGTTTACAAGCAATACTGAGAAATGATTTTATACACCTGATTAATATTATCACCCGCTTTAAACTCTTTAGTCAGCGGTTCGGGTTCAGAACCAATCCAAATTTTCAGCTCGGCGTCGAGATCAAAATGACCCGCCGATTCTTTACTGAACTTGGTGATTTTACCGTACGGAATGCTCAGCATCTCGACCTTCGAGCCAGTAACGCCTTGCTTATCTATCAGGATCAGGCGTTTGTTCGTAAACACAAACATATCCCGGATCACTTTATAGGCCTGTGCTACGCTCTCCCCCTCTATCAGGGTATCGTTGAGTAGTTTGTCCAGCTCATCGCTGTCTACTTCGCTGGCATTGCCTAATAACCCACTTAATAGTCCCATCTGGATGCTCCTTTTATTTAATCAGCCACAAGCTTAGTAACATAACAGCTGTTTGTCGAAAACCTTATCTTATTGCTCGCCTAAGCTGCCATAAGGTAAGGCTCTCGGCCCTGGTGTTTGTCCTTACGACGGTAGCTGCCTTTGCCTTTTTTGCTCTTCTCTACTTTGCTTCTAAACAGCGGGCTGGTTACCAATGCTTTTAAAGCGTTGTCTTTAATGTCGCCACGTAAATGTTCGTGGGACTGGCTGCGCTTGCTTGCCATGCTCTTTTGCTCCTGAATTTAGTTTAAATAACCACCAATTGTGGCGCGCTGATTATTGATGTATTCCCCATCGTACGCAAGTCAATTTTTTACTTTTTTAGTAAAAAATTTTTTGTTCATTTCGCCTTCAGCTCAAGATTGTAACTCTCTATGCGCTATACTTTTTTCTTAACCGTAGAGTCGCCCTGTAAAACCCTATGCGCAGCATTAAAACCTCAAATGGCATTACCCTGAGCTATCAGGATTGCGGTAACCGACATGCCCCCGCCATCATTCTGATCATGGGACTGGGCGCACAAATGACGGTGTGGCCTGACGAGCTGTATTTTGGCCTGGTCGACAAAGGGTTTAGAGTCATCCGCTTTGATAACCGGGATACCGGGCTATCGAGTCACCTTGACGAACATGGTACGCCCAACCTGTTCAAAACCTGGTTGCGTCGTAAAGTGCCATTTGGTAAACAGGCCCCCTACTCACTAGAGGATATGGCAGACGATGTACTGGCGCTGATGAAAGCGCTAAAAATTAAAAAAGCCCATCTGGTCGGCGCCTCAATGGGAGGTATGATAGCGCAAATTCTGGCAGCCAAGCAGCGTAAAAAAGTGCTCAGCCTGACCTCAATTATGTCTAACTCAAACAACCAGTTGATCTCAGGGAAAAGCCTGGGGGTTCTGATCAAGCTGGCACGGCTCACTCCCCGAAACAACAGCCCCCAGGCAGCTATTTCGTATAATGTCAGACTCAATCAACTGATTGGTAGTCCGGCCTACCCAAGAGATGAGCAAACCCTCCGTGAGCAGGCCACTATGCATATCAGCCGGGCCCATAACCCGGCAGGCTTTAAACGCCAGCTCGCGGCTATAACGGCAAGTGGCGACCGGCGTCATTTATTAACTCGGATCAAAGCCCCCACCTTAGTGATCCATGGCACTCACGACCCGATTTTTCCGCTTACTGCGGGCCAGAAAACCGCCGCTGAGATCCGCAAGGCACGGCTCAAAGTGGTAGAAGGCCTCGGGCATGACTTTCCGCCCATACTGATGGGTAAAATGGCCAAGTGGATTGCCAAACACGTTAAAAAAGCTGAACTCAAGCGACTGAAAAAGAAGCGAAAGAAAAAGGCGGATACGCAAAAAGAGATACCACTATCCATGCAAGAGAAAACGCCCTAGCCATTAAATATGTACTTTGGCGCAATATTCACTTTTCTTCTGAGCAACTTTATCGGTATGCTTAACAACACATCAGACCAGTTAAAATCATCAACATGAAAACACGTATTACCGACTTACTGGGCATAGAAAAACCCATCGTCTTACCGGGCATGAGCTGGATCTCAGTTCCTGAGCTGGTTGCAGCCGTATCCAATGCCGGCGGCCTGGGGATCTTAGCCACCGGACCATTAACGCAGGAGCAAACCCGCCAGGCCATAGCCAAAATTCGCACCCTCACCGACAAACCCTTTGGCGTTGGGATCACTTTGCTGATGCCCGGTGCGAAAGAAAACGCCAAAGTTGCGCTGGCTGAGCAGGTGCCGGTGATTAACTTTTCGCTGGGTAAAGGCGACTGGATAGTGGAAGGCGTTAAACGTTACGGCGGCAAAACCATCGCCACCGTAGTCACCGAAAAGCATGCGCTGGCCGCGCAAAAAAGTGGGGCGGATGCCCTGCTGGTAACCGGCCATGAAGCCGCCGCACACGGCGGTGAGGTCACATCCCTGTGCTTAGTGCCCAACATTGTTGAGCTGGTCGACATTCCCGTTATCGCGGCAGGTGGATTTTCCGACGGCAAAGGTCTGCTGGCGGCACTGGCACTGGGGGCCGATGCCGTTGCCATGGGCTCTCGTCTGGCAACCAGCACACAAAGTCCGGTCCACCAGAATGTAAAGCAGGCTGTTGTCGATAAAAAAGTCGCCGACACCATTTACTCTAAAAACTTCGATGGTCTTTATGCTCGGGTAATGAAGACTCCGATGGCAGAAAAAGCCACCCGCCGCCCGATGAATCCCATTGTGGCCGTTTTTAAGTCCTTTAAGGCCTCAAAAATGGTCGATATGCCACTGTGGAAATTACTACTGGGCTTACTGGCTCAGTTCGACAAAATCCGTATGCTGACCCTCTTTGGCGCCGCCACCGAAAAACTCGAAGCCGCCACGATCAGGGGCGATCTGGAACAGGGCGTCCAGTTTATTGGCCAGTCACAGGGAATGATCCGAGATATCGAGCCTGTTGAGGTTTTGATCGAACGAATCATGACTGAAGCAAAAACCGAGCATGCCCGGGTAAGCAAGTTACTGGCAGAGTGATTTGCAATAACAGCTTATTTCGCAAGTAAGGTCACCGGGTGATTTTAAATGACTGTCTGTATAATAATTGTGTGTAATAATCGACTGTAATTAAAACACTTATATTAGTCAGACACCCAGATGCAACAGGTAATCGACATCCAGTGGTGGCAGCTAGGCTTATTCAGCCTTATCCTGCTGCTGCCTTTTGCTATCAACGCGCTGTATCAGCTCAATATTGGCAAAGAAGCCGTTATCGGGCTGATCCGCATGGTTGTACAGTTATTGCTGGTCGGCCTGTATCTGGAATATCTGTTTACCCTTAATAATCTCTGGGTGAACCTCGCCTGGTTATTGGTGATGCTACTCATAGGCAGTAGCGCTATTCTCAGTAAAGCCCGCCTGCCCAGGCGTCCGCTCTTTGTGGCCGTGTTTGCCGGGCTGTGTGCCGGCCTCTTACCCCTGTTAAGCTTTGTCACCCTGGTGATTATCCAGCCAACGCCCTATTACCATGCACAGTACCTGATCCCGCTGGCAGGTATGTTGCTGGGCAACAGCCTCAATGCCAACATCGTTTGCCTGCAACACTTTTTCGATGCTTTTAAAACCCGCTGGCCTGAATATGAAGCCGCACTGTCGCTGGGTGCACAGGTGCGCGAGGCCACTTTGCCCTTTGTACAAAATGCGCTGCAAAAAGCACTGGCGCCTATTCTGGCAACCATGGCCACTACCGGCCTGGTATCGCTGCCCGGCATGATGACCGGCCAGATCCTCGGCGGTGCCAGCCCCATGGTCGCCATCAAATATCAGGTGATGATCATGATTGCCGTCTGGGTCATGATGAGTGTGTCTATTACCGTATGCTTATTTATCGCCGTGCGTAGTGTGATTAGCCCGCAGGGCAGACTAAATTCTGAGTGTCTGGAGCAAGGAATCACTGAACATGGCTAAATAGCAAAAGACAAACATACCTGACCTATATTGAAGATAAGGCAAAACTGCTGCGAGCTCTTGTTTTAAGCACTAACTAAAACATGAAAGCAACGATTGGCATGCGGGATCTAATTTGCTTCCTTTACCGATGAGCTTGCTTTGCACAAAGTAAAGCCGCATGAGAAGCCCTATGATTGTTGATAGGTTAAAATTGCATATAGCCTTAAATGGCTGACTTTCAATATAGTCAGACAGTGTACAAACAGATTAATTGTGGTGAGTGTACAACTATAATTTTTAGGAAGGAACGGTGAAAAAACTTATCTTTTTAACAGCTTTATTTATTGGTATATCTTCATCGAATGCGAGTGAAATAAATCCAAAAGACTTGATTGGAATTTGGGGAAACTCAGAAGATGGAGGGAAAACATTTTGGGGATATGATCAGTACTTCGCTGATGGCAGCCTTAAATCTTGGGGGCAAATTCCCGAGACACCAGTAAAGTACAAGCTCGAGGGAACCTATCAAGTAAAACATAAGTTTAAATTTAGTAGCTGTTTAACCATCAGCAAAACATCTCAACCTGAATTTATACCTACTGGTACGCATTGGTGCGATGAAATCATTAAGCTAAATGACAAAGTTTTTACTTTTAAGAGTAGCAATGGAAAAATGACAACTCTATATCGCCAAAACTCAAAATGAGGGCGTTAATTCTGAATTAAAAGACACTCAGCTTGAGGGAGTTGCCCGAAAGTACTTATGTCGATATCACCTGCTTTGGTATAACGCACAATTATTGGAGTGGGTGTTTTATCAATAATATAGGGCTTCAACTGGAAGAGTAATCTGATGAAATTAATACCATTTATTGCAGGCTGTGCGCTTGCTTATATCGGATATGAAAAACTGACTTCAAGGTCACCGGAACAAATAGGCTGGTTATTGGCCGCTGGAGGTGTTGTTTTCATTCTGAGCTCCTTCAGCACATCAAAAGGTAAAACCAGAGTTAGTATAGAGCTGAGTAACGACGATTCTGGCGGCGGTGGAAGCTCTGATGGCGGCGGTGACTGATTAAGCCACCGTGTTCAAGGCGAGTGCCTATCAACACTGCTCAATGATCTTTCCAAAATGACGCCCAGAGGGAAGTTGATGCCAGAACCGGCAGATGGTGCTTAACAAAGTACCATCCCCAATCGCTCTATTTCTTCACACCCTAAAAGACTTACAAGGCTGATACTTCAACATTTAGTTTAGCTTGGTAATCGGACACAGCACTTGATCAAAGGTTCAACCTTGATAAATTGCTCTACTTAGCTTTATACAACAAAGGAATACCGTGGCTTTAGTTAAGTTTTTTAGAAACTTATTACTCTTACTGTTATTGCTTTATATCGCTGTTTTGACGAGCAAGACTGTGCAAATCTTTCTATTACATAAGATGAACTTAATGGGCTCAGGTTGGGGTGATGGTGCTGTACAGATATTTATGGAAAACAAAACAGAATATAAGTCTGTCATACTCGATATGTTGGACAACAATAACATGAGCGCATATGAGATAGATGTTACTTTTGCATTTGCAGAGCTGCTGTTGGATGACGAGGATATTCGGTCAAAGTTAGAGACGATTTCAGAAAGTCACCCCCAAAAACAAGTAAGGTGTTTTTGGCATGATGTTTTAAATGGTCGCTTTGAGCATGCTCCAGTTTTTCCGAATCAGCCCAATAATGGAAAGAATCAATTTGTGGCGTATCGGTTCGTTGATAACGGCACTCGTTGTAAGTAAACCTACAGGTGTTTTAACTTCAGGAAACCAGCCATGAAGCCAAAAGAAATAGGAAAAGCTTACAATCAAATTACCCACCTCTGGGAGCGTGAGGAGTTTGATATGACCAATGGCATTGCACAACACCAGAGGGCGATTCGTTTTGTTAAACATCGCGGCAATGCGCTGGATATTGGTTGCGGTTGCACTGGTCGTTTTATCGAGTTGCTGGTTAATGAAGGCTTTAAGCCAACTGGTTTAGATATTTCAGAAAAGATGCTCGCTCTGGCAAGGCGTAAGCATCCAGATATTTCTTTTGTGCAGGGTGATATTTGCACCTACATGTTGCCAGATAAATATGACTTTATAACAGCATGGGACAGCATCTGGCACATACCTTTATCGGAGCAAAAGCCGGTGCTCGCTAAGATCATCAACAGTCTTAACCCCGGAGGCGTGTTTATATTTTCATTTGGTGGCACAACGCAGGCTGGCTGCCACACTAACAATGCTATGGGGCCAGAGGTTTACTATTCGTCACTTGGTGTAACCGAGTTCTTACAACTATTCATCGACATGGGCTGCATTATCAGACATTTAGAGTTCGACCAGTACCCAGAGGTTCACACTTATCTGGTTGTAGAAAAACCGTGATCGGTACATCAACGCAAGAGCCCAAAAGCATGTGGGGGCACATTTAACCCAGGCTAAGCCCAAACTGTTCCAAAGACGCATTCACTGGTAAAAGCAACGCAAATAGAAAATAAAACCATATATTACAAATTGTTATAGACTTCATTGCACCAAACATAAATCTATTTAAGTAAAAAATAGCTTTTTAATAAGACATCAGAATACACCGCATCCTAAGCTGAGTAGCAGATAACAACGTAAATTCAGGTGTTTTATGTCGCACAACTCCAGACGTCACTTTATTAAAAATCTCGCAGCAGGCACGCTGGCAGGTGCTTTTGCCTCTGCCGCACAGGCTCAAACAATGCTGACTCCCAGAGAAATGGAGGGGCCCTATTACCCCATTATCCCACAAAAAGATCAGGATGCTGATCTGACCCGGGTGGCCGGCAAATCAGGTGTGGCTCAGGGAACGCATATAGAAATAGCCGGGCAAGTATTTGATCACGAGGGACATACCGTTGAAGATGTCACGTTAGACTTGTGGCAGGCGAATGCTTTTGGTAAATATCATCACCCTCACGATACCAGCGAGGCACCTATCGATGAACACTTTCAGGCCTGGGCCATCATACAAAGTGGCAAACAAGGACGGTTTCGTTTCAAAACCGTGTTCCCGGGTGCCTACCCGCTCAATGCCAGTAGTCAACGCACACCACATATTCACCTTAAAGCGTCTAAGCTGGGTTATGACACGCTACTGACTCAACTGTACTTTCCGGATCACCCACTGAATCACAAAGATGGCCTGTTTAAACGAAAAAGTGCACAGGAGCAGGCGCTTATGACGGTCAAACGAACTGAACGTGAAAATCACTACCTGTTCAACTTGGTGATACAAAAGATCCCACTTTAGAGCCTTTAGCCCCCTTTTCAGCTTCATTCTAAATGATGGGCCCACGCTTAAAGTGGGCCTACCCATTTTACTTATACACACCAAGTATAGGAACATGGTAACACGCTGATCTAGAAAAGTTTTCTATCTCAGGGACAGAACATCACCTTTGAATAAATGCTCTAGATACAAGGCGACAAAAAACAGAATAAAGGATGATTAAAAATAGAAAATATACACATTTCTTCCTTATTTCATTCCTACACTAATGTTGGAATCGCAATTTTATATTCCACACAATAATGACCTTCTCGGCGACATGCCGCGGGGACAATACACACTCTCAGTTACGTTACAGACAGCAGTGTGCAAGCGCTACCCAACCACACGCTGTTGTTAAGGATCATACCTATGAAAGCAAGATTATTCGGGCTATGGTTACTGCCTCTGAGCTTATGCTCAGGGATAGTTCAGGCAAATACCGACATGCTCCCCACCCCGCAACAATTCACGGCAAAAGTACACAGCAGCAATCAAGTTGCGCTAAGCTGGCAGGCACCGGAAGATACCAGCAATATCAAAGGCTATCGCATCTATCGGGACGGCAAACGCATTGCCCGAACCACACTCACCTTTTACCAAGATGACAGTGCGATGGCGGGTACTGAATACAGCTATTTTGTGCAAGCTTTTGCCAAAGGCAAAGATAAAAACAAGCTCATCAGTGAGCCGTCGAACATCGAAACGGTGACTACACTGGCAAGTGATAGCAACGATGGCATGCGCAATGGTTCAGTAATAAATATTGGCATTGCGCGTTTAGTCGATTTGTGCGGTACCAACGACCTCAATGCCGTGACGGATGAGCAGCTCGATACCTGCATGGGCAAAGTCATTGAACATTATGAGTTGCAGCAAGGGCTGGAAGATATGCAGGCCTATGTTGCCCGCTATCGTCGACAGGAAGACCCGAAACTGATTGATCTGGGTAAACGACTGTTCTTTAGTAAGGCGCTGAGTCAAGACTATGATACCTCCTGCGCTTCTTGCCACCACCCTGCACAAGGGTGTGGAGGCGATGGCCTGTCTTTATCCATCGGCGTCAATGCTGAGAACCCAGATGTCATCGGACTGGGCCGCACCGACGGCAATACTATCCCTTCTGTTGGACGCAGTTCACCGCAGATCTGTAACACAGCTCTTTGGGTCAACAGTATGTTCTGGGATCAAAGGGTTAAACTGCGTCAGAGCAACCGTGAGAGTGAAGTGGGTCTGGTATCCACGGCCCCGATTATGACCCCTGAAGATGATGTAACCCGACTGATGAACAGCCAGGTTGCCAATACAGATCCCTTGCGCCTGTTAATGGCTCAGGCTCATTTCCCTGTCACCGCAGCCGCTGAAATGGGCGATCCAACCAGCTTTGAATCCCCGCAAGTCTATCGTGAATTTATTGCCAGCCGACTGGCCGATGAATGGAAAAGCCACTTCGCAGCAGCCTACGGCGACGAGCAGATTGACTTCTTGCGTATCGCCAGAGCACTTGCGGCTTACCAGGCCTCATTCTTGTTTATCGACAACCCTTTTTTCAACTACATCGAAGGTGATATGGCTCGCCTCAACAATACAGAAAAACGCGGTGCACTACTGTTTTACACCTCAGCAGGATGTGCTAACTGCCACGATGGCGTGATGTTTACCCCGGAAAAAACCCGCGGCCCGCTTTACCCGCAGATTGGGCCAAACGCCGTCGCCGATGGTAATGCCAAAAACCAGTTCCGCATGCCGAGTCTGCTCAATGTTGGGATCACTGCGCCTTACGGCGATAAGGGGGTTTTTCCTTCACTAGAGCGCGTTATCGAGCACTACAATGACGTAACCGGTTCCCTGGAAAGCTTTTATCACAATGTTGAAACATGCCAGCTGCCACAATTTCAGCATCTGACAACAGAGCAGTGCCGCCAGGTTGTTGGTGGAGGCGAAGCGTTTGTTCTGGCACTTAACGCCGAGAACAGAGCAAATTCAGACAGAGGCGATGATGCCATCATCAAACACTTCACCAGTGATGAAATACATTACCTGGCCACCTTCTTGCGCTCACTCACCGACCCCAATGCGGTGGCTGGCAGCAACGCGATAGATGTGCTCATCCCGCCCCGAGATGGCGGACCTGATGGCCACCAATTTGATGCCATAGACAAAAACGGCAATCCGCTTTAACTCGACCCAACCAAAAAGGGCTGCCTGTGCAGCCCTTTTTATTCACACTTTTTCTCAATCCGATAGCGCCTACATATAACTCTCAGCATCATAAAAAAGCTGTTTCAGTGTGCCGCAGTTAATAAACTTATAGGCCAATTCACCTTCGCTGGGTACCCGTTTAGAAGCCCGAAATTTTTGCAGGCAGGCCCCTGTTAAGTCGACAAAAATCAGATGGTTAAAACTGGGTCTTTGCTGTATTTTGTGAACGTAAATACGTTCCGTTTTGTTGATTTCAATCATGTCATACTCATGCCACTGAGACGCAGGCTCCAGCTTGCTGAGCTTTCGGGCAAAAAGTTTATCACTGAGCACCAACTGTCTTTGTGGATATACCAGCCTGCCACCACGCGCATAATGTCCTTCATAAACATCTGCGGTGATCATAACTTCTTCTCCCCGTTCCAATCGTTGCAAATTAAACGGCTCCGGTTTAATGGTGATTAGCTTGGCATCACGAACCAGACTCAGAAAAGCCACATCCGGGTTCTCCAGTCGGTATACGACATGGATATCATTGGGTAAGCTGTACGACGGAAAGTTGGTCGCATAAATACGTGAACCTCGGTTCATCAGCGCCATGCCATGCTCCCCTTTGTAAGCTGGGTTTAGCGGCGGGGCTTGTTTTTCATCGGCTGAAGCCTGTGCTGTAAACAGTAAAATAGTGAGCAGAATGACTCTCATTGTTGGTTCCCTCAGAGTGTTTCCACTCAGTATAGCAAGCAATGATAAAGACATCTGGGTACACGTGTGCTCATGCATGAGTCCCTTCAAACTTGCTTTGTTGGTCTCTGGCAGCACAGCCTATCATGACTTTATAGACCAACCGGCCTTGCGGTTACACCTCCCCTTTACTGGCAGACAAAAAAGAAAAAGCCGCCCGGGGTCAACCGGGCGGCAAAACATCAACGTTGCCAAAAATTAAGGTTAAGGCTGAACCGGGATCAGATTGAAGTTTTCAAGTCTGCCGTCCAGGTTTCGGTGCGCTTCAATTTCAGCGAAGAAAGCCTGACCATTGCGTGTCGCTGGCGTAGCCACGGTATAGAATACAAAGTTCAGACCTGCAACAACCTGTTGCTGAGCCGCCAGAATGTCATAGCGTACACCAACCAGTGATTCAATCTGCTCAGCCGCCGCTTTTTCAGCATCGGTGAACTCATCACGCAGTGCGACACCATCAAACGAACCGATAGGTGGCACAAGTACAGGGCGGCTTAATACACGCTCTGCTGTTTCAGTGTACTTGTCATCCAGCGCATGGATCACGATAAGCTCAAGTTTGTTCACTTTTGCCACGTTCGGTGCAACAACCGGCTCAACCAAACAGTAGAACGCATAGTTAATACCATTAACCACCTGAGACTGACCTGCCAGTGGGGTGATTTTTACACCATCGCGCTGATTAATGTGCTCAAACGCATTGATAAAGTCTTTGCTGAAATCTTTCGCCAGTACAACTGAACCATAGGCACCCAGGTTATGAACTGTCTGAGACATAATTGTTTCCTTATTATTTCCAGTAATCCCGCACCATGCGGGGCTTATTCAACTGGCACTCAGTGTAGATGCGAATGACACGCTTGTTAGTATCAGTTTGGTATCAGTTCGGTATCAGTTTCCCTGCCCCCAAAATAAGACATTAGGGTGAAAAAATGCTGACAGTGTGTAGCATAAAGTGGACACTTTAAGTGGCTTTAACAATTTGGCAAAAAGCATTCTGGGCTGCTAGCCTTAGCATCCAAACCAGTCAGGAGCACTTCAATGGACGGTAGAGTCAAACTCAATTGTCGCCGGCTCAAGGAGCTAAGAAAAAGTCTCGGCCTGAGTCAGGAAAAGCTGGCATGCGCATGCCAGGACCAGGCTTTATGTGTGTCGATTGCCACGCTGAAACGCGCCGAATGTGGCAACCGGGTGTACTACCGTACGGCAGGCGATCTGGCACGCTTTTACCAGATACCCGTTGCCGAGCTCTTGACTGAGCAGTAAAGCCCCCTCAATAAAAGAGCGTTACAAAAGCAGACTAGCAGCGTTTCAAACGCCTATAGTCTGGGTGTACCGCACTCATATACGGCACATCAAACTAATGACAAAAATTGCTATGTTGGGGTAAATCTTGTACTCTTCCGGCCCGCATTCTTCAGAGTACACAAACATGAGCTTCAGCAGTCTTGGCTTATCTCCCGAAATTAATCAAGCCGTAGCCGATCAGGGTTACTCAACACCAACCCCGATTCAGGAGCAAGCCATCCCCGCCATCTTACAAGGCCGGGACATTATGGCCGCAGCCCAGACAGGCACAGGCAAAACAGCAGGCTTTACCCTGCCCATGCTGGAGCTGTTGAGCAGCAAACCAAAAGTGAAAGCCAATCAGGTCATAGCCCTGATCCTGACACCGACCCGTGAATTGGCGGATCAGGTATGGCAAAGTGTTGAACTGTACAGTAAACACCTGACTTTATCCTGTCAGGTCGTCTACGGTGGCGTGAAGATCAACCCGCAGATGATGAAGCTACGTAAGGGGGCTGATGTACTGGTAGCGACACCGGGCCGGCTGCTCGACTTATACCAGCAAAATGCGGTGAAGTTCGATCAGTTAGAGATTTTTGTGCTCGACGAAGCAGACAGAATGCTGGATATGGGGTTTATTCACGACATTAAGCGCCTTATTAAACTATTGCCACCAAAGCGTCAGAATTTGCTATTTTCGGCCACTTTTTCTGATGAAATCCGCTCACTCGCCAAGGGGCTTATTCAGGATCCCGTTGAAATTTCTGTGGCACCTGCTAACAGTACCGCCAAAAGCGTCACTCAGTGGGCCTATCCGGTAGATAAAAGCCGTCGTACCGCCTTGTTAAAGCACCTGATAAACACACATAGCTGGCAACAGGTACTGGTCTTTACCCGCACCAAACATGGCGCTAACCGCTTGGTGCGCGACCTAGAAAAGAGCAAGATTAACGCCGCAGCGATTCACGGCAATAAGAGCCAGAGTGCGCGAATGAAGGCACTTGCGGGCTTTAAGAGTGGAGAGTTACGCGTATTAGTCGCCACCGACATTGTGGCACGAGGTCTGGATATTCAGGAATTACCCCACGTCGTCAACTTTGACCTGCCCAATGTGTATGAGGACTACGTACATCGTATCGGTCGTACCGGCCGAGCAGGTGCCACCGGCGAGGCTGTCTCATTTGTCAGTGAAGATGTAGCCAGCGATCTGTTCGGCATTGAGCGCTTGATCCAGCAGTTGATCCCGCGCGTTATAGAGCCTGGATTCGAGCCACAAAACCCGGTGCCTGAGTCAAAACTGGACACTCGTCCAATTAAGCCAAAGAAACCGAAAAAGCCAAAAAAACCCAAAGCAGCTACAGCGGAGCAATCCGCACAGCGCAAATCGCCGGACAAACCCAAAAACGGCCAAAAGCCGCAATCCGGGAATGATAAAACCGGTGCGCCAAAACGCCGCAGAAGACGCCCAGCCAATAGCCAGGGCAAACCAGGCGGTAATACGCCTGCGGCACAGAAAAAGCCAAACTAGAGAGCCTCCCGAAGCGCTCTGAATCTCGACACTCAATGTCACCAGGCAAGCACGGTATTGCGCGCTCTGCCTGCGTGTCATGTTATACTCACCCTTTCAATTAAAAAGAAGCCCGCTATGAGCACCGCTACGCCATTTTCCAGTATCAATTTATCACCTTCTTTGTTAGACAACCTGACGTCGCTTGGCTATCACACCATGACAGAAATTCAGGCTCAGACCTTGCCACAGATCCTGGCAGGCAAAGATGTCATTGGTCAGGGAAAAACCGGCTCCGGTAAAACCGCAGCATTTGCCCTCGGCTTGCTCAGTAACCTGAAAGTTAAACGCTTTAGAGTGCAAGCTCTGGTGGTTTGCCCTACCCGTGAGCTGGCAGATCAGGTTGCCGTAGAGATTAGAAAACTGGCGCGTGCCATTCATAATATTAAAGTACTTACGTTGTGCGGCGGCGCTCCTATGGGTCCACAAATTGGCTCACTGGAGCATGGCGCCCATATCGTGGTTGGAACACCAGGTCGCATTGAGGAACACCTGCGTAAGGGTCGCCTGTCATTGGATGAGGTCAATACCTTTGTCCTGGACGAAGCAGATCGCATGCTGGAAATGGGCTTTGAAGAAGCGCTGGACTGTATCGTGTCGCACTGCCCAACCCAGCGTCAAAACCTGTTGTTCAGTGCCACTTACCCGGCCAAAATTGAGCAGCTGGTGGGCCATATTATGCGCGACCCGGTCAAAGTAGAGGTTATTGCACAGCATGATCACAGCACCATAGAGCAGCACTTCTATGAAGTGGCCGATAATGAAGCGAGGGATGCTGCACTCCATAAACTACTGTGTCAGTTTCAGCCCGAGGCTGCAGTGGTGTTTTGTAATACCAAAGCGCAGTGTCAGGACGTCAGTGATATGTTACAGAGCTATGGCTTTGACAGCGCGGCCCTGCATGGCGATCTGGATCAGAAAGACCGTGATAAAACGCTGGTACGCTTTGCGAATCGCAGTTTAACCATTCTGGTTGCAACCGATGTTGCGGCACGGGGTATCGATGTTGACCACGTCGATATGGTTATCAATTATCATATCGCCCATGACCCCGAAGTACATGTCCACCGTATCGGACGCACCGGCCGGGCGGGCAAAACCGGCGTCGCCTGTTCACTGATGAGCTACAAAGAGTCCCATAAAGTGAATATGCTGGAAGATTACCTCAGCCTGGAGATTGAACCAACTCCAGTGCCTGGCGAGCAGGTGCTTGCAAATCAAGTCAAACGTGCCCCTATGATCACCATACAAATTGATGGCGGCAAAAAAGCCAAGTTACGTCCGGGTGATATTCTGGGTGCACTGACTGCTAACCAGACATTACGTGGCGACCAAATAGGTAAGATCAAGGTCACTGCTATGTCCTCATATGTTGCCGTAGAGCGCAAATACGCCAACCAGGCTGTGAAGGTCATCAGCGACGGAAAAATGAAAGGGCGTAATTTCAGAGCTCGCAAACTTAGCCGTTAACGTCTTGTCCTCACTTACGCATAGCTACTTGAGATGGCATACTCAAATGCCACCTCAAGTAGCCACACCCAAACCAATTCTTCCCCACCCAGAGATACAATTACGAATTATTTGCATTTACTATTTTCATTACAATTTTGTTATGATATAACACACGCACTGAATTATTGGAGAAGAAAATGAAGCCAGATATCCATCCTGATTACCACTTAGTTGCCTTTCACGATACCTCGGTAGACAAGTATTTTATCGTTGGTTCCACGATTAAAACTGATCGCACAGTAGAAGTAGACGGTGTAACTTATCCGTATGTCCCTATTGATGTTTCCAGTGAATCTCACCCTTTCTATACCGGTAAGCAGAAGCTGGTAGCCAGCGATGGCCGAGTGGCACAATTCAATCGCCGCTTTAAGAATCTGGCTGGCAAAAAGGGATAGTCACCATGAAAGTACTCAGTTCATTAAAAAGTGCCAAATCTCGCCCGGGTTGTCAGGTCGTCAAACGCCGCGGTCGCGTGTATGTGATCTGCAAAGATAACCCGCGCTTCAAAGCCGTGCAGGGCAAAAAGAAGAAACGCTAAAATTACCTTAAACAGCCGGTGCACATTACACTGGCTGCTTCCTCCCTCGCTCCTTTAAGCATCTAATCGACCACTTCGGTTCCTGAAGTTACTATTTTTGTCTTAAATCAAACAAGCAAACTCATTATATTGTATTTGAAATAGGGATATGCATAATGCAAAAGGTTCCACTTTTGGAACCGTCGATGAACGACATAACAAACAAAAAGGAAATATTTGATTATGAAATTAATGCAAACATTGAGTGTTTTAGCATGCATGCCTACCCTAGCTCTTGCATCACAATTACCCACAGATGCACTGTATCACCTTAGCACAGGAGCCAAAGTCGCAGCTCAGTCGTCAACCCTAGACATGACACCCAAGACGCACTTATTTAACTCGGTTATACGTGCGGCCCAGGCCGATATATCTGCTGCCAGTACCATCACCCCCATGTGTCAGACTTTGTCACTCAACACCGTTTACCCTTTTGGCGGTATGACGGTAGGACAGAAACCGTGTTTTCACTTTGAAGTCACAGAACCTGGTAAAACGACAGCGTTTTTATTCGGTCAGTCAGTCGACACCAATATTAATCTCAGCATAGTGCGTCACAACCCGGACAATACCTTTACCCTGATGGCCAATTCCGCCAATGCAGCGAATGCCGATGAGTTGGCCGCCGCTCTGACGGAGCCTGGTCATTACTACTGGCTGATGGATGTGATAGCAACGGATAGCTCCGACATCAAGTTTGGCGCCATATCCTCTACTCAGGCTCAGCTTGACGACTTTGAAGCGAATGACTCAATCGCGACAGTCACTATGTTGCCCGACAAACAAAACCGTGTAAAAGGAAACATAGACAACGTATTCGACTACGACTATTTCGCCTTCACCGCCGTGCGGGGCCAGGATCTCATTGTAAAGCTCGAGGACGAAGCGAAAACGGATGAGTTTGTACTGGAAATATACAATGGTGGTAACTGGCAACCCGTCGCCGTAAACAAAGCCGAGACTATTTCTCAGCTGCAGGAAAACCAAAGTGTTGTAGTTCGGGTGAGTGGCAACCCAAATCTACAAAATAACCCGGCCAATCAATATACTCTCGTATTGGGCTCAGTGGTTGCGTCGTTTGCCCATGACTCGGTCAGTGGCGAACATGGGGTAGAGCGGATCCCCTATTCAGCATTTAAAGCCCCCTACCTGACCACTCAGGCATACCGGGATCTGAACTGGACAGTCACGTTGAATGATTCCAAAGGCCATCCCGTCGAAGGCGCTGAAGCCACGTTTAAGCTGATCCGAGATTTTGACTCAATTGATGACGTCAGAAACCCATATGAAGATTTTGTCGTAACATCTGATGCAAATGGTAAAGCATCTGGTGGTGTTAATTTAGGCCGTTGCTTTAGTGATTACACCGTAGAGCACTCGTCATACAGCATGGGCTACAGAAATACCTGGCGCACAGACTTCCTAGTCGGTGCATGGCGGATTGAAATCGATTCTTATGAAGAGAAAGTCATTGGCATCGGCGGTACTCAGCACCCATATGTCTACATTGGTCACTTGTGTGATCAGGATTTAGTATCGAGCACCCGTAATTAATCCAACATTAAAACAGGCCAGTCTGCTGGCCTGTTCCGTATCAAAAGCAGTTAAAGCTGTCTGGCATTGCGCTGCAACTGGCCACCAATACTATCTACGAGTGTAAACTGGTTAAGTCTCGCATCACCCAGTTTAACTTGCGCATCACTCTGGCTACTTTCTTCCATCAGCGCCTTAAAGTCGATAATGTCAGCAAAGTTGCTACGGTTAATGTCGTATTTGGCCCAGTAGTCCCCACTGTCATTGGGGCCTTTAAGCAACTCAATCCCTTCCATCATTGTGTCCAGAAAGGTTTTTGCCAAAGCCACGAGCTCTTCGTTTTCATTCAGCTTCTCTTCGAGCAGTTGCTTTTCACTGTCTGTCAGGCTATCACCGCTGACCACCAGTGCCCCGTCTTCATTGACGGAAAAGCCCCAGTCTTTGTCACTCAGCCCCGGAGATAGTTGCTCAATTTCCTTCGTCACTTTGGCAAACTCAGCACTCATATCTTCTGCAATTTTCGGGATCGAAACGGCAAACAATAGTCCAGTTGCAGCATCCATTCGCTCACTGTATTGCGCTGGTGTTTCTTGGTTTTCCGATGAGGTGATAGCCAGGGGCCGATCATAAACGAGTGCCGGTGATGGCGCTTGTGCGCCGTGATATACATCTTTGGCAAGTGTGTTTTGTGCTGAGTCGGGTGAGCTGGAAACGGGCTGTTTTGCGTCGTTAAGGTTACCTGAAGAGGCCGCTTTACTTTGCAGATCAAGTTGCACTGCAGGCCCACCACTGTGCGTGTTCACTTTCATGCTATTTTCCTTATAGATGTCTTAACTTGTCGCTTAAGCCAAACGCTTAAACTAACAACAATGGCTTACATTATAATCGTAATCGACCCATAGCCGTTAAACTTTAGTACTAAATGACGATATAAATTCAATTGAGTCGATAGTCCCAAAATCGGTGATGTTTAATTGATATATGCGCGTACACAACGTCAAACTCACACTAAAGTAAAAGTTTGTAAACATTAACGGTACATTAAATCGAAACTAACATATAGGGTCTACGCTGAAAAGGAAATAACAAAAAAGGACCTAACATTATGACTAAATCCGCACATCATTCTGGCGCTTCTGACGTAACCGTAGACATGAACCCCATGTTGGATATTGTCTTTATTCTACTGATCTTCTTTATTGTTACCGCAAGTTTTATGCGGGAAACTGCCCTGCCAATCAATCGAACCGATCAGGCCGTAACCTCAATTGTGCCGAGCCTGACACCCGTCTTTACAATTGACGCAACAAACCAGATTTATCTAAACAACAGAAAAATCGATATCGATGCTGTCAGTATCAATATTGCCCGTCTTGGTGCGCAAGGCGAACTCACCAGCATCAGTCTTCGAGCGCACCCGGATAGTCAGCATGCAACGCTGGTCGGTGTGCTAGATGCCATTAAAGCACAAACGTCTGCACCTGTGTCTTTGGGTGACACTCTCTAGTGAGTTAAATTCTAGAGTAAATAGCGCAGCCAGACCCGGGAATATATCGGGTCTGGCTTATTGTTTTGCAACCTGAATATAGTCAAACCATTTTTGCTGTATCCCAGCTAACTTGCCGTTACTGCTGATGGTCGAAAACGCATCACGGTAGCGGGCAACCAGCTTGGGGTCAGAGGCAATGTTGAAGGCAATGCTAAGGTTTGTATTGAGCTCTGTAAGCTCAACAACTTTGGCCAAGGTATTGAAGTCGATACCAGCCTTATTCGCCCGTTGCCAGATGGTTTGCTCGGTCCCGATCACCAGGTCAAGGCGATCTTTTTCCAACATCCGCAGCAGCTGATCTTCATAACTGAGTGGTTTAAGATGAGAAAACTGACGTTTTGCCAGATACTGAGCCACATTAGAGCCTCTCAGAACCGCCACCCGATGATTTTTAAGTAACATCAGCGAGTCCGATTGCGCGGGAAAGCGTCGAGCCAGACCCCATAAATAGATTGGATCCGTTTTGACTTCACCAATCCAGTGAAAATAGGGACGTCTCGCTTCGGTGTGAACTATCGAATAGATAAGTGTATTTTTTGTCGTCACGGCTGTTTGGTAGGCACGCGCCCAGGGCATCACGCTAATATCGGGTATATCACCGGCCTGCTTGCACAGCGCGTGAACCACTTCAGTCATAAACCCACCTAAACTGCCATCTTCATTTTTGATTTGGTAAGGGTATAAATATTCGGTGACAACCTGAACCGTTGCGGCGTTGACTGGTGATAATATGGACAGCCAAATCACTACACACATACATGCAAAAAGTTTCACTCCGCCCCCGGTACCACAGTGACCTTACTGTTAGTCTAGGGGTGATGCCTATAATTGCAAATTTCTCAATAAATATGCTATGCAATGCGAACTGTCCACGCATTTTGACGAAATAGCAAGCTACTTCATTTTTTTCCAGATCTCTCGCTCCACAAACTTGCCGTTTTCATACAGTTCATGGTGCCACAACTCCCCTTCAACCTTATAGGTAAAGGCCATCTTCCTGCCCAGCAGAGAGCTGACATTGCCATACTCATAGGTTTCAATAAACTGGTTATCTTTAAGCACATAGGTGCCCCCACCCGCATATTTAAATTTCCCCTGGCTTTGCGTGATGTAACTATGGTGGGTGGGTGTGATCAGTTTAACTGACGTTAACTCGGGTGCCTTGGCAGAAACGATACCCGATTCCGTTGCATACTGCCCCTCAACAAATTCCCAGCTGCCCAGTAAAGGGTTGGCCAACGCAGTGCCACTCAAAAGTGCCGTTAAAATTAGAGATTTCATATAGGTTCCTTGAAAAACGAAATACCTTAAGAGTGTTACATACTCGTTGTAGAAAAACAGTTGAGGATCTCTCATGTAGGTACAAACTAAAGATACTGAACGCATACACCACTGGCGTCTTTAATAACTTACCGCAAAATAAAAAGTGCATTTATTGTACAAAAGTGAAATGACCTTGCCGGTTGTCGGGTCTTCTTGTCGACATTCTGACTCACTAACACGAGGCTAATATGAACATAGCAAGTATACCTTTTTGCGCACTGGTATTATTTACTCTGAGTGCTTGTGGTGGAGGAAGTGGTGGAGAACCAACCAGCACCAGTAACACTGAAACCAGTGCAACGACCAGCACAAATACACAAAGCAGCACGGATACAAGCTCGAATTCTGGCAACAGCGATAGTACTAACACCAATGCCAATGACGGTGATCAGGCTGCAGAAACCGTGACTTATCAACTCACCTTTACCCGGACCTGGGAAGCCGAGAATTTTCCTACTAACTTCCCGGGAAATTCTCACTTTTCTCCTTTGGTCGGGCTCACCCATAATCAAGATGGGTTTATCTTCAAAGCGGATACCACAGCGTCTGCCGGTATGGTCAGCATGGCTGAAACAGGCTCGAAGTCCTCATTAAAAAGCGAGATAAGTACCATCCAGAACGCAGGTAACTCAAATTACCTCATTGATGAATCTGGTGTCTCAGGCAGTGCCAAAAGCGTCACATTTACCTTTGAAGCCAGTCAGCAATTCCCTCTGTTGAGCGTCGTTTCCATGGTCGCTCCGAGCCCTGACTGGTTTATTGGCCTAGAAAGCTTCCCTTTGTTCACAGACAATCAGTGGGTTGACAGTCAGACCATTCAGCTTAAGGTGTATGATGCAGGCAGCGACAGCGGGCCGCGGTTTAGTTCCGCGAACCAGGCCACCAGCCCCGCGGAGCCGATAATGTTACTTACCAGTGACCCCAGTGACAGCGACTTTGCACAAGGAGTGCACGCCCAGTCAGGTGACTATATAGGTATGATAGAAATAAAACGCCTGTAAATAGGATTACGCTCCACCTTACCCGTCTTGAGTCAGCGTTAGAAGTGCGCTGGCTCAGGATATTCCATACGTCAATAAAAATCACAAATAACCTTTAAATTCATATTATTACATAACATTCTTCGCTTCTTTTAGACTTTCTGCCTGTGTTTCCTTATCGATCAGGACAGCGACCGGTATAGCGGCTGATATAACCGGAATAAAACAACAAGAGGCAAAGCTATGAAATTTCCTTCAATGATGGTTTGTACCGCCTGTCTGATGCTCAGTGGCTGCGGTAGTGATAATAACGTGACTCATTCCTCAAAGCCTAAGTCGGCAGATATGCCCGTCACGCTCAGTGATTCCAGTCAGCCCATTCAGTTTGATATCCATGCCGATTATCAAAGCTTGCTTGATCAAGTCGTTGAGGCAGGATTAACTGGCGTATCGGTTTATATAGATACACCTGGGTGGTCTTCAACTTACACCAGTGGACTGGCCAATAAAGACACCAATGAACCACTCAAACCTGCGCACCTTTTCCGCATTGCCAGTAACACTAAGAGCTTTGTCTCGACGCTGGCACATCTCATGGCCCAGCAAGGCCAGCTCGATCTCGACAGCCCTATCAACACTTACCTGCCCGAAGAGATTAACGCTCGTTTACCAAACACCAGTTCCATCAGGGTCCGTCACTTGCTGCGTCATACCAGTGGGCTAAAGGATTATCTGAGTGTTCCGCAGTTTTGGCATAAAATCAAAGCAGAGCCTAACCATGATTGGCAGGTCACTGAAATGCTGAGCTATATTTATGACGAGCCAGCACAGTTTGAAGTCGATAGTCGTTTCGACTACTCCAACACCAACTACCTGTTGCTGGGGATAATACTGGATGACTTACTGGGCTACGACCTTGCTATTGCGATCCGCCAACAGATCCTGGAGCCACTGGGGATGACCGAAACCTTTTATTATCAGCGGGAAACTTTGGGTGGTGAACTGGTACATGGTTATGAAATGGAAGAGGGCGGGCTCACGAGCTACCGCCACATCAAGCTGGGGTATCGCGCTGCAGATGGAGGAATGGTGAGTACGCCAAGAGATCTTAGCTTATTTTTCCGCGCCTTTGGTAAAACCCAGACTCCATTTAGTGCCGAGATTAAGGCCCAAATGCTCGCTAACCTTAACTCCATGGATGCAACCCGGGAGTACGGCGCCGGGATAGTACGCAAAACAGAAGTGAGCACTTTTGCTTCATTGTCCGGCAAAGTCGCCTATATGCATGGCGGTTACAATAATGGCTATATGTCGAGAAGCTATTACTACCCAAAAGAAGATGTCAGCATCAGCCTATTCTACAACCACGTATTTAACCGCCAAACAGAGCAAGACAAGCACAACATGGTCAACGCGTTTCGTGAAGCACTGCGAGCCAAAGTCTTTAATGAACTCTAAACAGACTCTCAGCCGGTGATCATTCCGGCTGAGCGCTCATACCAAATTAACCAGATTAACAGGTGATCCTGAGGGCAACATCGCTACCCCGTTCAAGGATTAGGTATGGGTCGATAGTTGCTTCCATTAGCGCATTAATTTTGCCGTCATAATTATGATTTTCAATCACCCCGCTACTTAGTACTTTGATCAGATCCAGCTTTTGCACAGGCTCTCTGAAGTCGGCATTTGCCAGGTCAAACCAAATAACATTTAAAGTTCGGGCATTACTAAAATAGTAAGCAAGCTCACTGTGGCTGACATAAGTAGACCAGAGTGTATTAGAAATATTAGGACTATCACTTACAGTAAAATTGTAACCCAGTGGTACAGATGCGTTTGCGGCCACCGTTCTGGCCTGAGCCAGTGCGTCATCAACACTGGTTGGCTCATCCATATGGTTCAGATAAAAGGTCGCGCGTTCAAAGCGATCCGTTGAAAAAGCCCCTCCCGGAATTGTGTGGCTGGGGTTGGTGTTTTCATTAGACCATTGCCAAGTCCAGTAGTCATTGATTTTTAACTGCTTGTCGAAGCTAGGTTCATTGGTCATCACCTGATAGGCTGTATTTTCATAGCAAACGAACACCCCGTCTACCACCTCAATGATGGCTGAATTACCTGTGACATCAGACACAGATAAATGCAACTGAGCAGGTTTACCATCGCTGTTAGGCACCGCAGCTCCCACCAGCAAGATATCCTGCTTGTTGAATGCCTTTACAACATCTTTTACAAAAACAAAGTTATCCAGCACATACTGCACCCAACGCAGCACACTGAGTTGTTTTTTACGCTCACTGACTGAAGCCTGACCATAGCTGGCACCCGAGTCATACAACACGTTCGCAGCTAATCCCATCGAGTTCAGACCATCCGATGCTGCCCAGCCACTGCTATCATCACCGACCATAGCGACTACGCTGCTGTATGCCGAGCACCACTTAAGCGCATCAGCAGTGCTGCCATCCGCTTCAGATAAGCCGGTTTTTCCGAGCCCCTTATCAAAGGCAAAAAAGCTGGTGGGCAGTGGATACATCCAATCCATGTTACGGGCCGTTGCCAGATAGTCGCGCTGGCGGTTATTAAATACTCGAGTACACATCTCACACCTCACTGTGTGCCATGGCTATCTTGTGATAGCAGGCTCTGTTAATCGTCCTGCTGATATTAATAGGGGTTTGCACTGAATAATATTACGCAGGATTACAGCGCAGACAGAGACTTAACCCACCTGATTGAAAATCTCTCATTTGCACTGTTCCTATAAACACGATTTTATAGACCTCTTTTAGCTCGATGTTTCAGGGAAATGATCACTATGATGGCTCAATTCAGAACCTGGCTTTATGGTGTGCTTGTAAGCTTAATGGTGCTCGCTACCTGCCAGGTTAGAGCACACAACCAAATGCCAATCTTGATGCCTGCGCCCACCTCACTTGTGCAGTCAACACAAACACTCAAATTAGATCGGCCATTAGCACTGTCGCTCAATGGTCTGTCAGCTCAGCGCAGTACATTTATACAGGCTTACTATCAAAATCAACTCATTGAGTTTGGTTATCAGGTGTCGCCTGCCACCTCTGAACTCTCGTTACCCATAGTTGTGACTATACAGACACCACAAGGCGCCACTCATCAGCATCCACAACTCGGGCAGAATGAAGACTATCAACTCAGCATCACCCAAACTGGCATAACGATTCGTGCCCCGAGTGATTTTGGCGCATTGCACGCGCTGGCCACTCTCAGCCAGCTACTCTATTTTGCCCGCGACAGCCGCAAACTGGCGCTGTTGCACATAAAAGATAGCCCCCGATTTCCCTGGCGTGGACTGCTGCTCGACAGCGTCCGCCATTTTATTTCCATCCCAGCAATTAAGCGCCAGTTGCGTGGTATGGCCGCAGCCAAGCTCAATGTGTTTCACTGGCACCTGACAGACGATCAGGGCTGGCGTTTCGCCTCCAAAGCGTACCCCAGACTACACCAGCTTGCCTCGGATGGTCAGTATTATACCCGGGCCGAAATCCAGCAGGTTGTTCAATACGCCAGCAACCTTGGGATTCGGGTGGTTCCTGAATTTGACGTGCCCGGGCATGCCTCTGCAATTGCGGTTGCCTATCCCGAGCTGATGACGGCAGTGAAGCCTTACCAGATGGAAGATGGATGGGGCGTGTTTGAGCCATTGCTGGACCCCAGTAAACCCGAGGTCTATACCTTTGTTAACGCCATTGTCGCTGAACTGGCCGAACTTTTTCCTGACCCCTACTTACATATTGGGGGCGATGAAGTAGATCCAAAACATTGGCATAACAGTGAGCGTGTGCAGTCATATATGCATCAGCATAAGCTTAATACGAATGCCGATCTTCAGGCTCATTTTAACCACAAAGTACAGGCCATCTTGCGTAGTCACAACAAAAAAATGATGGGCTGGGACGAGATATTTCACCCTGCGCTGGATAAAGATGTAATGGTTCAATCCTGGCGCGGTAAAGCCAGCCTCAGCCAAATTGCGGCTCAGGGATACCCGGCGTTGTTGTCAGCCGGCTTTTATATCGACCAGCCACAGCCTGCCAGCTACCACTATCGTAATGAACCGTTCGATACCGATCTGCATCAGCCACACCCGGTAAACACTCAGGACGCGATTCAGGCCTGGGACTTTACCATGCCAAGGCTCAAAGGCAGTGCCATCGGGGGCAAACTGGTACTGGTGACACAACAACAATCGGTCCGCCATGCCTACATACAACTTAATGACAGACCGTTTAAGCAAGCCCGGTTAGATAGCCACTTGATACCGCCTAGTGCTGGTCTGTCGCGGCTCAATGCCACTGTTGACAGTTGGATGGGGCCGACCCGTGCCGAACTGACACTTGATGCGAAAACGGGTATTTCAGGGCGGATCCTCATTGGTAACGCAGTCTATCCGGTGACAGGTAAGTTGGCTGCGCATTTTTCTCATGCTGACTTTGTAAATATGCCCTTCCTGAGTGCCATGAACGCAGAGGCGAAAGGCAATATTTTAGGCGGCGAGGCAACGCTGTGGAGTGAGCTGGTGACGGAACAAAACCTCGATATACGCAGCTGGCCGCGCCTGTTTACAATCGCTGAGCGTCTCTGGTCCAAGCGAACAGTGAACCATGAAGCGGCCATGTATCAGCGCCTCCTTGCATTATATACTTTTGCCGATGCCATTGGTTTACACCATGACAAGCAGTTTCGCCAGGGTCTGCAATCGCTGCTCGGCTCGCAGTCCAACGATGCAAACCTGGCATTGCTGGCACGTTTTGCCGAACAGCTGGAGCCCGCCAGTTACTATACCCGCCATCACATAAAATATCAGCAGGGGCTGTATCATCAGAATGCCCCCTTAAATCAGCTGGTGGACTTCCTGCCAGTAGAGAATCAAACCATGCTGATGCTCTATCAAAAACTGGCACAGTTCAGACAAGGCGATAGCAACGCGTTGCAGCACATTACCGCCACGCTTAAAGCCTGGCATACTGATTACCGTTTATTAGCGCCTCTGCTTGCCAAAACCCCGACGTTGCAAGGGCTCCAGACAACTCTGACACAAGCCAGTGCCATCAATGAAATAAGCCTGGCGATTATACGCAGTTGTACAGTCAGGCCATCCGTCTCAACACAGCAAATGCAGCACTTTGCCGAACGCCTGCGGAAGATCCAGAGCAATACAGCAGAGATAGTCGTTGCAGCAGGGTTATTCAGTGAACATTTACTGGAGGCGTGTCGTGCTGATGGAACCTCGTCGGATTCCGTCGCCATGGCTCGTTAACACACCCGGAGTTTAGGTTATTTCTTGATATGACATCGCGCAACGCCATAAAAACGCAATATACATTAAAAGATTGTTTCTTTTTGAGTTTATAGTGTAAATATGATTGTGGTTTTAATGTGCTCTAAATTGTATAAGGAAAAATTTAATGAAAATAAGTTTAGTTAAGAAAAAGTTGAAGTCACTGACGCTGGACAGCACGCACCTCAACAAAGCCGCCACTCGCCAGATTGCAGGAGGTCATTTCTCCATTGTAGATCAGTGCCAGAACACCAGCGGGACGGGTGAATGTGATGATTCCTACACAGAAGATTGCCCTACCAATGAGTGCAACGGCCGTTAGCCGACCAGGCTATGGACTCGCGCCATAGCCACCTTAGTTATTATGTACTAGCCAGAGCCCGCTCACTTTTCTGTATCATCATCCACAGTCGGCTCTGTCAGCGCATTCCCTATTAATCCTCTGAGCCATACACTTTTGTCATCCAGCTGACGTTTCTTCAGCCACAACATAGCAATATCGAAGTCCGGCACTGGCAATGGTGGATCAAAGTACCTCAGGCCTGCATCTTCACATGCCAGTTGCGCCATTTTTAGTGGCACAATGGCAACCAGGCGACGCTGTCTGAGCAAGCGCTGTATCGTCAGGAAATTACGGCTTGCCACGGTTACCCGACGGGTTAATCCCGCTCTGGCCAGCAACTGGTCCACCTGAGTAGTTAAACGCCCATCCGGACTAACCAGGGCATGCTCAGTCTCAGCGAAGGCCGCCAGATCCAAGGGCATTTGCGTTGCAAACTGTGCAGGGTCGACCAGACAGACATGACGCTCTGTGTACAAGATAAGGTTGTCAAAAGAGTCGTCTGGTTCGGTCATGCTGCCAATGACCAGATCCAACTTCTCTTTCTCGGTCAGGGTAATGTAATTGCTGCGATTGACATTGACAAAACTGATCTGCGCTTTAGGCGCTTCTGCACGAATGCGATCGTAAATCACAGGCGCAAAGTTTAGTTCAGCATAATCAGTCAGGCCGATGCGACAAACCCCGTCATACTTTTGCGGCACAAACTGAGCTTTATTGAGCAACGTCTCGGACAGAGTATCCAGCAGTTGCTCCAGAGCAGGGGCGATCTGGTGGGCGTATTCGGTGGGCTCCATGACATGTCCTTTGCGCTCAAACAGCTCGTCATCAAACAAGCGTCTCAGTCTTGCCAGGCTGTGGCTCATTGCCGACTGGCTCACACAATTTTGCTCGGCCGCCTGACTGACACTACGACAACGATATAAATAGGCAAACGCGACCAGTAAATTGAGATCTATCTGGCGCCATGGCACATCATTGAAGCTCATACTCCCAATCCTATATAGCTCATAGTCTAAATCAAAACTATTAATTTGAATCATTCTACGTCATTTTTTACTCTATCGTCAGTCCTGATAACAGAGCACACAGTACTATGTTCGCTATTTTTAAAACCTTCTTTCTACTCGGCTGGATAAGCTTTGGCGGCCCGGCCGCCCACATTGGTTATTTTCGCCAAACCTTTGTGGAGAAACTTAAGTGGCTGGATGATGCCGACTATGCTCAGCTGGTCGCATTGAGTCAGTTCTTACCCGGTCCGGGTTCAAGTCAGGTCGGCTTTGCGCTTGGCTACAAACGCGGTGGGCTGGGAGGCGCCTGTGCGGCATTCGTTGGTTTCACTTTACCTTCGGTCATTATCATGGTGCTCCTTGCCCTGATGGCCAGCCATGTCACTGACACGGATGTGTTTAAAAACCTGGTGCATGGTCTGAAACTGCTTGCTGTTGTGGTCGTTGCCGATGCAGCCTGGGGAATGTATAAAAACTTTTGCAAAAGCACGCTCACAGTCAGCCTGTGTCTGATCACGGCAATAGCCCTGTTACTGCTGCCGGGAATTATGACTCAAATGGGCGTGCTGATCGTGGCGGCTCTAGTTGGTATGCTTTGCCTGAAAGGGACCACCCAAACGACGCACCCCGGTTCACCTTTTAAGGCAAACTGGCTGCCTTTGGCTATATTTGTTGGCTTATTCATAGGCCTGCCTTTTGTTGCCCATCTGACCCCATCTGTTGCCCTGTTTAATGACTTTTATCAGGCTGGCAGCCTGGTGTTTGGGGGCGGTCATGTGGTGCTGCCACTGCTGCAAAATATCCTTGGCGACGGCCTCAGTCAGGATGCGTTTTTAACCGGCTATGCCGCTGCTCAGGCTGTTCCCGGCCCGATGTTCACATTTGCAACTTACCTCGGCTATGCATTAATGCCTGCAAACCCAATCACAGGTGCACTACTGGCAACTTTGGCCGTGTTTCTGCCTGGCTTTTTGTTATTGCTGGGGGTGCTCAAAAACTGGCAATTGCTGTCCTCACGCCCCGCCATTGCAGGCGCATTGAGCGGCGTTAATGCCGCCGTGGTTGGCCTGCTGGTAGCCGCCCTCTATCAGCCGGTCTTTACCAGCGCAGTGCAGTCAGCACAAGACATAGCCCTGGTCCTGGTGGGGTTTTACCTGTTAAAACAACTGAAACTGCACATTGTCTGGCTGGTGATCACTTTTATACTGGCTGGCGTGACGATGGGCTTGGTCTAGCACTGCCCAGTTGGGTGGTGTACATACCACCCAACTACAGAAAATACTCTCATTCTTTGCAATCTAAGCCCATTCAGGTTGAACAATTTCGGGTCAGCAACTAGTTTTTAAGCGCACAAAGGCGATTCATTAAACTCTTATACCGAGGTTGGTCTATGGACAGCTTTCTAGAAAAAATCGATATCAATCAATATTTACCTGTGGCCGTTGACTGGGCGACTAACTTAGTACTGGCATTGTTTATTCTGATCATTGGCATCTGGCTGGCGGGCAAAGCTTATAAAGCCGTGGTGTCCGTTGCGAACCGCTACGATAAGCTGGATGATACTTTATTTAAGTTCTTTGGCAGTGTCGCCAAATACACTGTGCTGGCCTTTGTCGGCATCGCAGTGCTTAACCGTTTTGGCGTGCAAACCGCGTCGATCATTGCATTGCTTGGTGCCGCCGGGCTTGCGGTGGGGCTGGCGCTGCAAGGCACTTTATCCAACCTCGCAGCGGGCGTCATGCTGCTCATTTTCCGCCCCTACAAGGTCAATGACTTTATCGACACCGCAGGCCAGTTTGGCAAAGTGACTGAAATTGATATGTTTACTACGATATTGCAGACCTTTGATAACCAGCAGATAGTGATCCCGAACAGTCATATATGGGGCAGCAAAATTGTTAATCATTCCCATCACAGTATTCGTGGTGTCGATATGCGGTTTGGCATTGCGTATAGTGAGAGTATTGATGATGCCAGAGCCGTGATCCAATCCGTATTAAAGGCCCACCCTCATATTTTATCGGAGCCCGCACCTTTTGTTGAAGTGGAGTCACTCAACAATAGCTCTGTCGACTTTTTGGTCAGGCCATTTTGCCAAGGAGCCCATTACTTTGATGTGCTCTATTCCGTGCCCGAACAGGTGAAAAAAGCGCTCGATGAGGCCAACATCGAGATCCCCTTCCCGCATCGTAAGGTTATTCTGGTCAACGAAAGCGACGCCTGAGACTTATGTGCTGGGGCAGCATACCAAATGCTTGCCCCATACACAGAATATAACCGCCAAACTTTGGTGCCCTGTTATTCCTTGTCTATAGTGTTTATAGATAAATGACAACATACTGGGATGTGATATGGCGCTCTTCGGCTTTGCAAAAACAAAAACTTCGGAACCACAAATCACCTTACCGCAAACATTAGCTTGGCTAAAACTCGACCAGCAGGGCAATATACTCGCGACCAGTCAGGCTTTCAGGGCAATGTTTTCCTTTGCAAACAGCGCGGTCCCCAAAACACTGTCGGCCTTGTGCAATCATCAAAGCGACTATGAAGCGCTTTGTGATGCACTGCGAAGCTCTCAACAACATACGGCCCTGATTTGTAGTATGCATAATGCCGAAGGGTCTCTGTATAACGTCTCAGTGCAATTTTGTTTGGCAGATAACGCACACCCCTTGGCCGTGCTTCAGGATATTACTGCACAGTATCAGCCTTTGATGGACAGCGCATTAACCACTCAGGCGCTGTCAGATGCACAAGCCCAGGCAGAGCTTGACCTGAGGGGCACCATACTCAATGCCAATGAACTTTTTTCAAATCTGGTAAGAACCCCAAAACAGCACCTGATCAGTGAGCATTATCAACAGTTTGTGGTCAACAAGCTGCTTGATGAAACCCACTGGGAAGCACTGTGTTCGGGTGAGTCTGTTGAATGTGACCTTAAATGGCAAGTTGGTGAACAAACATTCACCTGGTTGCATGCCAAGTTGGTTCCCATAATGAACCACCAGCAACGCATATCGAAAGTCCTGTTGTATGCCAGTGATATTTCAAAACAGCGCCAAACCCTGATCAATCTGACCAGTCAGATTGACGGGATCCGCCATGCACAGGCCGTAATTGAGTTTACCCTGGATGGCACCATAGTGACCGCAAACCAAAATTTTCTCGATGTGATGGGCTATCAGCTCACGGAGATCCAGGGGCAACACCACCGCATGTTTGTCACCGCGACAGATGCTGCCAGCGACGAGTATGCAGCCTTTTGGCAGGCGTTGGGACGGGGCGAGCTCCAGTCCGGTGAATTTAAGCGAATCAATAAGCGCGGCGATCCCGTCTGGATCCAGGCACATTATACCCCACTCTATGATGAAAATGGCCGGCTCTGGAAGATTATGAAGTTCGCCTCAGACATCACCGCAGACAAACTCAGGGCGTTTGAAGCCCAGGGCCAGATAGATGCCATAAACCGCTCTCAGGCAGTGATCCAATTCGAGTTAGATGGCACCATTTTAGACGCCAATGACAACTTTCTTGAAGCTATGGGTTACCAAAAAGAGGAGCTCATCGGACAACACCACAGGCTGTTTGTTGAGTCCGGATATGCGCAAAGCGACGAATATCAGCAGTTTTGGGCTGAATTGAGAGCTGGCCGCTTTAACGCAGGTGAGTTTTGTCGATATCGCAAAGGAGGCAAAGAAATCTGGATCAGCGCAACCTATAATCTCATCCGTGATGATGAGGGTAACCCCCTAAAAGTCGTCAAATACGCCATGGATATTACGCGTCAGAAACAGGTAGCGGCAGATCTGGCGGGACAAGTACAGGCTATTCATAAATCTCAGGCGGTGATTGAGTTTGAAATGGACGGCACGATTGTCTGGGCCAATGACCTGTTTTTGGCCACCATGGGGTATGCACTCGACGAGGTGAAAGGCCAGCATCACCGTATGTTTGCCACTGCGGAACAGGCGCAAAGTGACGATTATCAAAGATTCTGGGCGCAGCTCAATCGTGGTGAATTTGACTCAGGACAGTACATGCGAATTGCCAAAGATGGGACTGAGGTATGGATACAGGCAACCTATAACCCCATACTGGACCAGCATGGTCGCCCTGTCAAAGTGGTTAAGTATGCCACGGATATCACGGCACAAAAGCAAGCCGTACAGCATATTAAAGATGCTATTTTTGCGCTTGAGCAAGGCGATTTAACCCACCGTATCACGGCAGAACTGGGAGAGGATTTCTCTGTTCTGACTAAGGCTATGAATGGATTGTTTGATAAACTCAGTGAGCTGGTGCAGACAATTAACAGTGGTGCTGCACAAGTATTTGACATCGCCAGACAAATCGCCAGCAATAATGAAGAGCTCAATAGCCGTGTTGAAAGTCAGGCAGCCAGTCTGGAGGAAACGGCGGCCACTATGGAACAACTTACCGCAACCGTAAAAAACAATGCGATCAGCGCAACCACAGCATCTGAACGGGCAGCGGTTGTACGAGAAAAAGCCGTCAGCGGTAAGCACACCATTGAGGATGCCATCAGCGCAGTCGGCAACATTGAAGACTACAGTCGCAAAATCTCCGATATCGTTGGTGTGATTGATGAAATTGCCTTTCAAACCAACCTGCTGGCACTGAATGCATCCGTTGAAGCTGCCAGAGCGGGTGAGGCAGGCAGAGGGTTTGCCGTCGTGGCCAGTGAAGTGCGCAATCTGGCACAACGCAGTGCCAGCGCAGCCAAAGAGATCAAAACACTGATCAAAAACAGCGTCGACGCTGTGAGCGAAGGCAGTAAACTGGTTTACGATTCTGGCACAACATTCGACGAGTTGACGGCGTCGATAGCACAAGTCAGCGACATGGTCGCCAACATTGACGATGCCAGTAAGGAGCAAGCATCCGGTATCGCCGCAGTGTGTTCAACCATTGCGCAAATGGATGGCATTACCCAGCAAAATGTCTCTTTGGTTGAGACCACCTCTAAGTCGGGCAAAACCATGGAAAACCAGGCGCGGGTACTGACCGATCAGGTCGCATTTTTCCACCTGGATGAAAGCCGCTTATCGTAAGCGGCTGCCCGGCTGGTATTCGCGAATAACACTATATTCAAATTTACCCGTATTAAGCTTTTACAAACAGATACATAAGATGGGGAACACCCCTAATCCACTGGCAACAGCCTCGCCCGGCGCCTATCGTTTATTTAGTCGGTGCTCGATTTAGCTAACTCTTGCAAAAAACCTGCATCTGACCTGCGAATTTTAATGGCTTTTTTTCGGCCCCTGACGTACCAGGTCCTTGCCATTGTCAAACACCTCCTGAGTGACCCAACGGCCGAGGATCAGCTGATGATTATCATCCAACACCGCGACAAATGGCCGGCCATTGCTATTGTTGGTCGCCAGTGCTACACCTGCGGCATTATTGAGGCCCAGGCCGCCACTTTCCACTAACCTTAAAAAGGCTTCCAGTTCATCCAGCGTGCTGATCAGTTCTTTATCGTCAATCATGTTTTCTACCCAGTTGTCGCTAAAAGCGCGTAGCATATCAGCTCTGCCACTGTCTGCGCCAGTATTGGGACTGATGAACCTGCTCAGCACTATTTGTCTGTATGCCCCTGTTCATCGGCGATGTCTGATTGCATGGCTTGTTTAATGGCCTCTTCCGTCTGGATAAAGAGCTTACGATAATCGTGATCGTACTGCTGGCCTTCACTGCCATGTTGCCAGGTATCGTAGAGTTGCTCAGATGCTGCCTTTTCAGTTTGCCAAAATGCCTGTTTTTTCTGCTCGGCAAGCTCAGGCTCAAAACCCAGGCAAGTCAGTGCACTAGCCCCCAAATTTAATGCTGAATGGTAAGTCTCACTGACTATCACATCGGCACCGGCGTGTTTTAATTCGTAGTGATGGCCCCTGTCGAACGCCCTGGCCAGAACGGTTACGCTCGGATGGTTTTGCTTAACGGCATGCACCAGTACCTTGGCACTTTCCCGATCATCAATAGCTACCACCAATAACGCGGCCTGTTCAATACCGGCTGTGTGCAATAGCTCGGGCCGTGTCGCATCTCCAAAGTAGGCTTTAACTTGTATCCGACGCATTGACTCAACCTGATTCACATCGAGATCCATAACCACGGTGTGTACGCCATTGGCGATCAGTAATCGGTTTACAATCTGACCAAATCGACCAATCCCCGCAATAATCACCTGACCCTGCTCCTGGATATCATCATATGCCTGAGGATTAGTGGTCTGCTGATAGCGCGGTAATATGACTTTGTCGTAGAGAATAAACAGCATAGGTGTCAGAAACATAGATAAGGCGACAACGAGCTGTAGCAAGCTCACAGTCGTAGCAGGAATAACATGGTTTTGCAGTGCATAACTCAAAAGTACAAAACCAAACTCGCCAGCCTGAGACAAACTCAGAGCAAATAACCAGCGATCACTGTTGCGAATTTTAAATAACATTGCCAGAGCCCACAGTACACCAGCTTTGACTAACATCACTGTGAGCGTAAGTGTCATGATCAGGATTAGATGCTCGGACAATATGGTAAAGTTAATACCTGCCCCGACAGTAATAAAAAACAGCCCCAGCAGTAAGCCTTTAAAGGGTTCAATATTTGATTCCAGCTCATGACGAAATTCACTGTTAGCCAATACCACACCTGCCAGAAAGGTGCCTAAAGCCGGAGATAACCCCACCAGGCTCATCAAAGCGGCAATGCCAATGACAAGCAACAAGGCAGTTGCCACAAAGATTTCCCGTAACCCTGAGTTAGCAACATAATGAAACAAGGGGCGACTCAGGTAATGCCCTATCACGACAACCCCTGCGATGCTGGCAAAAATCGCACCGGCATAGGCCCAGGTTGGCAATCCAGCCACTAAGCTCAGTGATTCATGGTGCTGCGCCGTGGTTTGCATCGTCTGTGCAGCACTGACCAACTCGGGCAGTGCCAGAACCGGAATAAATGCCAGTATGGGGATCACGGCAATATCTTGCATCAGCAACACTGAAAAGGCATTGTGCCCGCCTTCGGTCTTTGTCAGACCTTTTTCATTAAAGGTTTGCAGTACAATCGCTGTAGAAGACAAAGAGAATACCAAGCCGATTGCCACTGCAACGCTCACGGGCTGCCCCAGTAACCAGGCAATCAGCGCCAAAAGGACTGCGCTGCCGGTGACCTGCAACCCGCCCAGGCCTAATAACCGATGACGCATTTGCCAAAGCATCTGAGGATGCAGCTCCAGTCCGACCAGAAACAACATCATCACCACCCCGAACTCAGCAAAATGCTGAATTGTTATGGTTTCTTCACCCACCATGCCGGATACAGGACCGATAATCACCCCTGCAATGAGATAACCCAGTACCGAGCCCAGCCCCAGTTTTTTTGCCAGCGGCACCATAATGACGGCGGCTGCCAGATAAATGAAAGCCTGGATAAAATAGCCAGTCATGCGAAGCCACCTGCTACTTTGGCTGCAACCTGGCACACAGGTTTATTTGCATCGAGGATAATGCAAGGTGTTGATCCGTTGACACTTAGTACATTATTTTTTTTCATATTCAGACATCTCAATTTCGCGCAGTGACCTTCTAAACTTTAGTACGAAAAGGGCAAGTATGCTGACTCAGGCTGATCTAAGGATGATGTAATGGTTACACAGACACACTGTCCGTTTCGACAGCCAGAGTAACAGGTTCAGTACATCGGAGTGTTAACCGTATTTTAACTCTCTACAGCGTAGTGTGAGTAAAAAAGGACTGCTAAAATGACGTACACAACTTCAACAGATAAGTTTGACCGCACGGCACGTGCGCTTCACTGGATCTCAGCCGCCGTGATCCTATGGGCGATGTTGTCTGGTTTTTACATGGCCTTATTTGAAGTAGACAGCACAACCAAAAGAACACTCAGTACCTTCAATGTCTCTTTGACCTTCGTCTATTTTCCGCTATTCCTCTGGCGTCTGGTACATAGAATTACCTGCACACCACCGACCCAACTCGAACAACTCAGCTTACGCCACGCAAACCTCGCCTGTACAGCGCATAAATTCATTTACTTGCTTACGAGTATTGTAATGTGCTCCGGTGTATTAATGATGCAGCGTTCGTTCTGCGTGTTTGGCCTGTTTACTGTGCCGCCTTTGCTCAGCACCACGAGCCTGCAGGACGTATTTGCCCGCATACACGTGATTAGCAATGTTATGTTGCTGCTTATGGTCACTGTACATATTCTGGCGGTAATAAAGCATCAGCTTGGTGGACGAGCAATATTGCAAAGAATGTTGTGAACGAAACACGAAAGAGCGCTTTTTTAGACGCCGGACACCCGGCTGAATGGTAAAACTTTATCACAGCACTGATGGAATCACACGATTGTTCCTATATAGTTGTTCCCTCAAGACATTTGGTGATAATCTGTGCAGAGTTGCAGTTTTTAAGGATAAACGTTATGCAATCATCTCCTCGTTTTCACTATATAGACAACTTGCGTAGTCTGGCTCTGTTACTGGGTGTCGTGTTTCATGCTGCGCTGGCCTATGGTCCTTACTTTTCAAATATCTGGTTTACCGCCGACCCGACAAATCACGTCGCATTTGACTACTTTGCTATCTGGTCACACTTATTCCGAATGCCGCTATTTTTTGTCATCGCCGGATTTTGTGCGGCCCTGTTAATTAGCAAACGTGGTGGCACTGGCTTTATAACCAACCGTCTAAAACGCGTATTACTGCCATTTGTGGTGTTTTTTCCTCTGACCATGCTGGTACTTTTCCATGCGCTTGGCTGGGGAGCTGAAATCGCTCACGAAAAACCAGCCCTGTTTACGGTTTTTCAGTCTGTGAAAGAGCCGATTATCTCGACCATGCATTTATGGTTTTTGTGGAACCTGACCCAGTTCTGTTTACTCTTTTGGCTGTTGCAAATGCACGCCAGTCTGTATCAGTCGATATTGGCAGTGATTGTACGCCCGGCTTTTCTGCTTGTGGCTTTACCCATTTTGCTTACGGTCGCACTGTATCAGCAGCTGGTGCCGTTTCCGGCACCTGATAAACTCTATCCGGAGCTTTGGTCCTATGGCTTTTATGGTGTTCTATTCCTGGTCGGTGCCGGACTTTACCACCATCATATTCGGGTAGAGCAGTATGCCCATAACTTTATTCCGTTGTTGACAATAGCATGTCTGTCATTGGTGCCTTATTTTTATCTCATGCCACCTTCTCCCTCGTTGGAAGCCATAATTCGCGCGGCCAATACAGGCGTAACAACACCTGAACATATCGATATCTATGTTGTCATCGCTCAGTCAATTGCGATTGTGGCCTGGACTGGCGTGGCCTTTTTGGCAGGCTATAAATGGCTCAACCAATTCAGCCAGCTAAACAAGTATTTGTCGGATGCCTCTTACTGGATCTACCTTATCCATGTACCGGTACTAATGTATATCCAGTTCCCACTGAGTAATACCACTTTGTCGCCCTGGCTTAAAATGCTCGTTGCCGTGTCTGCGACCATGGCCCTCGGTCTGCTAAGCTATCAACTGCTGGTCAGACACACCTTGATAGGTGTCTTGCTCAACGGAAAAAGGGTTAAAACAGCCCGCTCCCAGCAACAAGCTACGCCAGTTTCATAACTATAAGCCCGGTTAACTGACCGCTGGGCGACGTACACTAAGCAATTTATTTAGATGATGTAAAAGCAGGTAGATGAGGTGCTACCTGCTATCAGTAAAAACACGATAGAAAAACACTAATCATTTGATTAGTGTAATTATAATTTTTTATTTTGATACCATTCCCCTTCTTTTAAAGTTGTTTTCTCAACCGGCTTCTCGCCTACTGAGCATCGCTTTAAGCGCCTGCTTTCTTGTACCCTGTCTTATAAATTAGGTTCTAAAAGGCCCATTCGAACGACAGAACATTTCCCTTTCAGCAAACTTGCCAACATATTCACAGCTAAGGGGACGTCAAAATGGACAAAACACTCGAAAATGCTTCTGCGCCAGAAGCGATTAAAAAAACAACCACAATAAAGTCGCGCCAGCCGCTGCCAATAAAGACCCGAGGTAAAGCACTCAGTTACAGTGTCATATTCTGGTTTATATCCGTGCTACTCGGGCAGTGGTTTTTCTTTTACTACATTATCAAGTTTTACGGATTTTCGGTGATCAATAACAATATGGAAATCTGGAATCGTTGGGAGGTGATGGGGGCTACTCCCTATCATGCCGGAGACTTTGCGGGTAACATGGCATTTGCCGCCCACGCAATCGGCGCTGGCATCGTGGCGTTTGGTGGCGTATTTCAACTTCTTCCCAAAATGCGCAGCCGCTTTCCAGCGTTTCATAGAGTCAATGGCTACGTTTATCTGCTCACCGTCATCTTACTGGCACTCTCAGGATATTATCTGGTGTGGTTCAGAGACACCAACCCTATCCAATTAGGCGACATAGGTACCAGCATTAATGGGTCATTGATCCTGGGGTTCGCCTATTTAACGGTACACAGTGCAATAAAAAAAGACATTGAAAGTCACAGAAAGTGGGCTATCTGTTTGTTTCTTGTTTCAAATGCACAATGGTTTCTGAGAGTGGGTGTATTCAGTTACCTGATCACAGGCACCACATTGGGTCTTAACCCCGCATTTGGCGATCCCTTCTTCACACTGTGGACTTTTGGCTGCTTTTTGATCCCACTATTGACGGCACAGCTTTTCTTTTATGCTCAGTCAAGCCGAAACCCGCGGGTAAAACTGGCAGTCAGTATAACCTTATGTGTGCTTACCCTGCTTATGCTAATCGGCATCATGGGCTATACGCCTTTTCTGCTCTCTGTTATGTCTGAAGGCCCCATCTCTATGTAACTCCGGGTACTTGCAAGATCACAAAAAACAGGGCGATTAAATCGCCCTGTTTGATCTTTATTAATGTGACGTAACTGCCACTATAGCTTTGTGGTATCGACACGCAGTGTGTCTAAATGTGCACTAATTGCCGGGTCTACCTTGTTCGAGTTACCGCCACCCAGATGCTTAGCAAAAAACTGCTCCATCGCCACAATCGAGGCCAGTTTGTTATTTTGTTTCAGGAAACCATGTCCTTCGTCTTTAGCGAGAATGTACTCGACGGGATGATTTTTAGCAGCCAGGGCTCTGGCGATATTGTCCGACTCGTTCTGTGTAACACGGGGATCATTTGCACCTTGCACCAGCATCAGAGGCGCTTTGATTTGGTCCACAAAATTAATTGGCGAGCGTGATTCCATATCCGCTCTGTCTTTAGCAACCTCAGGATCTCCTACTGACACATACCAGGTCCCCAGATAAGGACGAAAATGTGCAGGGAAAGATTCCATCAAAGTGATCAAGCTGGACGGGCCAACATACGAAATCACCGCTTTATAGACATCTGGCGTAAACGTCGCACCAGCGAGCGCAGCATATCCGCCATAAGAAGCTCCCATAATGCCAACACGCTGTTTATCAGTAATACCTTGCCCTACCAAGTAGTTTACACCATCGGTCAGGTCCTGTTGCATAGTGCCAGTACCCCAGTTTTTTTCACCCAGCTGAACAAAGCGCTTACCAAACCCGAGAGACCCGCGAAAGTTAGGTTGCAGCACTGCATAACCACGGTTTGCAAAGTAATGAGCTACAGGTACAAAATAATCACTGCTATAGCCCCACTGATCTCTCGCCCATGGGCCGCCATGAGGCAGCACTATGGTTGGCAAGTTTTTTTGAACATGCTTAGGTAACGTTAGATAAGCCTGAATTTCAACTCCGTCAGAGGCAGTATAGGTAATCGACTTTCTGTCCCCCAATAGTTCAGGGTCAAACTCAGGTGCTTCATTGAGCAACCCTGTCAGCGTGTTCTGAGCCGGAGAATAGGCGTATTTCTCATCGGGTTTATCAGCGTAAGACACTGTCAGGATCCACTGTCCCTCTTTATTTACTTGTTCAACCTTGAGTTCTATGTCCTCAGTGAAGTAGCTTTCTATTTGTGCCAATACCTTAGACGCCTTTTCTGTCAGCGTGTAGTTACGTAGTCTCCCTCCATAATATGACGCGATCAAAATCTGTCCCTGCTCATCGAACACTACATGATGCAGATCAGACTCCCCCAGCGGATCAGCGTGTTCAGTCACTATAGACTTGTCAGTCAGATTGACCCGCAGCAGCTCCAGCTTGTCTCGCCCTTCAATACTGGCTGCGATATAAGCCGTATTGGTGTCCTCGTTGAAACTGATGATATCCAGTAATTCACCACTTTCTGTTGTGAGTACAGTCTGCCAGGATTGCCCATCAAACTGATACAAGCTGCGGGAGTTATCATCATTCATCCCTGCGCCAACGACAACCATTCCAGTGCTGCTAAGCTGAGCATCAGACAGGTTGAGAGTATTTACCTGAGTCAGCTCAAGGTGACCCGTATCCATAGCCAGGTGGAAGAAGTCCCTACGTGCCGCATCACGGTGGTTTGCTGCCACGGCCAATATATTAACATCGTGTTTCGACTGCTCCAGCAGCTTGTAATCAACCTTGTCGTTATGCGTTAACCGAGTCATTGCACTGATCGCTGGGTTTTGGTCATTTAGTGCCAGTTTATATAACTGACGGTTTTCGTTGCCCTGGTGATCTTTACTAAAAATGATGTCATTTTCATAAGCTGACCAGATAAAACTGTCAACTGAGTCCGTCAGAGTCGTAACAGCAACAGGCGCTGCGTCAGGCGTATCGGCGGCAACTACAAATAGGTTCTGTGCGCCATTGTGCATCTTTAAAAAAGCAATCCATTTGCCATCGGGAGAAAGAGTAACCGCACTTTTATCGCGGCTGCTAAATAGACTTTCGACATCCACAAAAGCCGGAGCCTGCACAAGTGCGCTTTGCTCGATAGCAGGCTGTATGGCCTGTTGCGCATTATTCTGTGTGCAACCCGACAACATGGCCGTGCCCAATACGGTACTCAATGCAACACTTAGTGTAAGTCTGGTTAATTTGTTTTTATTCTTCATCATGTCACTCCTTTTGCTTGTTAAAAACATCATTACACGATTTTTTATTATTGTAAAACGATAATTAATTTTCTTTTTTCAGAAATTAGTTTCTGTATGGTATGATTCTTATCAAGAACAACATCGAAAGAAGGGATATTTATGGTCAAATCGACAGACAAAATTCAGCGCTGGTGCGGCACCCTCCGTGCCGCTGTGCTAGGTATAAGTGGCATGGTATTTTCATTTCTTGCCTATCAGCTGCTCATCAATGGTCAGGTACGTTATGTCGAAAGCGAATCATTCGACTTACTTTGGCAAAGTGAACAGGCCAGCAACGGCGTATTGTTTGCTCTAAGTGTGCCATTGCTGGCAGGGATGTTGCTGAATATGTACTGGATCATGCGGCTACTAAAACTCTTTAGTGTCGGACACTTCTTTCATAACAGCTGCTACACCTGCTACCTCGGCTTTATCTGGACAAAAATTGCGTTGGTACTCTATTCGTCTGGTCTGACTTTTTCGCTGGATTATTGGTATCACACGCTTTATCACTCAAATCAGGTGGTACTGAAAATCCCGTTTGGTGAGCTTATGACGCTCGGCCTGTTTGCCATGGTGGCTTACCTACTCAAAGCGGCAAAAGAAATAGAAGACGAAAACAAGGAGTTTGTTTAAGTCATGGAAATAGTTGTCAACTTAGATGTGGTGATGGCAATGCGCAAAGTGTCATCAAAGGAGCTGGCTAAGGCCATTGGGATCACCGAAGCGAACCTATCCTTGCTCAAACGCGGAAAGGTTAAAGGAGTGCGCTTCGAAACACTGGCACAGATCTGTCATTATTTAGACTGTCAGCCAGGTGATCTACTGGCTTTTAAACCAGATGGGGAATAACAATCCCAATTTTACTTAATACCTGTTCAATTTGAAGGAGCAAATAGAACTCTTAATTAAGTAAATTGGTATCACCTGGGGTTGCAGATAGCACTGCAACCCCAGCTTCATGAAAAGGAGTTAAAACTGCGCCACAAACTGTAAGTTAGTTTCATCACCGGCATCACGGTCAATATATTCAGCTTTCAGGTAGTAGCTGTCGTTGAGAAAGTACTTGCCTTCCAACGCTAAATCAGAGTCATATGAGCCTACACCCACAGCAATATTGCGGTTAAAGTAGTAATTTACCAGGGCAGTATTGTAGGAGACATCTTTGTCGCCCAAATCGACCTCATGGTGAGATACATCTACGCTGATATAACGCTCTGCATCCAGATGCATAAAGTAGCGGCCAGATACAGTGTAGTTGTCCACTTCATCATCTGTATCGATTGTCACACCCAGATAATCAGTGTCATTGATCTGATGATTATACTCGGCTTTTAGCCAGGTACTATCGGCAATCTGGTCAAATTCATTGCGACGAACACTCAGCTTTAGTTTGTCGTTGTACAGATATCCGATGCCGTAAGTATAATGATCGTCTATTTCATCCAGGTCTGCGACTCGACCTACCACGAATACTTCTTTGCTAAAGTACCCCTCACCAGCAAAAGAAGATTCGTTCCTATACTCATCTTTGTAGTATTTCAGGCTTACATTGCTGTCTGTATCAAGATAGCCAAAGTCATCCCACACACCAGAGCTCTGCTGCGGTGCAAAAAAATAACGACTGCTTAGCAATAGCGCATCGTTGTCATAGGTACGGTCCTGATCGTGAGCCGTTGCACTGTTAAACCATTGCTTGGTCTCAGTTGCGTGAGCAGGTGTGGCAGTCATAACGGCAAGTGCCGCAAGTGTGAGTAGCTTTTTCATAAGACCCCTTATTTCCATATAGCAAAGCGGTATTGCCCACTACTTCGTGAGCGCCGCGCATAGTATAGAGACTTAACTGAACGCGCAATGATTTTTTCAGTGTTTTACCGTTTTTTGCTTTACGGGTAATATGTTAGGCGACTCTTTGCACAAACAGACAACGATAACATATGAGTATAGTGATAATTGAAGACGAACCTGCGATTGCCGATACGCTGGTTCATATTCTGGAAATGGATGGATTTAATGTACATTGGTTTACCACCGCTGGCGACGGACTTGAATACTTACAACAACAATCTGCTGATTTAGTGATACTGGACGTTGGCCTGCCCGATGGCAATGGCTTCGATCTATGCAAGCAGTTACGCCAGTTTTCTACGGTGCCTATTATATTTTTAACCGCACGGGGTGATGAAATCGATCGCGTTGTAGGTCTTGAAATTGGTGCTGACGATTATGTCACTAAACCTTTTAGTCCACGAGAAATGCTCGCGCGGGTGAAACTCAGATTAAGAAAGCCTCAGCATACAGCTACGACTCCAAACGTTCAGTCAATAAAAAGATGGGAGGCAAAAAACTTTGATTATTACTACCAGGGAATGGCGCTTGGTCTGACTGCACTGGAGTTTAAAGTAGTTCATGCCCTGATAACGCATTCACCGAATGTGCTAAGCCGAGCACAGTTATTGGATGCGACTCAAGCCCCGGCTGACTGTGGTTATGAGCGAAATATTGATAGCCACATCAAAGCAATACGAATAAAAATGAAACAATTTGACTGCTCAGAATGGTTAAAAACGAAACGCGGATTTGGTTATTACTTCGAGGATTGCAGGTGAAGTCATTACGCTGGCCGCGGATCCCGCTGGGGCTGAGGTTTTTTATGCTCTATCTGATATTGGTGCTACTAACAACTTATGTAATCAGCAATACCATGCTCAGAGAGATTAAGCCCACCATACGTCAGGCAACCGAAGAAACCCTGGTCGATATGGCTAATTTACTCGCGGTTGTTGTTGCAGAAGATCTGGCTCAGGATAAGGCCAGTAACAGCCGCCTGGTTGAACTGATGAAAGTATATGGACAGCGAAAAGTCGATGCCGCTATTTGGGGGATTGAGAAAACCAATATGTCGCACCGTATTTATCTTACTGATCAGCGCGGTATTGTGGTTGCCGACTCCTGGCAAAAAGACGTCGGCAGTGACTTTTCTCAGTGGAACGACGTGTACCTGACATTGCGCGGTGAGTACGGTGCACGCTCAAGTGCCACTGACCCAAAAGATCCTTTATCAACCGTCATGCATGTCGCCGCACCAGTCATATATCAAGGTAAAGTCATCGGCAGTCTCACCGTTGCCAAAGCAAACCGTTCTGTTCAACCATTTATTGAGCACAGCCAGCAGCGGATCTTAAAATGGCTCGGTTTGCTGAGTTTACTGGCCCTGCTGATAGGTGCCCTGATTGCCTGGCGCGTCAATTCCGCAGTCACAAAGCTGGCTGAATACGCCAGAAAAATGGGCCTGGGTGAACAGGCAGATAAACCTCAATTTCGGATCTTCTACGAATATCGTCAACTGAGTGACGCCTTAGAACAGATGCGAAACCAGCTCGACGGCAAAGTGTATATCGAGCAGTATATAGAAACACTCACCCACGAACTGAAAAGTCCGCTTTCTGGTATCAAAGGCGCCAGTGAACTATTACAGATGCCCCTGAGCGAGGACAAGCGCCAGCAGTTTGCAGGTAATGTAGAGCGAGAAACGCACCGTATGCAGCAACTGATTGATAGATTGCTCGATCTGGCCCGGCTGGAGCAATTACCCGCTCTGAACACTCGACAAACGGTGCCGATTGCGCCCCTGCTCAACAAATGTGAGCAAATACTTACAAATCGACTAATGCAAAAGTCAGCCACCTTCAGCATCTCATGCAGTCAAATAACAAGCGTCAATGGCGATCCATTTCTGCTGCAGCAAGCCTTGCTCAACCTGCTCGAAAACGCACTGGACTTCGTTACACCACAGGGCGAGATCCGCCTGTCCGTCACACACAGCAGCGACACCTGCACATTCCGCATTTATAACACGGGCCCGGCAATTCCGGATTATGCCCTGCCCAGGTTATGTGAACGGTTTTATTCCCTGGCACGCGCGAATGGAACAAAAAGTACCGGGCTGGGCCTCAACTTTGTCGAAAGAGTTGCCAGGCTACATCAGGGGAAGCTGGCTATCGGCAATCATGAGCAGGGAGTCATGGCCACCCTCATCATAAAAACACCATAAGATCCCCACATAAGCGCCATTTAAACACCAATCAGCTCGGTTAGCCTGTCTCTACATCAAGTTTAACCGAGACACTTATGACACAACAAATTACAGAAAAAACCGGGATTAAATTAGCCATCATCGCCGCAATCATCGTATTGCTGATGATCCCCATCGCCATGATCAGCGACCTAATCGACGAGCGATCATCCACTCAGCACAAGGTGCAACAGGAAATAGCCCGCAGCACCAGTGGCGCCCAATCTTTAATAGCACCATTTCTTTACGCCGAATACGAAGTAACCAAGATGATCGACGGCGTGCAAACACCGCAAAAGCATCGCCATGTCATACTTCCTGAACAGTTGACGGTATCGGGCACACTCGACACCTTTGAAAAATACCGCAGCATCTACAAAGCACAGCTATATCGCGCAGACTTGAAGCTGACAGGCCATTTTGATAAGCAACAATTGCATGATTTAACTCAGCTGCCGCTGACCCGCCTGAGCATGGTAATGGGGATCAGTGATATCCGGGGGATTGGCCAAAACACACAGGTCTCAATAAACGGCCAGACACACACACTTATTCCGGGTACCACACTTAACTCAATTGACGAGGGGGTGCATATTCCACTGACTCTGGCAGAACTGGAGCAGACAGCTGTAACATTTGATATCCAACTGCACTTGCAAGGCATGAGCACTTTGGCTGTCGCGCCCTTAGGTGTGCACACTCAGGTTTCGCTCGAAGCCAACTGGCCACACCCCAGTTTTCAGGGGGATTACCTGCCCGTTCGCTCTGATATCAGTGACACTCACTTTAGTGCCAGCTGGGAAACCAGCTACTTTGCGACCAATATGAAAGAGCTTTTCTCACGTTGTCTCTTTGGCAACCAATGTGAAGCATTAGAAGCACGTAATATGGGCGTACGCCTGGTGGACCCGGTCGATCATTACCTTAAGAGTCATCGCGCCACCAACTATGCCCTGCTGGTGATTATTCTGGTGATGTCGAGCTTCTTTTTACTGGAACTGAGCAAATCCAAAGCCATCCACCCGGTACAATATGGCTTTGTCGGCTTATCTTTGGCGGTTTTTTACTTGTTGCTGATTTCTCTGAGCGAACACCTTGGATTTGCCTGGGCCTATACCCTATCCGCACTGGCGGCAATTACATTGCTTGTGAGCTACGTTTGGGGGATCCTGCAAAGTGCACGACTGAGTATCAGCTATTTTGCCGGACTCAGCGTCTTATATTCTATGCTCTACGCTATGCTGAGTGCCGAACACTATGCGTTGCTCATGGGCAGCCTCGTATGCTTTGTAGTACTCGCAGTAGTCATGCTCGCAACCCGGCATGTTAACTGGTACGGTGCCGCTAAGGTGCCTGTCAGACAAAACTCAGAAGCATCAAGTTAATAGCGGACATTGACGCCCAGGCGCCCGAGCGGTTCACGCAGGTGCCTGGGCGTTGACCTGATATCTGAAAGAGCAAACAAGCCCGAGTCGATAATTGAAAATATCAGCACAAATCATTCAATCAGACTGGCTTTCGTACCTCCAAGCGCCCCCGATTAGTACTTCAAGATGACGCATATAGCTTATTCCAATCCAAACTCATTATTCCTCCATATTTTTGCGATATACTAAACACTGGGTAAGAACATACTAGGAAATTCAATGCGCCATTTTACACGTGCCTTTTTAGCCGCTGCGATGCTCACCACATTATCAGGATGTGAGCTTGGCAGTGACGACAAACTGCCAGTCATAGTGCAAATCGAGCCAACCAAGAGCAATATTGCCATTACTAAAGTCTCCACAGGTCCGCTTGAAACGCTGGAACCGAATACAACGGTCACGGTCTTCTACGATGTTGATATCACCGGCTTTAAGGATATTGACGTCGACGTACACTTTTATCTGGTACACGCAGCTGAGCTGGACACCTCTGACGGTGAAGAAGCCGAAATTGAAGAAGTGCACAAAGTTGGCGCATTGGAATTAACGCAGGTCTCACAGGGCAGCCACAACTTCCAAACTGACATTACCATTCCAGACACACTATTGGGTGGTCACTATCATCTGATAGCACAAATAGATCCTCATGATGACCATGTTGAAGATGTCGAAGAAGACAACCACCCATCGGTAGATCATGAACCCTTTGCAGATGGTGACTTCCCGTTTGCCGATGTGCATGTGCGTGTCCTGGAAAGTCACGACTACAAGCTCGTAAGCGCAACATTTGGTCAGGAAGCGCTGATCCTGGATGTGCCCAACACCAATGACGGTACCAGTGAACATCATTCCGATCTGGTCGGCTATCTGACCGCAGACTACGAAGGTGCCAACCTGGGCAATACCGCTATTACTGCAGAAATCCTGGTGAATGGTAATTGGCAAACGACTCATTTCTGGAATGCAGAAACCAAAGCCTACGAGGCACAGATCACTCACAGCTTCACGGCTGGTTTGCATGATGAGCACATAGGCTTTGACATAGCGCTGGATGATGCCCTGCTCACCCAGATTTATCAGGGGTACGACGCAACGCAGGAGCAGTCATTACAGGTGCGTTTCACCTTAACCGATCTGGCCCAGAGTGCTGAAACCATCACAGATAACAACGTGATCGAAACTCAGCTCCCTCTTTATTTCTTTGCCGGCGAAAGCACAGATACTGAACAAAGCCTGGCTAAACGTGATGCCCAGTACTCAGTTGGCCTTGCGAATATCAAATTAGAAAAAGAGTTTGATAAATCTTACGGCGATAAGTCTAAATTCAGCGTCGGCGTGGATTTAAGTGGTCAATTGTTTATTGTACCAACGGGCGATCCTGGCGGACGTATTGCCGGCGAAGGTGTGGTTGAAGCCTACTTCTTTAACGCGCAGAATACCTTGTTCAGTATTTCTTATGACGGCAGTGCCTATATCAGTGGGCAAAACACCGGCTATGCATCGGAAATGATCATCTTTAATAACGTTGCGTTTGAGGATGAGAAGTACACCACGAAATATGAAAAATCCTGGGAGAAATCCTGGGAAGAGGAAAAAGTACTGGCCCAGGCTCGCTTTACCATAGGTCCGGTCCCTATGAGTGTTGAAGCTGGTGTCACTGGCAACCTGGGTTTTGAACTCACAGTGGGTTACAACGCAGAGCTCTATGCAGAAGGCGACCTCTTCCATGTAGACTTTGGTGCATTTGGGCGCGGCGGTGTTAATCTGGGTCTGGTCTCAGCCGGTATTCAAGCTATTTTGACCTTGATTGATAATACCTTTGCAATGGAGTCCAATGCAGGTTTTGCACTGGTGTCTACTGGTAACAATAAACCTCATATCTATTATGCACTTGAACTGAAAAACGATCTGGACGTAATCTCTGGAAAATTTGGCTTGTATGCAGAAACCATTGGGGTCAAGTGGTGTAAGAAATGGGGGATTCCATATCCTTGTGGTAAGAAAACACACCGTTACGACCTGTGGTTGTATCAAACACCCAGCGTGTTTAACAAGTCCTGGACTTTGTACTCCAAAGAGGACGAAATCGAACTATGATCAATCTTTGTCGATTGACACTGCTTGCAGCGCCCTTTGCGGCGCTGACAAGCTTTCAGGTTATGGCTGGCACTCAGTGCCAGCCACAATACACCTTTGATATTAAAACCCAGACTTCCTTCGACTATATAAAGTTACAAAGTGCCCCACAAACGTCTATGGTGCATTTACAGGGGTTGCTCTCCCTGAAGCCTGCAAAAAAAGAACAAGAAAAAAACTGGTGGGCGATTAAAGCAGATCAAGTCACCGCCGCTGTGGGCAAAGAGCGCATGCCATTGCCCAGCTATGAGCATGCCTTTGCGTTTAAAGTGACAGAAAATGGCCTCATCAGTGATTTTTACTTTGCGACCACACTGGATCAACAAACCCAGGACAAGCTAAAAGGGCTGGCTTATTATCTTCAATATCAACACGATATAAGTCAGGTAAGCAAAGAGCCCGACACTCTGGGGCAGTATCAGCCAGCATATCAACATACTGGTAAACAGTTAAAAATGGTCAAACAGCACTACAGCAACTTTGACCGTACTCAGCTTGCCACTTTTAACCGTATTGAGGTGCTCGACTCCGCACACTTCATTACGCCCTCAACTTGCTTTATTGAACACAGAGAAGGCCAGGAAGCCCTGGCTCTGACAGGTACAGACTTGCGCTTTGGTTCACAACAAAGCTATACGCTGACACTCGCGCCTCAGCCATTCAAGAGCAAGTTGTACGAGCTGGACAACGACCTAGCGGCTTGGCAAACAACTGAGGCAGAACTCAGTGATGCTGAGAAAGCACGGCTGGCGGCTGAGCTAAACCAGTTGATTACCACGCAAGATATTACTCAGATAGACGCCCATACCCTGTCTATTCTGCTGCAAAAATACAATGCTGTGATTGGCACCCTGGCGCCGCTCATACTCTCGGGCGAGTTAAATGATAAAGCTCAGATGCGTCTGTTCAATGCACTAGGACAACTCGACTCGGATACCAGCCAGCAATTACTTAGCCAGTTATTACTGGCTGAAAAGCAACCTTTAACTCAGTTTCGTGCGCTGCGCGCGCTGACTCAGGGCAATGCCCCCTTGTCACAGCAGGCTGCGGACATGCTATTGGGAATGCTGACCGATGGCTTTAGTACACTTGACTCAGAAGTCGAATCCAGTTTCTATATGACATTGGGGATCTTGCTCAACAACCGCAGCGGATCTGACACAGCCACACAGTTAAGTCTGGCCATTACTGAACAGATCACGCTGGGTGAAAATGAAGGCAAAACGGCCAGTCTGATCACCGCATTGGGGAACAGTCGCGATCCACAGCATGAAACCCTGATCAATGCCCATTTGTCGGACACCAGTGCCCGTATTGAAAAAGCTTCTATCCGTGCACTGGGTATGATGCAAACTGACACGGCCTACCAGCATCTGGAACAACACTTCTTTAAATCGCCAGAGCGTAATAAAAAAGCCCTGCTCAGTGCATTAGGGCATTATCAGATGAGTGCCAGAACCAGTGATACCGTGCTGAATATGGCGGTCAATGATCAGGACGATGCGATTCGACTGGCTGCGATTAACGCCTTAGCCACCCAGCAGCAAAAGGACGGGATTAAGCCAATACTGCGCCAGGCATTGCAAAGTGAAACCTCCCGGCGAAACTTTAAGGCCATCATAAAACTGCTACACAGTAAGGACGAAAAGGCGCAATAGCGCCTTTTCTTCTTTTTGGAAGACGGTGTCTTCTGGATAAACCAGTTAATACCAATTTCACTTAATACCTGTTCTATTTGAAGGAGCAAATATGACGCTAACGGCGTTAAAAATTTCTCATTTAGAACAACTAAATAGCAAAATTTTTGCCTCGCCTACATGGATGTAGGTGCCTCAGCGATAGCAGGACGCGAGAGCGGTGTTATCGACCCTATTTTCTCGCCTCAAAATAGAACACTTAATTAAGCAAATTGGTATTACGACTTTTTGTGCTCCACAGAGTAAAGTTCGCAAACCGGATCTGTCGAACCACTCCACTGCTTATTATCATGGCCACCTAAAATCACCGGTGTACCGGAATGGTACGCCGTAAGCAACATGCTATAAATAGATTCACACCCAACGCTGTCTCTGTTAACAAAATACCCAGACGAGCACTTTGTGCCATTCTTCTTGAGAAAGATGAACACACAGCCTGACGACATTACTCACGCTCTGGCTGAAGCACTACAAAACAAACTCGCAATGCTACCACAAAGTTTTAGACAATTTTTCCCATTACATACAAACAGTCCGCCCGAAAAGAAAACTGCTATGGGTACAGATTTAGGCCTAAGTTTAAGCCTTTAACCCAATTAGTTACTTATGTATACTAAGATCTATAATTGACAGTAACATGGCTCATTTCGACAAAGTAGCCTGTTTAATACTTAACCCAATTTCAGGAATTTGCATTTTGAGCGATACTAACCCGCAGGCCCGCAGGGTCTTTGAACAGAATGAGCGCTGCCCGATCCGGAATGTGGTAGCACAGATAGGTGACAAATGGTCGATTTTAATTCTGTTTGCACTGGTCGATGGCCCAGACCGTTTTAACGCCTTAAAATCGAGGATTCAGGGAATTTCGCAGCGCATGCTGACACAAACATTGCGTGATCTGGAGCGCGATGGCTATGTCAAACGCACTGTCTACCCTCAGGTACCGGTAAAAGTGGAATATGAACTGACAGAACTGGGGCGGGGACTCGCTAAACCCGCCTGGCAGCTGGTGTCCTGGGCCGACGATCACTTTGACGAAATAGCCTCGGCCCGTGCCAGTTATGATGAAGCAAATCAGGCGGAGTGACCAGAACGAGCGCAGTCTGAGTGACGGCACAATCATTAATGAAAGCTAGCCGACAGGTATCTCAATGACCCTTAATTGTTGAGACTCGTCGCCCTGCGCCAGCACAGTGCCTTGTGGGTCTATAATCAGGCTGTTACCAATGAAACGAACGCCCGTATTACAGTCGTGATCCATACCCAGGCGATTAGCGGCTATCACATAGACACCATAGTCTTTGGCCGCTTTTTTGATCACTGCCAGGCTGTCCTCACCACAAAAGTTAGACGGATTAAGAATGATCTGCACGCCCTGCTGTTTAAGTGCTTGCAAACCGTCTTCAAACCAAATGTCGTAACATAACAAGACGCCAATTTTGACCCCCTGAACTTCATACACGCAGAAGTCTTTACCAGGCACAAATCGTAACTGATCCGTTGACGCAAGATGCACTTTGCGGTGAATGCCCAGTAAACCCTCAGGACCTGTCAGCAACGTACTGTTGTAGAGCTGCCCTTCGTAGCACTCAGCGAGTCCCGCAACAATACAGGCTGATTTTTCCTTAGCCAGGGATTGCAGCAATCGTGAAGTTGCGCCCTGATACAAATCTTCTGCCAGATCAAAAACTTGCTGGCGGTCGAAGAATATACTTCCCGTAGTACACAACTCAGGAAGCAACAAGAGATCAAACTCATGAGACATCACCAGCGCATGCTTGATGGCGTCACGGTTTTGCTCAGGCTCAGCAAATGCCACATCGAACTGAAAAAAGCCTACTTTCATCACATCTCCTTACTTATTTAGCCTGATCAAACTGGCGGAACGTCAAATTAAAACGGGGACCTGCCCCTTCTGATGCCCGCGGCACCGCATGCTGATAGCGTGACTGAAAACCCTCGCCCATGACAAACAAAGAGCCATTTTCCAGCTCAACCGAGTGTACCTCCTGATGATCTTGTGTGTTGCGTATCAGAAAGGTACGCTTTGCGCCTATACTCAAAGAGGGAATGACATTAGTAGAGCCAAACGCTGGCAAATCACAGTGAAAATCCATCCACTCTTCACCGTCAGGATAATACAGACATACACACACAGGAAAAACTAACCCGGTTTGTTCTGTCAGGCGCTGATGGATCTGCTCAATTAACGCAAACCAGGGCTGTTGTCTGCCATGGAATAGACCGAACTGGCCCGATTGAGCAAGCTCAGGTTCTAACAGATTAACTTTCCAGGGCCGAATAGCAGCCTTTGAGCCGTCTCCCATGGTTATGGTTTCAGGTTGTGAAAGGTCAAAGTGGTCTGTCAGCCACTGATACAAAGCCAGGCTTTCTTCCTGAGTTAAAAAATCGGGGTCGTAGCTGTATTCGCAGTGTAATGGTAGCTTCATACTTGATTCCTTTACGCGCTTAGGTTTTGCACTTTCTCCTATCTTCTGACGGGTGTCAATAACAGGGCATTACGTGTATTGTGATTGGCCTTTTCGCCAGACGCTAGGTAAAATGTCGGCCTTTGAAGTCGATGCCAGTTGCAGGTTATTTGTGTTAGTCAATTACGCTCCCCCCACCGATCCCTATCTTGATATTCTCTATCAGGACGAACACATGCTGGTGTTAAATAAACCCAGTGGCTTACTGAGCGTACCGGGTAAGGATCCTAAACACTGGGACAGTGTGATCAACCGGGTTAATCTGGTATATCCCAACGCAAAGATAGTTCATCGTCTGGATATGGCGACATCCGGAGTATTATGCCTGGCCATGCATAAAGCAGCACATCGCTTTCTGAGTATCCAATTTCAGGATCGCCTGACAGCCAAACGTTATATCGCACGGGTGCATGGCCTTGTAGAGCAAAAGCAGGGGTCTGTGGACCTGCCGCTGATCTGCGACTGGCCAAACCGCCCGAAGCAAATGGTCTGTCACGAGACAGGTAAACCTTCGCTAACGCATTTTGAAGTGTTATCACACGAATCTATGGCAACCCGCGTCAAGCTTACCCCGATCACCGGACGCTCCCATCAACTGCGAGTGCATATGCTGTCACTCGGCCACCCCATTTTAGGAGATCGCCTCTACTCCCAAGGTGAAGCGCTGGCTGCAGCATCCCGGCTTCAGTTGCACGCAGAAATGCTGCAGATCAGTCACCCTGAGTCAGAAAAAATGATGACCTTTATTGCACCTGTGCCGTTTTAAACAGATCCAGCGCACTGGCGGTCATGGCACGTACACCGGTTTTTATGGTCAGCGGATAGTCCGGTGCAAACTTGCTCGAATGCAACGAAGGTAGCGCTTCACCCGAAAACTGAGCCTGCTGGTACGCCTCAGGCTCAACGCCACCCAACCAGAAAATCGTTGCCGGGATATTTTCCGGGGTGCGACCATATAAGCCAAAGTCTTCACCGGCCATCACAGGCTCAGCCTTGACGACATGTTCGTCACCCAGCTCAGCACGAATGCTTTTTTCAACCCGCGCTGCTAGCTCAGGTGTGTTATAGGTCGAAGGAATACTCTCTTCTTCGTGAACATACACAATCGGGGCGAGTTCAGGCGGCAAGCCCGCACTGTATGCAATCCCCTTGGTCATACGCTCCAGCGCTGCAATTTGCTGCTCTCGAACAGCAGGGTCATATGAACGCAGTGTCAGCTGAAGTTTAACTTCGTTAGAAATGATATTGTGTTTTGAACCACCGTGGATTGAGCCCACCGTGATCACCGAAGGTTTTAACGGCGAAATTTCGCGACTGGTAATAGTTTGCGCCGCAAGTACGATGCGCGATGCCAGTACCACAGGATCAACCGTAGTGTGAGGATATGCACCGTGCCCTCCCTTGCCTCTCACTGTGATGTCAACTGAGTCCACATTCGCCAATGCATAGCCCGGCGCAATGGCAACCTGACCTGCCGGTAACGACGCACTGACATGTAACCCAAGGACATGATCGGGCTTAGCAAAGCGGCTAAATAAGCCTTCTTTAAGCATGGCTTTCGCTCCAGCCCCGACTTCTTCTGCGGGTTGAGCGACCATCATCAGGGTGCCCTGCCACTGATCGCGGTTATTCGCCAGCTGCTGAGCGGTGCCAATAAAGCTGGTCATATGAATATCATGGCCACACCCATGCATGACACCGACTTCGTTGTTGTTGGCATCTTTAACCCGCACCTTTGACGCATACGCTTTTCCGGTCTGCTCGATAATAGGTAAACCATCGGTATCGGCGCGGATCATCACTGTTGGCCCCTCTCCGTTGCGCAGTAACCCAACTACGCCATGCCCGCCAACCCGCTCGGTCACGTCAAATCCAAGTTGCTGAAGTTCATCCGCCAGTCGCTTTGCGGTCTGCTCCTCTTGGTAGGAAAGTTCAGGGTTCTGATGCAAATGCAAATAGAGCGCCTCTAGCTTTGGCAAAGCGCGGGATACTTGGGTATCCAGTTCGTAGGCCAGCGTGCAATGACTCGCCAGCGCCAGTGATAGTGCAGATAGTAGTGTTTTCATCGTTGTTATTCTTACCGTTTTTTTGGATACTCAGCTTGCGAAGAAATTTTTATAATTGCAACCTCTTTGCGGTATCAGGGCGATGATAAAAGGCGCAGCAGCACCGATTATTCCTTTCTTTCTGCATAACCTTTGCTAAGCTTAAAGTCTGAACAACCATCAAATTGCAGCCGTGAAAACGATTACTATCAATGACTTAAAACCTGGTATGTTTGTGGTCAGTGTCACCCGACAGGCAGGACACGTACGCGTAAAAAGTCAGGGCTGGGTGCGCACCACAGGCGCCATCGGCTCTTTACAAAAAGCGGGCGTACTCGAAGTAGAAATCGATCCGGACAAAACACTGCAAGCCAAAACCAAAGTTCAGTCTGAACCACAAAATGAAACACATCAGGATAATGTCACGGTGCATGACCCTTGGCACAAAAGCACCAGTGTTGAGGCCGAGCTGGATCATGCAAGTGCTTTATACGAGGAAGCCAAAGGACTGCAGGAAAAAGCCTTCGCCGATGTCAAAGCCGGTAAAGCCATCGCGGTTGAAGAGTTTAAACAAACGGCTTCGGGGTTTATTGACTCCGTTTTTCGCAATCAGGATGCACTGGCCTGTATTGCCCGGATCCGTGAAAAAGACAGCTATTTACTCGAGCATTCACTGAATGTGTCTATTCTGATGAGCATTTTTGCTAAACACCTTGGCCTCGAACGCGACATCATTGAGCAGCTCGCCACCGGTGCCTTGTTGCATGACATTGGCAAAATCAAGGTGCCAAACGAAATCCTTAATAAACCCGGTAAGCTCACAGATGACGAATACCAGCAAATGATGGCCCATGCCAAATACAGCTATGAGATTGTTGGCGAAAGCGGACTGGGCCAGATTGCCACCGAGATTGCGGGCTTTCACCATGAGCGTCTGGATGGCAGTGGCTACCCCTTTGCTAAACAAGGCGATGACCTGTCTCAGTATGTTCGCATGGCAGCCATCGTTGATGTTTACGATGCCCTGACGGCCGAACGCGTCTATAAGGTTGGACTAACCCCGATCCGCGCCTTTCGTATTTTAAAAGAGGGTACGCCGGGGCATTATGACGCCGACCTGCTGGCCCATTTTATTAACTGCATTGGCGTGTATCCGGTAGGCACTCTGGTGAAACTCAAGAGCGAACGTATTGGCATAGTGGCCTCAAGTAACCCCAATGAGCCACTTAAGCCGGTGGTAAAAGTGTTTTATCACGCCAAAAATATGCTTTATACAGAAGTAAAAGACATAGATCTGGCCGATAAGCGTGTGACCGATGAGCTGGAAGCGGCGATAAAACCGGAAGAGTTCAGTATTGATCTGATCCGCTTTTTCCGCCACACCATGATGCCCTGAATAATAACAATGTGTGTAATTGGTATAGGTACTATTGGTTATCAGGCCAATCCTGCATCGCCTGCAGGGTAAACTCTATCCCATCAAAATCGAACATGGCTTGCTCTGGGGTGATCTCCACCAACTGCAGGGCGCCCATGTTATCGCCCTCATACAATTCACGATTATTCAGTTTAATCCAACGCTTTTGAGCATCGGTGGCGTAAATATGGGCCTGATAACGCAGTCTTGGCAGACTGTTTTGCAGCTGCTCTGGCAGTAACTCAACGGGCGTTGCTCTGGCTGACCCTCGGGTACTGGACAAGACTTCAGAGACAATGCGGTCAGATTTAGGCGCAGTTTCTTCCACAGCCTGTTCAAACGCTTTCTTTAATTCATCGGGTACGCCAGCAAGGGCCTCAGCCTCCTGACGCTGTGCTTCCTGTCGGGCTGCGTTGGCACGAGATTGCTCCAGTGGTACACCTAGCACCCGATAGCCGCTTAAATCTTCCAGCGGTTGTTGGTTGAGGTGTCCCTGATTTGTCGCATAAACGGGCTGGTTAGTAGGCCGGTAACCTTGCTGTACTGCGCTATACTGATTGCCGACGGGTTGCTGAATAATCTGACCATTAGCAGAGACAGGCACCAGCTGTTGCGAGTACACAGGTTGCCCCTGAGCATCAAAGCCAACCTGGACTGACATCCACTGATAATGGATCTGGCGCTGCGCGTTTTGCATGACGGGGTTAATCACTGGATTGACACCCTGGTTCATCGGCTGACTCATCACCTGACCAGGCTGGACAACAACCGGATTACCCATAGCAACCTGATTGTGAGGCACGGCCGTTACTGGCGCTGCGGCAGTGGCGGGGCTGTCTTGTTTCTCTGCCTGATTCGCCACTGTAACATTTGCGGTGTCATCATGTTCAGCGGCTGTTTTCGCAACCACTGCGTCGGTCGGCCTCTCCTGAAAGGCTTCACCGACAAAATAGCCAGCGCCCAAAGCACATAAGCTGATCAGCGCGCCACCCAGAGACAGACTTAGACGGCGATAGAAACGGACCTGTTGCTCATGACGTGATTGTTGATAATCCTGCTCAGAGTCGATTTGTTGAGATTGTTTTAATGCATTGATTAGGTACGACATATCACACCACTAAAAAATATATGAAAGACCGATGCCACACATAAACATGGCGGCCACCCAGCCAGAGACCAGTACCGGCATATTCATCCTGTGCTCTTTTGCCTGCGGAACCAAATCCAGTGGCAAAGCTTCTTTGGCTGCCTGAATTGCGACAGCCTTAGTCACCACTTGTTGCTGTGCAGAGTAGGCACCGAGTAAACAGCGGTCGGCCAGCAAGTTAATCAGCCGCGGAATACCAGCCGTCACCTGATGCATATAGGCAATGGCCTGAGGTTCAAACAGGCTGGTCTGGCAACCGGCCTTATTGAGGCGATGCTTCACATAGGCAAAAACCTGAGACTCTGTCAGCGGCAATAAGTGATACCGCGCCGTAATACGCTGTGCTAACTGACGCAACTCATTGCGTTTGAGTAACTGCTGAAGTTCCGGCTGACCCACAAGTACGATTTGCAATAGTTTTTTATGGTCGGTCTCCAGATTAGTAAGTAATCGCAATTGCTCCAGCACGTCAGCAGCAAGGTGCTGCGCCTCATCAATGATCAACATAGTGTGGCCACCCTGCTGATGATTCTCCAGCAAGCGTGCTTTAATGACATCGGTCAGTGACTTAAGCGTCGCATTGTCTGCGTCGTAGTCAATGTTCAGTTCATCACAGATACTTGCAAGCAGTTCCATTTCCGACAACGCCGGGTTGAGGATAAATGCCACCTGCGTAGATTCGGGCAACTGTGCCAGCATGCTGCGGGTCACTGTGGTTTTACCTGTTCCCACCTCTCCGGTCAGCAGCACAAAGCCACCGGCATCGCCCAGGCCATAAGTCAGATGAGCAAGCGCTTCCTTATGGCGTTCGCTTAGGAACAAAAATTCCGGGTTTGGTGCTATCGAAAACGGCTTTTCGGTCAGACCAAAATATCGTAAATACACGGCTCGTCTCTTTCTTGTTAGAATGGGGCCTATAATGGCAAAAAAACGGCACAAGTTAAAACCTTGTTTGCTTTTTCAATACGGAATTTACCATGAAAATTTACCTGGTCGGTGGCGCAGTGCGTGATCAACTCCTGGGACGCCCTGTTCTGGAGCGCGATTATGTGGTGGTAGGTGCCACCCCTGAACAGATGCAATCTCTGGGCTATCAGCAAGTTGGCAAAGACTTTCCGGTCTTTTTACATCCCCAAAGTAAAGATGAACACGCACTGGCACGCACTGAGCGAAAACAGGGCCAGGGCTACACCGGGTTTATCTGTGATTTTGCCCCCAGTATTACGCTAGAAGAAGACCTGATGCGCCGCGACCTCACGGTTAATGCCATTGCCCGGGATCAGGATGGTACTCTCATCGACCCGTACCAGGGACAGCGAGACCTCGAAGCTCGCATCCTACGTCATGTCAGTGACGCCTTTGCTGAAGATCCTCTGCGTGTGCTGCGAGTGGCACGCTTTGCCGCTCGCTATCACCATCTTGGATTTACCATCGCACCAGAAACACAGGCTCTAATGCAACGTATGGTTGATGAGGGTGAACTGGCTACCCTGACCAAAGAGCGAGTCTGGCTGGAGATTGAAAAGTCACTCAAAGATGGTGCCATTGAGGTCTTTTCTGAGGTACTGGCCAGCCTGAATGCACTCCATCTGGTGCTACCCTGGCTGGCTAACTGGACCAAGCAAGACTGCACAGTTTTGCAATCGCGTATTGCTCAGCTGGACAAACAAGACCCTGATTTTATGACGGTCAGCTTTGCACTGTGGCAACAAGAAGCTCAGCTTGAGGGCTATAATCTGGAACAGGACTATAAGATCCCCAAAGCCTATAGCGAAGCACTGCGCGACCTGCAAACCGCACTGCCTTTACTACAGGGTCCCGACTGGCAGCCGGCCACTATCATGCAACTTTTCACGCGACTGGATGCATCGCGACGACCACAACGTCTGACTTTACTGTGCAAAGCCGCCCGCACTTTCAGTAATGAACTTGCTCAGCGCTGCAACATGCTGGCGCAGGCACTTCACCTTGCTGCACAAGTCAAGGCGCAAGATGTCATCGCCAAAGGGGTTAAGGGGCCACAAATCAAAGTCGAAATGGATAAGCTAAAAGAGCAGTCTATCAAAGCCCTGTTTGATTTTTAGCTAAACCATCGAGCTCAATTAAAGTCCTCAGCTTAAGTGTGCAGTTTAAAAGCCAATTTTATCAGGCTAAGGGGTTGTCAACTGCCGCCCGCAAGGGCGGTTTATATTTGAGCAAACGCCATCAACTGAACGGCACTTTTGATGAAAACCTCCGTCACTTTAAACTTAAAGACGCAGAGCCCAGCCTGGCGTTTGAAGTAGATGAAGACAACACGCTGCAGTACATTATTTATGGTGGCAACATCACGGTAGGCAGTGGCTCTCTGGTCGTCGGCTCAGCGAATGAGAAAGTCGTCATTTCTCCTGAAAAAATGACCCTGACCGAGGCAGACATCACTGCGAAAAAGTGTCAGTAAAAAGACACACAGCTGGCACATTTCACTAAGTGCCAGCACCTCCTTTAAGCCAGCGCACTTGCGTCACCAGCCCACAAAAAACGGCACATCGACCAGTCTTTTCCAGGGAAGCAGCTCTCTGACCCACCCAATTTAATGCCACTTTTGTAATCCAACTCCCGTAAATTTGAGCGCGAAACGCTCAATACAGAACATATCTGAGAGTCACCTCCACCTGAATATAAAACCTAACTTACTGATAAGTATGCTTTTAATATTAGGATAAAGAACTCAGCCGAATATCAAGGAAACATCATGTGTTTTTCAGGCTGTTCAATACAGTGTCGTTAGCCGCTGTGACAAACCCGTTCACACTGCGACCTGACATGACAGAGGAACGACGATGACCCATAACATCTTTATTTTAATTTTTATTCTGCTGCTGCCAATGAAGCTACTGGCTGGTAACAAACCTGAGCACTATGAAATACCGCGAACTCAGGTTGTGCCGCTGACGCAAAACGGCACCGAGCGTGAGTATCAACTGGTTATTCAGCTGCCTGAGCACTATTCAGCACAAAAGCAACATCCGGTGCTGTATTACACCGATATGACCTGGCACATTGAAATGATGACCTCTGCGGCCTACTTTCTGATGGAAGAAGCTATTCTGGTGGGGATCTCCTGGCAAACCAATATGCCGGATAACATCAACAAAGAGGTTGGCCCCTTTGCCAGCCGCTTCCGAGATTACTCCTTCGCCCCCTCAACCAAGCCTGAGAATCAGGCAAAATATCAGTTTGGCGGAGCCAATGCCCATATCGATTTTATCCGCAATCAGGTCAAGCCTTATATTGAGCAACACTATCGTGTTAAACCCGGTAACGACAGTTACTTTGGCTACTCCATGGGTGGGTTATTTGGCGCCTATACTTTGCTGACTCAGCCCGATACCTTTGACAACTATCTGCTTGGCAGCCCGTCGGTGTGGCGCCTTCCGCAACTTCTTGAAGCACGCAACCAGGGGGCATCTAAAACAAAAGCCAACGTCTATTTGTCCCACGGCACCCTTGAAGACAAGCTGAGCCCGCATGTCAAAGCACTGTTTAACTTTCTGAAAAAACAAAACAACCCCCAACTGCATGTTGAGCTGGCCGAGATAGAAGGCACCCACCAGAGCGCTGCTCCCCTGACTGGCGTATATGCAATCAAATGGTTATCGGAACGTACAACACAAGGAGACACACTATGAAACCTGTCACCCTGACAACGATCGCATTAAGTACCTTGCTGACCAGCACCTTGGCGCAGGCCAAGGATGAATTCGGCACCCTGACAGGCCCGTTGATGGGCCAAAAACCACCAGGCATGACCGCCGAGCCCTTTGCCCCGGGTATTATTTCCAAAGCAGACTGGGAGCTCGAAGGTGTTTTTGCACCCGGCATGCAGGAGTTTTACTTTACTCTGGACCGGGGAGTCTATGAAGGGCCCAACAAAACCGGTTTTCGCCCGACTGTGATTGGCTTCAGACAACAGAACAACACCTGGGTGAAGTTCACCGAGTTTTTACGCATCGGCGAAGTGAGCTTTTCACCCGATGGTCAGCGCATGCATATGGCCGAAGGCTACCGGGACCGCAAGGGCAACGACTGGACAGAGCGGCAAAGTCTGGGTCCCATGTTTGACCGTGAGGACTTTGGCATTATGCGCTTATCGGCATCTCAAAAAGGCACTTATGTCTTTGACGATTATAAAAACAAGGTAGTACGCATTTCCGAGGTTAAAAATGGCCAGCGACAAACACCACGGGTAATGAGTAAAGTGGTCAACTCCGGGGAAATGACCGCCCACCCCTTTATCGCGCCCGATGAGAGCTACCTTATCTGGGACAGCGAACGCGAAGACGGCTTTGGCGATTCTGATCTTTATATCAGCTTTAAACAACAGGACGGCAGCTGGGGAAAAGCAATCAATATGGGTGAGTCCGTTAACTCAGATAAATGGGATGCCTACGCCACAGTCACCCCCGATGGTAAATACCTGCTATTTAACCGCGGTGTCAGTGACGACAACAAAAATGTTGATATCTACTGGGTCGATGCCAGCATTATAGATACTCTCAGAGCCCGGCAGTAACACAACGAAACTCTGTCCGCAGCTGGCACTGCACAAGGTGTCAGCTGCCGAGTTACCAATATACTTTTCCTTTATCGTTAAGCATTTGCCTCCATCGTTAAAAGCGGGTAAAACTATTCCCCCGTTCAGCACCGGCAAGGAAAAGGTATGTCAGCAGAAGTCCTCAAACGTATTCAACAAGAACAAAAAGCCAAAACCGGGGTGCTAGATCTCTCCAACCTTGAGTATGATAGCCTGCCCGATGAATTGTTTGAGCTGACCTGGTTAAGGGTGTTGTATTTGAGGGCGGATAAGCATTGTCCAATTCCGGATGAACTATTAAGCGCAAAACTGCCCAATATTCCATTGCCGACCCAGCAATTTTTATTTTCTGAAAAGGCGCTAGATGCCGATAAAACGCAGGACTTTAGTGGCTTTACACAACTGGAGTGCCTGATTGCTGACGAAGCTTTTAACAACCCTAAAACATTTAACAGTATCAGCCAGTTAACTGAGCTACATATATTATCGTTATCACCAGCAGACGCTCACGACACCGGGCTACTAGATCTATCACAGCTTACAGAGCTGCAGATATTAAATGCCCGCGGTATTGCTATCACTTCAGAGCAACTCCTGTTGCTACCAAACACGCTGGAGTTCTTAAGGGCACGTAACGCTGAACTCGACGACATTTCTGACATTGCGAAATTAACAAACCTTAAATATTTAGATGTAAGTTTAAATGATATTGCTAATATTGCCCGCCTGTCAGCATTAAGCAGCCTGCAGAGCTTAGCTCTAAGAGATAATGAGCTGAGCGATATTTCTCCTTTAGCTTCTCTGTCAAACTTAATTGAGCTAGACCTCAGTGAAAATGAGATATCCAACTTATCTCCGCTGAGTGAGTTAAAGCAATTGGAGCAGCTCCTGCTTCAACAAATCGAAATCTATGACTTAACCCCTCTGGCGTCATTATCTAATCTGAAAAATCTGGATCTTTGGGGCAACGACATTAGAGATCTGACACCACTCACCTCACTGGTTAAACTTGAAACGTTGGACCTGTCAGAAAACGCCCTGAAAGACATATCTGCGCTTAGCTCTCTGATTAATCTGCGGAGACTAGATCTAAATGGTAATGGAATTGCAGATACCTCTCCACTTTCCGCATTGCAGCGGCTGAACTACTTATCACTGCGCAGGAACAACATTTCTGATATTACACCCCTGTCGAGCTTAACGAATCTGTCGAATCTTAGCCTTAACAGCAACCCTTTTGAAGAAGAACACGGCTTATCATTAGAGCTAGGCGACGACCACCTGCCAGAAATCAAAAACCTGCTATTGCGCCTTAAAGATACCAACAGCGAAATTAAACTGCCCTGTAAAGTCGCCTTTTTAGGCAACCATAGTGCCGGTAAGTCCAGCCTCATCCATTACCTCCAGAAAGGAGCGCTGGACTCAAAAACCCGCTCTACCCATATTCTGGAAGTTGCGCACTATGCACTCCCTGACAAGAACAAGAAGCGGTCAGGCGGGCAAGGAGACCCAGCCCTCCCCGATGCGATTTTTTATGACTTTGGCGGACAGGATTATTACCACGGGGTGTATAGGGTATTTATGCAGCATAAGGCGCTCACCTGTTTATTGTGGAAGGACGAATGTAACCAGACCCGTCAGGCACAAGACAGCCATGGCGAAATGACCCAGCACTTTTCACTGGATTACTGGCTGGCCCAGTGGCAGGGGTTGCGCGAAGCCGAAGAGGCCAAACAAACCCCGCTCTTGTTAATCCAGACGCATGCCGACAGCGATCCCCGGGGCTGCCTCACGCCAGAACAAGCCAAAGTGGCAGATAACCAGTTTTATATCAGTCTGGATAAAACGGGTGATTCCGTCGTGAATAAGGCCGCTTTACACTATCTGCAGGCCAGCCTGAATGAGCTGATTGAAAAACATAAGCGCACCGCACCGGGCGACCCCTGGTATCAGACATTTATCAATTATATTCTTAAGCGTCAGCAACCAGGTACACTCGACACTTATACGCAACTGGGCCATCTGGTAGCGCACTACCAGGCAGGATCAGAAGATGACAAGGCATACCTCAAGACTGAGCTGACACAGTTACACCGCCAGGGCCTGGTGCTTTATTATCCTCAGATCAACGACAACAAGGTCTGGCTCGACCCGCAGGCAGTGATCCGTCATATTCATACGGAGATCCTTAATCTAAGCACCCTCAAAAACAGCGGTGGCCGGGTGGCCAAATCAAAATTTGAGCGGCTGATTAAAAAGCAAAAAATCGATACCGACCTGATTGAACTGCTTAAGCAGGAAAAGGTGATTTTTTATCATGACCACAGCGACGAATGGATCATCCCCAACTACCTGCCGCTGGCCGAGCAGGACCCCAATGGCTACGACCTGCTGACCTTTGGCTATGATCAGACCCTGGCCTTTACCCTGAGGTTTGCCCGCTTTATTCCCATGGGGTTAATCAATCAGTTGATCTGCCACTTTGGTATTTTGCCCGACGCCAAAACCTTCTGGCGCAATCAGCTGTTATTTACACTCGGTGTCAGGCAAGACGAATCAGGCAACAAAGACACCAGTCAGGCCAGCAAAGTGCTGATCAAAGTCAGCTATCACCCAGAGATCCGGGTACGTGTCTATATCAGCGGACCAAAAGCACAACGGCTGCGCCACACGGCCTATTTATATTATGTGATTATGGGCCTGTACCATGATTTTGATATTACCCGGGAAGTCGCGGAATTTGAGGCCGGCTTTGCTTCTTTTTGTGAGGAAAAGCCAAAGCTACAAAATGTGGATCAAATCAAGGCGCGAATGAAGCGCCGTTACTATGAGCAAATCTTTAACCACCCACCCAAAGATTTAAGCATCTCTCTGGATAACACACACTTTGTCAGCGCAGCGAAACTGGCCAACAGCGACACCGGCACCAAAGTTATGGCACAAGGGACCAGTCAATTGCTTGATAGCGCCGACTTTCAGCCTTTTACCCACCATCACCTGCGCCGCCCGCTTAAAGTGTTTATCTCCTATTGTCATGATGATATGGCTTACAAACATACACTGGAAGCCCACCTGACCAATCTGGTACGCGACCACAGTATTGAGATCTGGCAGGATGGTTTGATCAAGCCCGGTGAGCTGTGGGACAGCCAGATCCGCAGCGCCATAGACAAAGCCGACGTGGTGATCCTGCTGGTCAGTCAGGCGTTTATTGCCTCCAGCTATGTGCATACCGTTGAGCTGCCCAAAGTGCTCGACAAGCTCTCCGACAGTCAAACCCGGCTCTACCCTGTGCTACTCAGTGCCTGCGATATTCAGGGCTGGCAGCTGTGGCCACAGGATGTGCAATCTTCGTTGCTGGGTAACCAGGCTGTGAATATGGCAAGCTATCAGTTTTTCCCGCAAGATGATAAGCAGCGCCTGGTCCCCATTAATCAGCTGGCCCATCCCGAGCAGGCCTGGACTGAGCTGACTACGGCGCTGCGAAAGGAAATCAATGCCCAGCGGAATTAGCGAATAACCCCCAAAGACATGCGCGATAGCGCCCCTCTGAGCACGCTTAACATCATATAGGCACTCCAGTGCAGTGGCTTGGCGCGTGCCACCGGATTGGCCAGCAAGCGCAGTGCATGGCCGTATAAACGATGCTTTATATTGCGTTTGGCCAGGTCGCAGATGTGGGTCGCCACATATTTATGCGCCATCGCAGTGTGCGCCACCTCGCCGTTTTTAATGGCGCTCAGCAGGCGCTCGGCAAACGGACACAGCTGGGACGGCGGCGCTTTATCACAGGCACTGCCCGGCGCGCCCAGAAAGTAAAAGCTCTCAATGGCAGGAGAATACGCAATACGCGATTTCAGGGCGGCCTGCACATAAAAACTCTGATCTTCTCCCATCCATTCACCCACCGGGAACCCGCCCAGCTGGTTAAATGCCGTTTTGTCGACCACTAAGCTCGACATAGTAAAAGGTAAGTCGCCGTTCGCCGCTACTTCAAAGTAGTTGTCCATCTCATAGCCCTCTGGAGCCCAGTTGGTGAGTGCGATTTTGGCATCGATATACTCACCATTGTCCAGCACCTTTTGGTAGCGCGAGGCAAACAAACCCGCCTGTGGAAAGGTCTGGATCAATTCCGCCATACGTGCCAAAAAGAAGGGGCTCCAGGTATCATCGGCATCAAGAAATGCCACATACTCATTGCTTGCCGCTTTAACGCCCTTATTGCGTGCAGCAGAAACACCCTGATTGCTCTGACGTACCAGACGCAGATTAGGCAGGCCCAGATCAATCACTTTTTGCGGACTGTCATCAGTAGAGCCATCGTCAACGACTATGATTTCCGCGGCCTGATGGTGTTGTGCATGAACACTTTGCAGCGCCCGGACAATACACTCGCTTTTATTGTACAGTGGAATAACGACTGTGAATTGAATGCTGTTCATAGTTTTCGCTCCAGTTAGAAAGTGACAAAGTGATGGCCTGACCCAGACCCAGAGTGGGTGCATCGAAACCGCGTTCAAGGCCGCGATACATCACCCGGAACAGGGTGTCCGGACTAAATTCGTTGGCGTCAAAGGCATACTGTTCAGGCAAGCCAATCTGTTCACACCACTGCGTGCATTTGGCGTGATATTGCAAACTGATAAAGGGCGTTTGCGTCATATAGGCATAGATTTGTGCATGCAGTCGCATCCCCACCATGACCCTGAACATCGCCATACACTGTAATATACTGGCCGGGTTCGCCACATAGTGGATGCGCTTAACCCGTACATACTCAGGCAGACGAGCCACTATTTTGTCGTGGATTGCTCTGTCACTGCCTTTTGTCTGGTCGTTCAGATCCACCAGATAAATGTCTTCATTGGTAAAGCTCCACACTGTGGTAATAAGGTCAACGGCTTTGGCAATCCGGCGCAGTTCATTGTGCTCGTTGACATTGCCAAACGCATCTATAGATTGCGGGCAAAAGTTAAAAGCAATTCCCTGACGCGCCACCGGGTTCAGTCTTCCTTTCAGGTGATGCAACAAAGAAGGCGCAAGGTCAAAGGTGTGCTTCAGGTTAGCGTGAGGCGCCAGTGACTTAGCAATCTCATAGCTTTGCTTGTCACGCAGGGTGACCAGCCCGCATTCGTTCAAAAACTTCTTACACTGCTGTTCATCATCCAGGGTTTTGAATGACTCAATGCCCACACCCAGCGCCATCGCCTGTTTGCGACCGCTCAGAGCCATCATGTGGCGCTTAAGGGCGATATCGCGGCTGCTGTGCAATACCGAGCCACCACCAAAAATGACGTGGTTTGCACTATAGGCATGACGGTAATGCCACAGCCTCTGGTGACCACGAAACAGCAATGGCTGTTGTCCACTGCACCCCAACTGATTGACCAAAGGGTCGCTGTCAGGTGCGCTGATGGTGAGCTGTTCACTGCCCAGAAAACGCCGGGCGCCCATCGCCGCTGCCAGCATAAGCGCATCGTCACCGCTGTTACGCATGCCATAGTAGCCGACAATATAAGCTTTGTTTTTTGCTGTCATTGTGCTGCCTCGCTAAGTTAAGATACCAAGAGATTGCAGCTCTCATGCCAAAATTCAAACAACTGTTTTTAAAGGGTTTTAATTATTTTTACACGTTTATACAAATGCTAATTTGCAAAAGGCGACGCGTTGTCACACTGCAATTATCAAAATAGAAATGGGCTTTTAGAAAAGAAAAACCACCGACTGAGCGGTGGTTTTATGGGAAGGTACAAATCGGGTTCAAGATAGTGCTCCTGCTGAGTTTAATAAGCGCCTTTGGCGCCAATAACACATGGAATGGTCTTGAGTAAAATGCTCACATCGTTCAGTGCGCTTTGCTCCATAATATATTGCTTGTCCAGCTGAACCTGTTGCGCAAATGTGGTATCCGCACGGCCCGTCACCTGCCACAAGCCAGTCAGACCTTGTTCACTGTTCAGGCGCCCTAATTCATGCTGCTGGTAAGCATGTACCTCTTTTTCCAGCGCCGGACGCGGACCGATTAACAGCATGTCGCCGCGCACCACATTCATCAGCTGGGGTAACTCATCAATTGAGTACTTACGGATAAATGCGCCAATGCGAGTAATGCGAGGGTCATTGCGGTACTTAGCACAGACCCCTTCACGATCGCTTTGAGCCGGATCAGGATTACGGAAACGCGGATCTTCCGGCATATACATAGAGCGAAACTTATACATTGTGAAGCGACGACCCAGCTTGCCTACCCGGACCTGCTTGTACACACAGGGACCCTGACTTTCCAGTTTGATTAACGCTATCAGAACCAACAGGAACGGGCTGAGCAGCAGTAATCCGGTTATCGCGGCCAGGCGTTGTAAGCAGGCCGGTATACCATGGTGACGACCATCCAGTTTAACCTGCGCAGATGCCGACGGAGTTGCTGGAGTGAACTGAGTAGCTGTGGTTTTCTTGATGCTATACATGATTAAAATCCTCGCAAAGCTTGTTGTAAAACGTAAACACGGAATAGAAAAATCGGGTTACCGAGCACATAGCGGTTAAATTTGGCTCTGGGTTCGAGCATCAGGCGCCAGATCCACTCAAGACCCAGCTCTCTCATCCACATTGGCGCACGCGCTATGTTGCCTGAAAAGAAGTCGAATAAGCCGCCCACGGCCAGTGCGCAATTCGCCTGGAGTTTATGCTTGTTGTTATCTATCCAGACTTCTTGACGAGGCGAGCCCAGCGCCACCAGCACTATGTCGGCGCCGCTTTGATTAATGGTGTTGCAGACTTGCTCGTCATCATCGAAATAACCATGATGAACGCCCGCAATGTGCAGTCCGGGATACTGCTGACGCAAGTTTTTGGCCGCCTGCTCGGCAACCCCAGGTTGTGCACCCAGCAGAAATAACGAACGTTTACGGCTAACAGCGGCTTCACATAGCATCGGTAGCATGTCTGTGCCGTTATTGTTGTCGGCCAGACCCATTCCCGCCTGACGCGCCGCGATGCGCATACCCGAGCCATCGATGAAATTACGGTCGCTGGCTTTTAGTGCCTGATAGAGATGAGTATTCGCCGCCGACAAATTAACTGAGTTGACGTTGATGTAATAGGCCGCTCTGCATGCAGGTTTTAACGGTTGCTGCTGCGCACCTTCAACAATCCAGTCGACCGCCGCTTGCATGCGAGTGTTACTAAAGGGAATGCCAAATAGTTCGCTGTGCGCTGGCATAGTTGCAGTCTTGCGATACAAACACAGGCACAGCATCACCTTGATAATCAGGCAGGTATCAGCAAACACACTCTGATCTTTTTGCTGCTGCAGCAATGCTAAAGGCGCTTTGACACTGAGCCCGGTCAAACTATACAGCCACAGGCTGTCGAACAGGCCCGGACTGCTGCACGGAGAATGGAAGCGCCTGATCACAGGAATACTCACACCGTCGCGTACTAACGGATTGCCAACAAAGCGTATCGTGCCACCCAGCACATTGAAAACGACAGCACTGCGCTTAAACAGCCCTGCCTGCCAGCAATATAAACGCACTGGCTGCGCGCTAATGTCAATCCAGGTCAGGCGTTTCAGCGGCGCTTTAAAACACAGTAAAGCCAACACACAATTAACAGAGTACACGGGCAAAAATACAGCAACCAGTATCAGGGCAACACAAACACGCACTGCTTTACGTGCTGTGGCCTCGCCTGGCTCTGGTGATGATGTAGTGAGATTAAATGACATCGCGTCCTCCGGTGTTTATCTGTTCACGACAAGATATAGCGAGGACCATGCCAGATTTTAAAGCATTGATTTTAAATGAATTAGTTGGTTTTTAGTGTGTTTTTAAGAAGCGAAAGTGCGTTGCATTTTGGGAATTTTTTTATTTTGAGAAGCGCCATGCGGCGCTCACAGAGAAGGAAAATACCGCGGATATAGCCGCTGAATTTGTGCAAGAGTAGCAGGAATACGCAGCTGAACCACGCCCAGCTTGCCTGCCTGCTGATCGGGTCGGGACAGACTATAACCCAACAACAGGCGTGAACATTTAAAAATAAGAGTATGGAAACACTTATCCAGCCAGGAGCATTTCAGCGGTCCATAGTTAAAGTGGCGAATGTAGTCTGTCAGCTCTGCGTCATAGGTATTGTTCCAGCGCCGGTCAAGCTCCGCCACTCCCTCACAGTTGTTGGCATAATGGATCACATGGCCATTTTCACCCCAGCCTATCCCTTGCGACTCAGCCACAGGCTGAGTCATGGCCGCAATCAGAGTATCGAGCCACTCAATCGCCTGAGTGCAATTGCACATCAGCATCACCCCGGAATTAAACGCGCCACTATAGCCTCTTGCCAGGTGTAAAAAGGTGTCTTCGTCGTATAACGTCTCTAGTGCCGGGCACGTCGGCTGAATACAGGCGTCAGCATCCACAAACAGAGCCTGTTTATAGCCAGAAAGCAGTGCAGCTTTGAGCAAGAACAATTTGAGCCAGCAGCACTCCGCCCCAAGCCTGTTGAACCAGGGACGCGTAACCACCACATAATCATATCCCATGCGCCTGGCGTAGCGGCGCTGGCTGTTTAGATAACGTCGGTAGCGCCACTGGTATCCATTCAGGGCAACACTAAACACCAAAGTGTGTGATCGATCAGCGCTCATACTCACCTCCTTTATCGTTTTCCCTACTCAAGCAAGTATTACACCGATCGCCAAAAACAGCACATTAAAGCCAATTTTCCCTACTTTCCCGAGTGGTTTTCAAAAACGGATAGCTATTTTTTTGTTTGCAAAGCGCAATGCAGTGCAATTTGCGAAAAACGCGCTTACCGTTCAAACAAAAAACATAAGATACTGATTATATTAGCGTTAATTTTTGGCATGCTTCGTGAAGAGGTCCCTACAGAACAAATCTACCCCCCTTTTCATTTGGAGCGACGATTATGAAGCGATTTAACCTGCTGTACCCATTACTGGCCTCAGGGCTACTCTCTTTCACCGCCGGCGCAGTTCAACAAGTCGATGGTCAGTACGTCTGGCAGTTCCAGTCAGGGCAAACGTGGCCCGGTGGCTACAACCAATCCACGGGCAAACCTGATTCTCTGATTTATACACGCGACCAGTACAGCCCGGAATTTTTCCAGCGTATTCAAAATGCGTTACCAGAGGCCAGAGTAAATGAAGCCTTTATCACAGGTGATGAGGGGTCTACCATTCACCTGAACGAAGACGCCGAAGTATTTGTCACCTTTATCCATGAAGGCGCAGGGTACAAAAACTCTTTTGGCTATTTTACCTTTGATCCGCAAAACCCGCCTCAAACCCCAGAGGAAGTGCAGGAAACCATTGTCTTTCCAAATCTCAGTTATCCGCACCTGACTAACGGGCACCGCGTGAGCATAGGTAACTTTCCGGCAGGCACCAGTATCGGGTTTTTTATCGCCGCGAACGGTTTTTGGTACTACAGCGGCGTAAAACCGTTTAAAACCCCCTACTATTATTCGTTGTCTGACCTCAACCCGGAAAACGACGAAACCTTGCGTCAGCACTGCGTTCTGTTGCTGGATGAAGCGCAGCAGGAAGTGGTAATCGGCTTTGAAGATTTACCACGCACCTGGGGTGATAATGATTTCAACGACGCCGTTTTCAGCGTCAAAAGCTCCCCGGCTACTGCGATTTCGGCCCTTAACCTGACCGTGATGCCAGAACAAAACGACAGCGATGCAGATGGTATTGAAGACGAACAGGATGAATTTCCGAACGACTTTAATCGCGCATACAGCCAGTACTTTCCCAGTGCACAAGGCGTGACAACACTGGCATTTGAGGATAACTGGCCCGCACGTGGCGACCACGATATGAACGATTTAGTCGTTAAACAGCGTATCCGTATGACCTACAATGCCGACAATCAAATTACTGGCTTCATCATTAACGGTTGGATCACCGCGCGCGGTGCAGCGTATCAGAATGGCTTTGGGCTTCGTCTGATGAACAGCGATCCAGCGCTGATAAAGCAGGCCCGGTTAACCATAGACGGCGAGAGCTATGACAAACTTGCTGAAGACGGCCAAAGTAATGCGGTCCTATCGCTGTGGAGTAATGCCCATGTATTCACTAACACAGGTCAGTCTGGTCAGTGCCAGCACTTTAATACCGTCATGACCTGTGACTATTTTGAGCCTGTGCCTTACACCTTCGATGTCAGCTTTGAACAAGGCCTGGATACACTGAGCATGAGTGACTTCGATTTCTTCTTGTACCGAACACAAGACCGTTCTCTGGAAATCCATCTGGCTGATTACCCTCCGACAGACAAGTTTGATACCAGTCGTTTTGGCAATGCGGATGACACATCCAGTACGCAGTCGGGACGTTACTTCAGAACAGCCGAGAACCTGCCATGGGCACTGATGATCAGTAACGACTGGCATTATCCCAGAGAGTATCTCGATGTTATTTGGGCGTATCCCGCTTATGAAACCTGGGTTGAAAGCAGTGGCGAGCAAGCTCAGGACTGGTTTATGACCAACGAACGCACTACCCATACTTTCAGCGCACACTAAGAGGATACGATCATGAATACACTGACTAAACTAGCTACCCTAACGTTTATTTGCTTGACCCTCAGTGCCTGTGGCGGTGGAGGTGGTGAGGGCGGCACATCAAGTTCCGCAGCGCCAAGCAGTAATGCGGCCAGCGAGCCTGCAAGTAACGCGAGCACAACGGTGTCAGCAGATACAAATTCGGAGCAACAACAGGATACAACCGTCACACCAGACGAGTCTGCTGAGCCTGCCCCCAGTTACGAGCCTGACCCTGACTTGCTCGACAGCCAGGCCGAAACCTCCAACGACCTGCACGTGAAAGCAGATTTTAGCTTCAGCACCAGCAAGACAGTCACACTGGATCTGGGCGGACAGGATGTTCTGGGGGCAAGTCTGGCTAATAGAATGGTCAAAGTGTATGCCCTGCACGATGTTGTAGAAAGCTACGAAGACCAGGCTATAGCAGACAAAGCACTGCTGGCGACCACCCGCTTCAACAATGCCGGTCAGATCACCATGACTCTGGACGTTCCGGTTAACTATAAAACTCTGCTGATTAGTGTGGACGGCATGCTGCAAAACAACCACCTGCTCAGTGAACTGAGCATGCAGGCAACCACAGTGGCACATCAATTTAACTGAGCCGGCTAATAGTTCCTCGCAAAACCGTCTGCCACTCACCTCTGGCAGGCGGTTTTATTTATCACCACAAACTCCGCTGTATAAATGCTTCAATTTGTCTAAGACTGTGTAATACTTCTATTAACACGCATTAACTCTGGCAGGATTACATGGAACCGGTTACTAACATTACCTTGCTGTTTGTCGATGACGAACCCCTTATTCTGCGCTCACTCAAGCGCGCGCTCCAAAATGAGCCCTATACCGTATTTATTGCGCAAAGTGGAGAAGAAGGCCTGGCCTTGTTAGAGCAGCACCCCATCGATGTGGTGGTGTCGGATAAAATGATGCCCAATATGTCAGGCATTGAGTTTCTGGCTCAGGTTGCAGAGCGCTTCCCCGATACTATTCGCATGATGCTTACCGCCTTTACTGAAGTGGAAGACCTGATTGACGCCATTAACCAGGGCAAAGTCTGGGGTTACATGCAAAAGCCATTCGACATGAGTAACATCAAGCTGACCCTTGAACAGGCCATTCAGACAAAGATGCTGGTCGCTGAACGTAATATGTTACGTGCCAGCCTGCAACGCTACCGCAGCTCAATTCGCTCGCAGTTTTATCGCTTTGTTGGCGACTCCATTGCCATGCAAATGGTCTATAAAGCCATTGAAAAAGCCGGCCCCAGCCAGGCCAATGTGTTTATCACCGGGCCCAGCGGTACGGGTAAAGAACTGGCCGCCGATGCCATTCACCGTGCCAGCACCCGCAAAGACAAACCTCTGGTGTGTATTAACTGCGCCGCGATTCCCAGCGAACTGATGGAATCTGAGATCTTTGGTCATATCAAAGGCGCCTTTTCGGGTGCCGTTACCAATCGGGATGGAGCAGCGACGCAGGCAGATGGCGGTACCCTGTTTCTGGATGAAATTGGTGAGATGGACATGAATTTGCAGGCCAAGATCCTGCGCTTTGTGCAGTCGGGAACCTTCCAGAAAGTCGGCAGCGGCAAAGAAGAAAAGGTCGATGTCCGGTTTATCTGTGCAACCAACCGCGAACCTCATCAGGCCATTGCAGATCAACGTTTACGTGAAGACTTGTTTTATCGCCTCAATGTCATCGCCATTGATTTACCTGCATTACATGAACGCGATCATGATGCATTACAAATCGCGCAGCACTTCCTGAGTAAGTTCAGCGAACTCGAAAACAAAGTCTTTGTTGGTTTTTCACCTGCCGCTGAGCAGTTGATCTTAAACTACGACTGGCCGGGTAATGTGCGCCAGCTCGAGAACCTGGTTCACAGTTGTGTGGTGATGTCAGACGGGCCACTGATCACCGAAGACACTTTGCAAATGCAGCTTAAACTCAAACCCAGCGATGCCCAGGCCTTGCTTGATGGCCAATTTGGTGGTTCTACGCCGATACAAAGCAGAGCACCGCAGCAATCAGTCAGCATGCAGGAAAACGGCTATGCATCGCCTCAGCAGACAGCCGACATCCCATCTGAAAACCAAATCTGTTCGCTGGCTGAGGTAGAGCGAATTGCCATCGAAAAAGCCATCGCGGCATGCGATGACAATGTGGTGAAAGCAGCCAGTTTACTGGAAGTCAGCCCGTCTACTTTATACCGTAAAATACAGCAGTGGGGAGACAAGAACACAGGCGCCTGATTTTATCGGGCGCTACCAAATACGCAGATTGCAAATTGCAAAAAGCGACGTCGCAAAATGCAATCTGCGTGCATTTATCTTTGCCTGAGCCTCCTCATCACATCAGCTTCGGCTTTATAGCTGCTCGGCTATAAGTGATTTAAAACCCTTTACATTCAACAAATTAAAAACTTCTCACAGATTGATTGTGTGCATCTGAGCGCCTTGGTACGGATTTTGGTTAGTAAAGGTATCCGATATCACGAGAGCGATGCCATGACACACCCAACCAGCACAATGCGGATCCTGCTCAGCAATACCTCATACCTCATAGGTGCAGAGGTGGTTGCCAAAGCGTCGCGGCTGATCAGCATCATGGCGATGGCTGCTTGCCTGTCTGCCACTGAGTATGGCACAGCGATGCTTGCCCTGACGGTGCATGAAGTGTTGAGGCTGTTATTGCGCTCTGGCGCTGGTGCGCAGGTCATCCGCGCCAGCGATGACGAGTTACCCGCATTTCTTAAAAATGGTCGTATACTACAGTGGCTGCTGTGCGGCGCGATATGTGTCGTGCAGGTCCTGGTCGCACTGGCCAGCAGCTGGATGTTTCCAGGTCAGGACATGACTGTGCTGATTGCCCTGATGGCACTGACTTATCTGGTATTCCCGTTAGTCTGTAATCAGGTGTTTCTGATGCAACGCCGAAACCAGATGGGTTTGTTTGGCCTGATCAGCAGCGTGTGTATTATCACCGAAAACCTGGCTCTGGCTGCGGCACTTTACCTCGATGCAGGGCTGCTGGCCGTCGTGATCGGCAAATGGGCATTCACCCTGCTTTGGCTGGGATGCTTTGCCTTTGTCCCTTCATCGTCTATGGCCGGACACTACAGCAAAGCTGTTTTTTCCCGACTGCTGGGTGCATCAACACAGCTTGCAGGCAGCGAAATCTTGCGCTCGCTGCGTGTGAATATGGATATGTTCGTGGCCGCACGCCTGCTGACCCCGGAGCTGTTCGGTCTCTACAGTTTTGCCAAGAGCGTGGGCGTGGGTCTGGCGATATCTGTCGCTCAGGCTTACACCACCGCACTCTACCCATTTGTTTGCAAACTTAAAAACGCAGGCAATTTTGGCCCCAGACACAGCCACCTGCTGCTCGCAATCACTGCGGCTGTGTCTGCAATTTTTATTCTTCAAGCCGTGCTCGTTCCCTGGTACGTGCCGGTGTTATTCAACGAACATTGGCAGGGTAGTTTTACCACCAGTGCGCTGCTTTGCCTGATAGCCACCAGCACAGTATGGACCGACAGCTACGCCGTAATGCAACGTGCCGCAGGCCGGTTTGCCCGAGAGTGCCAGCTGAATGCTTACTGTTTAGTGATTTCACTGGTTGGGCTGTTAATGATACAGCCTGACCAACCCGATTTACTTGCCGCCGTACTGGTCAGCTGCAGCGCCTTGTGGCTGCTCTTTCCCTTGGCAGACTTTGCGCTAAGACGTTGTCACGCTGGCGCAGCAAAATCTTCTTTATGATCCGGAGCCCATTATGACTAACTATGTGATTAACTCGAAACCCGTTGTCAGCATCATTATTCCTATGTACAACGTTGAAAAATATATTGATAAATGCATCTGCTCAGTGCTCAACCAGACCTATCAAAATTTTGAGGTGATCTGTGTTGATGATGGCTGCAGCGATAATACACTGAGCTATCTGAGAGATTATAAAGATCATAGGATCCATATTATTCGCCAGCAAAACCGGGGCCTGTCGGGAGCGCGCAACACCGGGATCCGCAACGCCCGGGGCGTTTATATTGCCTTGCTGGATGCCGATGACTACTGGGCAGTCAATAAACTGGAAAAACACGTCGCGCATTTGAATCGCCATCCCAGTGTTGATGTCAGTTATTGTCCTTCTTTGTTTGTGGATGATGACAATAAGCAACTGGGCATTGGCCAGTTTCCGAAATTAGACAACATTGATGCCAAAACCATTTTTTGTCGCAACCCGGTTGGCAATGGGTCGGCACCGGTGATCCGTGCAGCCACGCTGGAAAAAGTGGCGTTTCACGATGAAACCCGCAGCTGGCGTCAGTATTTCGATGAAAACCTCAGACAATCAGAAGACATAGAGATGTGGCTGCGTCTGGCGCTCTATACCGATGCGACTTTTGCGGGGATCCCAGAGCCGCTGACCTTTTATCGCGTCAATGCCAGTGGTTTGTCGGCGAACCTGCAAAAGCAATATCAGAGTTGGGAAAGTGCCGTCAATAAACACCGTCGCAGCCATGCGCAGTTTTTTAAGCAGTGCGGGTCGCTGGCACGCGCCTATCAGCTCAGATACCTGAGCCGCCGTGCCGTACAATCTCGTAACACCGTAGCCGCACTCAAACTAATTCATAAGGCGCTGTTTACCGACATTCGCATTTTATTGGAAGAACCAGGCCGCACCGCATTGACCTGGTGCTGCGCCCTGACCAGCCTGTTACCAAAATCCTTGTACGATCGTGCTGAGAAGTTGGCAATGCGCACAATAGGACACACCAGTAAACATCCTGCGGGTTAACCCTTCGCTCCCGGGCCTGTGCGCTTATCCGCTGTTATAAACTCAGTGAGAAAACGCACCTCGCATCAATGGCCCTTAAGCCAGCTTTTGCTGGCTTCTTTTCATTTTGAAACTGCTTTGCAAAATAGAAAAAACACCGCTAAAACGTTCACCAAAAACAACTAACAATCTGATTTTTATAACATAATAAAGTTGGCTCAGTTTATGCTCCTATCTCATTAAGACCACCAAGTGAGAGCCACTGCCAAGGAGCCCAATATGAGACAAGCGACTTCAACTACAGCCCTGATAACCCCCATCTCTGCGCTTGTACTGTGTGTGCTTGGCACTGGCTGCACACTCAGCCCAGATTACAACGAGGACGATTTCTATGGCATGCCACATGCCACAGGCACTCAGTTCAACCAGTCACACTCGGTGTTTGCATCACGCCTGAGCTGCACTGACGCTGATGACTTTGCAGCCGCAGCAAACTTTCGGGTTGACCAGCCTATACCGCTTGCTGCCCCCGGCCTGAATCCCAATGATTCAAGCTACCGAGGTGCATTCGGCGCGGCGCCACTGAGCCCGGGCGACCTTATTCAGGTAAAAATGGAATACGGCGAAGGCTTCAACGGCGACTATGTACTGGACAGCTCAGGCGCGCTGACTTTGCCTGTGATTGAGCCCATCTATGCCGCAGGTTTAACCACCAAAGCCTTGGCGCAAAAAGTGGAGCTGGCGCTTATTCGTGCCAAAATCTTCCGCGCTCAGACGCTGGATGTCACCGTCAAGGTCAAAACCTGGGCCGCCATCGAAGTGCCGGTATCCGGAGCGGTATTTTCACCGGGTCGCGTCACCATCAATGCCAAACTACCGGAACAGTTGTTGGATCAGCAGGTCGCAGCCTCTGGCGACCACTCAAAACAGCGCCTGTTATCTGAAGCCATTCGGGCAGCAGCCGGTGTACGTCCCGATGCCAAGCTGGATCAGGTGATTTTAGTTCGTCAGGGTTGGCGTATCGAGGCTGACCTGACCGGCATTATGACCGGCCAGCCGGTCAAAGATCATGTACTCATTGCCGGCGATCAGGTGATTGTGCCCAGTACTGGCTGTTTTCAGCCGAACCTTGTGAAACCGTCGCAGATCACGCCAAAAGGCTTTCGGGTCTTTATGTCTAACCTGATTGATTCTTCGATGAGTAATGCCAATGCCGCCATCGGCCGCTTTTCCAGCAACCTGCCCTACGGCACTCGCTTATTACAGGCTGCGATCTCTGCCAACTGCGTTGGCGGCAAAGAATACACCAATGCACCCCGTCGCGTTGTGCTGGTCAGCAACCATCCTCTGACCGGGAAAACCCAGGTGGTCGAGCGTTCAGTGGAGGAACTGATGCGTAAGTCTTATCGCGACCACATTAACCCTTATGTGATGCCCAACGACGCCATTGCCTGCTATGATTCAGATATCACTAACTTGCGTGATATCGCCCGGACGCTGTTAGATATCGTTTCACCCTACTCACTTTTGAGTAAGGAGGACTCATGAACACGCAACTTCAGGTAACCACGCCGTACTCACGGTTCAGGGCTGCGATTTATCGCACCCTGCATAAGCCTTACCTGGTCACCTGCCTGGTTAGCTATGCCATTATTTTGCTACTGGTATTTGCCTATCTGCAACAACCAGCAAAATACCGCAGCGACTTGGATATGGTGTTACCCGGCACAGGTGCCAACAGCAATGTGTCGCTTGATGAGGTGGGTCAGGTGGTGTCGTCTACCAGCGCCCCGTTCGGTAAAGGCTATAACCCCAGAGTGAACTATAAAGAAATGCTGATGAGCAAAAACCTCATCGAAAATGCAGCCAAATCTATGGGTATGTCAGCAAAAGAATTTGGCCGACCTAAAGTACGCCTGACCGAGCAAACTTCTATTTTGAAAATAGAAATAACCGGTGCCAGCCCACGTATCGCCGAGAAAAAAGCCTGGGCTTTGTATAACGCATTGCAAGACCAGCTTGATCATCTGCGTGCCGATGAAGTTCAACGTCGTGACGCCAGTATCAAGTCTGTGCTAGACCGGTACAGAGAGCGGCTCAACCTGACGCGCAGCAATATTACAGATTTTCAGCAGCGCTCATTACTGATCAGCCGGGACCAGCTTGACCAGCAAATGCGCACCCTGTCCAACCTGAAAGAGCAGGTGGCAATCGTAAAAGCGGAGATTGGCCGTGCGGAGTATTTTGTCGGCCAGCTCAGTGTTGATTTGGGTGTCTCACCTTCTATGGCAGGCCAGGCTTTTGTGCTGCAATCGGATGGTGAATTCAGAGCTTATTTGTCTGAACTGGACAAAAGCGCAGCACAGTTGAGCGAATATCGCTCGCGCTGGGATGATGGTCATCCCATGGTGAAAGCGGAGCTGGCACGCTTTGAGCAATCAAAACTGGCGCTCAGAACCCGCTCAGAAGGCCTGGTCGGGATCAATGCGGCTCATGCATTTCATACCACAGACCTGGCGTCTAACCCCAACCGGGCACAGTTGTTTGCCGATCTGATCAGTGCCTTTGCAGCTAAGAAGGGCTCTGAAGCCAAACTGGTTGAGCTGGAAAACGAAGTGCTGCTGCTCAACGAGAAACTTAAAGTCTACGCCAGAGAAGCCGCTGAGCTGGAACGTCTGGAGCGCGAATTTGATCTGGCCAAAGCCGTCTTCACCTCAGCGGTGGCTCGTCTGGAAGCGGGTAAAGCAGATATCTTTGCGTCTTACCCTGTGATCCAGTTGATGTCGCCACCGTCGCTGCCTGTGAACTCGTTCTCACCGAAAAAGTCCATCGCTGTTGCTGCCGCACTGGCTGCCATGATCTTCTTATCCATGGCCGTGCTGATGATCAATAAGCGTCGGGTGATTATCTCAGCTGTGATGAAGCAGCCAGACTAGCCGGAGACAAGCATGTTATTTACCGCCTATTTACCCTTTAAGGAAAAACGCTTTATCAGCACGGAAGAAAAGCTGGTATGGGCGGGCCTGGTGCTCACCTATCCCGCTTTTATGCTGGGCATGTTGTATGTGTTGGGCTCCATCATAGGCTGGGTTATCTTTATGGTGGTGTTGATGCGCTGCTATCTGGACCTGCATGCCAAACCTCGCCCACTGTCACCGATGATCTGGATGTGGATCATCGCCATGTTACTGATGCTCGTGGCTTTGCTGGTCGCACACAGCGAATGGTCTTTGGGCACCGGGCAAACCATTAAGTCCACCATTGGCTGGATGAAGGGCTGGGCACTGCTGGCTATTTTTCCTGTCATTGCGGCACTTGCAAAGATCCGCAAAGAAGTAGTGATCCGCGGGGTCTGTATTGTCGCCATTCACACCCTGATTTTCTCTTTTATTTCAGTAGCATTTTATGTCGTCAAGTTACCCGGTGATATTTTCCTGTCGCCATTGAAGGTCATCGGCGGACCAGGGGAAAGCTTTTTCATGGTCAGCTTTTACGGCATTAACCCCGAAACAGGTGCCGGGCGTTGGCGCTTCTTTACCCCCTGGGCACCGGCGGCCGGATTTATGGCTTGTATTTATCTGGTGTTTTGTTTGCAGGAAAAAAACGCCCGCATTCGTCGCTGGGCCATCGCTGGGTGCTGGGCCATGCTGATCTTGTCACAATCCCGCGCGGGGATAGCCATCTTCATCATGTTGTTCCCGCTGGTGCTATTCAGCGACAAATTTAAAGAGCCCTGGATGCTCTTACTGATGGGCATTGCAGTCCCCATCATATTGCTACTGGGTGAACCCATCTACAATTCAATCATGGATTCTTACGAGGCCGTGAAACAGCAACGCCCTGGATCCACTCGGGTACGTAAAGCATTGGCAAATATCGCCATTCAGCGCTGGCAGGCTGAAGCGCCCATCTGGGGTCATGGCATTGTCGAACGAGGACCCAAAATGGTGGAGTTTATGCCGATCGGCTCGCACCACAGTTGGTATGGCTTGCTGTTTGTAAAAGGCATGGTTGGCGCTGTAGCACTGGCCATGCCTATGCTGGTGTCGAGCGTCTATTTATTATGGGCGTCGCAGGATTCAAAAACCGCGCAGACTGCGCTGTGTCTGATGGCCGTGCTAGTCTGCTATAGCTTCTTTGAGAATTTGGAAATCCTGTCGTATCTCTACTGGCCTGCCCTGTTGTGGTTTGGTTTTGCATTTAGCAACAAACGCTCATCAATGGCAATGTAACGAGTGGCCGCGCGCTTGAGCGAGTTCGCGGTGAGCTGAGGCACACCGTACACTTCGACCTCGCACTCGTGGCGGCTTTGAATACGCTCGGCCAACAGGTCAAAGTCTCCATCCCCGGTCAGTAATACTACTACATCACAATGTGGGGCACACTCCATGGCATCCAGGGTAATCCCCACGTCCCAGTCGCACTTTGCGGAGCCATCCGCTCTTTGAATATAGGGCTTCTGTTTTACCTCAAACCCGATGGCTCTGAGAATATTCTGAAACTGTTGTTGCTGGGGCGCATTGGGCTCGCTGGAATACGCCAAAGCTCGGTGCAAAGTGCGGTCTTTAAGCACTTCCTGCCAAAAACCATTGTAGTCAAAGCTTCTGCCATAGGCCTGGCGGGTGGTGTAGTAAATATTCTGGACATCAACCAGAATGGCGATTTTTTTCATGGTATTACAGACCATTTAATTTGTTTGTGAAGAAGGCCGCGTACCACACAGAGTGTGAATCAACGCATGAATGCCCTGATGGTAAAAGTGGCTGTCACTATATCACAGAACCCAGACGATGCGGGTCATAAATAAGACCTCAAAAATTCACATTATTTACATTTTTAATACACCAGTTCCCAGGATAATCCCGCGTTTCGTTCTATTACCAAGGAAACTAACATGACGAATAATCTGCGGATACTGTCGCTGAGCCTGTTGCTGGCAATTAGCCAGGCACATGCCCACACCGAAGGGCTGGCGGTCCACCCTTATTTGCAATCTGCCACCCCGACCAGCATCTGGATCAAATGGGAAACCAGCAGTGGTGATGAGTCCATTGTAGAATGGGGCGACACAGCAAAACTTGGCCGGCAAGCCAGTGGCACCAGCGAAACCGGCTATCTGCTGAGCCGCATTCACGAAGTTCAACTCACCAATCTGGCACCAGATACCGTGTATTTCTACCGAGTGAGAACAGGTGATACCTACAGCCATGTTCACAAATTCCGAACACCCCCTTTGGCTTCTGCAGAAAAAAGCAGTCGGATCCTGGCTGTCAGTGATATGCAGCGTGACTCGGGAAACCCGGGTAAATTCAGCGAGATCATTAATCAGGGCGTGTTACCTTATGTGCAACAGGCGCTGGGATTGGAGCTACAAGATGGTCTTAATATGACCTTGATCCCCGGCGATTTGGTCGACAACGGTCAGGATTACAACAGCTGGCGTACCAGCTTCTTTTCACCCATTGCGGCGCTGGCCAGCTCAGTGCCCCTTTACCCTGCCCCGGGTAATCACGAACGCGATACACCGACTTACTTTAAATATTTTCACCTGCCCGAAAACGGCACACCCGGGTATGAAGAACACTGGTGGTATCAGGATCATTCCAATATTCGCGTACTGTCACTCGACACCAACACCAATTACCGGATTGATGAGCAGCTGATCTGGCTGGACAAAGTGCTGGCCGAAACCTGCCTGCGGACACAAACCGACTTTGTCTTCGCCCAGATGCACCACCCGCATAAGTCGGAGATGTGGATAGCCGGAGAAACCGACTACAGCGGTAAGATTGTTGAACGCCTGGAAGCCTTTTCTACCCGCTGTAACAAACCCAGTATTCACTTTTTTGGCCATACCCATGCCTACTCTCGCGGTACCAGCCGGGATCACAATCACACTATGGTGAACGTGGCCTCCGCAGGGGGCAACCTGGATTATTTTGGTGAATTTGCCCAGCGCGACTACACCGAATTCTCGGTCAGCGAAGACGAGTATGGCTTTGTGGTGGTCGATGTTACCGCCGGTGACGACCCGGCCTTCGAACTCAAACGCATTTCAATGGGCGATGAGCAGGTGCCGCTGAACAGCCAAGTCAAGGACACGCTGACTGTAAGATTAAACAACACGGCACCATTTACGCCTGAAATATTAGCCCCCACAGCCAGCATTTCAGCAAGCTGTGCCAATGCGGTCGCCACTTTATTTGCGGATCCAGACAAAGACCGCTTTGGTGCTGCGCACTGGCAACTCAGTAGCCGCTGTGATGACTTTGGTCAGCCACTGGTCGATACCTGGTATCAACACGAAAACATCTGGGATGGGGTCGATACCCGAGCGGGACTGGCACCAAACCGCTTTGCACTCGGCCAGCTGGAACCCGGTGCTCAATATTGTCTGCGAGTGAGAATGCGAGACCGTTCACTGGCCTGGAGTGACTGGTCACAACCACACCCATTCACCACCACAGACAGCTCACATCTGACCGATAACCTGTTGCAAAATCCGGGCGCAGAGCTGGGCACCGACAGCTGGCAAGGTAAAGGACCGCTGGAAAGCTTGACAGATAAAGCCTGTGGCTCGGTGTCACCCTATCAGGGCGAACGCTTCTTTGCCGTCGGGGGCGTGTGTGACAATGAAAGTGACCAGGGTCGGGCATATCAGCGTGTTGATGTCAGCAACTGGGCTGCCAGCATAGACAATGGCACACTCAAAGCCCTGTATGCCGGCTGGCTACGCAGCTGGGGCGGCAGCGATATCCCTGCTTTTACGCTCGAATTTCGTGATGCAAGCCTGACACTACTGAGTAGTACAAGCGAGGTCAAAGGCAGTAGCGCCAGCTGGCAGCAACATCGCCATGAAGCCCAGCTCCCTGCTAACACTCGCTATATCGACTTTGTGCTGACAGGTCAGCGTACCAGTGGCACTGACAACGACAGCTATTTTGATAACCTGGGGCTAAGACTGGCTGAGCAAAGTAGCTGCACAAGGGTGCCAGACAGAGGGCCGACTGGCGTTGCCGATGAGTTTATTACCCAAAAACCAGGCAACTCCGAAAATTTACTGCAAAACTCCGGCGCTGAAGCGGGTATTCAGGGCTGGAGTGGCGCAGGTCCGGTAGAATCGCTGACCAACTATCAATGTGATTCAATCCCCGCAGCAACCGGCCAGCGCTTTTTTGCTGTAGGTGGTGTCTGCAATGGAGAATCAGCTCAGGGACAGATCAGCCAGAAAATCTCGGTGCAACACTATGCCAGTTTAATCGCTGCTGGCCAGGTTAAGGTGATATACGGCGGCAAGCTTCGTAATTACAGTGGTAAAGACACGCCCTCGGTACAGCTGCGTTTTCTTGATAATCGCGGCCAGTTGCTTAATAGCAGTGAAAAACTCAGCACAACGGCTGCACAGTGGACAACCGTATCCGGGCAAGCATTGCTCCTCGAAAACACTGCCTATATCGAGTTTGTCTTGCAAGGGACGCGTAACCAGGGCAGCGACAATGACAGCTACTTTGATGATTTGATATTAAAGGTACTTGTCGACTAAGTCTCCCGCCGCCGAGTCACTTCGGCGGCATCTTGAACTTTTTGCATCATGACACTTTTTTGCTTATTTTTCGCTCATCCTCGGTCCGATATCTGATACATTCAACTTGCGTAAAAGCCAATCAATTTACGCGCCCTCACAGATACAACATAAAAAGGATGTGTTTATGAAACAAGACAAAAACCGCTCTGGCATTAACCGCGACGTTAGCTCCAGACGTCATTTTCTCAAAACCTCTCTGGCAATGGGTGGCGCCCTCGGCGCAGCCCCACTGATGCTCAGTAACCCGGCAGCAGCAAGCTCTCAGTATGGTCAGTACCACAAAGTGTATGCCGACGATGCCAGATATGACTCCATGTTAACCGGTTCCAATCTGAGGTTTCCCAATCAGCCGGGCTATATTGCGGTGTGTAGCTCGGCGCATGAAGTCTACATGGCAGCGCGAGAAGCCGTTGCCAACCACCTCAGGCTCACCGTGCGCTCGGGTGGTCACTGCTATGAAGGCTTTGTAGTGAATGATCAGGGTGTGGTGGTCGATCTGAGCAATATGGATCGCGTCTATCGCAGCGATGACTATTATGTCGTCGAAGCCGGCGCCTCTTTGGGACATACCTATAAAACCCTGTTTAAGGAGTTTGGTGTGATCATACCCGGTGGCTCTTGCTTTGGTGTCGGTGTCGGCGGCCATGTCTGTGGGGGTGGGTTCGGCATTCACTCCCGACAATACGGACTGAGCAGTGACTATCTGGCAGGTGTTGAATTGATATCCTTTGACCAGTGGGGCGGGCAGGCCAACTATCCACGCACCTACTTTAAGGGACAATCTGCACGGGCTGACGAAATTGTCTGGGCACATCAGGGTGGAGGTGGCGGCAACTTTGGAATAGTCACTAAGTATTTCTTTAAAGACTTGCCACCGGTGCCCGCTTACCTGCACTTACAGGAAATTGCTTTGCCCTGGCATTTGTTCGACTATGACCAGTTTGCCGCACTGCTGCGCAACTTTGGTGAGTTCTGGCAAACACACAATGGGCCCGACAGTCGCTTTAATCCGCTGCATGTTTCGATGGCCATACCCAACTCAGTCGGTGGCAGCGGTGAAATCCGGCTATCACTGTATTGTAGTGGTGATCCTGCGCTCATTGACGAGTTTATCGATAGGCTGTTCACCCCAGCGCAACTGCAAGATGCCAAAAAAGGGTTACGCACCACCAACCATATGGGCTTACAGGAACAGGAAAATGCGCCTCAGCGTCCGGTACCGCCTGGTAGCTACTTCAGCATGCCCTGGTGGTACGGGACCCAATATGGGGCGGGTACTCTGGTTGGTGCGCGCGGTAAAAATAAATCGGCTTATATGAAAAAACCTTTCCCTGAGGCCCAGATCCAAACCCTGTGGAACACACTGCGCCATGGTGACTACCTGAGCCCCGGTGGTATGTTGCAGCTGTCATCTTATGGTGGTCAGATCAATGCGCTATCTCAGAAAGAAACCGCCGTATCCCACCGAGACTCGATTATGAAGCTGCAATACCAGACCTACTGGTTTGAAGCCGCGCAGGATCCCTATCATATTGGCTGGATCAACGACTTCTATCACGCAATGTATGGCGATGCGGGTCCGGTACCCGATGAGGTAATGGATGGCTGTTATGTCAACTATGCCGACGTCGATATCCCTGACTGGCAGCATTTGTACTACAAACACAACTACGTCAGATTACAGCAGGTGAAACGTCAGTTGGATCCCCACAACCAGCTCCACCATGCTCAATCGATAGAAGTTTAGCGCATTAACTGTGAGGCCTCTCCATGGCCTCTGCTACCCCGGCGCTATTTAGCTTGCGCCATATAATCCAGCGTAAACTCAGTCAGCGCCCGCGTGCCCAGTTTAAACGAAGACTCATCGGCAATGAAATACGGTGAGTGATTACTGGCAGCGCTTCTGGGATCGGTTCCCTTAGGTGTACCGCCCAAAAATACGAATAACCCGGGCACTTCCATCGCATAGAATGAAAAGTCTTCAGCGCCTGTCACTTTAGGCATTTCAATCATACCCTGAGCACTAAACACTTTTTCAAGCGTGGGTAGCATTTGCTCAGTCAGGGCCGGGTCGTTCACCGTGACCGGATAACCTTCAATGATCTTTACTTCTGCCGTGTTACCGGAGGCCTGAGCGATATGCTCTGCGGTATGGGTCAGCTTTTTAAATATCTGCGCGCGGTTATCCATATCAAAGTTACGTATGGTACCGACCATATTTACCTCTTCGGGAATGATGTTATTGCGCACCCCCCCGGCAATTTTGCCGAACGAAACTATCGCCGGCTCTTTGGTAATATTGATCTGACGACTGACAATGTGGTTTACCCCAGACACTATCTGCGCCGCAGCAGCTATCGGATCTGCGCCAGCCCAGGGTGTAGAACCATGAGTTTGCTCTCCTTTGACACTGATCTCAAAACGGTCGGCACTGGCCATAGTTGGGCCACTGCGATATCCCAGCTGACCCACATTCAGCTTAGAGGTAATATGCAAACCAAACGCCACATCAGGTTGATACTTTTTAAAGATCCCTTCTTTGAGCATCAATTCAGCGCCACCTTCTTCGCCCTCAGGTGCACCTTCTTCAGCAGGCTGGAAAACAAACATCACATTGCCTGCGAGCTCATCACGCATGCCGGCAAGTACCTCGGCCGCGCCCATTAACATGGCCACATGGGTGTCGTGGCCACAGGCATGCATAATGCCCACATCCACACCCCGGTAATTAGTGGTTTTGGTGGATTTAAACGGCAGGTCGTTCTTCTCAGTCACCGGTAGCGCATCCATATCCGCACGTAACATCACAGTCGGCCCAGGCTTGGCGCCTTTGAGCATACCTACTACTCCGGTATACGCTATTCCGGTCTCTACTTCCATGCCCAGCGCTTTAAGGTGTTTAGCCACCTTAGCCGCTGTGCGTACCTCACGATTACCCAGCTCAGGATTTTGGTGAATATCCCGCCGCCATTCAATCACTTTAGGCTCCACCTGCTTAAGCAAACTAGCATGATCCGCCGCCAGAGCGCTCATACTCAAAGCCCCCAGAATCGGCGCCAAACTCAGACTCAGTATAGATTTGTTCATACCCCTTCCTTTTATATTTGTTATTAGTCGCTAAACAAAATAACAGACAAAGTTATTAGAGACAGGGATTTGCGACAGAGCCGGGATGGGTGCGGTGAGCTAAACTGAACAGGCAAGGTAGCCATAGAACAAGGATTGGATAATGAATATAGTAGCTGATGACCGTGAACAAGCGCCTGGAATACTCGAATTACTCTCTACCAGTCAGTCCGTCAACCTGATAAGACAGCGCCTGACTGTGGGTGACTACCTGATCGATGACTGGCTGATTATAGAACGCAAACAAATCAGAGCTCTGCTGATTTCCATCATTGATGGCAGGCTGCTTAGCCAGGCGCAACGGCTCTCTGACTCAGGTTTTCAGCCACTCCTAATCATTGAAGGCAACGCCGCTGATATCCGGAACTGCACTATGGATAGGCGAGCAGTGCTAGGCGCGCTGGCCAGCATAGGACTGATTTATGCCATAACAACACCCAGAACGCACAATCAACAAGAAACGGTAAAGCTTATGCAATATGCTGCGCAGCAGCAGCGCCGTTTAAACTCTGATGTATTGCCGCGCAAGGGTTTTAGGCCAAAAACATATATGAGAAAACAGCTATACCTGCTGCAAGGCCTGCCAAATGTCGGCCCCAAACTGGCCAAAAGATTGCTACACCATTTTGGCTCAATTGAAGCCGTATTTAATGCTACCCAGTCCCAGTTAATGGCTGTTGACGGCATAGGCGCAGATACCGCCAAAGCCATTCGAACTATTTTAACGACACCCTCTCTCTAAGATGACAAAAATTTTATTGCCAAAATTTTTGACAATAAATTTATTGTCACTAAACTTTGACTATAAGAATTTTGTCAGGAGGCATTATGGCAGGTCAGGTGGTTCGGGGTAATAAATATTTCCCCAGAGAAAAAGATCAAAATAAGCTGTTGCGGCGGCTCAGAGACGGAAGCCACTTGCTGGTCCTTGCCCCGCGGCGTGTCGGTAAAACGTCTATGCTGTTTTACCTGCAAGACAACCCACCAGATGGCTATGTGTTTCTCTATAATATCGTGCAATCCTGTGCAACCGAGCACGAATACTACAAACAGATCATAGACAACCTGTTCCGCTCCGAGTTTACCGACCAACTGAGTAGCCTTTTTAAATGGGGCAAAGATCAAATTGACAAGTTTCGCAGCAGCATTACCGGCGTATCAGTCGGCGCCACGGGTATCGAGTTTGATCATCAGGACCGTCAGCTCACTCACCGAGATCTCAGCGCCGCCCTCAGTGCACTGACACTGGACAAAAAACTGGTGCTTATCATTGACGAGTTCCCGGATGTTGTTGAGAAAATCTATAACCAGCAAGATCACAAAAGCGCGGAGTCATTTTTATCTGGTTGTCGTGAGTTGTGGTCAGAGCAAAGGCTAAACCAACATGTGCAGTTTGTGCTGACAGGCTCAATTGGGCTGGACACGCTGGTGAGCAAAATGGCACTGTCAGATCTCATCAATGTGCTCATCCCGGTGTCTATTGCGCCACTAAGCCAGGCTCAGGGCCGCGAGTTTATCAACACGCTCAACCATCGTGAACTGGAGCCCATCCAGATTGATGCCACAGCGCAGGATTATCTGCTCGACAAGGTTGGCTGGCTGATGCCCTATTACATCGAGATCCTGTGGATGCAGCTGGTTGATGTGTATTTTGATGAAGGACTGGACTCTGTCAGCCCGGCAAATATTGACGCCGCTTACAACAAGCTGTTTTCGATACAGTATCAATCTCACTTTAATCACTGGGCAGAACGACTAAACCGTTTTGCGGACAGCGAAAAAACACTGGCAAGTGACGTATTAACAGCGATGTGTGAGCATGTACAGCTGCCGGGATCCCACTTGTTTAACCTCTCGCAGGAAAGCCAGTATCAGCAAACCAATTGCCAATACGTGATCGACTGTCTGATCCACGATGGTTATATTTTTATCAATCAGGCGCAGTGTTATCAGTTCACCTCGCCCATGCTCAAAGAATGGTGGGGGCGCTATGCAACTCGACGACTATAAAGAAGGCGTAAAGCTATACAACGCACAAAATGCATCAGACCAGTTCATAAAAACGCACTTTGTGATCCGCCTGAAAGAATACAAAAAAATCTGGCGTGCCATTGCCAGCACCAACAAAGAGGTGCCCGAACAAAATTACCTGATCCAGGGCGTGCGCGGCGCCGGTAAAACCACCTTGCTGCGACGCCTTGCCATAGAGCTTGCACAAAGTGACGAGCTGAACACCTGGCTGCTGCCTGTCACCTTTAAAGAAGAAGAATACGGGATCAGCTCTTTGTTTACGCTCTGGGAGCGCGTCGCTGAAGAGCTGGAAGAGCATTATCACGACCAGTTTGCCGGGCTGCTGGATGGGCTGGATGCCATTGCTGGTCAGGATCCAGACCCTAAAGCCGCAATTCAGTTGCTGAGTGACCGGCTCAAAAAGCAAGACAAACGGGTTGTGTTATTCATTGATAACCTGGTGGAACTATTCGAAAACTTTAATCGCAAAGAAACAGAGATACTCAGGGAAGTGCTCACCACCAATCCTTACTTCAGGCTGATAGGTGGCTCGGCGGTCAGCCTGGAAGCTTTTTACGATCACCAGGCCCCGTTTTACCAGTTCTTTGAAGTGATCAATTTAGCCGGATTAGACAAGCCAGATACCGAGGCGCTGTTGCGGGCACTGGCCAGTCACAGTGGTGAACGTGAAGAACAAAGGTTGCTGGCTATCCTTGAGCAAGAGCCGCAGCGTATTGAATCTATCCGGCGCTTAACGGGCGGTATTCCGCGCACACTGGTTATTTTGTTTAATATTCTGATGGAAGGCGCCAACGGCAAGACCTATGCACTGCTGGAAGAAACCATAGACCGCACCACGCCGCTGTATAAACACCGTATGGACGACCTAGCACCACAGCAAAAGCCCATAGTCAACGCCATCGCACTGCACTGGGATGCCATCTCAGCCAAGGAGATAGCCGAAAAAACCCGCCTGCCCAGCAAAAATATCTCGGCCCAGCTCAGCCAGCTGGAGAAAAACTGGGTCATTGAAAAAATCAAAACCGATAGCAAGAACAACCTGTATCGCATTAAGGAGCGCTTTTTTAATATCTGGTATCTGATGCGCTATGGCAGACGCCGTGACAAAAACCGGGTCCTTTGGCTGACGCGTTTTATGGAAGTCTGGTGCGTTGGCGACGAGCTAAAACACCGCAGCCAGTCTTTTCTTGCGCAACTTACAGGCCAGTGCCATCCCCAAGCCACACTGACCTTTGCCAATGCATTGTTGTGCAGTGACCAGCTTGAGCACACAGACAAACAGCAAATTCTTGAGCAAACTCAGCAGTATCTGAGCGGTGCGGGCCATGCCGCGCTGAGTAAAGAACTGATTGATATCACAGATGTGCAAGGTGATAAAAACAAACAGATCCTGATTGAGTGGCTGCAAAGTGACGAACCGGCAGATATGACTGAGGCTGTTAAAAAGGCTGTTAGTGCACTTTCTATAGAGGAGGTTGCTCTGATTGCCATGGCAGAGGATAAAGCTGAAGAAGCTAGACCAAACAAGCTACTCACGCTCGCCGAAGCGTTACAAGAAAGAGACAGTGTTAGTGCTCTGATTATAAAAGGTTTTATCTATTTTAGGCTAGGTAAGAATACCGATGCCGAGATAGCATTCAAGCAAATAACAGACATCGAACCTGAAAATATCACTGCAGCAATAATATTGACCAGTATCTATAGAAAATCTGCTCAATTGGATAAAGCCATAGCAGCTCTGCAAGCCGCGCAATCTGAACTGGAAAGCAGACACACAGGTTACTATCACAGGATCTTGGGTGAAATATACCTGGAAGGAGGGGAATACGACCTTTCAGAACAACACTTCTTATCCGCACAAGGTGCTGGAGAATCTGTACTGGATATGTTGGGCTTTCTAAACATATACAAAGTAAACTTCTCACAGGCCATTGATTATTTTAAGCAACACCTGAGCAATAATGAGGATAGTATTGTCTATTCGATGTTAGCACTCTGCTATCACACTCAGTCAGATCCCAAGAACAAACTTACGGCTTTGCAATATGCGAAGCTGGGAGTAAAAAACAGCTCACAGTTAAGGCCTACAGCCATATTAATTCGCACTATGCTTTGGAATGACCTTTTTCAGGACGCTGCCCAAACTATGGACAGTTTACTCAGTCAGTTTGTTGAGTCTGAAAGTTCAGCCGAAAAAACATTCACCGCTCTCTTTATTGCCTTTCTCGCCAAAGGCCAGACGAACCTGGTTGAACGCTGGTTTGAACAATATGAGCTGAAAGAGTATTTTAAACCCATCTACTATGCCCTGATGACCTTAATGCAGGATAAATATCCCAATGAGGTATTAAAAATGGGCGCCGAGCTTAGAGAAACCGTTGATGAAGTGCTCAACGAAATCGAAGATTGGTCGGTGAAATATGCTTAGGTGAAGGCATCAAGATAGTGAATGATTGGGTACCACGCATTTTCTGATCGCTAAACGGCACTTTTCTTTATGGCTATGTGACCCTAGCGGCGCGAAGTCAATTTGACAACCGTCATACCGGCCTTGAGCCGGTATCTACTCACAGACTAAAAAGGGGTCATCTGAGCCTGTATAGTTAAGCACAGCGCTCAAATATGCGTTCTCAATAAGCAGAAACCACTTACAACTTAAACAGCGGCTTGCCCTGACCCCGATACAACCCAACTGGAGTCAGGCTGGTTTTACCTTCAGCCATACTAAGTTGATAGTAATTCTGCGTGCATTCAAAAGAAAAAGCGTTATTGGTTCTGGCGACCAGTTTACGTTTTTCGCCTTTCCCTTTTTGCCCGTACAGAATCCCCTTCTCAAATGTCACTGTCAGCTGCTGACCAGCTGACTGATACTCGCCAACTAAAGTTTTAGCAAAATCGCTCACCTTCACATCTGGTAGTGGCTTTGGCGTAATATTCAGGTGCTGCGCGACCATGTCCAGAAGTGCAGGCCCCGGGTGCAAGGTGTCCTGGTTGCTGAGCGCAATGGCGAACAAGTCTGCCTCGGGAAAATACGCCGACATGGCCAGGAATCCGGGTACACCTCCCTCGTGGAAATAGCTTGTTTGTCCGGCCAGGGGACGAAGATAGAAGCCATAGCCATAAGTGGCTGGGGAGCCATCGTTCAGAATAGCACTGGTCACCATTGCCCGATATGAAGCAGGCTTGACAACTTTTCCAGTTTTCAAGCCATGATGCCAGCGGCTCATATCGGCCAGGGTTGTTTCTATGCCACCGGCAGAATAAATCCAACTGCGATCAACATGAAATGGAGCAACAGGTGCCCTTGTGCTGTCTACTGAGCTATAGCCTTTTACTTCATCGCCGCCCGTACCTTTGGTGAGCACCTGCGAGTGTTTCATGCCCAGTGGCGTAAAGATATGCTGTTGCAGATAAGCTTTGTAGCTTAACCCGGATACCTGCTCGATTATCTTACCGAGCAGCAGATAGCCGGTATTGGAATAGGTATGACCTTCACCCGAATTGTACAATACGGGTGCCTGTACAATCTCTGTCAGGATCTGATCTAAAGTACGATAATGCGCCATTTTGGCGCCTATCTCTGGGCCTTCATTGTAGTTTGGTAATCCTGATGTATGTGACAATACCCGATCGATAGTCAGTTTGGCATAGTCGGGGCTCAGTGACGGGATGTATTTTCCCAGCGGATCCTGTATCGATAGTTTTTTCCTGTCAGCCAATTGCAAAATGGCCGCAGCCGTAAATTGCTTAGTGATGGAGCCAATCTGAAACACCTGCTCAGTATTCAGTGGCAGTTTACTTTCGATATCAGCAAGGCCGTTTGCAGCGCTGTATAACAGCTTACTGCCCTGCTCAATACGCACTGCGATCCCAGGTTGTCCAGCTTGCGTATAACACGCCAAAGTGGCGTCAAAATCACTTTTATCTGCGTGTACATGACAGCTCATTGCCAACCCAAAAATGCCCGCATAATACGGCTTAATTCCCATGACGAAGTCCTTGTTATTGTTATCGGTCCGTTTCACGTTAACATACAGGCCCGGTGCTCACAACGCAGTGTTACTTTAAACCGCGTAACAGGGTGTGGGTGTCTACAGAGCAGTATCTACAGAGCATTAGCGCCCGGCGCGATCTGCTGAGGGTATAAGCAAGAGAGACTTTGTGAGACCTCTAAAGCAAGTACAGTCCCTGCCCGTTCAACAAAAACGACCTCCCGATATGCAAAGTCCAAAGGGATGAAGAACTGTGCCAAAAAACCACCCAATATAGCGAGCAACAGACACAAAAAACCCGGCCTATTTAAGCCGGGTTTTTCAGTTCAATTAAGAAGCGTGAATTACTTCTTCTTGACTGCCTTTTTATTAGGCAGGTCAGTGATTGAACCTTCAAAGATCTCAGCCGCCAGGCCAATTGACTCGTTCAGCGTTGGGTGAGCGTGGATAGTCAGTGCCACGTCTTCTGCGTCTGCACCCATCTCTACTGCCAGGCCGATCTCGCCCAGCATTTCACCGGCGTTGATACCAACCATAGCACCACCGATCACGCGACCAGTCTCTTTGTCGAAGATCATCTTAGTCTGACCTTCAGTACGTGCAGAAGCAATTGCACGACCAGATGCAGCCCACGGGAATACCGCAGTTTCAATGCTCAGACCTTGCTCTTTCGCTTCTTTCTCAGTCACACCAACCCATGCGATTTCTGGATCTGTGTACGCGATTGAAGGAATGCACTTAGGATCGAAGTAGTGTTTCTTACCAGAGATCACTTCAGCAGCAACGTGTGCTTCGTGAACTGCTTTGTGTGCAAGCATAGGCTGACCTACGATGTCACCAATCGCGTAGATGTGGTTTACGTTGGTCTTCATTTGCTTGTCTGTGTTGATGAAGCCACGCTCATCAACCGCAACGCCCGCTTTGTCTGCGTCAAGCAGTTTACCGTTAGGCGTACGACCAACAGCAACCAGTACTTTGTCGTAACGTACCTGGCCTTCTGGTGCTTGCTTGCCTTCGAAAGAAACGTAGATACCGTCTTCTTTCGCTTCAACCGCAACAACCTTAGTAGACAGCATTACGTTGAACTTGTCTTTCACGTACTTCTGGTAAATCTTGATAACGTCTTTGTCAGCCGCAGGAACCAACTGGTCTGCAAATTCAACCACGTCGATTTGTGAGCCCAGTGCACGGTACACAGTACCCATCTCAAGACCGATGATACCACCACCCAGAACAAGTAGTTTTTCTGGTACGTCTTTCAGTTCAAGTGCGCCAGTTGAGTCAATGATACGCTCATCTTGTGGGATGAAAGGCAGGTTTACAGGCTGAGAACCCGCAGCGATGATGGCGTTGTCGAAGTTTACAGTGGTTGTGCCGTCAGCACCTTCAACCGCGATAGAGTTAGAGCCGGTGAATTTACCGTAGCCGCTAACTACTTTCACTTTACGCATTTTCGCCATGCCAGACAGACCGCCTGTCAGCTGACCAATTACAGACTCTTTCCAGCTACGGATTTTGTCCAGGTCGATTTGAGGAGCACCGAAAGTTACACCGTGTGAAGCCATTTCAGCTGCGTCGTCGATTACCTTAGCCACGTGTAAAAGTGCTTTTGAAGGAATACAACCTACGTTCAAGCACACACCACCCAGGGTATCGCGAGATTCGATCAATGTAACTTCTAAACCTAGGTCTGCTGCACGGAATGCTGCAGAGTAACCACCAGGACCACCGCCTAGTACAACAACTTGAGTTTTGATTTCGTTGCTCATGTTATTACCTTAACTATTATTCGAACGGGACTCTACTCGAGTGAGTATCCGCACCCAATTGTGCCTGATCATCGGCAAGCGCTGCCACCAACAACCAGAGAGAGTTTTTTGTTGCGCGAAAGTGTATCATTCGCACCCACAGATGTCCCGCCCAAATATCAGACAGGACAGTAAAAATATGACAAAACCGCACAACCTGGGGTCATGCGGTTTTGCTTTGACTTACATTACCAGCTGACGAATGTCGCTCAGGTAATTGGCCAGGGTCACAGTAAAGCGGGCTGCCAGTGCACCGTCAATAACACGGTGGTCGTATGAACAGCTCAGCGGCACCATCAGGCGCGGCTCAAACTCTTTACCATTCCACTTCGGCTTCATCTCAGATTTAGAGACACCTAAGATAGCCACTTCCGGAGCATTCACGATTGGCGTAAATGCCGTACCGCCGATGCCACCCAGGCTTGAGATAGTGAAACAACCGCCCTGCATATCAGCCGCAGTCAGCTTACCTTCACGGGCTTTCTTAGAGACGTCCATCAGCTCGCGAGACAGCTCGATGATGCCTTTCTTGTTGACATCTTTGAAGACAGGCACAACCAGACCATTAGGCGTATCCACTGCCACACCGATGTTTACATACTTCTTCAGGATCAGGCTTTCACCATCTTCTGACAGCGATGAGTTAAAGGTCGGGAACTCTTCCAGTGCTTTTGCCGCTGCTTTCATCACGAATACCAATGGGGTGATCTTCACGCCCATTTTCTTCTTCTCTGCCAGCACATTCTGCTCTTTACGGAATGCTTCCAGCGTGGTGATGTCGGCTTCGTCAAACTGCGTCACGTGTGGGATCTGAACCCAGTTACGGTGCAGGTTAGCGCCAGAGATCTTTTGGATGCGAGAAAGTTTCTTCTCTTCGACTTCGCCAAACTTGCTGAAGTCGACTTTTGGCCAAGGGATCAGACCCAGCTCACCGCCACCTGTGCTGCCGCCTTTGCTGATCTCGCCAGACTCAACCTTACGAACCAGTTCTTTCACATAGTTCTGCACGTCTTCTTTCAGTACACGGTTCTTACGGCCAGTACCTTTAACGCGTGCCAGGTTAACGCCAAACTCGCGCGCCAGACGACGTACCACAGGCGAGGCATGGGCATAATCATCATTAGCAACAAACTCGTCTTTGGCTGCACTTGGCGCGGGAGCCGCTGCCGGAGCCGTTTTGGCCGCCGGAGCCGGTGCAGCTGCAGGCGCAGCAGGTGCTGCCGGAGCTGGTGCTGTAGCTGCAACAGTTTCAAATACGAAGATCAGTGAGCCCGTTGACACTTTGTCGCCAGCAGCAACTTTGATTTCTTTCACAGTACCGGCAAATGGCGCAGGCACTTCCATTGAGGCCTTGTCGCCTTCAACGGTGATCAAAGACTGTTCTTCTTCAACGCTGTCACCTACTGCCACCATGATTTCAGTGACTTCAACTTCGTCGCCACCGATATCTGGTACTTGTACTTCCTGCAGTGAAGGCGTTGCTTCAACCGGGGCTGCGGCAGGCGCAGTTTCTGCTGCAACCGGTGCTGCTGCACTCGCAGTTTCAAACACAAAAACTAAGCTGCCGGTGGCCACTTTGCCGCCAATCTCAACTTTGATTTCTTTCACTGTACCGGCAAATGGTGCTGGAACTTCCATTGAAGCCTTGTCACCTTCAACCGTGATCAAAGACTGCTCGGCTTCAACGCTATCGCCAACCGCAACCAGAATTTCAGTGACTTCAACTTCGTCACCACCTATGTCTGGTACGTGAACTTCTTTCACTTCAGCAGTTGCCGGGGCTGGCGCCGCAGCAGCCGGAGCTGGGGCAGGTGCTGCCTCAGCAGCAGGCGCATCGCCCGCTGCTTCGAAGACCATGATCAGTGAACCAGTCGACACTTTGTCGCCTTCACTGATCTTGATTTCTTTAACTGTACCCGCTTGCGCAGCAGGCACTTCCATTGACGCTTTGTCGCCTTCAACGGTGATCAGCGACTGCTCTTCTTCTACCGTGTCGCCAACGCTGACCAAAATCTCGGTTACTTCAACCTCATCGGCGCCAATATCTGGTACATGAATTTCGATTGCCATCACTTAGCCTCTTATGCGTAAAGTGGGTTGGTTTTGGTTGTGTCGATATCAAATTTCTTGATAGCGTCTGTTACTACTGATTTTTCAACTTTGCCTTGCTTAACCAGCTCGCTCAGTGCAGCAACCACGACATAGCCTGCATTCACTTCGAAGTGACGACGCAGGTTTTCACGGCTGTCAGAACGGCCGTAACCGTCGGTGCCCAGCACTTTGTAAGAAACGCTTGGCATGAAAGCACGAACCTGATCGGCATAGCTCTTCATGTAGTCAGTGGCCGCAATTGCCGGGGCTTCGCCCAGTACAGTGCTGATGTAAGATACTTTTTGTTCTGCATCCGGGTTCAGCATGTTGAAACGCTCAGCGTCCTGACCGTCACGTGCCAGTTCATTGAATGACGTGACAGAGAATACGTCTGACGCAATACCGTAATCGTCGCTCAAGATCTGCGCTGCTTTACGTACTTCGTTCAGAATAGTACCTGAGCCCATCAGCTGTACCTGAGCCTTGTCGCCAGTGTAGCTTTCCAGCTTGTAGATACCCTTACGGATACCCTCTTCGGCGCCTTCTGGCATAGCAGGCTGATGATAGTTTTCGTTCATCAGCGTCAGGTAGTAGAACACGTTTTCCTGCTCTGGACCGTACATACGACGGATACCGTCTTGCAGAATAACCGCCACTTCAAACGCAAACGTTGGGTCGTAAGAAATACAGTTAGGGATCGTGCCCGCCTGAATGTGCGAGTGACCATCTTCGTGCTGCAGACCTTCACCGTTGAGCGTTGTACGACCTGCTGTTGCACCGAGCAAGAAGCCACGCGCCTGCTGGTCGCCCGCCATCCACGCCATGTCGCCAACACGTTGGAAACCGAACATAGAGTAGTAGATGTAGAACGGGATCATTGGTAGATCATTGGTGCTGTAAGACGTTGCCGCCGCTACCCATGAAGACATTGCACCCAGCTCGTTGATACCTTCTTGCAGTACCTGACCAGACGTGGCTTCTTTGTAGTAAGAAACAATGTCGCGGTCCTGAGGGGTATAATTTTGACCGTGCGGGTTATAAATACCAATCTGACGGAACAGGCCTTCCATACCGAAAGTACGCGCTTCATCGGCAATGATAGGTACGATGTTTTTGCCAACGCCTTTGTCTTTCAACAGGATGTTCAACGCACGAACATACGCCATAGTCGTTGAGATATCACGCTTTTGCTCTTCCAGCAGCGGCTTGAACGCATCCAGCTCTGGCAGCGTCAGCGCTTCTGTGAAGTTAGGCAAACGCTGCGGCGTGTAACCGTGGAGTGCCTTACGACGTGCGTGCAGGTATTCGTACTCTGCAGACCCTTCTTCCAGTGTCAGGTAAGGCAGGTCTTTGATTTGCTCGTCAGATACTAAGTCTTCCAGGCCCAGACGTGAACGCAGGTGCTCAACGTGCGTCATGTCCATTTTCTTCACCTGGTGGGCGATATTTTTACCTTCTGCCGCTTCACCCATGCCGTAACCTTTAACAGTCTTAGCCAGGATCACCGTCGGACGACCTTTAGTCTCTTGTGCCGCTTTAAACGCTGCGAACAGTTTAGATGGCTCATGACCACCACGCTTCAGCGCGAAGATCTCTTCGTCTGTCATGTCCGCAACCAGTGCCGCAGTCTCCGGGTAACGACCGAAGAAATGCTCACGTACGTATGCGCCATCTTTAGCTTTATAAGTCTGGTAGTCACCATCGATGGTTTCGTTCATCAGCTGTAGCAGCTTACCTGTGGTGTCTTTCGCCAGCAGCTTGTCCCAACCTGAACCCCATACGACTTTGATGACATTCCAGCCAGCGCCTTTGAACAGACCTTCCAGTTCCTGAATGATCTTACCGTTACCCATTACCGGGCCATCCAGACGCTGCAGGTTACAGTTGATCAGGTAACACAGGTTATCCAGCTTCTCACGGGCTGCGAAAGAAATCGCACCACGAGATTCTGGCTCATCCATTTCACCGTCGCCCAGGAAGGCGTATACACGCTGCTCGGCGGTGTCTTTCAGACCACGGCCGTCAAGGTATTTCAGGAAACGTGCCTGATAGATAGACGCGATTGGACCCAGACCCATAGAGACAGTTGGGAACTGCCAGAATTCAGGCATCAGTTTAGGGTGCGGGTAAGAAGACAGGCCTTTGCCGTCTACTTCCTGACGGAAGTTGTCTAGCTGCTCCGCAGTCAAACGACCTTCAACGAATGCACGGGCATAGATACCTGGTGAAATGTGGCCCTGATAATAAACCAGGTCGCCGCCGTCTTTTTCATTTGGTGCGCGGAAGAAATGGTTAAAACACATTTCATAAAACGCTGCAGACGACTGGTACGACGCCATATGTCCGCCCAGCTCCAGATCTTTCTTAGAAGCGCGCAGTACGATCATGATCGCATTCCAGCGGATGATAGAGCGAATACGACGCTCCAGATTCACATCCCCCGGATAGGCAGGTTCCTGATCTGCCGGGATAGTGTTGACATAGTTGGTCGTAATACCGGTTGGCATATCAACGCCGTCCAGACGCGCCTGCTCAAGTACCTGCTCAAGCAGGAATTGCGCGCGCTCTACGCCTTCTTCTTTTACAACCGACTCAAGCGCCTGTAACCACTCTTGGGTTTCTAGCGCGTCTACGTCAAATTTATTGACTTCAGACATATGGAGTGTTCCTTATGTTTAAAATACGAATTTATTCTATAGCGTTAGCTTATGGCTCTGTTTGTGTACTACTGTGCTTTGGTGCGACGCAAGCTGCGCTCAATGCGCGACCGCTCCCGCCCGGCTTCCAGCAACGCCTCTTCGATAAAGGCTAAGTGCGCGTTACTGGCCAGTCTTGCCTGCTCAGGCTTACCTTCGATCACGGCGTTTTTTAACACCTCGCGATGATGGGCAAGCTGTGCGCTGGCATCCGGCTTTTGCACTAACACCGTTAAGTTCTGCAATACATTTTGTTCCAGTAAAGACTGCATGCCCCGCATCAGATGCAGCAACACCACATTGTGTGAGGCTTCTGCGACGGTAAAATGGAAGGTATTGATGGCTCTGGCCTTTTGCACCAAATCATCGCCAACGCTGGCGATGTCATCAAAGCTTTGTTCCACTTTATCGAGATCCGTTTGCGTGCCACGCATGGCGGCGTAGTACGCTGCAATGCCCTCAAGGGCATGACGAAACTCCAGCAAATCAAACTGCGACTCGGGGTGTTTACTGATCAACTCGAATAAGGGATCAGTGAGACCCTCTTCAAGCTGATTTTTTACATAGGTACCGCCACCCTGACGTCGGGTAACCAGCCCTTTGGCTTCAAGCTTCTGAATTGCTTCTCGCAGCGATGGCCGCGACACTTCAAACTGCTTGGCCAGTTCACGCTCCGGCGGCAGCTTTTCCCCTGGCATCAACGACCCTTCGAGGATCATATTTTCCAGTTGCTCCAGAATGACATCTGATAATTTCGCTGCTTTTATCTTTAAAGACATTGATTAAACGCCGAGTTTATAGGTGAAACCCCAAGTCAGCTGTTTCAAGCACCAGCGGTATAAACACAGGCAAGATGCTGATCCAGCTCACTCTTTACTTAAACAGATCCGGTAAGGCCAACCCTAAAGGTAAATTGGTCATACCAAATTTGTGCACTACGTTACCAAAATCAAGCGCAACTGTCAAAAATCGGCGCTTTGCGGCTAAAAGTAATACAAAATAAGCCACCACAAAGTGTCTAAACTTTATACAAGTTCAATGATTTAAAAAAGGAAAATAAAATGGTCAGACCAGATGAACATGGAGATGAAAAAGACCCGTCATAATTGTACGCTGACGGGTTGCGCTTTATTGGTTTTGCGGCCTGGCTAACTTAGGCCCACATGTAACCTCACCACACCATGGTGCTGACTACCACTTTCAAAACTCGGCTCGGGATAATAAAGCAAAAAGCGCACTCAGCTGGTTTATCAACTTGAACCTTTTTCAGGTAAAAAGCGATACACAATAAATCGGGAATAAGATAATGTGAATTCTTAACACAAAAAATTAACAACATGCAGGGAACACTATGACAGTATCATTGATTGCTTTTGGTGCGCTAACACTGGCAAGTACCAGTCAGGCCGCCGATCTCTCGGAGTCACACTTTAACCGCTATCTGGATTTTAACTGGGGTGCGTGCCCGCCGCAGTTTCAATCCGCAGATGGCAAAAACACCTGTACGCTGGCCGACGTACCTCTTAACTGGCAGGAGCCAGATGGTAAAAAAATCTCCGTGCTGGTCTCTAAATACCCTGCAAAGTCGGCAAACAGTAAAGGGCAAATTTGGTTGCTGCAGGGCGGACCGGGTGGCTCTGGCAGCTTTTTTGTTCAGCAATTAAATACCACTTTGGCGCCTTTTACCGAGCAATATGATCTATACGTACTGGAACATCGCGGTGTTGGCTGGTCTACTCATCTGGCGTGTGGCAATCCGGTTGACACCGATTACGCTCAGTATGCTCAAACCTGTTTTGATGATCTCCATCAGCAATGGGGTGATGGTCTGTTTGAGTTTAATACCACAGCAGCAGCACGGGATCTGGATTATGTGATCGGCAAAAGTAAGGTGCGAGACTGGCAGCCCAGCTATGTCTATGGCGTTTCTTATGGCACGCTGTGGGCACAAAGGTTCAGTCAGGTTGCCCCAACCGGTGCTCAGGCCATTATCCTTGACTCTGTGCTGCCACCCGCCGAATTTGGTAATGACCTGTGGGATGAGAACTTTAACGCGACACTGGATGATTTGCTCGCCTACTGCCAGCTTGATACAAGCTGTCAGTCACGGTTAAATTTCAGTTCGCTGTCGCAGCTCAGACAGCGCCTTAATGATATTTTTACCGCCCAGCACTGCCCCGGACTGGACTTTGACCGCCGGGCTTTACATATCCTGACATCCCTCGGCTTATCTCGCTCTGTGGAGCAGATATTGTTGCCCGCGCTGCATCGCCTGAACCGGTGTAGCAACGATGACGTCGTGGCCCTGAATAACCTGCATAATTTTGTCTTTAAAGGCCTGGGTAAAAAAGTGCTACCACTTGGGGACAAAGATCCTTTGGGCTTTTCGCAGGTTGTTTCAAAACTTATTACCCACAACGAAATTAATCATGTGCAACGCGATTTGCACACCAAGCTGGCTTATTGTCAGGATGCCATTGCCTGCTACCCTGACTTTATGAGCTATCGTATACACATAGATAAGCAGATCTGGAGCAATCGTTACAGCGACCCTTATATCTATCAGCCAATGCACCATTATATGCCGACGCTGGTACTCAATGGTGACCTGGACCCACAAACACCGCATACCTATATACCGCTGATCCAAAACGCGTTTACTAACATTAATCAGCGTTATGTTGAGCTGCCGCGGATGCATCATGGGGTACTTTTTGTCAGCCAGACCAGGAATGTAAACGCCAGCACCTGTGGTGCGACAATCATGCAAAACTTTATTGAGGATATCTGGAGCCAGCCAGATACCAGCTGTATCGCAGATTTGCAGGGGCTTAACTTTGACGCATCCACCATGGCAAGCCTGGTGCTGTTTGGTACGACCGATGCTTTTGATGGCCAGCCAGCGGTCATGTCAGAGGCCGGTATCATGCAGCTCAAGGCAGCTGATCCCGAAGCATTTGCGCAGGCATCCGCTACCTTTATGCCACTAATCGACTTCTGATAGATTTATTTCACATTTAACACAATGACTGAAACCACGTTACCCTGTTTCAGTCATTGGCTCACAGGGTATGTCAAAATCAACGTGATAATGTTCATCATGACGAACCCAGGACGGCTTTTTAGAAAACTGAATCTGAGTTTTCAGATATTCCCCATACTGCGTGCTGAACAGGTTCGGTTGCAAATTAGGATCGAAAATAACGCGCCAGATATTATGACCGCGACGTATTGCCTGCAGGTGCAGCGCGACAATGTGCGCCGCCATTGCATCATAGTCTATTCGCAAGCCGTCATACTGCTCCTGTTTATCAAATTCGATAAGGTAGCCAAACTTATTGAATGGATGTGTTGGCAAGTGGACCGACTCACCCGCTTTATTGATGACGGGCGTCATAAAATCCACCGATAAACCATTACGATGGGTTCTATGTGGCCTGAACCGTCCGCCTGCGGCAAAACCTGTCTCAGCATACTTGTACACTTTATCTGGGTGCGTTTGTTCAAGCGCCTGATAGGCGGCTGTCACAATTTCATACACCTCTGAATGTACATAGGTACGCCCGGCCAGACGCGCAAGCTGGCTATAACCTTCGAAGTTGTTCCCCGAATGCGGTAGCTCTACCCCATCGCTCAACGCACCTCGTGCCGTTGTACCATAACAGGTGCTGGTTTTAGCGCTCACAAGCACAGGCGCAAGCATAATGAATAGTAATAAATTGCGATATGTCATTGCGGCAAGGTAACCGCACAGAGCTGAATAGTTGCTGACAAAATTTGCGGTGTCTGGCAGCTGTCAGCATGCAATACCTACTCGGCTGGGTGCAATAAGACCCAGCCAGTTTAGGGGGTTAAGGATAAGTTACTGTTAGTGGTGCCAGTTTAAATGCCCCCTGCTTTGCCTCATTCAGGCCAGTCAGTGCGATAAAGCTGGTTTGGGTTTGGCGCTGGTAGTGATCCTCAGCATAGCCAAGTTGCTTTGCCTGCTCAGGGCTGCCAAGCGGGTTATGTTCAAACGCAAAGTTCATCAGCCAGTAAGTTTCATAATCGCGGGCATAGGTATTGCGATTTAGAAATGCCCCATATTGCGAAGGAATATCCCAGGCAATTTTGGTCTGGACCTGTTCTGAGTCCATTGCGCTTTGATAGCTTAAAGTAAAAAACGGTGCCAAAAAGGCTTTGGCATTGCCACGCAGCGCCCCCAGTTCGTAAACCGGGTTATCCCAATTCCAGACGCCAAAATCGGTTGCGGCGACGCTCAGTCCGCCTTGCTCCACATCTTCTTTGAACAGCAAGCGGGAGATATAACCATCCAATACTACCTCACCCTTGATGGGCAAGATCAGGTGTGCAAGCTCACTGTAGCCTGGGTGGCTGTAGTCGCATTTCCCAAACCGTGAGTTGAGACAATACACAATATCATTGTCAGCTGAAACCTGATTGAGATCGCTGGGATGCTGCATTTTCAGAGCATAAGGCAGGCGTGCTGCATTATTATGTTGTAATAAGTTCAACAATGCTGCTCGACTGTAAGACAGCTCAGTTAAAAAGCTCTGCGATTTCCCCTCAATCAGTCGATCGCTATTTACCCAGATATTCAGCGTATTGCTGTCTTGCAAACGAGCCAACGCCTCACGCACGGGCAAATCTGCAGCCCAGGCTTGCCTTTCACTCTGAACCCGCTCGGGGATAAAAATACCACAGTGCAAAGAGTGCTGACCTGAGTAGATATCAAAAAATGCAAACTCCAGCCCACTTGCAGCAAAGCGCGCCCGAAGATGTGGCTCTCCTTGCTTATCTATAATGTCAAAACCGAGAAAACGTAATGAGGAGTCTGGGGCCAATGCAGATTGACTGAGCGAATACTCACTCTGTGCGCTACTGTGTGCGCTCAGTGCTGCGCTACATTCGTTGTCTACCAGGTGAACACTGGCCAGACTTACCTGACTGCATACTACAGCAGCCAAAAACAAAAAACGTGATAAAACTGTCATGATCTAGTCCTTGAAGTGATTAAATGTTTCTCAGCAGCCAAAACGGCTCCTAGTAATGCGGCACTGCGTTACTACCGAGCTGAGATCTAACAGCAAATACCGCAAGCCACACACAACAAATTAACATTTAACCATTGGGTTTAACACTGTTATTTCAGTAAAGATTCAACCTTTAAGATTTATCAAAAATTCCACGAGAAGGTGTACACTTGTAGAAGGGTTATCATTAAAATTCCTTTCACTCTCGGCAAGAGACCTTTTTGCATTGTTGATTGCAAATTGCATATGTGGTTTTATCAGGTGGTAGACACTAATATCTGCTTTCTCGTATTCAGGTATGTACTGCTTTAAAGCCTTAACAGCGTTATCCCCGCAAGACTGTGTTCCCGTACCAACTATACTGGCTGTGCTATAGTCATAATGAAGTAAAAACCAGTATTCAAAACAGGGGACTGATCTTACACAATAGAATTCCCTGATCGACCCAATTTGTTCTACAGTCTTTTCATAGCAAGCATGTGAGTCTTTATCAAAAACACAATAAACTCTATCGTAAGGAATCCCTTTCTCTTTGGCTCGCTTGGCTAAGCATTTTGCATGTTTTAATATACTACTTGGAGAGGAGTTAGAAGAACCATCAACAACTATATTTGCCGAATTAAGCCTATAATCAGCTATTAGTTCTTGAAAATAGTAAGGCTCTGTCTTTTCCCCCTCAGTAACTATTAGTACAGTTTCATAAGCAGATCGCCTCCCTTCTCTCCTAGAGTGTTTTGTTTTAGCAGCTCTTTTTCTTTTTTTGAATAGGTCATCAGAGCCCATCAGAAGCTCCTGATTTTAAATGATTTATTGATGAATGGCAGTGCACCATACTTTCCTGACAAATAACCTAGCTCAATATTTTCGGTACTCTTTCGTGGGGAAAATTCTAAAAGTGAATACAGAGTTGTTGCTAAATTAGATTTTTCAGCAAACCAAATTTGGTCTCGACGAAAAATATCTTGAGACAGAATGGATGTTTCATGTGTTGTAAAAATCAGTTGAGCATTATTTTTATTCAAATTAGGGTTATTGAACAAAGACGCCAAAAATTCAACCATTTTTGGATGGAGGTTTGAGTGCAATTCATCAATAACTAAAACAACCCCTGATTCCAAAGTATCAATCACTGGCCCTACTAATCCAAAAAGCTTCTGTGTGCCGTCAGACTCTTCCGAAATATCAATCGGAATCATATTTCCCTCCGAATCTTTCCTCAAAATATTAACTTCATAGTCAACATGATCTTTAAGCTCTCTTACCAAGTGTGCCTTCACATCATCTGGTAACATTGGTGGCAGATCGTCGGTATCGAAGGGGCGCTCTTCAACTTCAATATCGTCAATAGACATATCTGCAAAGTTTAAAAAAGATAAAACTTGGCTTTTAGTATCTTCAGATGTACAAAGTTTCGCAGAATAGTTGTTGTTGTAGCCAAAAATACCACTCAAGCGTAATTTTTCTCTGAACCAGTGATGAACAGGCTTCAGTTGCTTGTTATTGAGGTGTACACACGTAGAAAGAAACAATGCATTATGCCTAGTTGTAGCTTGATACGTTGCTTTTTGGCCTTGAAAACTCTCGCTAAACTTATAGTAGTACCTATCTGCACTCTCATCATATAACCGCGTGAACCATCTCTGGGGACGTCCTTTTGGATATGCGATAAGCCACTCTTCTTCTACTCTTTTTTTACCAACAACCACTCCAAACTGATATTTGATTCCCTCTTGTACAAAGGTCAATTCAAATTCAGAAGGCATTGATCTTGCGTGTTTGTCATACTTAAAAGAAGCAACTTCAATATCTTCATCATAGCCAGACTCTTTTGCAGATGAAATGACCAGTTCCTTCAGGAATTTAATAGCTTTGATAAGGTTTGACTTACCGGAAGCATTAGCTCCATAAATTACAGAAGAACGCAGTAATTCTAGGTTTAGCCGTTCTACAGAAAAAGAATTTGTCTCCGCTAACTCAGAGCTCGAGCTCTTCGCCATAGAAAATGTCTGGGTCTCTTTAATCGACCTGTAATTCTTCACGGTGAAATCGATTAGCATATTCCAATCACCTAAATAACTCAAAATTGAATACAACTCTAACATAACACCACCACTAAAGTAGGTTTTTAGGCCAGTTTTCGCAAAAAAAGTGCAGATATAAGCTTTTAACCCGATTTAGCACAACCTTACCTAACCTAGTACGCTCTTTTTTAAAGCGGCGAATCAAAGAGCGCTGCACACGCTAGGTAAAATCAGAGCAACGTTATAGCCACTCCTCCAACCTCTCCTCCTTCTCCATTATGTTTTCATAATTATGTATTACGGTTCGGTGTAATTATCATACTCGGGCATTGATTCTTGATTCATACTTTCTCAGGCGGCACCAGCCCAAACCCGTTTCCAGCTATTTCAGCGCAACAGCTGGGCGCCGCATCGTTTCGGCGCGACTATGGCGTTAACTATGCCTATGCCAGCGGCGGCATGTATCGGGGCATTGCCTCGGCAAAGCTGGTTATCGCTATGGCACAGGCTGGCTTGCTGAGCTTTTTTGGCTCAGGCGGCTTGTCTGTCGATGTCGTTGACCAGGCTCTGAGTGAAATACAAAACACGCTCACAGAGAAGCAAAGCTTTGGCCTGAATCTGGTCTGCAATCTGACCCAACCTGAGCAGGAGTTAGCGCTGGTTGAGCTGTGCCTGAAACGCCAGGTGCGTTGCCTTGAGGCGGCGGCTTTTATTCGTATTACTCCGGCGCTGGTACTGTATCGCCTGCATGGCCTGGTGCGAGATGAGCAGGGCCAGGTGGTGTCAACCAACAAGCTGATGGCCAAAGTGTCGCGCCCGGAAGTTGCCAGGGCGTTTTTAAGCCCAGCCCCAGACAATATCGTTGCCCAATTGCTGGCAGATAAGCAAATCACTGTAGAGCAGGCTGAGTTGAGTAAGCAAATTGCCATGTGTGACGACCTGTGTGTGGAGGCCGACTCCGGCGGTCATACCGATCAGGGTATGCCGGCGGTGCTGCTGCCAGTCATGCAACTGTTGCGCGACACCCTCAGTGCTGAGCATGCCTTCAACATTATACCGCGCGTCGGTCTGGCCGGGGGCATTGGCACGCCTGCCTCGGCGGCGGCCGCGTTTATGATGGGCGCAGACTTTATCCTGACCGGTTCAATTAACCAATGCACGGTCGAAGCCGACACCTCAGCAGCAGTGAAAACCCTGTTGCAGGACATTAATGTGCAGGACACCGACTATGCCCCAGCCGGAGACATGTTTGAACTCGGTGCCAAGGTACAGGTACTTAAAAAAGGCGTGTTTTTCCCCGCACGGGCGCAAAAGCTTTACCAGCTTTATCAGCACTATCCGTCACTGGATGCCATCCCCGCAGCGCAGCGTGCGCAACTGGAAGACAAAGTATTTAAAAAGACCTTTGCTGAAATCTGGCAGGAAACCTGTCAGTACTTACATCAGCAAGGACGCAGTGAGGAAGTCATGCGTGCGGAGCAGGACCCTAAGTACAAGATGGCCCGCGTGTTTCGTTGGTACTTTGCTCACTCGATGAAACTGGCATTTGCCGGAGCAACCCAGGAGCGGGTCAATTTTCAGGTCCATACCGGACCGGCGTTGGGGGCGTTTAATCAATGGGTGAAAGGCACGGAGCTTGAGCCGTGGCAACAGCGCCATGTGGCCAGCATTGCTCAGCTGCTGATGACAGAGACCGCCACCGTGCTGACAACCCGAACCCGGCACTGGCTGGCGTCAGCACACGTCGATTAACCACAGGCAAGGCAACAATGAAAAGCTATTTATTTCCCGGACAGGGCGCGCAATACGTTGGCATGGGCAAGGCCTGGTTTGACTTATTTCCCGAGCAAACCCAAACAGCCAGTGACATGCTGGGTTACTGCATTAAAACCTTGTGTCTGGACGACCCACATAACCAGCTGAACCAGACTGAGTACACCCAGCCTGCCCTGTATGTGGTCAGTGCGCTGGCATTTTTGGCACACCAGCAGCGCGACCCGGCGCCTGCGGACTTTATGGCCGGGCACAGCCTGGGAGAATACACCGCGTTGTTTGCCGCCGGTGCGCTGTCTTTTGAAGATGGCCTGCGACTGGTGCAACAGCGTGGCGCCCTGATGAGCCAGGTCCGTGGCGGTGCAATGGCCGCGGTATTGGCGTTAGACGAGGCCGCGATAAGAGCGACTCTGACAGAGCACCAGCTGGATGCGCTGGATATTGCCAATCTGAACAGCCCGCAGCAAAGCGTGATCTCAGGCCTGAGCGACGACATCGGGCGCGCTCAGCATGCTATAGAGCAAACCGGTGGGCGGTTTATCCGACTTAATACCAGCGGTGCATTCCATTCCCGCTATATGGCCGATGTGCAGGCAGACTTTGCACACTGCGTGGCAGAGCTTGAGTTCAAAGCCCCCACAGTCCCCGTGATTGCCAACGTCAGCGCGCTGCCCCACCAGAGCAACACTATCCAGTCACAGCTGGTCGCTCAGTTGACTCACTCAGTACGCTGGACCGAAACGATTACCTACCTGCTGGCGCAGGGTGACATGACATTTGTAGAGCTGGGCCCGAAGAAGGTCCTCACTAAATTAGTGGCGGAGATCAAACAACACGCAGCTGAGTGCGCACAACGAGATTCCCAAGCGCTGGCACAGCAGGTTGAACAGTGGAATCAAACGCATGGCGTCGGCACAACAATCAAAGTCGCCCATATTAGCGAGCCAATGCGCACCCGTACCCCAGCCATGTTGCTGTTTGGCCACCGACCTGCGGTGTATGTGGAAGGCGCGCAGGGCTATATCGCATTGGATGAAGCCACAGCGCTGTAACAGAGAAAGAATATGCCCCGGCCCAGGCCGGACACAGAATAATGACCCAACTTTTGGACTGAAACGATGAAATACTATATTGGCCTTGCCACCTCCTTTCATGATCCTGCCATTGCGATTGTCAATCAGCAGGGTGACGTGATTTTTGCCGAAGACGCCGAGCGTTTTCTGGGCTACAAACGGGGCCTGTACTGCCTGCCGGATAACCCCTATTACATCGAGGAAGTCCTCAAGACCTATTGCAGTGACTGTACTGAACTGGTGATAGCCAAAACTTGGAGTAAAGGCCGCGAGAAAAGCACCAACATACTTGAAAACGTGGTGCTGAGCATTCTCGAAACCTTTTCGTTTAATATCGACGTCAACACCCGCGACATCAAAGACCAGTTCTACTTTGCCAGAGCCTCACAGGCCGCTGCAGGACGCACCCTGTCGCGCTTTTTTGAAGCCTCATGCCGTAACTTTATCGTGGGTAACTACCGTAACAAAAAGCCCACTGAAGTACGCTATTTTGACCACCACCTCACCCATGCCGCCAATGCCTGTTTTAACAGCCCATTCAGCGAAGCCTCCTGTCTGGTGGTAGACGGTATGGGTGAGAAAAGCAGTATCGACTACTTCACCTATAAAGACGGCAAGATCACCGCGGCGCCCATCAAGGTAAAGCGCTCTTTCAAAAGTCTGGGCCTGTTTTACACCATTATCTGTGAGAATCTGGGCTTTGATCCGCTCAAGGGCGAAGAATGGAAAGTCATGGGTCTGGCACCTTATGGTAAAAAAGATCAGAAAATCTACGACCTGCTGCGCGCCTCTTTGCAGGTGAAAAACGGCAACTTCGTGGTGCCGAAAAACCTCAATGCCATTATGAAAGAGATCAAGGCCATGGCGCGTGAGCCGGGCGAGTCCATTGAAGCCTACAAAGATTTTGCCTACACCGGACAACTGGTATTCAGTGAAATTTTTATGGATCTGATCGATGCCATCTACGAGCATGCACCGTCGAAAAACCTCGCGATTTCCGGCGGCTGTGCACTGAATTCTTCCTTTATGGGCACCGCGCTGGCGAAATCCAAATTTGACAACATTTTTGTACCCTCAGCCCCGGCAGATGATGGCAATGCCATTGGTGCCGCCTTGCTGTGCTACCAGCAGGACAACCCAAGCTGGCAGCCTTCTACGCAAATTCAAAGCCCCTATACCGGCTCTGAGGTGAAGCAAAAATCACTGGATAAACTGCACCGCTACAGCCACCTTAAAGCCACCGATTATGGCGAAGACGTGTATAAGAAAACCGCGGAGTTTCTGGCTGAAGGTAAAATCATCGGCTGGGCACAGGGCCGTGCCGAGTTTGGTCCGCGCTCTTTGGGCAACCGCTCAATCCTGGCCAACCCGTGTCTGGTGGACATTAAAGACACAGTGAACGCCCGGGTTAAGTTCCGCGAAGAATTCCGCCCCTTTGCGCCGTCAATTCTGCATGAATATGGCGACGAATACTTTGAGGACTATCAGGAATCTCCTTATATGGAGCGTACTTTGGTGTTTAAAGAAGCGGTGCGCGACAAGGTGCCGGGCGTAGTGCATGTCGACAACACCGGCCGTCTGCAAAGCGTGAAGAAAGAATGGAACGCGCCATACTATAAGCTGATCGACAGCTTCCGTGAAATCACCGGTGTGCCGGTACTGCTGAACACCAGCTTTAACATCATGGGTAAGCCCATTGTCCACTCAGTTGAGGACATGCTGGCGGTGTTTTTGATGTCCGGCATTGATGTGCTGGTGATCAACAACACCATTTACGAGAAGTAACCCTGTGGCAGTCACGCCATAAACGTGGCTGCCCGATTGAGAAAGACCCGCGCGACGCTCAAACAACAGCGTTTGCGCAGCCCGACTAGACGTTTATCGAGACAGATCATGACAAGCAAACACAACCCGCAGACTCCCTCTTTGCCAGACAAGACACCGGATATTGCCATCGTCGGCCTGTCTCTGCGTTTTCCGGGCGCCGATAACAAACATCAGTTCTGGCACAACCTCAGTCATAAAATCAGCAGTATCAGCGAAGTGCCCGGTGAGCGCTGGGACTGGAAAAAATACTACGATCCAAAGCCTGATAAACAGGCGCAAAAGTCCATCAGCAAATGGGGCGGCTTTATTGGTGATATCGCCGGGTTTGATGCCGGCTTTTTTGCCATCTCCCCCAAAGAAGCGCAGAGCATGGATCCCCAGCAGCGCCTGAGTATGGAGCTGGCCTGGGCCTGCTTTGAAGATGCGGGGCTCACGCCATCGCAGTTTAAAAATACCGCCACCGGCGTCTATCTGGGGTGCAGCAATACCGACTATCAGGAATTTTCGACCGGCAATATCGACCCGCACTTTCTGACCGGCATGTCGACCGGGGTGTTTGCTAATCGCATCTCGCACTATTTCAATTTTCAGGGGCCGAGTGAAACCGTCGATACCGCCTGCTCTTCGTCTTTGGTGGCCATTCACAAAGCCATGAATGACTTTCGCTCTGGCGAAATAAGTGCCGCGCTGGTTGGTGGCGTCAACCTGCTGATCACCAAAAACCGCTATGTCAGCTTTAGTAAGCTGGGCGTGCTGTCGCCGCAGGGGCGCTGTAAAACCCTAGATGCCGAAGCCGACGGCTATGTCCGTGGCGAAGGCGTGGGCATGGTGTTGTTGCTACCGATAGAGACCGCCAAAGCGCTGAATGCCACCATCTATGGCATCATCAAAGGTAGCGCTGTGGGGCACTCAGGCAAAACCAATACCCTGACCTCACCGAGCCCGTTTTCACAGTCGCGGGTGATCCAGCAAGCCATCGACCATGCCCAGGTAGGCTCTGATCAGATTGGCTTTGTCGAATTACATGGCACCGGCACCGTGCTGGGCGATCCACTGGAGATCCAGGGCCTGAAACGCGCGTTTCGCGCCAGTAAACAGCAAACGCCCGATGCACCTTGCTATCTCAGTACCGTGAAAACCAATATCGGCCATTTAGAGTCGGCCGCCGGTATTGCCGGGGTGATCAAAACCTTGCTGGCCTTTGAGCACGAGCAGGTGCCGCCGCTGCAAAACTTCGATACACTGAATCCGAAAATCTCTCTGGAGAAATCGCCGTTTAAGTTAGCCACCGAGTGTGTGTCCTGGGCAGGCGAGCAGCGCCTTGCCGGAATATCCTCCTTTGGTTTTGCCGGGGTGAATGCCCATGTGATCTTAGAATCACCACAATACCTCAATCCAGAGCGCTCAGCGTTAGACACCGCCCTGCCGATACTGCTGTCGGCGAGAACCCGGACTGCGCTCACGCAGCGTGCCGAAGACTTGCTTGCCTACCTTGATTCGGATAACTCGATTGAGCTGCAAGATTTAAGTTATACGCTCACGGTGGGCCGGGAGTCGATGAAACACCGGATGGGGTTTGCGGCAGACTCGCTGGCTTTTGTCAAAGCACAACTGAGCCTGTTTGTTACCGGTGAGGCTGGCGACTGGCACTATAGTAAAGTTGCCGCCACTGCAGAGCAGAGCGAAGCCACTCGCGATACACTCGCTGCGCGCATAACCGGCTGGGTACAGGGCGATATCATCGACTGGCAAACCTGCTATGGCAAACTCTGCCCGCAACGTATTAGCTTGCCTGCCTATCCGTTTGAGCATAAACCCTACTGGCTCGACGCGGAAGACGCAGGGCAACTCTCACACCTGCATCCGCTGCTGCATCGCAGTATACCGGCGTTGGGTGAGCTGACCTTTGCCAGTGACTTTACAGGCAATGAGTACTTTTTACGTGACCATCAGGTGCAGGGCCAGGCTATGCTGCCCGGCGTCTGTACGCTTGAAATGGTCCATGGCGCCATGACCTTGTCGGGCCAGCTGGCGGATAACCAGTCGCTGCGCCTGAGTCAGGTGAACTGGCGCAGACCGGTGACCGTCGACGCGCAGAGCGGTCCGGTTTATTTGTCGCTAAAACAAACCGGTGATCGGGTAACATTTGAGTTATACCGTGAAGCACGTAATGCGCGCCAGGTGTATGCCAGCGGTCAGGCCGAGGTCACAGAGCATGGCATCGCAACGCACACCATCGAAGCACTGTCTGACGCCCGCACAGTCGCAGCCTCTGAGTTATATCAGCAATTTAGCGCCGCAGGCGTTGACTATGGCCCGGCTTTTCAGCGCATCACCACATTATCTGTGGCAGACCAACAGGCACAGGGCGAACTCAACCCGGTTATTGCCCCCGACTTTGCTTTTGCCCCCGAGCTACTCGACAGCGCCCTGCATACCCTGCTGGGTTTTGCACAAGATGCCCGCCCGGGGTTGCCCTTTGCACTGGAACAGGCTGAATTACTTACGCCGCTGCCATCGGGTAAAACACTGATAGCCTGTGCAACCCAAACCACCCATGCTGATGCCAGCAGCCAGAAGTTTGATGTCGATATCTGCGATGAACAAGGTGAGGTGTATGTGCGCCTGCGCGGATTTTCGACCCGCTCAATGGCGCGCGATGCCGATGCGACTCAGCTGTTTACGGTACTCCCTGGCTGGCAGCATCTGACAGCACTGCCACCTGCTGAAACGACTCAACACCGCTTTGATTATCAGGGGCCCGCGTCGCTTAAACCAGCCTGGTGTACAGACTCGGCGCAACCTGCTGATCACCTGTTGTGGGTCGCCAAAGACGAGTACGCAGAGCCACTAAAACTGTTTACTCACCTAAAAACCTTACTAGAACAAGGTAAAGGCACAGAGCCGCTGGCCCTCACTTTACTCACCTTCCAGACCCAGCAAGTGCATGACGAAACCGTCAATGCACATGGCGCTGGGCTGATTGGATTGCTGCAAAGCGTGGCTCAGGAATACCCGCGCTGGCACGTCCGCATTGTCGATTTAAGTGCTGAATGCAAAGAAGAGACAAGCCACTGGCAACAGACTACGCGCTTGCCTGCTGGCTTTTATGCGCACCGCGACGACATTTGGCATACCTTCAGCGCCTGCGAGCACACCTACCTGGATTCAGGAGAGTCAGCCTATCGCCAGGATGGCGTCTATCTGGTGCTGGGCGGCGCAGGTGGCCTGGGCCAGGTCTGGAGTGAATGGATGATCCGCCAGCATCAGGCACAAGTTGTCTGGGTTGGCCGCCGTGCGCTGAATGAAGACATTGAGCAGGCCATCGCGCGACTGGGTGAATTGGGCCCTGCACCGCAGTATATTCAGGCCGATGCCTGCGATGAAGCAGCCATGCGTGCCGTGATGGACACCATTAAGCAAGACTATGGGCAGCTCCATGGCGTGGTACATTCTGTGTTGCATCTGGAAGATCAGAGCCTGGCCAACATGGACGACGCCCAGTTCCTGAGAGCTTATCAGGCCAAACAGACCAGTGGCGAAACCTTACTGAGCGTGTGTAAAGGCCTGTCGCTCGACTTCGTCCTGCTGTTCTCTTCAATGCAGTCTTTCTCGCCAGCCCCTGGCCAGAGTAACTATGCTGCGGGCTGTCAGTATCTGGATAGTCTGGCCCGCTCCACCAGGACTGAGCTGCCCATCAAGGTGGTTAACTGGGGTTACTGGGGCGACGTTGGCCGGGTCAGCGACCCGTATTATCAGCGTAAAATGCGCCAGGCCGGGATTGGCTCTGTCGACGCGCGATCAGGCATGGCGGCATTGGCAAAGTTCATGTCTTCATCGCTGACGCAAGTGGGCGTGGTGAAAATGACACCAGAGCGCGCACAGGCGGCGCTGGTACGCAGCAGTTACTCTTCAGAATGTCGCTATAACGCATTCCAGCCTGAACTGGCCGCACCGGCGCTGGCGCTCGGTACTCAATCCGCTGACACCGAGATACTCTATGCGCTGTGTCAGGCGCTCATTAATGCAGGCTGGCAGCATCCGGCTGAGCGCACCAAGGCGCTATCAGCCTTGCCGGCTTACTTCGAATTATGGTGGCAGGAAACCGCACGCTACCTGAGCGAGGCAGGATTACTGCAAGACGACGAGCTTACTCTGCCGGAGCCACCAGCCGAGCAGACTGTGCTGGAACAGGATGACTATGCGCTGCTCAACGCAGCGCTGGCGGCACTGCCCGAGATTTTATCCGGCCAGCGTAAAGCCACTGATGTGCTGTTTCCTGGCGGCTCACTGGCGCTGGTTGAATCGGTATACCGAGATAACCCGGTGGCCATGCACGCCAATCAGGCACTGGTTACTCAGCTTACCCACTACCTGGCAAGTTTAGGTGAGCAGCCCATTAGGATCCTGGAGATTGGCGCAGGCACCGGCGGCACCACGCGCACAGTGCTGCCCGAATTGCGCGATTTTAGCATCACTGAATACGCTTACACCGACTTGTCGCAAGCCTTTTTCAGCCATGCCAAAGCACAGTTTCAATCGGACTATCCTTTTGTGCAGACGGCCTATTTTGACGTCAGCAAGCCACTTGCTGAGCAACATATTGACTTAGCCAGCTATGACGTGGTGATTGCCACCAATGTGTTGCACGCCACTGCAGACATGCTAACCACACTGAACAACGCCAAGGCCTGCCTGAAGCGCGGTGGTCTGTTATTAATCAACGAAGTGACTCAGCCATCGCTGTTTACTCAGCTGACCTTTGGCCTGCTCGAAGGCTGGTGGCTGAGCAAAGACACCACACTGCGCCTGCCAGGCTCGCCTTTATTGTCGCAGCCGCGCTGGCAGCAGTTACTGAGCAGCAATGGCTTCGCGCTGGCAGCCTCTGCCACAGACGCTCAATCGCCGCAGCAAGTGCTGTGCGCGCAAAGCAATGGCCACCTGGTGCAACAACGCGCAAAACCGGCTCAACAAACAACACCAATTTCAGACCACAATACGGCAATGCAACAACCCGAACAGACACAGACCGACTCGCAGCCTGCAACAGACAGCGCAACCCTGAGCGATTTCGTCGCCCAAACCCTCGCTGGGATCGCCAGCCAGGCGCTGAGCATGACGGCGGATGAATTAGACCCGGATGACTCGTTTGCCGATTACGGCGTGGATTCAATCCTGGCCATTCAGATCCTCGATGAGATCAATGCCCACTTCAACCTAAGTCTGCCGCCAACCTTGTTGTTCGATTTTCCGTCCATCGCGACGCTGAGCGCGCACATAGTGGCTGAGCACCGCGATAAGGCAATGGCTCTCATGCACAAAGCGCAGCCTGCGATGGCGACTACACAACAGGCTGCGCCAAAGTCGATTCAACCCGCTACAGATGAAGTAAAACCGGCTCACAAAACCAGTCATAACAACGCAGACAAAATTGCCATCGTGGGCATGAGTGGTCAGTTTGGTGATGCCAGCAATGTGGACGAGTTCTGGGAACTACTGAGCAACAAACGTACCTCGGTGCGTGCGCAGCAACGTTGGGATCTGAACAACTTGTCACCCGAAGCACAAAACTGGTGTCGCTACGCCAGCTTGCTGGATGACATTGCCAGCTTTGACGCGCCGTTTTTCTCCATCACACCACAAGAAGCTGAGGTGATGGATCCGCAGCAGCGACTGTTTTTACAAGAGGCCTACCGGGCGCTGGAAGACGCTAATATGATCACTCAGGCTGCGGGCAGCAATACCGGCGTTTATCTGGGCTGTGCGCAGGGCGACTACGCCTCGCTGGCACCCCAGGATGCCCCCGCGCAATTGTTCTGGGGCAATGCTGGTTCAGTGATCCCGGCACGGGTTTCTTATTATCTGAACCTGAAAGGGCCAGCGCTGGCCATAGACACCGCCTGCTCGTCGTCACTGGTAGCCATGCACAGTGCCTGTCAGGCGCTGAAAAACGGCGAAATAGACGCAGCATTGGCCGGGGGCGTTACCACCTTATGCACGTCACAGTTTTCACAACATGCCGGCAAGGCGGGCATGCTCAGTGCCGACGGCACTTGCTATACTTTTGATGACAGAGCCAATGGCTTTGTGCCAGGAGAAGGTGTCGGTGTGGTGGTATTAAAACGCCTGAGCGATGCCGAGCGTGATGGCGATCATATTCTGGGGGTTATTTTAGCTTCAGCCACCAACCAGGACGGCACCACCAGCGGGATCACGGCGCCCAGCTCAGTTTCTCAGCAGCAGTTACATAGCCGTATATATGAGCAATTTGATATCGCCCCGGACTCTCTTAGCCTGATTGAGGCCCATGGCACAGGGACTAAGCTCGGTGACCCCATTGAATTTCAGGCCCTGACCCGGGCATTTCGTACAGCGACCCAGCGCAGCCAGTTCTGTGCACTGGGCTCGGTCAAAACCAACATCGGCCACTGCCTGACCGCCGCTGGCGTCGCCGGTGTGATCAAAACCGTGCTGGCCATGCAGCACAAAACCATTCCTGCTTCGCTGCATTATCAGCAGGGCAACAGCCATATCGACTGGCAGGATACGCCGTTTTATGTCGCCCAGGATACGCAGCCCTGGACTGTGCCGGATGACCAGCCACGTCGCGCTGGTGTCAGTTCATTTGGTTTCAGTGGCACTAATGCACACCTGATCCTCGAAGAATATCAGCCGACAAAAGCCGCAGCGCAAGCAGGCAGCGCACAGCCGGTGATCATCACACTGTCGGCAAAATCCCCCGAGGTGCTGCGCGACAAAGCCCGCAAACTGGCGAACTGGCTCGCTCAGGCGCAACTGAATGACAGCGCACTGGAAGCGCTGGCGTATACGCTGCAAAGCGCGCGCGAAGCCATGGATTGTCGTATGGCCTTTGTTGCCGACAGCCTGGCCCAGGTGCACACCCAACTGAGTGACTTTGCCAATCAGCAAGCGGGCACCTATAAACAGGGCAACAGTAAACAAGGCAAAGCCATTCTGGCAGCGCTGGACAAAGACGATTTTAACCGCTGGACGCAAGCCGGTGAGCTGAACAAGCTACTCGCTTTATGGGTGGTCGGCGCCGAACTCGACTGGTCTGCATTTTACTCAGCTCAGCCGACCTTACTGCGCCTGCCGACCTATCCGTTTGCCCGCACACCACACTGGCTCAGCGGAGCACCCAAACTCACCCACTTGAACCGGCAACCGGCCCCGACGGCCATCGCAGAAGACTCGCTGTTGCACCTCATCCCGCAGTGGCAAGCGCTGGACGCGACTTCACAGGCAAACTGGTCTGGCAAACGCCAGGTCATTACTCTGGCACCGCACAACAAAATACCAGATGCCATTGTGCTGCAAGATACATCAGGTGACACAGCACAGCGTATTGAGGCGCTGACCATCGCCCTGATTGCACATGTCAAACAGCTTGCCAGCACCACTGAGCCTTTGCTTATCCAGCTGCTCGTGCCAGCGGGTGAACCTCTGCTGATGGCGCTGGCAGGGGTGCTGAAAACCGCCGCACTGGAACACCACTTACTGAGTGTGCAGCTGGTACAGAGCGATACCCCTGCACAATCTGCGGCGCACCTTGTTCGGGCAAGCCAGTATACCCAGCACAAAGTGCTGTGTTTTATTCAGGGTCAGTGCGAGATACAAACGCTGACGCCACAACACAGCGATGTGCCCGCTTTGATGCCGTGGAAAGAAAATGGCCTGTATCTGATCACCGGCGGCCTTGGCCAGCTGGGTCAGTGCTTTGCCAAAGAGATCCTGACTCAAACCCGCCATGCTCAGGTGATTATCACAGGTCGTCGCACCGCGCCTGAATCGCTCGGGATGCTTGGAGATACAAGCCGAATTCACTATTACCAAACCGATATCAGCACTCAAACCCAGTGTGCTGAGCTGCTTAACCGCATTGGTGCGCAGCACGGTGCCCTGACCGGAATTTTGCACAGCGCTGGTGTGATTGACGATCAACTGATTGCAAGCAAAACTCCGCAGGCGGTCCAGCGCGTGCTGGCACCCAAGGTCTCAGGGGTAATGGCGCTGGATGAGGCCAGCAAAGCAGTACCGCTGGATTTCTTTATCTGCTTTTCATCTATCGCCGCGTGCTTAGGTAACCCGGGTCAGGCCGATTATGCCACCGCTAATGCTTTCTTAGATGCCTATATGCTCAAGCGCCAGCAATGGGGTGAGCAAGGTCAGCGCCATGGCCTGAGCCTGTCGGTAAACTGGCCGCTGTGGGCACAAGGCGGCATGCAAATGGACGCTGTTAAGCAAAGTTTGCTGCGCTCGCAGGGCCTTGCTGCTATGCCTGATAACATAGGTTTGAAAGCCTTTTATCAGCTGTTTGCCAAGCCGCATACACAACAGTGCTTTTTATACGGTAACCCGGACAAGCTCACTCGCTGGATAACCCCGCAAGCCAAGGTTGACACCCAGATACCGGCAGCACATAACATGGCTGCGCTGAGTGATAGTGCGTTAATGGACCACCTTAAAGCCGTGGTGGCGCAAGTCAGTAAACTGCCGATGGAAGAACTCGACAACGACCTCGACTTTAGAGACATGGGCTTTGATTCCATTATGCTGATGTCCGTCGTACAGCAGCTTGAGGCCGATCCTCAGCTTGGCCTGGACGCCCTGCCACCAGCATTGTTATTTGAGGTGAAAACCCTCAACCAGTTGCATGCTTACCTTGTTAAACAGCAACCCAATATCGCCACGGTGCAGGTAACACACGCAGAGCCGCTCAGCCAACAAACGCCATTAGGGCAACTGCCGCTGTCAAAAGCCCAGCAGGGTCTGTGGCTGCTGCACAAGCAAAACCCGACGCTGAGCAGCTACAATATCCCGCTGGTATTCGAGCTTGCCAGCCTGGACGTTGCCCGTATGCAACAAGCGCTGGACAGTCTTTGTCAGCGCCACCCGGTGCTGCGCCTGCGTATTCACGAAACGGATGGCCGACCCACGCAACAGATCCATCCTGATGCAATCCGGATTGAGCAAACGTCTCTGGCACCGACCTCTAAGGCAGCCCTGACTGATGCAATACAACAGACCATTGCAGTGCCTTTTGATCTGTCAGGTCCATTGCTACGCGCAAGCGCCTGGCAAGTGGCGTCGGGCGCTCAGTCACGCCATGTGATGGTGATCGTGCTGCACCATCTGATCATCGATGGGGTCTCCGCCACCCAGCTGCTGTCTCAGCTATGGCAGGCCTATCATGAAGGCGCACCAACGGCAGCGCCCGACCAGGGCTTTTTCGACTACCTTAACTGGGAGCAGCAGCTGCTGACCAGCCCAAGTGCAGACACGCTAAAACAATTCTGGCAGCAGTCACTGAATCCTGCGCACACACCACTGACCCTGCCTGGAAAACGCACAACGCAAGTAAGCCCGGACGAGCCAAACAGTGCGCGCGTGACGCTCAACTTGCCAGCCAGCACGCAGCAGCAACTCGAGCAGTTTTTAGCCCGTCACAAGCTTAGCACCTCGGTGTTTTTCTTAACCGTGTTTCAGGCGTTACTGAGCCGTCTCACTGGTCGCAATGAACTGATCCTGGGCACGCCTGTGATGCAACGGCCAAAAGCCAGTATGGCGCAGTCGCTGGGCCTGTTTGTGAATCAATTGCCACTGCCACTGACCCGCAATAACAGCACAAATTTTGTCAGCCAGGCACGGGCGAATCAGACACAGCTGGACGCCGTGATCAGTCACAGCGCCCTGCCCTTGTCTGAGCTACTCAGCGCCGTCAATGCGCCGCGTATACTGGGTGTTCACCCGCTGTTTCAGATAGGCTATGCCTGCCATAACTTTATTCAGGCCGACTGGGTCGAAGACAATCAGGCGCTACTGGGCGCGCTGTGGCAAGAATTCCAGCAAGATGCCGAACTGGACCTGAGCCTGGAGGTCACCCCGCTGGGTGGCAGCTATCAGCTGGCCTTTAAATTTGCGACCAACGCTTATGAACGTCATAGCGTGCAAACCCTGGCAGATAATTATCTGCAACTACTGGAAGATGTGCTGCTTAGCGGTGACTTACCACCCGATGGTCAGTCACAGACACCGAGCGCAAACCCCGCTACTTTGGTTGACAACTTCACCTTACAGGCCGCGCAGCACCCAACCCAGACGGCACTCTCGTTTGCCGGTGCCACGCTGAGTTATCAGGCACTGGAGCAGCAGGCCAACCAGCTGGCCCATACCTTAATTGCCAAAGGCGCGCGGCCCGGCAGCCGGGTTGCTTTGCTGTTGCGCCCGAGTGTGGAAATGATAGTTGCCATGCTGGCGGTGCTGAAAACCGGCAGTGCCTACGTGCCGGTCGACCCCAACTCGCCAGAGGACAGAGCCCGCTTTATTCTGGCCGATGCCGATCCGGCGCTGGTACTGATGAGCGACGAGCTAACACTGCCTGTCACACATAGCCAGGCGTATCGCCTCAGTGACTGCCTAAAAAGCAGCACGATGGCACCCGTTACCGCTCCGGGCATAGCTCTGGCACCGCAAGCGCTGGCCTATATCATTTATACCTCGGGTTCAACGGGTCAGCCCAAAGGCGTGCTGGTTGAGCATAGCAACATTACCGCTTTACTGAACAACACCCAGCCTGGGTTTGGGTTTAATGTCCAGGATACCTGGTGCCTGTTCCACTCGTTTGCGTTTGATTTCTCCGTATGGGAGATCTGGGGCGCGCTGGCCCATGGTGGCAAACTGGTAATCGTAGACGACGCCTGCAAAAAAGACAGTGCTGCGTTCGCACGCTTTATTCACGACAATCAGGTAAGCATTTTAAATCAGACGCCATCGGCGTTTTATCCGCTGATGACGCATTTGCTGGCGCAACCTGCGCTGACACGCTCTCTGCGCACTGTGATCTTTGGTGGTGAAGCGCTGGAGCTGAGTAAACTCACGCCCTGGTTTGAGGCAGCACAGCCGCTACCCAAGCTGGTCAACATGTATGGCATCACAGAAACCACCGTGCATGTCACCGAGATGCTAATCACCCGCGAGCTGGTCGAACAGAACCCGGGCAAGAGCATTATAGGAAAGCCGCTGCCCGGCTATCGCCTGTACTTACTGGATGAACAGCAAAGTCCTGTCGCGGCGGGTCAGCCCGGCGAGTTGTACGTTGGAGGCTGCGGCGTCAGTCGGGGATATCATCAAAGAGCGGTACTGACCGCAGAGCGCTTTATCCCTAATCCGCTTGCCGGACAAAGCGAGGAACGCCTCTATCGTACCGGTGACCTGGCACGCCTTAATGCACAGGGCCAGTATGAATACCTGGGCCGCTGCGACGATCAGGTTCAGATCCGTGGACACCGCATAGAGCTTGGCGAAGTAAAACACGCCCTGCTGAGCAACCCGGCCATTCAGGACGCCTGCGTGCTAGCTGCCAGCAAACGTCATGGTGACGTGCTGGTGGCCTACCTGGTCACCCAGGTGCCGCTATCCGATGAAGCCATTCGTGGCGAGTTGTTAAAGCTTGTGCCCGAGTACATGGTACCAGCGTATTTTGTCTCCGTGCCCGCGCTGCCGCTGACCAACAATGGCAAAGTGGATAAACAGGCGCTGCTCAGCCAGTTGCCGTTTAGCTCACACACCGCGCAGGCCGCCCTCTCAACTTTGGGAGCAAACCTCAGCGCAGCCGTACCAGAGCGAAACCTACAGGCCGAGGTTTCGGCCGTCTGGTGTGATGTGCTGGACGTGAGTCAGGTTGCGCCGGATGCGCCCTTTTTCACGGTTGGGGGCGACTCCCTGCTGGCCAATGTACTGGCCACCAAACTGAGCGCTAAGTTCAATATCGACCTGCCGCTGACGGAGGTGTTTCAGTACAGTACCATTAACGCCCAGTGCGACTATTTATCGACCAAAGTCACCAGCCCGATTGCAGCGCCTGCTCAAGCACCAGAGCCGGTGCCCCCTGCAAAGCCGACAACCGCTGATCAGGCGATTGCCATGATAGGCTTATCCTGTCATTACCCGGACTCTCCCAACGCGCAGACATTCTGGCAAAACCTCATTGAAGGCAACAACCTGGTTCGCCACAGCCAACGCGCCGAGTCAGACCCAGCTATGATCTGGCTTGATACCTGGGTTGAAGGCCAGGATGAATTCGACCCCGGCTTTTTTAATCTCTCGGAAAAACAAGCCCGTACCATGAGCTATGCCCAGCGCCAGCTGTTACTGCATGCCTGGAAAGCGGTGGAAGACGCCGGTTATCGCTGTGACCAAATGCCCAACACCGGCGTGTATATTTCCGCCTCTGGCGGCGACCTGACCGACCTTAACCTGTATGACAAATTCAGCAACGGGGAGTTTGTGCTCAATGCCGAGGACTATGTTGCATCGACGCTGAATCAGCCCGGCACGCTGGCAACCAGTATTTCCTATCATCTGGGTCTGACCGGCCCAAGTCTGTTTGTGCACTCCAATTGCTCTTCATCCCTGAGCGCCCTGGCACTGGCCTGCTCGGCGCTTAAAGCCGGTGACATAGACTATGCCATTGTTGGCGCAGCCTGTTTATTCCCGCAGCGCAGCACAGGATACAAGATAGAAAAAGGCCTCAACTTTGCCCCCGATGCGCGCTGCAAAGTCTTTGATGCCCAAGCCGATGGCATGATAGGCGGCAATGGCGTCTCTGTGGTGGTGCTCAAACGGGCCGATGAGGCAACCCAGGATAGCGATCACATTTACAGCCTGATTAAGGCGGTGAAGGTGAACAACGATGGCAACAACAAGGCCGGTTTCTTTGCCCCGGGCACGGAAGGCCAGATGCAGGTGATCACCCAGGCACTGCAAAGCGCCGACGTTTCACCGGCGAGTATCAGTTATGTCGAAGCCCATGGCACCGGCACCGCGCTGGGCGACCCCATTGAATTTGCGGCACTGCAACAGGTTTATCAGCCGCATAGCGAAGCAAAACAATATTGTGGACTGGGCGCCGTAAAATCGAACCTGGGCCACACAGATACCCTGGCAGGGCTCACCGGACTGGTGAAAACCAGCTTGTCGCTGCACCACAAACTGCTGCCCGGCACCTTGCACTACAATGAGCCGAATCCACATATGGACCTGGCTAACTCGCCGTTCTATATCGTCGACAGCACGCGCTTGTGGGAAACCCCTTTGTTGCCAAGGCGGGCCGCGGTCAGCTCATTTGGCATTGGCGGCACCAATGCCCATGCCATTTTGGAAGAAGCACCGGTTGCACAAACACAGAATACATTGAGCAGCCAGCCTTCCATCGTGGTGCTGTCGGCAGCCACACCAGCAGTGTTGCAACGTCAGGTGAGCGAGCTGCTGAACTGGCTTGAGCGTACCCTGTGCGATGATGCGCTGAGAGTCAGCCTGGCCTACACCCTGCAAACCGGTCGCCAGGTGATGGCACATCGCGCAGGCTTTGTGGTGTCTTCTCTAAACGAGCTTAAAACCCAGTTGACGCATTACCTGGCAAGGAGTGAGCAAGTATCTTTGAACCCAGTTCCCGTTGGTACACCGGCCGGCTGGCTGGCACAGGGCGACTACCAGGCTATTTTGAGCCACTGGCTGGACAGCGGCTTTGAAGACTGGGACTTCCTGTATCAGGGAGAGCAGGTAGGCAAACTGAGCCTGCCCACTTATCCGTTTGATCTGAAGCCGTACACACTTGGCCTGAGTCAGACTCAAACAGAAGAGCTGGTCCCATGCACGCTGAGTGTACCCAAGTGGCGCACCCAGCCTGTGGTGACAAACAGTGAGACAGCTGCGTCCGGCAGTGCAGCGTCACACTGTGTGGTGCTGTGCGACCTGCCGGAGTGTGAAGTCGCCGGTGCCATCACCCAGGTGCTTAGCTCAAGCCACTACGCACCGGAGCAGCAGGTTAGTGACTATGGGATTCAGCTGCTCGACATCATACAGTCGCTCGCTAAAACCAGACAGCCGACTCTATTACAGCTGGTGATAGGCAACACTCAGGCCGAGCCGCTGGCTAACCTCAACAGTTGCCTGCACGGCCTGCTGAAAACCGCCAGCATTGAACACCCAATGCTGCGCACACAGCTGTTGCTGGCAGACCCGACGCTGAGCTCAGATACGCTGCACACTCTGCTCACCGATAACCGCAATGCGCCCGACTCGGTCATTGCTTATCAGGGCACAAGCCGCACAGTACTGGACTATCAACCGGTGAGCGATGTGAACCCGATCAGTGCGTGGCAACCCGATGGCGTGTATCTGATCACCGGCGGGCTCGGGGGCATTGGTCGTCACTTTATTGCCGAACTGGCCGCTTTACCGTTTGCCACTACAGTGGTCGTGACAGGTCGGCGAGCCGCTGATGACGTTCAGGTAGAGACGCAGCTGCGCAACCTTAAACAAGGTCAGGTACAACTGGTTTATAGACAGCTGGACGTGGCTCAAAAGATGAATGCCCTGCTGCTGGTACGGGACGTAGTACGTGAATTTGGCGCGCTCCATGGCGTGATCCACGCCGCCGGCATAGTGCAGGATGCTTTGCTGTGTAACAAAACCCCGACTTCCTTTGCGCAAGTGCTGGCGCCCAAGGTCACGGGCGTGGTGGCGCTGGATGAGGCCACTGCGGATCTGCCGCTGCGCTTCTTCGCCTGTTTTGCCGGGCTCAGTGGCGTACAGGGCGCGGCCTCTCAGGGCGACTATGCCATGGCCAATGCGTTTCTCGACAGCTATATGAATCAGCGTCATGCTCAGGTTATCAACGGTAATCGTCATGGCCTGAGCGCCAGTATTGACTGGCCTTTCTGGCAAGACGGCGGTATGCAGCGCAAAGCCCAGTTTGCCCATACGGATGCGGCCATGCCCACCAACAGTGGCATAGACGCTTTTTACCGGGCACTGCAACAGCCTCAGACGCTGGTGCAATATACCCCGGCCGACACAAACCATGAGCAAGTCAGTGACACCGCCACACCAGCGGCCCAGTTTAGCAGTGAAGCCGCGCTGGACGCTGCTCTGACTGAGCAGCTGAGCACTATGGTGGCGGCTTTACTCGGCGTGCAGCCGGATACACTGGACGGAGATACCGATCTGGGCGAGTTTGGCGCGGATTCCATCGCTTTCATTACCTTTATCAATCAGCTCAACAGCCGCTATCAGCTTGAGCTGTCACCCAGCGTGCTGTTTATGCACTCGACCCTGAACAGCCTCAGAGCCCATATTATCGCCGAGTATGGCGATGTGCTGATCGCCACGACTAGCGAGACGCAGACAAGCTCAACGGACACAGCAGCAGAACAAGCCTCGGTGAATGCCTCAAACGATGAAGCGATCGCCATTGTCGGGATCAGTGCCGCCTTCCCCGAGGCGAGTAACCTGGACGAATTCTGGCATAACCTGAACACAGGCAAAGACTGTGTGACCCGCCACGACTGGCCACAGCCGGCCAATCGCGAGCTCAGCTGGCCCGGCGAAATTAACTGGCTGGGCCGCCTGCGACGCGACACCGAGTTTGACCCTTTATTCTTCAATATTGCCCCGGCAGAGTGTGAGCGCATTCAGTTGCAGGAAAGCCTGCTGATGATGCATGTCTGGCAGTGTATTGAGAATGCCGGATACGACCCAAAATCGCTGGCAGGCACCAGCACCGGGTTATTTATTGGCTGTCAGTCTGGATATCACGAAGGGCTGATCACCTCCCCGGCATTTGCGCCAAACCGCATGAGCTACTTCCTCGACCTGCACGGCCCGAGCGAAGGGGTAGATACCACCTGCTCATCATCGCTGGTTGCTGTACATAAGGCCATGGCATCCATTCGCATGGGTGAATGTGAGCAGGCCATTGTCGGCGGCGTCAATATCATAGACACTCCCACCGCCTCTGTGGCCATGCAGGAGATAGGTGCGCTGTCGCCGGATGGACGATGCAAAACCTTTGCTGCCGATGCCGATGGCATAGTGCGGGGCGAAGGCGTTGGCATGATCATGTTGAAAAAACGCTCGGCAGCCGAGCGCGATCAGGACGCCATTTACGCCACCTTGCTGGGGTCGGCGGTTAACCATGGCGGAAAATCACAGGGCTTTACCGTGCCCAATGCCCGGGCACAAACTCAGCTGCTGGATAAAGCCTGGCGCAGCGCCAACATCAACCCGGCCACACTCAGCTACATCGAGTGTCATGGCACCGGCACCACACTCGGCGATCCGGTTGAGCTGGATGCACTCAAGGCAGCCTTTAATGCGCATCAGTGGCCAGCCCGCTGTGCGCTGGGCTCAGTAAAGAGCAACATAGGTCATACCGAAATTGCCGCCGGTATCGCCGGGCTTATCAAGGTTGTGCTGCAACTTAAGCATCAGACCCTGGTGCCGTCGCTCCATGTGCAGGCACTTAATCCCTATCTGGCGCTCGAGGATACACCGCTCACGGTACAAACCCAGGCGCAGCCATGGGAGCACGGCGATACGCCGCGCAGAGCTGCCGTCAGTGCCTTTGGGATCAGTGGCGTCAATGCCCATGTGGTGCTCGAAGAGTATCAGCCGAACATCACAGCGCCACACACAGCTCAGCCAGACGCCCCGGCGATGGTGGTGCTCTCGGCCACCAGTAAAGCGGCGCTGGGACACAAAGTCACTGAGCTTGCCAACCACATCGCGACTTTACCTGACACGCCTGAGGTACTGACACAGCTGGCCGCGACCTTGGCATTGGGCCGCACCGCACAGGCGTACAGACTCGGCTGGGTGGTGTCCTCATTAAGCGAGCTGCGAACAGTGCTGGGCGGGGCCGTGCCTGATCAGGCTTCCAAGACCAGCAATCACACCAGCGAACAACTGACACCTGAGCAGTTGATATCACTGCACCAGAACCATGAATACGCGGCCATTGTGCGTCTGTGGCAGTCCGGCCAGGTATCAAGCTGGCAACCGCTTTACTCGACTCCTGTGCAAAAGCTGCACCTGCCTGGTACGTCTTTTATCAGCAAAAAAGCGGTTGAGACTGAACAAACAAACCCCTGGCTGCTGCTCGACAACCAATTTCAACCAGCAGCACTCAATCTGCCAGAGGACTGGCAGGCATCACTAAGTACACAGCTGGCACACAGACATATTTTGCTGGTGTCAGCCACCCAGGCCGAGCTTGAAACCCTCAGTAAGCCGCTGCAAGCAAGCGGGTGTAAGGTGACTTCGCTGTGCTTTGAGCAACTGGACAACTCAGCGCTGGATCCTGAAGATCTGCCGGATACCATTTTTGTGCTGGGCTGTGGTTCATTGCTTGAGCCGCAGCAGCAAATAAAACCCCTGTTCGAGCTGATGCAACTCACCGCCCGTCACGACAATCACGCAATGCAGCTGTTTTATGCCACTCAGACAGACGTGCAGACAGAAACCCGGGACGACCTGAGCGCCCTGCTGCGTTGCTACAACCTGCGCAATCCACAACATAGTTGGACTTTACTAGAACAGCTTGATGAGAATGATTGTCTGGGCGAATTATTGCTGCAGGAGTTTGCCAGTACCTTACTGAACGCAACCGAGCATCAGCCAAATCAAGTGCAATACCGCGATGCTGCGCGCTATGCACTGCAACTGACGCAACTGCCGGACGCAAGCGACACGGCTAAGCCTGAGTATGAAATACGTCATGGCGGTACTTACCTAATCGCCGGGGCACTGGGCGAACTGGGCATGGCACTGAGCCAGCGCTTGCTGGAAGACTTTGATGCGACCCTCATCTTACTGGGCAGGCGCGATGAGCAAGCCGTGCAACCACAACTGACCCAGCTCAGAGGAAAAGGCACAGTGCATTACCTGGCATGTGATATTGCCGATGCCAAACGGCTGAAACCACTCAGCGACTTACTGAGCGACAAGTCATTGCAGCTCAACGGCGTGTTTCACCTCGGCACCACCTACACGGAAGAAGAAAACGACTGGGCCGACTTTGCCCGCTCAATGCAGGTCAAAGTACAAGGCACGCAGCAGCTGGACTCCCTGCTCAGCAGCTGTGAGCTGGACTTTTTTGTGCTGTTCTCTTCCATGGCCGTGTTTGGCAGCCTGAATCACCTGTCTTACTCGTACGCCAATGGCTTTCAGAATGCCTTTGCCCGAGCCAGAAACCAGCAAGTAGATAAGCGGCAGCGCCATGGTCAGACCCTGGCAATTAACTGGGGCTACTGGCATTCAGATGACCCGCTGAAAAGTATCGAGAACAGCTTTGCCGAGAAAAAGGGCTATCAGCTGATCCAAATGCACGATGCCTTTGCACAACTGCCCAAGCTGCTCAGCACCAAGCGCAGCACCCTGGCGGCCATTTGCACCACAGAGCCGGAGCGCATCATGCATAACACAATGGCACTATTACAGCGTAAACGCCTCCTACAATCCCGCCTTGAACACGGTTCAGAGGCAGTAACTGAGGCGTCTCAGGATATCGCTGGCACTGTGGTGAGCATTGTTGGCCAGGTGCTGGGAATAACCCCCGATGAGCTGGATCTGAATTGCGATCTGTATGATTACGGCTTTGACTCCATCTCATTGCTGAAAACCTTCCAGCAGCTCAAGGCCCGGCTCAATATTGATATTCAGGCCGATGCCTTTAAGAACATGAATACCATTCAGGCCCTGATCGACGAAATCGACAAAGCCCATGGCCAGGTTCAGCATGAAGACGACGCATCGTTACCCGAGTTTATTGTCGATGCGGGCATTGACTTGCCGGCGCTGCCCGATGAGATAGTGCATGCCTATAAGGGCGACGTCCGTCATGTGCTGCTTACTGGAGCAACGGGCTTTTTAGGCAGTCACCTGCTAGCAGAGCTACTGGCCACCACCAAAGCAAAAATATACTGTCTGGTGCGTGCCAGCTCCGTTGAGCAGGCACGCAGCCGAATTGCCGACAATGCCAAGCAGTATGCGCTGACTCTGGATTTTGATCGTATTGTGCCTGTCCCGGGTGATATGGAGCAATCCCGATTAGGCGTATCCGACGAGCACTGGACACAACTGTGCCGGAACATCCAGCATGTGGTGCATACGGCGTCATATGTGAACCATATCCAGCCCTACTTTGCTTTTAAAAAGTCGGTGGCAGGTACCAATGCCCTGCTAACACTGTGCTGTACGGACACGCTGAAGATGATCCACTTTGTCTCCAGCACCACCGCCAGCACCCAGATAAAGGACTCCCACTTCTCAGTGAACCCGCGTGAGTCCTTTATTCCAACAGACGAAGCGGCCTTGCTGTGCAGCGGGTATGGTCAGTCAAAATGGGTGCAGGAAGAAAACATTCGCCAGGCATCACTCATCGGTGTGCCCTACACGGTTTACCGTTTTTCGGAAATCTCGGGGTCATCTAAAACCGGGATTGGTAACACGGATGATGTCTTCCACCGTATCCTGAAAATGATGCTCAGCATTGAGGTGCGCCCGACTGAGAGCCCCTACATGCTGGATATTATTCCGGTTGACCGCGCGGCTACGTGTATTGTCGCGGGCATGAGTGACCCGCAAAAACGCAACCAGGTCTATCACGTGGCTAACCCAGCGCCACTGAGCATTGCGGCCTTTTATGACTTTGCCGCTGAGCGGGGTTTGAACTTTTCGCAAACAGATAAAGCCGAGTTTATTGGTGCCTGTGAAGCCTACGCGGCTCAGCGTGAAGGCAAAGATAAGGTCATTATGCAGGGCTTATTGTCATCACGCCCTGGCTACGACGAATATCTGTTTGAAGCCTATTTTATGCCGATGGACCCGTATGATAAGGACAACTTTATTGCGCTGACAGAGCGCTATGACATCACGCTAGGCGACTGGGAGCGTTTGTTTGATACTTACTTTACCCAGTGGCTGGAAGACAGACACTATCGGGAGATCTGGCAGGAGAGTTAAGGAGATAACAAAGCGGGCTTTATGCCCGCTTTGCTTTTAGTAACTCACAACTAGACCGGGACACTCAGCAAATAAAGCAGCTGAGTCAACGACCCTTCGGTAATCGCGGCATCGGCCTGCTCGACCACCTTAGGTTTGCCATGCACAGCCACGCCTAAGCCCGCAGCGGCCATCATGATTAAATCATTGGCGCCGTCGCCCATGGCCACGGTTTGTCTGGGCGCAATGCCAAACTGTGTAGTCAGGGATTTAAGGACTTCGGCTTTTTTACTGCCATCAACAACTTCTCCCAGCACTTTACCGGTGAGCTTGTTATCGGCAATTTCCAGTGTATTGGCAAAAACAGCATCCAGCTGCAACGGCGCTTTGAGCGCGTCGGCAAACCAGGTAAAGCCACCGGAGGCAATTGCCAGACGCCAGTGATGGGCCTTCAGTACCGCACACAGCTGGGCAACGCCCTCCATCAACGGCAGGTTATCTTTGAGTTGCTGAATAAGCGGCAGTTCTACCCCGGATAGCTTGGCAACACGCTGATACAGGCTGTCGTTAAACGCCAGCTGCCCGGCCATCGCCTGTGCAGTGACGGCAGCAACCTCATCATAGACGCCGGCCAGTCTGGCAATTTCATCAATGCACTCAATTTTGATTGCCGTGGAGTCCATATCCATCACCAGTAAACCGGGCTTGCGCAAGCTCGGCGGCTGGCTGATGGCGGCGCCTTGCAGGCCACATTGTGCCGCTAATGTGCGAATAGGCGCACGCACATCTCGTGTCGACTCGGTGTATAGAACCAGCCCGGGTGCTATATCAGCTGCGGGTTGATATAGCGCCAATCTGGAGACCTCAATATCCGCACGCTCGCACAAGCCTAAAATTTCCAGGATAGTCTCCTCGCTGAGCTCGCCACCAAAGAAGCACAGGTACTGACCGTCTTCTGACAATGGGCAAGCACCAGGTTTAAGGTGATCTTCGTTTTCAATCTGGTACCAATTTGCTAAGGTAAGAAGCTGCTGAGCAGGCTCAGCGATGGCACGCAACTGGATTGACGCGAGTGACTTTGACATGGATACTCCTGATTGGGGTCATATCCGGTTCTTCTGAACCGATGTATTAGTACTTGTTTGGTAACGGTATGCGCCCTTTGTAACATCTTAATCATGGCATGTCAGCAGGCAAACAAGATCTATGAAAAATACACAAGCCCTTGAATATCTCTCCTCGTCACGCAACCGCCGTTTACTGCGTCTGCTGGTCGCGGCAATGTGCTTTTTAACCGTTACCTGGCTGGCCTTTAATACCAGCTTTCGCTCTCATCAGCTGTTACACACCAATGCTGATCACACAGGTCGTAGCCTGACTAAACAACTGGCGCTGAATGCTGCTTTGCCACTCAGCCGCATGGATACGCCACAGCTCAGGGCTTTGTGTAACCACCTCGCCAGTGACGAATTTGTACTGTCAGTCAGGCTCTACAATCAACAAGGCCAATTTATTATCGGCAACGATGGCCAGGATGCACCACCAGAAATAACCGACTTGCCCCGCCATTTAGCTGGGCTGACTCAGTCTAAGCAGCCGATTGTTGAGCCCATTTATGATACGGAGCAACAGCCCCTAGGTTTTGTCAGCGTCGAGTATTTAACCGAATCCGCCATGGCAGAAAGTCACCGCCATTTCCACGAGCTGGGTCGCGTGGTGCTGCTGATGCTGGCTATTGCCTGTATTTTTACCTGGCAGATTGGCCGAGCCTTAAAGCGCTGGGAAGTGAAACGTCAGATCCGCAATAGCGTTGCTGATGAACAATAGCATTGCCAGTAGCCCTAAAAACCTGCATGGGCTATAAACTATTCAAAAGAAACAAAAAGTTAAAACTATTGACGTCAGGTAGAAATTAAAATAATGTTTTAACTGCAAGTTACCATAATGGGTAATTTGCATACCGCGCTGAGCAATCAATTCAGCGCTGGCGCAATTTCAAGTTTAAGGAAAATAAAATGAAATTACAGATTAAAAAGAAAAATATGAAGACGCTGTCTAATCTGCGTAATTTAGATGCTCAGGCAACGCCAAATGTAGCTGGCGGTCGAATTGAAACTCGCCCTGTTTCTTGCCAATACTGGTGTGGTGATAGACTTACTAACTTTAACTGTAACACTGTTGACGGTATGCACTGTGTAACAGACTAAGGTAACGCATAAAGTATCACAAGAGGGGTGAGCCCCTCTTTGCAACAATCAAACCTACCAAAATTTGTGTAGCTAAATCCCAGTGCTACCATATTTCATTCAGGGCATTATCTGCTTAATATTTCCTGCGACGTCTTGTAAATTACCTCTGCAATGTCTTGAGGGGATTCTTCGCGAATGGCGCACAAATGCTCAAACACCTCCACCAGCCGTTTAGGTGTGTTCGGCTGTCCCTGATAGCCCGCTAGCGGCATAGAAGGCGCATCGGTTTCCAACACGAGTGAGTCTAACGGCACTTGAGCCAGCGTAGTGCGGGTTTTCACCGCCCGCGGATAGCTGATGGTACCCCCCACGCCCAGTTTAAACCCCAGTTTCAGATACGTGTTGGCATCTTGCAGTGAGCCCGAAAAGGCATGAATAACGCCGCCGTTTTGAGGGGGCTGTTGCTTAAAAGCCGCCGCCAGCAGATGATGGCTTTTGCGGTGATGGACAATCAGCGGCAACTTAAGCGCATTGGAAAGTGCAATATGTTCAATAAACAATTGCTGCTGCGCGGGGATATCCTCCACTATGGCATCAATTCCACATTCACCGATGGCCACCAACTCTGAACTATGCCGGTGTGCGAGCTCGGCCAGTTGCGCCATATCACCCGCTTTATGCTGCGCCATAAAATAGGGGTGCAGGCCAAAGGCGATTTTGACGCCTGAATACTGCTGCGCAAAAGCAGGCAAAGTGCGACACTGGGCCAAAGTCACGCCCGGTACCACACAGTGCTCAACACCCAGCGCCTGCGCATCAGCCAGATGCTGTGGCAAACGCTCTCTGAGCTCATCAAAGTCCAAATGACAGTGGGTATCAATAAAGCGCACCGCAATGTCCTTAAGGGTTCAGGCGCTCAACCTGCCACTGCCCGCTTGCATCTTTGCGGTACATAAAACGGTCGTGCAGACGGTGCTCTCCCCCTTGCCAGAACTCAATCTGGTGCGGCTTAACACAGTAACCCCCCCAGAAATCCGGCAGCGGAATATCGCCTTTAGCAAACTTGGCTTTCATGCTGTTAAAGGTTTGCATCAGGGCCTGACGAGAAGACACCGGGCGCGACTGCTGCGATGCCCAAGCGGCCAGCTGACTTTCCTTGGGACGAGACAGAAAGTACTTCGCCACCGCCGAAGTTGGCAGCGGCTCAGCTTCACCATACACAATCACCTGACGCTCCAGATTGTGCCAGGGAAAGTGCAATGAAATTTTGTTATTGCCTTTGAGCTCCTGTGCCTTACGCGACCCGGTATTGGTGAAAAACACAAAACCGTTATTGTCCACCTGCTTAAGTAATACAATGCGCTGCGACGGCTGGCCGTGTTCATCTACCGTGGCCACCACCATGGCAGTCGGATCGCTGAGGTTTGCATCCACCGCCTGCTGCAGCCAGTGCTCAAACTGTACTATGGGGTTGTCATCCAGCTTCTCGCGGGAGAGGCCATCTTTGGTATATTCGCGACGAATATCATCAAGTTTCATGGTGGTCATTCCTTATATAACACAAAAGGCCGCAATATTGCGGCCTTAGTCTAGCATGTAATGGACTGAGTGAGCTGCATGATCTCACCCGAAGCTTACATCTGCTCCATCACCTCGATGCCCAGCAGCTCCAGACCGGTGTATAGTGTTCTGGCAACCAGATTACACAATAACAATCGGCTTTCACGTACTTCAGCAGCCACATCATCTTTGAGGATTGGACAGGCTTCGTAGAAGGTCATGTACAGACTTGCCAGCTCGTACAGATATCCACACAATACGTGCGGTGTCGCTTCGGCGATCATCAGATCAAGCACTTCTTCCAGTTGCAGAAGCTTCAGCGCCAGCGCCTTTTCCTGTGGTTCAACAATGTTGATGCTGCCGCTCAGGGCTGCACTGTCGACGCCTGCTTTACGGAAGATACTGCGCACACGGGTATAAGCATACTGCAAATAAGGGGCCGTGGCGCCTTCAAAGCTCAGCATGGTATCCCAGTTGAAGATGTAATCACTGGTACGGTGCTTCGACAAGTCTGCGTATTTTACCGCACCAATGCCCACTTTACGGGCGATTTCAGCACGGGCTTCTTCGCTTAGCTCAGACGCACGATCGGCCAGTTTCTCGCTGGCACGGCTCACCGCTTCATCAAGTAGCTCTGCCAACTTTACCGTACCGCCGGTACGGGTCTTGAATGGCTTACCATCGCTGCCCATCATAGTGCCGAACGGACAGAACTCGTAGCTGGTTTCATCGCGCAGTAAACCAGCCTTACGTGCAGTTAGTTCAACCTGATTAAAATGCAGGCTCTGACGCGCGTCTACAAAGATCAGGATACGCTCGGCACCCAGCTCATTGGAGCGATAATCACAGGCTGCCAGATCGGTTGTGGCATACAGGAAACCCCCGCCAGATTTTTGCACGATAAACACCGACGGCTCGCCGTCTTTGTTTGCCAGTTCATCCAGGAACACCACCTGTGCGCCCTGATCTTCAACCGCAATGTTTTTCTCTTTTAGCAACTCAATGATCCCGACCAGACGATCGTTGTAGGCACTTTCGGCCATGATGTCGTCGCGAGTCAGCGTCACATTAAGCTTTTTGTACACTTCTTCTGAGTGCTTAACCGAGGTGTCGATAAACAGCTGCCACAGCTTCTGACAGTGCGCATCGCCGCCTTGCAGCTTAACTACGTAATCACGGGCTTTGTCTGAGAAGCCTTCTTCGTCGTCAAAACGCTTCTTGGCATCACGGTAGAAGGTTTCTAAATCGGCCAGGGCCACATTTTCCAGGTCAATGCCTTGTGTCAGCATGTCTTCCAGATGGGCGATCAGCATACCAAACTGAGTACCCCAGTCTCCCACGTGGTTCTGACGTGTGACTTTGTCACCACGGAACTCAAGGGCGCGTACCACCGCATCACCAATAATGGTCGAGCGCAGGTGACCTACGTGCATTTCTTTGGCCAGGTTTGGCGAAGAGAAATCGACGACCACATTTTGTGCCTGAGTGTGCTCTGCCACGCCCAGCTTGGTATCCTGATTAGCCGCTTCCAGGCTTGTAGCCAGGAACTCAGGCTTTAAGTGGATATTGATAAAACCCGGACCGGCAATTTCGGTTTTCGCAGCCAGGTCGCTGACATCCAGGTTATCAATGATCTTTTGTGCCAACTCGCGCGGGTTGGTTTTCAGTGCTTTCGCGGCGCCCATTGCGCCATTAATCTGATAGTCACCAAACTGTGCGCGGGTGCTTTGCGTCACCGCTGGGTTGGTGCCTTCAGGGATCCCTGCCGCGGCCATCGCAGACAGAGCTTTTTCAATTAGAATACTTTTAATGTTCATCGTGTTTCCTTTGGGTCAGTGCCAGCATGTGCACTGAGCAAACCTCATCGGTACCTTAAGGTACCGGAATAAAACGCAGCTAAAGCATTTAAGCGAACAATACGGTCGGACGTACCAGCTTATAGGAAGCCCGTAAGTCAAATCAACCCGAACCGTGACTTTAGGGGCATAACAACGGTGTGCCCCCTATATGTATGTTTAGTGTTCGCGTGTCTGATGGAATTGTACGTCCGGATAACGCTCCATCGACAGGTTCAGATTAACGCGACTTGGCGCAACGTAAGTCAGGTTATCACCACCGTCGAGTGCCAGGTTTTGCTCGCACTTACGGCGGAACTCTGCCAGCTTTTTCTCATCGTCACAATTAACCCAGCGCGCCGTTTGAACGTTGACACTTTCATAAATCGCATCCACGTTGTACTCAGACTTCAGACGTGCCACAACCACATCAAACTGCAGCACACCAACCGCGCCTACGATAAGATCGTTGTTGATCAGCGGGCGGAATACCTGAACCGCACCTTCTTCTGATAACTGTACCAAGCCCTTTAATAGCTGTTTTTGTTTCAACGGATCTTTAAGGCGAATACGACGGAACAGCTCAGGGGCAAAGTTCGGGATACCGCTGAACTTGAGTTTTTCGCCCTGGGTGAAGGTATCACCAATCTGGATAGTGCCATGATTGTGCAGACCAATGATGTCGCCAGCAAAAGCTTCCTGTGCGCGCTCACGATCGCCCGCCATAAAAGTCACGGCATCAGAAATGCTCACCTGCTTGCCAAGGCGTACATGGTTCATTTTCATGCCCTGAGTGTATTTACCCGACACGATACGCATAAAGGCGATACGGTCGCGGTGTTTCGGGTCCATGTTGGCCTGAATTTTAAATACAAAACCGGTGAACTTCTCATCGTCGGCGCTCACTTCACGCTCGTCTGTCTGACGCGGCAGCGGCGACGGTGCCCATTCTGTCAGGCCATCCAGCATATGGTCCACACCAAAGTTACCCAATGCAGTCCCGAAATACACAGGTGTGAGTTCGCCGCTCAGGAATAACTCTTTGTCGAATTCATGAGAGGCCCCCATGACCAGCTCTAACTCTTCACGTAGCTGCTCGGCCAGGCTTTCACCGATGGCGGCATCTAGGTCTGCGTTGTCGAGCCCCTTAATGGTGCGGACGTCCTGAATGGTATGGCCTTGACCGGTTTGGTACAAAATGGTCTCGTCACGATGAATGTGATAAACGCCTTTGAATTCTTTACCACAGCCGATTGGCCAGGTAACCGGTGCACACATAATGTTCAGTTCAGTCTCAACCTCATCCAGCAGCTCCATCGGATCGCGGATATCACGGTCCAGTTTGTTCATGAAGGTCACGATAGGCGTATCACGCAGGCGGGTAACTTCCATCAGCTTACGAGTTCGATCCTCAACACCTTTCGCGGCGTCAATGACCATCAGGCACGAGTCCACAGCGGTCAGAGTACGATAGGTGTCTTCCGAGAAGTCTTCGTGTCCCGGCGTATCCAGCAGGTTTACCAGGCTGTCGTTGTACGGGAACTGCATGACGGATGTCGTCACCGAGATACCCCGTTCTTTTTCCATATCCATCCAGTCTGATTTTGCGTGCTGGTTGGAGCCTCGACCTTTAACCGTACCCGCTTGCTGCAGGGCCTTACCGAACAACAATACTTTTTCTGTGATGGTGGTCTTACCCGCATCCGGGTGCGAGATGATAGCGAAAGTACGTCGCTTATTTATTTCATTGAGGAAAGTCTGATCTGCCATTAGTCAATTCTTTTGGTTATACGCGGATCCATACATGCTGCGCAAAGTGTGCGCACGACACTTTGCAGGGTCATCCGGCGGGTTCATTTTTAATCGTGCACTATTTTCGCCGATCTTGGCACTTTTAACAATCAATGAAGGCAAGTTCAATCAGGATTTCACGCAACACTAGGTCAATTCTGTCCTGTGCATCTGAAAGTCTGCGTATTATGTGAATATTTTTTGAATAAAATGACGCGGCTGAATATCGTCTGGTAGGATAGTTCCCAATTCCAGAAAAAGACATAACGATATGAACAACAAGCTTTTTGTAATACCTAAACCGAATCCCAATGCCAAACTCAGACTCTTCTGTTTTCCCTATGCCGGGGGCTCGCCAGCGATATACATGCCCTGGAGTAATGAACTGCACCCCGATGTAGAGCTGGTATTGCTACAATTCCCCGGCCGCGGCGCTCGTATGGGAGAAGCGGCCCATGTTGACATGCAGCGTAAAGTCGACGAACTACTTGCACATCAGGTGTTTCTGACCGAAAAACCTTATGTTCTGATGGGCCACAGCTTAGGTAGTCGGGTTATTTTTGAAACCACTAAACACCTGGCTAAGCGAAATGCGCCTCTGCCACGTCACCTCATTGCTTCAGGCAGCCGCGCCCCTCATACGTCCTCAGATAAAGAGCGCATCCACAATCTGCCTCACGACGCCTTTGTAGCTGAGTTATATAAGCTCAATGGGACGCCTAAGGAGCTGCTGGAACACAAAGAACTGATGGAATTACTGCTGCCCTTACTCAGAGCCGACTTTCAGATTGCCGAGTGCTATCAGGGCGAAGCAATTGCCCTGCCCTGTCCAATCACCGTATTCCATGGCTACGATGACAGTGATATCAGCTCTGAACAGCTACATGGTTGGCAAGACCTCAGTGACCATACAATTGATATTCACTACTTCCATGGCGATCACTTTTTCATTAATCAGTGTCGTGATGAGGTGATCCGAGCGGTTAATCAGGTGCTCAGTAAAATACTGTAGCTTCGCTTGCCAAAACATCTTTGCTAACCAATGATCAACATACCTGTTTACCTGTAGAGATTGAATATGGAAGGTTTACTTCATGCGCTTAGCCTCAATGGTCAAGGTGGCGCAGTGCCTGTTACTGACCTGGCGCAGGCATTTAAAGACGACCAGCCAATGTGGTTGCATTTCGACTATACCTGTGAGGCGGTACAACACTTTCTCAGCCAGTTAGATTGCTTGCAGGAGTGGGAGTGGCAGGCACTGCTGGCCGAAGAAACCCGCCCTCGCGTGACCCGGGCCAGTCAGGGCTTATTGCTTTTTTTGCGGGGCGTTAATCTAAACCCGAGGCAAAACCCCGAAGACATGGTTTCAGTTCGCTGTTTTGTCAGTAAAAACCTGTTGATCACCTGTCGCAAGCGTGTGCTGATTTCTATTGAAGACTTACGTGATGCTCTGCTCGATGGTGCAGGTGCAAACACTATTAGTGACTTAACCTGTGCTTTGATTGATCGCCTGACACACCGTATGCAAGATACACTGTGGCAGGTCGAAGAGCAGCTGGACGAATTTGAAGAGCAGCTCGATAAAGAAGAGTCTCAGCCTGACTACCATCAAATTACCCTGCTGCGGCGCCAGGTGATTTCGTTAAAGCGCTATATTAAACCTCAGCGCCAGGCAATCTATGACCTGATCGATACCAAAGTTAACTGGCTCAACCTTGAGCAGAGACGGTTATTGGGTGAAGCCAATAATACCCTGAGCCGCTACATTGAAGAACTCGAAGCAAGCATAGAGCGCGCGCAGGTTCTGCAACAAAGCATCGCCAACCAGCTCAATGAACAACTAAACCAGCGCATGTATATCATGTCTGTTGTCGCCGCCTTATTTTTGCCATTAGGCTTTTTAACGGGTTTGTTGGGGGTCAATATTGGTGGCATCCCAGGCACAGAGAACCCCTGGTCATTTACCATTTTTGTGATTTCATTGGTGGTATTGACCATCGCAGTTGCGATACTGTTTAAGCGTAGAAAATGGATTTAGATGCTTGAAATAAGACTGGAAAGTTTGAAATGAAAAATGGCGCTCTCGCTAGGGATCGAACCTAGAACTTGGCCTCCGGAGGGCCACGTGATATCCATTTCACCACGAGAGCAGCATCTTTGTGAGGCCAATAATAATCATATCGAACAGCAAATACCAGTCATTGTTGTCTATATGCTTAATTTATGGTCTAAAACTGGAAAAAAGACTTCACATAGAGCGAAATTCGCGATATTTAACTATGCTTAGAACAATAACAATAATGACGACCTGCTAATACAAGGGAAATTGGTCTTCCTGTATTAGCATGACATCATCTGAGAGGACCGTATTATGACTCCAATGACCACTGAACAAGTTGCTGAATTTCTAGATGTTAAAGTGGAGCGCGTCAGACGACTGGCACGCGAAAACCTTCTGGTTGCCAAACAACAGGACGACCAGGGCGAACCAATTTTTGATAAAGAAGACGTAGAAAAGTATAAAGAACTGGCACAACGCTTGGGAGGTATTTAGCCCCGCGAAAGGCTGACCCATCATTTCTTCCCAATTGCTTCGTTATCAGCCTGTTTTAATGCCCGAATGGTCTCGGGCTGACATGTCTGCGCGAAGCAACTAGGGCCGCCACGCCTTTAGTTGTACCCATAAAGGTTTTATATACCGTTCTAACCCACGCTGCTGATACCAGGCTATGCTAAGTAGCAGATAAACCTGAACATAGCACTTTAACTTATCCTGAGCATAAGCAGGCATAACTGAGTTCGACAATGCATAGTACTGGCTCAACATAGCATGACCTTGGTACACGGTCAGTGAAAATGACGCACACAAAGCCGCCAGATCAAAATACCGATCATTGTACTGCGCGTATTCAAAATCGATAAACACCGGCCCCTGAGCTGTCGCCAATATATTGTCCCTGACCAAATCATTGTGGCAAAAGCAGGTGTCGGCCTCAAACAGATCCAACTGCGAACGCAGTTGTGCAGCATATAAAGGCTGTGTGAGCACTTGGCCCGCCTCTGTCAGGGCGGGACTCAATGCCAGATGTCCAATTTTAGGGAATGAAAACTGATGTAATGTGTGCAGCCTCTTTAATAACTGCTCGCTGAGACCAATCACTTCATCGCTCTGCGTGACAAATTCAAATAAAGCCAGCCGGGTGTGCTCATCGTAGACAACCGGAGATTGCGCCACACCAACCTTTGCCAGCTGCGATTGCGCATCCAATGCCATTGCGGGCAGCGCATTTGAATAGCACTTTAGCAGGAAGCCCTGCTGCCCTAGCTCCAGATAGTAATTCTTATTGCTTAACCCTTTATCGAGTGGTCTCAGAGCTCGAAATGAGGCATCCCCAAAAGCCTGCCTGAGCAACCCTCTTAGTTGGTTATCACAAAGCGGCAAGCGGCTTACCTTCATTGTTTTGATGTACCTCATACCAGCGTACATAGCCCCAACAAACCATCACGGTATAGAAGCCGAACAGCACCAGCGTGGGATAATAGCCTTTGAGATAATACAGATACATAGAAGCGGCATCGATCACCACCCAGTATAACCAGTTCTCCAGTACCTTGCGGGCAACAAGATAAGTTGTAACCACAGCAAAGCAGGTCGTCAGGCTATCCAGATAGGCCAGTTCAGCATGGGTATAATTGTCCATTACATACCCTATCGCCAGTGCCACAACGAAGGTACCCAGAATGATAACTGTATGGCGCAATAAGGACCAGGATACTATGGGCAGTGACTTATCCTGCCGACCACTGCGCCACATCCACCAACCGACCACCGCCATAAACATGTAGTAAAAGTTCAGCAATGATTCCATCAGTAATGCACCATTCCAATACATCACGGTGTAGATAAATGTACTGACAAATGCCGCTGGCCAGCACCAGGAGTTTTCCCGAATTGCCAGTAACAAGTATGCCGCGGATAAAATAACTGCCAGGTACTCCCACATTGACATGGCGGTAAACCCTGCCAGAGTTTCAGTAAGCCACTGCATCATGACTGAGGCGACAGGTCGCCACTGATAAATTTGCAAACAAATACAATTTTACCAAACTGTTCAAATGAGCACTTCATTTGCGCAGATAGCACCGTCATTAGCACATCATAATCACCAAACACTTGGGTAGACATGGTATTTGTCACAACTTTAAGTTCGGGGTGCTGATTCAGCCGCTCTATAAAATCTTTGATAAACGGAATATAGTCGGAATGTAATGGGTATTTGCTGATCTCAACAGAGAGTTGCATAGCAGAGTCCTCGCCAAAGTTATAAAGGAATTAATTGCTTAAATGGTTTAAGTTACTACCGCCGTCTGTTAATGAACGAGGCCGGTAGTTGATCCAATCCTGCTGATAAGTAATCTTATTGTCTGAGTTAAAGTGCAACACGGTTGTGAAACGCCAGGGTCCCATTTCCCGCCCTTCAAACGTAAAGCGAACATAGGTACCACGAATAACGGCACGTCTTTGCTGCTCATTGATGATTACTTCGTCCAGCATAAAGGTTTGTTCGCCATCTAGAATTTGTACATTCCCTGCCGACCAGTTAAAAAACTCTGCCAGCGCCTGCTTATCTTTGACGGCAAAGCCATAGATCATATCTTCAAGCTGCACATCATCGGCATAAAAAGACAAGAAGTGTTCGAAGTCCCGACGCGCCTGATAGGTCGCAATATAGTTATTTATTTGCTGTTGGAACTTACTGTGATGATGTGTTTGTTGGGCACCGTTTGGCGTCATACCACACCCTTCAATCAGCATGGTGCTCAATAAGATCAGACATAAAAAGACATGAATTTTAAATGATCCGCGCAAACCTACCTCCGAGTGTGAATATCTATCAGGTATCAACCCCGAAATGATACCACACCCGAAATGGATGATCTGTGTTAGCTAGCAACTATGCGCCAACAATCCCCAATGGTTTTGCGCTTTCCCACGCTCCGCGGGTAAAGTCCGGAATAGTGACAGACTCGCTGCGATTAGCGACCGATAATGCAGATAAGGGCGAGATCACTGACCAAGCCGCGCCATCATAAACATCCTGATCCAAAGGCTCTCCGTTGCGCAGACAATAAATCATTCGCCAAAACATCAGGAAGTCCATACCACCATGACCGCCATTACGTTCAGCCTCAGCCCCCATTTTCAGCCACAAGGGGTGATCATACTTGGCATACCAGGCACTCATATCCTCATCCCACTCATGAAACGACTTTGTGCCTCCCTGCTCCAGCGCAATACGATTCGGGAATCCGGCAAACACGCCATTGGTACCCTGGATCAGGTTATGTCTGGAGTAAGGACGCGGCGTCGTCGTATCATGCTGGATCATGATAGAACGCCCTTTAACCGTTTTTACCAAAGTAGTATTCATATCCCCGGCCACATATTGCCACTGGTTGCGCTGATGGTCCGGCGCAAACTCACGCGCAGCATAGGCAGCGCGGCCCAGTGCCGGCGAGCTCATAGACGTCAGATAATCAAACCGGTCGCCCCGGTTGATATTCATATACTGAGAAACCGGACCCAGACCATGAGTGGGATAGAGATTACCATTGCGTTTAGTGTGCCACTCAGTGCGCCAGGAGCCGGTTTTATGCTCCAGCTCTTTCATTTGCCAGCGCAGCTCGTGGATATAGGCGGCTTCGCCGTGTAACAGCTCACCAAACAGCCCCTGTCGCACCATATTCAGCACCATCAACTCGTCGCGACCATAGTTGACGTTTTCCATCATCATACAGTTTTTCTGGGTCCGCTCGGCGGTATCAACCAGTTGCCACATTTCTTCAACCGTCAGAGCCAGTGGCACCTCAACAAAGGCATGTTTGCCACTTTCCATGGTATCCACTGCCATGGGGGCATGCCAGCGCCACGGGGTTGAGATGATAACGATGTCAATATCATCCCGGGCAAGCATTTCACGGTACGCAAATTCAGAACCCTGATACAACGCAGGCGCTTTCACCCCGCGCTCAGTGAGATAATTGGCTGAACGCTGTAACACTTCATCATGGGTGTCACACAAGGCAACAATCTCGGCCCCGTCAATGTGACTCATACGTTTAACGTGACCATAGCCCCGCTGACCTACGCCAATAAAACCAACACGAACCACATCCATTTTAGGCGCTATCAGTCCAATGACTGATTTACCCTGGCGCTCTGGCACATGTTGCAATGGATCGGTCTTGCTCTGCGCACACCCGGAGACCACGCCTGCGGCCGCTGCAACCCCGGCAGCTTTAAGAAAATCCCGGCGGTTTAAATTTGTCATTATTATTATCCTCGAAGATACTTCCCCTGCACGCTAACGGATTGCACACAGGGTTGCAAAAGCATTGCGACAAACAGATAACTAATCGGTACAAAGTGATGTTTAAGACGTCCACAAATGCACTCGAGGTATTTCAGACGAAAAAAAAAGCGCCTGACGGCGCTTTCTTATCTTCCAAACACTCAGGCAGCATCAATAATATGGCTCAGCTGAGCCTGCTTCGCGACGATATCCTGATACAAGGCAAACTGGTTTCTCGCACGCTGCAGGTTATGCTCAGAATGTTTAGTGGAGAAATAATTATCTCCATCCAGATAGTCAGTCAGAAAACGTAAACCAATCATAAAAGGCATAACTTTCGCGCCAAGAATGAAGCTGCGTTTTTCGGTGTCAGTCAGGCTTGCTGACAAAGGCCCTTTATAACCTCTCACCAGTGCAGCAAAAATTTCTTCTCGCACCCGAACATTTGCCAGATTAGTTGAATCTTCAGCTTCCGGAGAGCAAAACGTTCTAACCATATCACCGAAATCATAGAGCCAATAACCCGGCATACAGGTGTCGAGATCAATGACGGCTCGTGCTTTGTTTGACTCTGAACAGAACAGCATATTATTGATCTTGGTATCGTTATGACAAGCTCTCAATGGCAATTGCGCTTCTACATCAGCCACCTCTTGTGCGAGTGAAAATTGCGCACGGCAGAACGAGATTTCTTCCTGGCATAAGGCTGCACGCCCCAGCGGATCGCGGCTAAGAATGTCTTCAAACATCTCAATGCGCATTGCCAGATTGTGAAAATCCGGGATCACATGATAGAGCTGAGTCGCATCAAAATCATCTAAGGCAGATGCAAACTGGCCAAATGCACTCGCGGCAACACCGGCTTTCAGCTCACTGTCGACGACATCCTCACTGTAACTACCACCAATAAACTCTAATGCCCGCCAGACTTCGCCCTCAATTTCCACCAGATAGTCACCACTCACTGTCGTTACATGACGAATGATTGCTAAATTATAGCCACCATCTTTGGCTTTATTTTCCAGGTGCTGCTCTATTTTTATCGCATTTTTTACTAATTGCTCGGGCTCTGGAAAAACAACTGTATTGAGTTTTTGCACAACCAAAGCGCGCTGCTTATTTTTTAGCAACATCGTTGTATTTATATGTCCATTGCCGATAGGACGAAGAGAAACAGAGTCTCCATGCAGACCAAATTGCTGCGACAAGACTTCTGCAATTGCGCGATTTTTCATTGTAACCTCATTGCCACTCTCAATACTGTGACAGGTGATAGGCTCATCCGTGACGTAGTTCATATAATAATCCTGAGACTCTCTTTAATTCTTCTTTGTAAGTGATACCAAACCAGCGATCACAGGCGCGGTGCACTCGAACTCGCAGCAGGCCCTGCTGAATACAGCTTTGGATACAGTCAGGCAAATAATACTCGCTTTTGACATCGCTGTCATAATTTTCTAGAAACCGATGAAACTCTACTTCAAGCTGTGATAACAACGTTTGCGTTACACCCCAGCAAGTCATGGAGGCCAACGCATTTCCAGGTAATATAACCCGGCTACCCTCGGGTGAATTACCCGACAAGCCACCATCTATTTGTTGAATATCCAGATATTCAACGACTTCTGCCAAACAGTCTTTCTGAGTTTGGCATATTCCTCGATTTACGCCACCTTGCTGTGACAAAGTTTGTGCTAATGGATAGCCAACAATTGCCATATCACTTTGCTCTGGCTCTGCAAAGTGGCAAACCAGTTGCCTAAAAGCACCCGGGCCGTAATAGTCATCAGCTGTTATCACAATGGCTGCGCCTGGTATATACGGTTTTGCACACAGCAGTGCATGTCCGGTTCCCCAGGGCTTTTGACGCAGCTGTGCCTTAGTGTTAAAGCGTGATGGCACATCCATGATGGCTTGTTCAACCAGCTCAACCTGCAGTTCGTCCGAAAGCCGTGGTAAAATTTGCTTTTCTATCAAGGGCCTAACCAGGTGGTTAATGACCAACACCACGTGACGGACTCCAGCTGCATATGCATCCTGAATGCTCAGCTCCATGATAGTGCAGTTAAAGTCAGGCAGTTGTGCTATTTGCTTGTTCCCACCAAACCGGGTACCCAGACCCGCAGCCAGGATCACCAGGCTCGGTTCCCTCCCAGTGTACATAGTCAATTTCCAGCCAATCAAAATTTAAACGGCTAGTGTACATAGCTTCGACATAAATTAAAAGTCGTTGTAAAAAGCGAGATAACCGTTACACCTTAAATGTAACAAGGGAAGTAGAATATTAAGAAGGTAATAACCTGAATTTATTAAATTTAATTTTTTCCTCATGCGAATAAAGCCACGACTCTACTCGCATTATGAACAATGGAAGCAAAGAAAAGTTCCAGTTTGCGGAACAATTATTCATGAAACTTTTGACACAGGTACTTGGTTTCCTGAAATTCCTGAAGCCCTTCCCTGGCTCCTTCACGCCCCAGGCCAGATTGCTTCATACCACCAAACGGCGCAACCGGGTTCGAAATAGCGCCTTCATTAATACCAATCATGCCATATTCCAGCCCCATAGACACCCGGTGGATCTGGGACACATCCTGAGAATAGAAATAAGCAGCAAGTCCTTCATGGATCCCATTGGCCTGACGTATCACGTCTTGTTCGTCATTAAACGCAATGATGCTGACAACCGGCGCAAAAATCTCCTGGCGATAAATGTCCATCTTTTCGGTCACATCAAGCAAAATGGTCGGCGCCATAAAGTTGCCAACTCCGGCAACTCCCTCATACACCCGCTGAGCCCCTTTGCTAAGCGCATCCTCAATCAACTTCTGCGCTTTGTCTTTGGCTTTGGCGTTGATCAGCGGCCCGATATCTGTAGCCGCCTCTAATCCGTCGCCAACCACCAGTTTGGCAACCGCCTCAATGAGTGCATTGGTGAAGGCCGCCAGGACATCCTGATGGACAAAAATCCGATTAGCGGCCACACAGGTTTGCCCGCCATTTCGAAACTTGGCCACCATCAAGCCAGCCACCGCCTCTTCGACATCCGCACTGGAAAAAACAATGAAGGGGGCATTGCCGCCCAATTCCATTGAGGTCCGTTTTACCGTGTCGGCACTATGTGCCAGCAGTTTTTTACCCACTGATGTGGAGCCGGTGAAAGTCAGCTTACGCACCACCGGGCTTGCCAGTAAGGGGGCTACCAGCGCCTCAGCATCATCCGTTACCAGAACCTGAAAAGCGGCATCTTCAAACCCAGCTTCTAACGCTAATTTGGCCAAAGCAATGGCGCTCAAAGGCGTTTCTTCTGACGGCTTAAGAATAAAGGGGCAACCCGCAGCATAAGCCGGTGCCACTTTGCGCGTGATCATCGCCAGTGGAAAGTTCCAGGGCGTGATCCCCAACACCACACCGACGGGCTGCTTTATCGTTGTCAGCTGGTGCGAGGGACTGTGCGATGGGATCACTTCGCCATAAGCACGCCGTGCCTCCTCGGCAAACCATTGAACAAACCCCGCTGCGTATTTGACTTCAGCCAGCGCTTCACGCAGCGGTTTGCCCTGCTCTTTGGTCATCAACTCTGCCAGTACCGCTTCATTGTCCAGTATGAGCTGATACCAGCGCATCAGCACCTCGGCTCGCTGCTGGGCAGGATGCAGTTTAAGGATATCAAAACATGCCTGCGCTGCGCTGAGCGCCTGTTCTGCCGCCTCGTGATTGGCAATGGAAACCGTCGCGATGGGCACATCGTTGGCCGGGTTATGCACTGTTAATTGCCGCTGTGATTGCCAGGGGCTGCCATTCACCCAGGAGTGGTTTTGTTCGGTGATAAGTGTCATTGCAAACGCTCCTTCCATAACTGAACAGGGCCGCTAAATGCGGCCCTGTAGAGACAAAGATTAATGTTCTTCGTTGACGATATTGAGGTTGTATTTGGGGATTTCCACAACCAGGTCTTCGTCGGCAATCACCGCCTGACAACCCAACCGGGATTCTGCTTCCAGCCCCCAGGCCTTGTCCAGCATGTCATCTTCCAGCTCATCGCTTTCTTCAAGCGAGTCAAACCCTTCACGGATCACCACGTGACAAGTGGTGCAGGCACAGGACTTTTCACAGGCATGGGGAATGCTGATGCCATTTTTCAGCGCCACATCCAGTACAGTTTTGCCTGATTCTGCTTCAATGGCTGCGCCTTCCGGACAAAGTTCTTCATGGGGTAAAAAGATAATCTGTGGCATATTACACCTCGTCTACCGACTGACCTTGCAGTGCGTGTTTAATTGATACATCCATACGGCGTGATGCAAACTCACTGCTTGCCTCATCAACCTGTTCGATTGCCGCTTTGATCGCTTGTGGATCCGTGGCCGTTAGTCGTGCGTTATCAAGTGCGGCCATCGCATCGCGCAATGCCGTCAACTCTTGCTCATTAAGCAGCTCGCTGTCGGTCGCCAATGAGGCCTCCAGGGCTTCCAATACACGCAGCGCTTCAACCTGCTGCTCTTTGAGCATACGTGCCTGCATATCTTCTTTGGCATTACTCATAGAATCTTTGAGCATCTGTGCAACCTGATCGTCGCTCAGACCAAACGACGGCTTAACCTGAATTTCAGCCTGTACTTCAGTGGATTTCTCCATTGCAGACACACTCAGCAAACCGTCCGCGTCCACCTTAAAGGTTACGCGAATATGTGCCGCCCCTGCCGCCATTGGCGGAATGCCTTTAAGGCTAAACTTAGCCAAAGAGCGACAGTCATCAACCAGCTCACGCTCGCCCTGCAACACATGCAGTGACATGGCCGTCTGACCATCTTTAAAGGTGGTGAACTCCTGCGCACGAGCAACCGGAATTGTGGTATTACGTGGGATGATCTTCTCAACCAACCCGCCCATGGTTTCCAGGCCCAAAGACAATGGCAAAACATCCAGCAACAGCATATCTGAGTCCGGCTTGTTGCCGACCAGAATATCTGCCTGAATAGCAGCGCCCAGTGCAACGACCCGATCCGGGTCAATCGACGTCAAAGGGGGCTTAGCAAAGAAGGTTTCGACGGCGCTGCGGATCACAGGCATGCGGGTTGAACCACCCACCATCACCACTTCCAACACTTGTTCTTTTTCAACGCCCGCATCTTTGAGCGCACGGCGGCACGAACGCAGTGTTTTCTTAACCAGTTCCTCTGCCAGCTCAGCAAACTGGGCTTGGGTAATGGTCACGGTGAATTCCTGCTCGCGCACAGGCAACTTCACGTTCACCGTTTCATAGCTGGTCAGCGCTTCTTTACACGCTTTGGCTTTGTTGATGAACAGGCGCAGCTCTTTGGCAGTCAGGTCGGTTAACCCGGTTTGCTGTTTAAAAGTATTCACCAATAGTGCATCAAAGTCGTCACCGCCCAGGCTTGAGTCGCCGCCAGTGGCCAGCACTTCAAATACGCCTTTATTCAGGCGCAGGATAGAAATATCAAAGGTACCACCGCCTAAGTCATACACGGCAATCACGCCTTCCTGACCTGAATCCAGACCATAAGCGACTGCCGCAGCGGTTGGCTCATTCAACAGGCGCAATACTTTAAGACCGGCAATTTCAGCGGCATCTTTAGTGCTCTGACGCTGTGCATCATCAAAATAAGCAGGCACAGTGATCACCGCACCCATTACATCCTCACCCCCAAAACTTTCAACAGCACGCTGATGGAGTGATTTGAGTATTTCAGCCGATGCCTGAACCGGACTGATTGGCCCTGCGCAAGTCTGAACAGCCAGGCTGCCCTGATGCTCAACAAAGGTGTAAGGCAGCTGACCATAGCTGCTGGCAATTTCTTCGGCCGTTTTACCCAAAAAGCGCTTTACTGAGATCAGGGTATTTTCCGGATCCAATGCCGCTTCTTGCTGCGCCAACTTACCAACGCTTACCTGTTCGTCATGATAACGGACCACAGAAGGCAACATCGCCTCGCCATTGATGTCGGTCAGGGTTTTGGTTTCGCCACTTTGGACCGTAGCAACCAACGAATTGGTGGTGCCCAAGTCTATCCCAATGGCCAGTTTATGTTCATGAGGTGCCGCGCTCTGCCCCGGCTCAGCAATTTGCAATAATGCCATAATGCTCTTTCACTTTGGTGAAGCTGGTTGTCGCTGCGCTTTGCAGCCACACCGCATCAATCAGTCGAACAGGCTGTCTTCAATTCGAGACAACTCGTCTTTCAATTTATAAACAAACTTGAGTTTACGAATATGATCCGCCGCGCGATGCAGGTCACTTTCGTCGCTGCTCGCTAAAAGCTCACCCAGGCCGGCGCTATATTGCTGTTCCAGCTGTTTGGCTTGCGCTTCAAATGACTCGATTTCTGCTTCAGGATCGCCACTATGCTGAATGTCTTCCAGCGCTTCACGCAGCTCCATTTGCTGCATTAAAAAGGCCGGATCCTGCAGTGTTTGCTGTTCAGCACGAATATCTACGCCACGCTCGCTCAGCATGTACTCAGCGCGCTTTACCGGGTGCTTAAGCACCGCCAGTGCATCATTGATCTCTGCGGTCTTTTGTACCGCTAACAGTTTTTCGCGCTCGCCAAGGTGGGCAAACTTGTCCGGGTGGACCGCGCGTTGCAGGTCAAGGTAACGCTGATTTAAAACGTTCAGGTCAACCTGATAGCTGACAGGTAAATCGAATAATTCAAAATATCGCATACGCATCCAATACAGCAAAGCCCTACCAAGGCAGGGCTTTAGAATTATTAATCACAAGAGAGATTAAACGGTGAAACTTTCGCCGCAGCCACACTCGTCCTTTTGATTCGGGTTATTAAACTTAAACCCTTCATTCAGACCTTCTTTGGTGTAGTCTAGCTCAGTACCGTCGATATACACTAGGCTCTTGGCATCGACGATGAGTTTGACGCCCTTTTCTTCAAATACCTCATCGCCTTCATCCAGCTCGTCGACAAACTCAAGTACATAGGCAAGACCTGAACAGCCGGTCGTTTTAATGCCGACTCTCAGCCCAATGCCCTTACCGCGGTTGGCCAAAAAAGTCTGTACTCGGCCTGCTGCCGACTCTGTCAGTGTCACTGCCATAGTTATCTCTTACTTCGCCTGTTTACTCTTGTAGTCTGCAATCGCAGCCTGGATCGCGTCTTCTGCCAGAATTGAACAGTGGATTTTCACTGGTGGCAACTCTAGTTCAGCGCTGATGTCGGTATTCTTGATTTCACCCGCTTCGTCAAGCGTCTTACCTTTAACCCATTCGGTGACCAGTGATGATGACGCAATGGCGCTACCACAACCATATGTTTTAAATTTCGCGTCTTCGATGATGCCTTGGTCAGATACTTTGATCTGTAGCTTCATCACGTCGCCACACGCCGGTGCGCCAACCATACCCGTTGCCACATTCGGATCGTTTTTGTCTAATGAACCAACGTTACGTGGGTTTTCCACGTGATCAATTACTTTGTTACTGTACGCCATAATTCTTTCCTCACTACCTGCCTATAGTATTAACTTGCTATACACGGATTTGCTTAATGGTGTGCCCATTCAACTGCATCTAAGTCAACGCCATCTTTGAACATTTCCCAAAGTGGTGACATCTCACGCAAACGACCAATCGAGTCTTTGATGAGCTTAACGGTATAATCGATTTCTTCTTCAGTGGTAAAACGACCGATGCTGAAGCGGATTGAACTGTGTGCCAGTTCATCGTTGCGGCCCAATGCGCGCAGTACATAAGACGGCTCAAGGCTCGCAGAAGTACATGCAGAACCAGATGACACGGCAATGTCTTTAACCGCCATCAACAATGATTCACCTTCAACAAAGTTGAAGCTCAGGTTAACAATACCTGGCACAGACTGGTCGATGGCACCGTTGAAATACACTTCTTCCATATCCATCACGCCGTCCAGCAAACGCTTACGCAAGGTGCTGATGTGGGCATGATCTTTTTCGAAATCTTCTTTGGCTACGCGGAAAGCCGCGCCCATGCCCACGATTTGGTGGGTTGCCAATGTGCCTGAACGCATACCACGTTCATGGCCACCACCGTGCATTTGCGCTTCGAGGCGTGCACGTGGCTTACGACGGACATACAGTGCGCCAATGCCTTTAGGACCGTACACTTTGTGGCCAGAGAAGGACATAAAGTCGACTTTAAGCTGTTGCAGGTCAATCTGTACTTTACCGGCACTTTGCGCGGCATCAACGTGGAACATGATTTTGCGCTCGCGACACATCTCGCCGATGGTCGCGATATCCTGAATCACACCCAGCTCATTGTTAACATGCATGACGCTGATTAGAATAGTGTCTTCGCGGATAGCAGCTTCAAGTTTTTTCAGGTCCAGCAGGCCGTTTTCTTCCACTTCCATATAAGTGACGTCGAAGCCCTGACGCTCTAATTCACGACAGGTATCCAGCACGGCTTTATGCTCGGTCTTAACGGTGATCACGTGCTTGCCTTTCTTCTGATAGAAATTGGCCGCACCTTTAATCGCCAGGTTGTTTGATTCTGTAGCCCCTGAGGTGAAAACAATTTCACGCGGATCGGCATTGATTAAATCAGCGATATCATTACGCGCCTGGTCAATCAGCTCTTCTGCCTGCCACCCGAAACGGTGCGAACGTGAGGCTGGATTACCAAAATTACCATCCATCGTCAGGCACTGCATCATTTCGTTTGCAACACGCTGATCAACCGGAGTGGTCGCTGCATAATCTAAATATATCGGTAATTTCATTTCTTTCTCCGCTAGACGCCAGTTTACAGCTGGCAACTCACTTGAATATTCTCTAATTGCTTCATTGCACTGTTAACCCCATTGTCCTGACGTGTGGCAACAGACTGCACATCAGAATTGGCGACTAACTCGGCGAGGGAAATACTGTTTAAAAACTCTTCTATACGCATACTTAAGTCCGACCACAGTGTGTGTGTCAGACAGCGCATGCCGCTCTGGCAGCCGCCGCCTTCCCCGTGACATCGGGTTGCATCTACGGATTCATCGACCGCAGCGATCACATCACCAACCGAGATAGTATGCGCGTCGCGGCCCAGCAAGTAGCCGCCACCCGGTCCGCGTACAGAGCTGACTAAGCCATGTTTGCGTAAACGGGCAAATAATTGTTCCAGGTATGACAGGGAAATTTCCTGACGTTCGGAAATATCCGCAAGAGGCACGGGCCCAATATTTGCGTGTAATGCGACATCCAGCATCGCTGTCACTGCATATCTGCCTTTTGAAGTCAGTTTCATGCGTGCCCCCAGAAAAGTTATCAAGGCGCAAATTGTAATTACCTGACTAAGATAGTCAAGTATTAACCAACAACGAATCGCCCTGTACATGCGGATAACACGTAGGTAGGTACTTACCTGACGTATTCAATCTGCGCTTATCGTAATACCTGACTAATTTCCTCAGGTATTACGGACATTGTAATTACCTGAGTAATTTAGTCAAGTATTTGCGCAAGAGATTATTGCAGCGCTTTGGCATATCTCATACCAAAACGCTAACTCTTTTATTTTATTGATTTATTTATTGAGCTTAAAATCCCACGCAGGATGTTTAATTCCTGATCTTCCGGGCGCGCGCGGTTAAACAAGCGTTTTAGCTTGGTCATCACCATGCCTGGATGCTGTTTAATGATAAAGCCTGTGTCGTTCAGGGTAGACTCAAGGTGCTCGTAGAACAGCTCCATTTGCTCAGATGTCGGGTACTGAACATCGTCCTGCTCAACAGGTTGCTCCTGACGGTCAAGGTAGGTCATGCGGGTTTCATAAGCCAGTGTCTGCACTGCCATGGCCAGATTCAAAGAGCTATACTCCGGATTAGCCGGGATGCAAACGTGGTAATTGCACAGCTGTAGTTCTTCATTAGTTAAGCCACTGTTTTCGCGACCAAACACCAAAGCAACTGGCGTTTTCTCTGCACCATCAACGAGTTTTTGTGCGCATTCACGCGGACCAACCATAGGCCACGAGAGTGTACGAGAACGCGCACTGGTCCCTATGGTCAGGGCACAGTCTGCAATGGCGTCTTCTAGTTTCTCTACTTGAACCGCATTACCCAGTACATCTGTTGCACCGGCCGCCAATGCGCTGGCATGACTGTCTACCTCACACGCAGGGTCTACCAGATAGAGTTTTGATAACCCCATAGTTTTCATCGCGCGTGCAACTGAGCCGATATTGCCTGAATGGGAGGTATTAACCAATACAATGCGAATGTCTTCTAATGCCATGTCTTATGCCTCAGGAAAAAATAATGGCGGAGTTTAGCACAAACGCGAATTCGCCAGATAGTAAAATCAGGACCAACCGCAAGTCGGTAACAGAAAGGCAGGTAAAGCGTAAAAGCATTCTACAAGAGCGCCTCAACAGAACTGCCCGAATTTGAGTCACTTACTCATATTGATTAAAAAAAGCACATATTTTTTGCTGCTGGGTTATTTACTTTGCAGGAAAAGTCGCTAGAATACGCCGGCTCAAAAATTTTAGTTCTTTTACAATTCAAAGGTAATGCTATGCATCCAATGTTAAACATTGCGGTACGCGCTGCGCGTAACGCGGGTAAGGTGATTCTACGTGCGTGTGAAAACATGTCTCAGGTTGAGACCTCACAAAAAGGCTCGAACGATTTCGTTACAAACGTAGATAAAGAAGCGGAACTGGTTATCCGTGACACAATTTTAAAAGCCTACCCGGAGCATGCAATTGTCGGTGAAGAGCTTGGCCATACTGATGGCAAGCAAGCCGATTACCTTTGGGTTATCGACCCGCTTGATGGCACCACTAACTTCATCAAGGGCATTCCTCACTTTGCTATTTCTATCGCGCTTAAAGTTAAAGGCCGCGTAGAACAAGCCGTTGTATACGATCCAATCCGCGATGAACTCTTTACCGCTTCTCGCGGCCAGGGCGCACAATTGAACAGCAAACGTATTCGCGTTACTAAGAGTAACGAACTGGCGGGCTCTGTATTGGCAACGGGTTTCCCGTTTAAACAAAAGCATCACCTGGACGCTTACACTGAAGCCTTTAAAGCCCTATTTGTCCAGACGACGGATATCCGCCGTGCCGGCTCTGCGGCGCTGGATATGGCTTATGTTGCTGCGGGTCGTATCGATGGATTCTATGAAATTGGTCTTAAGCCGTGGGACACAGCGGCGGGTGAATTGCTTATCAAAGAAGCCGGCGGTATGCTGATGGACTTCGCAGGCGGTGCCAACTACAACAACAGCGGTAACATCGTTTGTGGCGCACCTAAGCTGTGTCAGGCGATTGTAAAAGAAATTCGTCCAGTGCTGACTGAGTCATTGCTTAAGTAAGCCGGATGCAGAATTAAAAAAACCCAAACATCTGTTTGGGTTTTTTTATGTCTGACGCTAAACCAAATACCAATTTCACTTAATACCTGTTCAATTTGACGGAGCAAATATGACGCTAACTGTGTTAAAAATTTTTCATTTAGAGCAACTAAATAGCAAAATTTTTGCCTTGCCTACATGGACGTAGGTACCTAAGCGATAGCAGGACGCGTGAGCGGTGTTATCGAACATATTTTCTCGCCTCAAAATAGAACACTTAATTAAGCAAATTGGTATTACTTGATTTCGACCCGGGCTGAGCGCATCACCACTTCATCATTCAACTCAATGCCAATACCTGGTGCCTCAGAGACCTTGAATACGCCTTTTTCCGGCTGTGGATCCTGAAGGCACAATTCCCGGTTCCACTTTTTAATTGCATAAGTGTGATGCTCGTGGATAAGGAAGTTAGGAATGGCCGTTTCAAGGTGCAAAGAAGCCGCCGTCGCAACCGGACCACCACAAACATGTGCCTGAATGCGGATATCAAAAATATCGGCGTAATCACAGACCTTTTTGGTCTCGGTAAAACCACCACACAGGCCAATATCTGGCTGCAGAACGTCAATACTTTGATCTTCAAAATAAGGACGCACATCCCAGCGATTATACAAGCGCTCACCACCGGCAATCGGCACCGCAGTTTTGTTGGCCACTTTGGCGTGCAAAGAATGGTTAAGATAATTAACCGGCTCTTCGTAATACATACAGTCAAACTCTTCTGCAATTTCAGCAATTTGAATCGCAGAAGTCGCACCTGGCAGGCTGTGACATTCAAAAATAATATCAACTTCATCACCCACCGCTTCACGGATCGCCTGCATACGTGCCCGGTATAATTTCATTTCGGCGCGAGAGATCAGCTTGGTGCGGTCGTAGTAAGTATTACCGTCTTTGTCGTACATGATAGGGTCAACTTTAACCGCGTCATAGCCTTCAGCCAGCGCTTTGTGAGCTGCCTCAGCATATTCGTGTGGCTGCACCAGTGCCTTAAATTCATTGTCCCAGTCAAACTGAAGCTGCGATGCATAGGTACGCAGCTCGTCGTTCACTTTACCACCCAGCAGTTGATACACTGGCAGGTTTAAGGCTTTACCTTTAATGTCCCACAGTGCTGTATCAATGGCGCTCATTGCAGCATACACCACAGGTCCGCCACCTAAGCCCCAGAAACTCTCACGCAGCATGCGGGCCCACAGCATTTCAGTCTGGAACGGATCGTGACCGATTAAAAAGGCTTCCGCCATTTCTTTGATCATGGCAGCAGCTGCACTGTGGCCCAGATCGTAAGCCAGACCGGCTTCGCCGACTCCCGAAATCCCCTCATCGGTATGAATACGAACAAATACCGGGGTCCAGGCTGGTCTGTCCGGACAGTGAATATCAAACACTTCGACGCGATTAACTTTCATTTTGACTCCTATTCGGCAAAGCCAGGATCCAGGCGGTATGCCTTTCTCAACATGGCAGGCCAGGCTAATTGGCCACCGGTGCTACCACTGTGCACCACCTTTGCCTGATTATAAATATTGTCCTGAATGGGCTGCGGCACCTCTTTTGCAGGGCGGCCGGTCGCCTGAATGGCTACCTGGATCTCGCAGGCACGTTGCAGATCATAAAAACGCATAAAGGCATCACCGACTGTGGGTCCAACTGTTAACCCCCCGTGATTTACCAGCAACATATGATTGGTGGTGCCAAGGTCATTTTGCAGGCGGGCTTTTTCTGCTTCGTTCACCGCAAGACCTTCATATTCATGGTAAGACAGTGACGGCAATGAAAACATGCTGTGCTGGCTCAGCGGCAACAGACCACCTTCCAGACTCGCAACGGCAATGGTTTCTTTGGTATGCAGATGGATCACACAATGCGCATCTTCACGTACTTCGTGGATTGCACTGTGGATGGTAAAGCCGGCCGGGTTTATTTCAAAGGGGGTGTCGTCCAGAATATTGCCCTGCAGGTCAACTTTCACCAGGTTAGAAGCGGTGACCTCATCAAAACTCAGTCCAAAGGCATTCACCAGATAATGATCGGTACCAGGCAGGCGTGCAGACATATGTGTATAGATCAGATCGCCCCAGCGAAAATGCTCCACCAAGCGGTAACACGCCGCCAGATCAACACGCAGTCGCCATTCTTGCTCACTGACTTTGTCTTTTACGTTGAGTTTCGGCAATTCAAACATGGCCCTTCCTTTTGTTATAAAGCCCAATATATTTTGGATGTATAGAAGTCTAAAACACTCATCTCCGGGATGCAATAACTCAATCCGGGAGAAAGCAGAATAGTCGATGTGGATCAAAAAACCACCGGCGAGCGGTGGTTTTTTTATTGACTGTCAGTGCTACTGAACTTTTGACAGGTAATCTGCAATGGCTTCCAGCTCTGCGTCAGACACGTTTGCTGTCATCGCTTTCATCGCCGCAGACATGCCATTGCTTCGCGCACCCGATTTAATGTCTTTCATCTGGGCCAACAAGTATTCTTTATTTTGTCCAGCCAATTTAGGATACACAGGCATGATAGGTGCTTTACCTTCTGCACCGTGACATGTCTGACACATTTTTGCGGTGTAAAGTGCTTTACCATCGGCTGCACTCGCAGTACCGGCAGATAGGGCTGCAACGGCCAGGCCGCAGGCTAACGTGAGTTGTTTCATCTTGCTCATATCTTTTCTCTTCTTATATAACGGATCAATTCAAGTGTAGTCTATGCCGCACTGTTATCCATACTCTCGTGACGGTGAGCTTACAGGTACGGCTGCTGTGCCTACCAGATCAGATCATCCGGGACTTCGAAGTCCGCATATGGATCATCTTCGTCTTTATCTTTCTGATCATCTTCAACATGAAAGACAATGTACTTTTCATCAACTTCTGCGATCTTACGTGCAGGCTCGTCCTGTAAGACATAAAACTGACCTTCCAGTACGCATATCGCCAGCTTGCCTTTGGCTAGTGCCTGCTGAGTTTGCGCATTCACATCCAGCTCTTTAATTTTACTTTCATAAGTAAAGTTAAAGGTCACATTGCCACGGATCTCATCCTGATTATGGTGTTCCAGGATTTGTTTCACTCTGGCAACCTGCTCACGCTCTTTGAGCTCAGCCTGCTTCGCCTTGTTTAACTCTTCCGCTTTTTGCTGCTGAGCCTGTTTGGTTTGCTCAATGTGTTTTTGCAGATCACTGACATCGCTGGTCGCGCCTTTTTTCTTCTTTTTCTTTTGCGCTTTGCGCTTTTCGCTCTTCGCTACTTTGGCTTTGTGCTCGGTGGTCAGGCCCGCTTTCAAAAGTTGATCTTGTAGAGATCCCATAATGCCACTCCATAAAACTAGACTGACGCTATTTTAACGCAGTGGACGAATTTGACCACTGCTGGTGAACATTCCGGAAGAAAAATTTTGCACCTCAAAAATCTAGCAGAGTCGGCACTAAAAAATATGATTTAACGCAAGTTTTCTGTGATTTGCTTCGCAATTGTGTGATTCGGCAGGCATAATTTGGACGCGATTTGGTCATTATGGATAGATTATGTCTCTGCCGCACTTGCTGCTGTGCTCTGTTGCCATTTTTTGTGTGTTGTACGCCCCTCAACCCTTGTTGTCTTTGTTTGCAGAGTCTTATCAGGTCGCCCCGGCAAAAGCTGGCATGCTGATGTCTTTGACCATGCTGCCACTGGCTATTGCGCCTATTTGCTACGGATTATTATTTACGAAACGTAACCCTTTGCGGATCATCAAAGCCAGCATGCTGATGCTGGCACTGTGCTGTATCGGTTTCGCATTCTGCGGGGATTTCCAATGGATGATGGCGATACGCTTTGTGCAGGGGTTGTTACTCCCGGCCGCCCTCACCGCCATGACCGGCTATCTGGGCCGAACCTATCAACACAGTCAGCTGAAGCGCTCAATGAGCTGGTACATTGGCAGTACCATTGCCGGTGGCTACCTCGGCCGCACATTAGCAGCCAACTTTGCGGTTTGGTTTGACTGGCAGAGCTTTTACCTGCTCAATGCCATCATCCTGATAATACTGGCTTTGTGGATAAAGCCCCAGCGAGCTCTGGTGGTCAGCAGTCCGGCCAACCACCCTTTGGCCTATCTCAAACCACTCAGGCAGGCTGATTTGTTGGGTCTCTATGGGGCCGTGTTTTGTATGTTTTTTTGCTTTGCGGCGCTACTCAACTATTTGCCCTTTATCCTCAGCAACGACTACAAAATAAGCGATCCTCGTCTGATCGGCTTGGTTTACACAGGGTATCTGATTGGCGCTTGCCTGTCTTTGTCTACGCCATTGCTGAGTAAGCTGCAAGCCAGTATGTGGCAGATCCTCAGTGGCTTATTTGCCGTGTATTGCCTGACCATTGTGGGCATGTTGTGGCATAACTTCTGGCTGTTTCTGGTGCTCTTTACCTTGTTTTGTGCCTGTATGTTTATGATCCATGCCAGTGCCGCCCCCCTTGCTAATCAACTTAGTCGCGCCGAATCCACGGTCACCAATGGCGCCTATGTGTCGTTTTATTACTGCGGCGGTGCGCTGGGCTCCTACCTGCCGGGCCTGATCTATCAGCGCTGGGGACTCCCTTATTTTTTACTGTCTCTACTGATAATGTGTATCGCCGGGTTAGCATTAATATGGCGTAATCATCATGATGCGCGGTCCAATAGTGCCAGCTTTCCTCTATAACCGCTCTGTCGTTCAGGTTTGTCGTTCAGGTAAGAACAGCCACTGCGGATGATGGCCTGTGTGCTGCCAAAATAGCTCAAGATCTGCCAAAGACAATACCCAGGTTTTATCATTTTCGAAAGGATGGCATTGCCATAAAGCAGCCTCTCGTAGATCCTCATCCAGCCACAGCTGGACATGCTGCTGGGGGTCATTGGCTGTCGCAAGTGCAGATACACATCCTGGCTTTATGCCCAGATATTGTTGTAGTCGGCTGTCAGAGGCAAACCCGAGGCGAGACAACCCTTGCTGTTTAGATAATGCCTTCAAATCAAGTTGCTTACTCGCAGTGGTGATCAATAGAATGTGTTGCCGACCGTAATTATCTCGCAAAAACAGGTTTTTCAGACGCGTGCCTTCACGCGCCAGCTCGAGCCGATCAGCATCCTGACAAGTCGCCAATGGAGGATGTTGATATGCCCGATAGGATATGTTTAGTCTGTCCGCTAGTGCAGCCAGCGCATCTACAGTCAATACGCTCACTGACACACCCCACGCAGCTGGACACTCCGATTACGCCAGAACACCCGCTCTATCTTGTAACCAGACTCACAGTAACTGGCATCCTCCAGTGCCTGCCTGAGCCTGGCCACCGCCTCATCTTCGAGTTTAAGTTTGAGCTCCGGGGAGTCTTCTACCCTCTGCTGCTGCGCAAAGCGCTTCAGCTCGCGCCGGGAAACTGGCTTGGTGGTATCCAAATTCACTTGTGGGGTAGCTTTCACCGTGACAACAAAAGCAAATTCATCTTGCCCCTTGGCATTCACGCGTTGATGTAATTGCTGGCTTTCAACTTCCATAATTGGCACTTCAGGCTTACTACTACACGCACTAAGCAGTAGGGCGGCGCCGAACAGTAGACTCACACGTATCATAAATTTCTCTGTGTTTTTTGCCCAGTGTAACAAAGCAAAGCGGCATCTTGGCAAGTTTTTTGAGTCGAAGGCTTGACGCTGGGTAGAAAAATGATTTAAATTCTCACCGTCAAATCGACACCGGAAGTGGGGCTATAGCTCAGCTGGGAGAGCGCCTGCCTTGCACGCAGGAGGTCAGCAGTTCGATCCTGCTTAGCTCCACCACTTTCCGCCTTTCCTTGCTCATCAACCCCAAACTCAAAAACCACACAAACAGGCAGTGCGTTAAGCTATTTTCAGGGCACATCCTTGTACCCAATAATACCAATTTGCTTAATTAAGTGTTCCATTTTGAGGCGAGAAAATATCGTCGATAACACCGCTCACGCGTCCTGCTATCGCTGAGGTACCTACGTCCATGTAGGCAAGGCAAAAATTTTGCTATTTAGTTGTTCTAAATAAGAAATTTTTCACACAGTTAGCGTCATATTTGCTCCTTCAAATTGAACAGGTATTAAGTGAAATTGGTATTAGATACTAATCTCTTATCTGACCTTCACCATTGACCAGATATTTTTCTGTTGTCAGCGATTCCAGTCCCATTGGACCATAGGCATGCAGTTTGGTCGTTGCGATCCCAATCTCTGCGCCTAAACCCAGCTGACCACCATCACTGAAGCGTGATGACGCATTCACCATCACAACCGACGCATCGACGCTACGCTGAAACAGTTCTGCCGTTTGCATATCCTGAGTACAGATCACCTCAGTGTGGTGGCTGCCGAAGCGATCAATATGTGCAACTGCCGCACTGAAATCTGCCACCTGTTTGACTGCAATCTCAAGGCTCAGGTACTCTTCACCAAACTCATCGTCAGCCAGCACTGTGGCGTTGTCAAAGTAACCGGCGCTTGTTTGATCAGCATTGATCTTAACGCCACGCTGCTGCAAGGCTTGTGCGGCTTGTGGTAAGAACTGCCCGGCAATATCCTGATGCACTATCAAACCTTCGAGTGCATTACATACACCGGTGCGCTGAGTTTTACCGTTGAGCAGCAGTTGCAGTGCCTTGTCGAGATCGGCTGCTTTGTCTACATACAGATGACACACCCCTTTAAAGTGCTGGATCACCGGCACGGTACTGTTTTGTGTGACAAACTGGATCAATCCTTCACCACCACGTGGAATGATCAGGTCAATGTAATCTTTTTGCTGCATCAGCTCCATCATCAGGCTGCGATCTGGATCGGGGATCACGCTGATCAGTGCCGTCGGCAGGCTGTGAGTTTCCAGTACGCCGTGCAGTACTTTGGCGATGGCCAGTGAACTTTGCAGAGCCTCTTTGCCACCGCGTAGGATCACGCCATTGCCCGACTTAAAGCACAAAGCGCCGGCGTCCGCCGTGACATTCGGGCGGGCCTCATAAATCATACACACCACCCCCAGAGGAACGCGCATTTTTCTGATCTCAATACCATTGGGTCGGGTGCAGAGCTCCCGAACGGTGCCAACCGGGTCGGGCAATTCGATGATGGTTTCTATACCCTGTGCCATATCTTCTATGCGCTCGGGCGTCAGTGTCAAACGATCAACCATGGCAGCAGGCAGTTGGTTCTCACGCGCAGCTTCAAGGTCTTGTTGGTTGGCATGAATGATTTCATCCATACTGGCTCTGAGCGCGCCCGCCATACCTCGTAAAACCGCATCTTTTTGTGTGGTCGATAACAGTGCCAGGGTTTTTGCCGCCTGCGCAGCATTGTGTGCAATTTCTGTAATTAAACTCATGAATTTCTTTCCTCAAATACTGCAATATCATTTTGTGAGATGACCGGGCCTATGCTGTCCTGAACTTTCTCAGTGACTATATCTTTGTCCTGCTGGGCAATGAAGTTAAGCAAACAGCTGCTGTAATTACTATTTGCCTTGGCCAGCTTCTGACCATCTTCGTTTCTCACCAGCACGGTTTCCCCCGCCGAGAAGTCACCATTGACTGCTACGATGTCATCACAGCTCAGCTCATCAAACTCGTTTGCTTCGACGATCAGCTCCCCCTGCTCCGACGCGGTGTGTGTCATCCAGTGTACGGCTTCCTGCATCGGCGTATCATAAGGCAGGAAGCGTGTACCAGGATTCGCACCATTGAGTAGTTCAGAGAAGGTGTCTTCGTTAAACCCGTTCACGATATAGGTCACAATACCATGGGATGTGGCCTTTTCTGCTGCCTGTAACTTGGTCCTCATACCACCAGTACCTACACTGCTGGTAGGGCCGCCGGTCATGGCATAAATTTCCGGCGTCAGCTCACCCACCGTATCCAGCAACCTGGCATCCGTGTTTTTATTGGGATCTTTGTCATACAGGCCGTTCACATCCGAACAAATGATCAGGCAATCCGCATCAGCCGCCGCTGCCACCATGGCTGAGAGGTTGTCATTGTCACCGACCTTGAGATCGTCTGTCGTCACCGCATCGTTCTCGTTGATAATAGGCAAGATCCCTTGCTCCAGTAAAGTGAACAATGTTTCACGAATACTGTTGTAGCGATCACGGTCACGTAAATCGCCGTGAGTGAGCAATAACTGAGCCGACGGAAAGTCAAAAAATCGCTCCCAGGTCGAGATCATTTCTGTCTGCCCTGCTGCTGCCATGGCTTTTTTCACCGCCACCGAACTCTTGTCTTTGTTTTTGAACAAATGCGATCCGGCTGCCACAGCACCGGACGACACCAGCAGCACCTCTTTGCCTTTGGCGCGACACTGCACAATAAACTGGGCAATGTTAAGCAGGTAACGAGAGCGGCAACCGTCCTGCTCAGGTGCGATTAACGCACTGCCGATTTTGATTACGATGCGTTGAGATGTTTCGATTGACATGTTTTTTCCGTTTTACCTTATATCCTCATGCACGCAGTATTTTGGTTGATACTACAATGCTTCTTTGTCAGCATACGCGACCACATAAAAGATAAGATAACAACGGCTTCGAAATACTCACTCACACGGATACAGCGTACATTTCGAAACGGCAAACAGACAGACCCCTGACGTGCATGCACTGAATGATTCAGTACTAACAAGCAACTGTGGCTGCGAAAACTAAGAAAGATTGATTGTGACCTGAGAGACCAGCTCTTCGGGTCGGACCGTTTTTTGCAGGCTCACCATGGTTTGGTGCGGCAAAAAAGGTCTGATCGCAATGAATAATTGCGCACATGAGTAGATTGATGATGGGCGCAAAGCCCGCTCGAATAAACGCTTTATACCTTAGCGCGGATCTACCTTACATTTCAACCCTGTCACGTGACTTTCATTTATAACCATCATAAATATAATTAATAGTTTCTATTTTTCATGGTATTACGTAGTTGAATTTATCTGGCTTACTATTTTTCTAAACAGTCAGGCATGCTCGGCCCATCACACTTAAAGCAATGTAAACACTTTATTTGTGGTTTGTCTGTGCTATAACCAAGCAAACACTATAATTATATTTACCCCAACTCGCGGGAGCAGCTATGTCAGCTATTTATATTGCCGGGATTGCGTTATTTTCTGTTTTAGCCCAATGGCTTGCCTGGGTATGCCGGGTTCCGGCTATTTTATTTTTACTTCTCACCGGCTTGTTACTGGGTCCAGTCTCCGGACAATTACAACCCGACCAGCTGCTGGGTGATTTACTCTTTCCTGTTGTCTCTCTGTCTGTTGCCATTATTTTATTTGAAGGTGCGCTCACACTGCATTTTCATGAATTAAAAGGCATCGGAAAAGTGGTACGAAACCTGTGCTCAATAGGTATGCTAACGACCTTTGCTATCCTCACCGCCAGTGCTATCTGGCTGCTAGAACTGGACTGGCGGGTGGCCGCAGTACTGGGCGCAGTGCTCGTGGTTACGGGCCCCACGGTAATAGCGCCGATGCTCAACGCAATGCGACCGGAAAAAGACATTGATAGGATCCTTCGCTGGGAAGGTATTGTCATCGACCCCATCGGCGCGCTATTTGCTGTTCTGGTGTTTGAAGCGGTCAACCAGGTGGGAGAAGCTGCCGTGTTCAGCCATACCATGTTGGCGTTGTTTTCAACGCTGGGCGTGGGTACCTCCGTGGGAATTGTTGCAGGCTGGCTGACCACCACCATCATTCGCCGGGAATGGTTACCGTACGAGCTACACAAATTTGGCATTCTTGCGCTGGTGCTGTTCAGCTTTACCCTGGCAAACCACCTGAGCCATGAGTCTGGACTGCTGGCAGTGACCATCTTTGGTATCTGGCTGGCCAATCAGGATGACCTGGAAATCGATTCGGTGCTGGAATTCAAAGAAGACTTGTCGATGATATTGATCTCCAGCTTATTTATTCTTCTGGCTGCTCGATTACAACTAGAAGATTTGATGCTGCTCGACAGTGAGGTGTTCATCTTCCTGGCTATTGTATTGTTTGTCGCTCGCCCTTTGAGTATTGCAGTATCGACATTTGGCAGTGATCTGCCGCTGCGCTCTCGGTTACTGCTAGCCTGGATAGCCCCACGGGGGATTGTTGCCGCAGCAGTTGGCTCCGTATTCGCACTGAGTATGATGCAGTCGGGCTATCCCGATGCAAACAAAATGGTCCCTCTGATCTTCACTGTGATCATCATCACGGTGATACTACAAAGCCTGACGGCTACCCCTTTGGCACGCCTGCTCAAGGTGCGCCAACCAGCACCTAATACCCTGTTGCTGATTGGTGCCAACCATGTGTCCCGGGCAATCGCCAAGGGCTTAAAGGAGCAAAGTGTCGACGTCTACCTTTCTGATCCGGCATGGGAAAACTGTAAAATGGCACGTATGGACGGCCTCCCCTGTTATTATGGTAACCCACAGTCTGAACATGCCGAACGTTACCTGCCGCTCACCAGCCTAAAATCAGTCATGGCACTGTCCCCCAACCGCCATCATAACGCACTCGGTGTACAGTACTTTTCGCATTTACTGGGTGAGCAAAATGTATTTTCCCTCAAGTCCTCCACGAATCATGCCAAAGCAAACAAAGACAGTGCAACCTTCTTGTCCCGACAGTTACTGTTTGGAGATGAAGGTAATTATGCCAAGCTAAGTAGTATGATGGCCAAGGGCGGTAAAGTGAGCGCAACTCGCTTGTCGGAAGAATTTACCTGGGCGCAATATCAGGAAGTGAACAAAGAAGCGATACCGTTATTTATCATAGGAGAAGCAGGCAAAAATGACGACGGCCTGCCAGTACGACCCTTTACAACCGACATGAAAAATGCCCCCGGCAGCGGAGAGCGGGTATTGGCATTACAACCGCCTAAACTGTCGGTCCTGAAAGATCCAGCTCAAAAAGAGGCCCCCATCGGAGAAAAGCTAGGAGATTAATATTACATCGGTAGTCGGGCACGTTTAACCACGCTGTCCGGCATTTTCTGCGCTAGTAGCGCCAGCGCCGTTTCGATGCGCTTATGCAGTTTTTTGTCTGCGACCGCAGCGTGGAACAGCCAGCGATAGGCGTCTTCGTAATCTCTCGGGCTGCCATATCCCTTATTAAACAAATCGACCAGCCGCAGCTGAGCGTTCAAATTTCCCAGCACCGAGGCCTCGCGCAAGTAGGTAATGGCCATCCGCTTGTCCATTTGCACCAGCTTGCCGAGATCATAATAGCGGCCAAGTTGCTCCAGCGCCGGTGCTAAGCCCTGCTCAGCCGCCTTGCGCATATAATACAGGCCAAGCTCAACATTACGGTCAACACAGACCGCGTAGGCCAGCATATCACCATACAGAAACTGATAAGATGGCAGCGCCATTATTTCGGCACGAGCCTCAATATCCTGTACCAATTGGCATTCATCATCTTTAACACGCTTGAGATGAGCATTGCGGCTAATCAGTTCCAGTAACTCAGCTTGGCTGTAAAGAGGCACAGCTTCAATCGTCTCCTCTGAATTAGAGCATGCACTAAAAAGTAAGCAGGTACTTACAATCAAAGTTGGGAATAGGCTTAAATGCTTGTTCATGTTCAATACGTATCTGTGACACACTGAGGTTAAGTATACAATAAATGTGCCACCGCGTCGGTCGGTGTGGCAGACAAACTACAGACATAAAAAAAGCTGCCGAGGCAGCTTTTTTCTTTAAGAATTATTCGCCGAATGGGTTGCGAACAATCATAGTCTCGACGCGGTCCGGACCGGTTGAGATGATGTCGATTGGTACACCAGTCAACTCTTCAAGGCGCTTGATGTAGTTGATGGCCGCTTCAGGTAACGCTTCAACAGTGGTTGCACCAAAAGTGTTTTCAGACCAGCCTGGCATTTCTTCATAAACAGGCGTCACTTTCTCGTAACCTTCCGCTGCCAGTGGCGTCACGTTAGTGACTGTACCATCTTCCAGCTGGTAGCCAGTACAGATCTTGATGGTTTCAAGGCCGTCCAGTACATCCAGCTTAGTCAGGCAGAAACCTGAGATACTGTTGATCTGGATAGCACGACGCATAGCAACTGCGTCAAACCAGCCCGTGCGACGCAGACGACCGGTTGTTGCACCGAACTCGTGACCTTTCTCACCTAAGTGCTTACCAACTGGATCTTGCTTGTCCAGACCGTCATATAGCTCTGTTGGGAATGGACCTGAACCAACACGCGTGGTGTAGGCTTTCACAATACCCAGTACATAATCCAAGTGCAGAGGGCCAAAACCAGCACCCGTTGCTACACCACCTGCAGTGGTGTTCGAAGAGGTAACATATGGGTAAGTACCGTGGTCGATATCAAGCAAAGTACCCTGAGCGCCTTCAAATAAGATGTTATCGCCATTCAGACGCGTTTGATCCAACAGCTCAGTAACGTCAACCACCATAGACTTCAGGATTTGTGCAATTTCCATCGCTTCATCATAGGTCTTCTGGAAATCAACCGGGTCTACTTTGTAGTAATTAACCAGGGTGAAGTTATGGTACTCAAGCACCTCTTTCAGCTTAGCTGCAAACTGCTCTGGGTTGAACAGGTCGCCCACTCGCAGGCCACGACGCGCTACTTTGTCTTCGTAAGCTGGGCCGATACCACGACCGGTTGTACCGATTGCTTTATTACCACGAGCCAGTTCACGTGCCTGGTCCAAAGCAACATGGTAAGGCAGGATCAACGGACATGCTTCACTGATAAGTAAGCGCTCACGAACTGGTACGCCACGCTCTTCCAGCATACGCACTTCTTTCATTAGTGCGTCTGGTGCCAATACCACACCGTTACCGATAATGCATTTTACGTTATCACGTAGAATGCCCGACGGGATCAGGTGCAGAACGGTTTTTTCACCGTTGATCACCAGCGTGTGGCCCGCGTTATGTCCGCCCTGATAGCGAACAACCAAAGAAGCTTTATCTGTCAGCAGGTCTACAACCTTGCCTTTACCTTCGTCACCCCACTGGGTGCCCAATACAACGACGTTTTTACCCATTGCAAAATCACTTAGAAAAAATTAGGCGCAGATTTTATCAGAAAAGCCCGGTCAAAACACCCCATTACGGCTATTTTTTCCGCACTTGCTGGGATCCCAATGAAATTAAGAGGTTTTCTTCAAATATGCATTGCACAAAAGCAGTGGTGATTTCCCCTTAACTGCTGGTGATAAACATGCAGGTACAAAAAACCCCGCGGCTGCAGGGTTTTTACGTTGACCAGGTTGTCTCATCTAGTGAACACGTGCCCTGTCTTAGTCACCTTTTTTGTTCTTCATATAATCGAAGAACTCGCTATCCGGTGATAATACCATCACATCTCCTTTATTGGTGAAGGTATTCTTATATGCTTCCAGTGAACGAACAAAGCCAAAGAATTCAGGATCTTTGTTATAGGCATCGGCATAAATCTTTGCCGCTAGCGCGTCACCCTGACCACGCACAGCACGTGCATTACGCTCCGCGTCCGCCAGCATAACCGTTACCCGACGATCCACTTCAGCACGAATGATCTCTGCTTTTTCCTGACCTTCAGAGCGGTGCTCTTTTGCCACCGCGGTACGTTCAGCACGCATCCGCTGGAAGATAGAGTTACTCACTTCATTTGGCAGGTTGATTTGCTTAACCCGTACGTCCAGTACTTCAATACCCAGCTCCTGAGCACTTTCAGAGGCCTGTACCAGGGCTTCTTCCATCAGTTCACTACGTTCACCCGAAACGATCTCTTTGATAGTACGTGAACCAAAGTTAGTTCTCAGACCATTGTTCACTTTCTGCTTCAGCAGGGTTTCAGCATATTGCTTATCACCTCTGGCACGCAGATAGTACGCGGAGAAATCGTTAACACGCCACTTCACGAATGAATCGACGATCAAGTCTTTTTTCTCGCTGGTTACGAAACGATCTGGTGCGCCATCCAGAGTCTGAATGCGTGCATCAATGCGACGTACCTGACTGAAAAAAGGCACTTTCAGGTGCAGACCAGGTTCATAGACCACGGCATTGTCCTGACTGTCTTTTTGCACTTTACTGAACAGTAAAACAATGGCACGTTGCCCTTCTGTCACAACAAACACCGACGAAAAAGTCAGAAATGCAACAACGAGCAATCCTACGATAGTCATGTTTTTCATGTCAGTTACCTCCCACCATTGTTAAAACGGTCACGCGAAAAACGGTCATCACTGCTGTTTACCGTACTATTACGTGACTGGCCCAGCGACTGACGAAGCTGATTGATGTCGTTTTGGCTCGGCAGAGTCACCTGTGAGCCTGGCTTACCTTGCTGCATAATCTTATCCAGTGGCAGATACATCATGTTATTGCCGCCTTGTACATCAACCAGGACTTTAGAGCTGCTGCCCAGCACTTGTTCCATGGTTTCGATGTACAAACGTTCACGGGTAACCTGCTTGGCAGCTTGGTATTCTGGCAGCAGCTTCTCAAAGCGCTCAACCTCACCCTGCGCTTCCAGTGTGATGCGCTCTCGATATGCTTCCGCTTCTTGCGTCATACGCGTTACCTGACCACGAGCACGCGGCTCAATTTCTCTCGCGTATGCTTCTGCTTCACGAATGAAACGCTCTTCATCCTCTTGTGCTGCGATGGCGTCATCGAATGCATCTTTTACTTCTGCAGGCGGACGTGAATCTTTAAAGTTCACATCGGTGACAATAATACCCAAGTTATATGGCTCGATAATCTTGGTCAGTTCATCCCAGGTACGTTGACGTACCAATTCACGGCCGGTTGTTAGGACCTGGTCCATGCGAGAGTGACCTACAACATAACGCAACGCACTATCAAGCGCTTGCTGTAAGCTGTGATCGGCATCGGTTACGCTGAAGCGATACAAAGTCGGGTCAACCACTCGATACTGTACTTCAAACTCAACACTTACCACGTTTTCGTCTTCAGTCAACATGAAGCCGGATGCCGACAATGAGCGAACCGCTTCAATATCAATGGGGATAACACGTTCAACAAAGGTCATCTTCCAGCGAAGACCCGGTTCGGCGATACGGTTAAATTCACCGAATTGCAGCACGATACCACGTTCGGCTTCTTTTACTGTGTAAATACCGCTCAGTGCCCAGACAACAAAGGCTATCAGCAGCACAAACACCGTACCGGCACCGCCGATACCACCGCCTTTGCCTGGCTTGCCGCCAAACATACCGCCAAACTTGTTGTTAAATTTGCGGAATACCTCGTCTAAGTCAGGTGGCCCCTGATCACGACCGCCGCGGTTTTTCCACGGGTCGTTATCATTGCCATTATTACCCGGTTCGTTCCAGGCCATAGCTATACTCCATTGTTATAAAATGAATTAATCTAAATCTAACAAAAAACACAGAGATCTAATAGAGAAATGCGTGCGATGTAGGGCTTTTTCAATCCCCAACCACAAATTGCTCTATTTCCTGCCCCTGCTCTTTTTTAAGTCTTTCCCAGTCAGCCTGTGGCAATCTGACGTCCAGCAGCCAGTTTCCGGTCTCATCATAAGACTCACCGTTTACTGCATTGAGGTTAAACAAAGCCCCACGTAACTTGCCAAAAGCAGGTGGTACGATGAGCTTATGGGCAAAAATTTTCTTTGCTAATAGCTCCGAAATCGCCTGCTCAAGCAAATCACTGCCTTCACCCGTATGTGCTGATAACCATACACGCACTGGTACGCCTTGATCGTCTCTGTCTATTTTAGGGTTGATCTCCTCAACCAGATCAATTTTGTTGTAAACCAGCAACTGAGGGATCTCATCTGCCTCAATTTCTTTGAGGACCGATTGTACCTCTTCTATGTTCTCTTTTCTTCTCTGATCAGCCACATCTACAACATGAAGCTGTAAATCCGCCTCACGTGTTTCAGTCAGTGTTGCTTTGAACGCAGCCACCAAATCATGAGGTAAATGGCGAATAAAACCAACGGTATCAGCAAAAATGACTGGTCCGACGTCGGCAATTTCAAGCTTACGTAATGTCGGGTCTAAGGTCGCGAACAGCTGATCCGCAGCGTATACATCGGCATGCGTGACATGATTAAACAAGGTTGACTTGCCCGCATTGGTATAGCCGACCAGAGACACCGTGGGGATCTCGTTACGGCTACGCGCCCGGCGCCCCTGCTCACGTACCGTTGCAACTTTCTCCAGTCGCTTACGGATACTTTTGATCCGCTCTCTGAGTAAGCGGCGGTCGGTTTCAAGCTGTGTTTCACCCGGCCCGCGCAAGCCTATCCCGCCTTTTTGTCTTTCAAGGTGGGTCCAGCCACGGATCAGGCGAGTTGAAATATGTCGCAACTGCGCCAGTTCAACCTGCAATTTACCCTCGTGGGTTCGTGCACGCTGAGCAAAAATATCTAAAATTAAGGTCGTTCTATCTAATACCCGGCAACGGCAGACACGCTCTAAGTTGCGCTCTTGAGAGGGACTGAGTTGATGATTAAAGATGATGACATCTGCATTGTGAGTTCTGACAATCTCAGCGATTTCTTCTGCTTTCCCCGTTCCGACAAACAATTTCGGATGAGGCGCCTGACGGCTGCCTTGCACAACCGTCAAACAACTAACACCAGCAGAAGACACTAGCATTTCCAGTTCGCGAAGATCTTCTCGATCTCCTTCATTAGGAAACTCTATATGTACTAAGACTGCCTGTTCGCCGGCTTCATAACGGTCAAACAAGCATTACGCTCCTACTATCGACTAAAAACGATTAAAAGTTACCATCTTCGCCATGTTCTGCACTGTCATTGCCTTGTGTGTTCTGGAAATTTACAGCACGAGCAGGCACCACGGTCGAAATGGCATGTTTGTAAACCATCTGATTTACTGTGTTTTCTAGCAAGATGACGAACTGATCAAAGGACTGGATCTTGCCTTGTAATTTGATACCGTTAACTAAAAAGATGGAAACGGGAATGCGCTCACGACGTAAGACATTCAAAAATGGGTCTTGTAACGATTGGCCTTTTGCCATGTTCTTATCCTTCGTTCTAGGTGTTATTATGTTGAGATAGTTGAAGTAATCTGAATAAAAAAATTTCCCCAACCTCTATTAGCTTAGCGAACTTAATACACGTTGCAAGTTTTCTTGCCCGTCCGTTTCAAGCCAGGTGACATCTGGCCAACTACGTAACCAGGTTAATTGGCGCTTCGCTAACTGCCTGGTTGCTGCAATTCCTTTGAAGAGCATTTCTTCATAATCGCACTCGCCAGCCAAATGCTCCCACATCTGCCGATATCCCACACAACGAATGGAAGGCAAATCCGGATGCAAATCATTTCGCTGATATAAGGCCAAAACTTCGTTTTTAAAGCCCTGATCCAGCATTATTTTAAATCTTTTTTCTATTCTTTCGTGCAGTATCTTACGATCCTTCGGGGCAATTGCAAACTGATGAAACTGATAAGGTAAAGGCGCTTGTTTGGCTTTTTGCAATTCAGTCATGGTTTTGCCCGTTAAACGGTGCACTTCCAGCGCTCTGTTGATACGCTGTGAATCATTCTCGCTGATTTTCGCCGCCGCCTGTGGATCTATTTTCATCAGCTGCGCATGTAAAGCTGGCCAGCCCAGCTCATTTGCTTCTTGCTCAAGCGCCTCTCGTACCTGCGGGCAGGCTTCAGGCAAAGGCGATAAACCTTCAATCAGCCCTTTAAAGTACATCATAGTACCGCCAACCAGCACGGGTACTTTACCCTGATCGTGCAACCGTTCAATACAGGCAATGGCATCACGGCGAAAATCTGCAACAGAGTAACTTTCAGCCGGATCCAACAAGTCAATCAGGTGGTGCGGTGCCATAGCCTGCTCAGCAGCATCAGGTTTGGCGGTACCTATATCCATGCCTTTGTATACCAGTGCAGAATCCACACTGATAATCTCACTCTTTAAATGCTGACAGAGCTCAATAGCCAACGCGGTTTTACCGGCGGCGGTTGGCCCCATCAAGGTAATAACGGGTTTTGCTTGCACACTGTTTCTCTACTGCTGTTGGTGCTGCAACACATCTGGGTTACAGCCAGGACAAGATCTTATGGCTCTTGCTGGGACAAGCTTTTTAGCTTGCTTTGGTCTATTGTAACCGCTTTTGCTTCGATTTGAGCACAGCTTCTGGCATTTTTTAATATTTTTTCAGTGACTGCCACAAAGTGTTGGGAGTCAAAGTAACTTGCCGGCGTTGTCGCTTTCAGCCAGTTTAACCAATCTTCCAACGTCTGTACCTCTGCTGTACAAGCGTCGAGCACACTATCCAGGCACTGAGGTACATCCAGGCTATACAGACTTAAAGGCAACTTTTTCACCATCACGTAGCGTTCGTGTGACTGGATAGCAAATCCCAGTAACGTCAGCCAGGATTCCTGTTGCGTAATACGCGCAATCTCCTGCGTACTCAAATTAACGCGCACAGGCAATAGCAATGCTTTGCCCTGTAAAGTACCGTCTTGTTCAAGCTGTGCCTGCCAGGTTTCTATCAGGCCATCTCGACAATGGCCCAACCTGAGTTCACCAGCCTGAGTGAAGAGGACGGTACCGCTTTTTAGAGGCAAAAACTGGGTGACCACCGCTTCATGATGAACTGTGGCTTCCTCAACTCTGGGTATTACCTTTGATGCCTCTGACGGGGCAAGCATTCCCTGATACAGCTCGTTGACATTAACCTGAGGTGGCTTAGCAGAGACTGAACTGATGCTGTTTTTCGCACCACTTCGGGTGCTTTGGCTTACCCCTTGCGCACCAGATGACGCCCCTCGGGCAGATGGAAAAGCGTTGTCCCGCACTTCGCCATATTCATTTTGTAGTGGCGTTCGATAAGCCTGATGCTGACGCGTCTGCTGTAAGGTCAATTGCTCACCCGCTACAGGCTCGCTATGACTTATGGTGTCAGTAACCGCGCCCGCAGCCACTTGTGTATCCGGTTGGTGCAATGGCAACTCAGGTCGCTCACTGAGTACAACTTGCTTCACAGCCTGAACAATAAAGTCATGGATCAGACGTGCCTGATGAAACCGCACCTCATGCTTGGCAGGATGCACATTCACATCAACCTGAGTTGGGTCGAGTTCCAGATAAATCACAAATCCCGGCGTATCAACGGTCCCGACTGTTTCCTCAAACGCTTGTCGGATAGCATGCAGGATCAATTTATCTCGCATCATCCGACCATTGACATAAGTGTATTGGGTCTGATTGTTGCTTCCTACCGGTAACACCCAGCCATACAATTTCAGGCCATCGTGACCAGATTCCACAAAGCTGGCCTGCTGTGAAAACACTTTACCAGCTACCTGGGCAACCCGTTCCACACTGTATGGGTCTGGCCGGGCACGAAACTGCCTGATCACTTTTTGGTTATGCGTCAGCGTCAGGGCCAGATCAAAGCGACTTAAAGCAATACGCTTAATCAGTTCATCGATATGGCTAAACTCGGTTTTTTCAGTACGTAAGAACTTTCGTCTGGCCGGGGTATTGAAGAATAGATCTTTGACTTCAATGGTGGTCCCATTGGGATGGGCGGTTGGCTGGATCTGCACCGTCATATCACGCCCCTCGGCAAACGCCTGCCAGGCCGTTTCCTGATCGGCAGGCTTAGAGCTCAATGTCAGCCTGGATACAGAACTGATCGAAGCCAGCGCCTCTCCGCGAAAGCCCAGCGACGAAATACATTCCAGGTCGTCCAAAGTTTTAAGCTTGCTGGTTGCATGACGAGACAGCGCCAGCGTCAGCTCATCTTTAACAATACCGGCACCATTGTCCCTTATCCGGATGAGCTTGTGGCCACCACGCTCTATGTCTATCTGTATGCGTGTCGCGCCGGCATCAATACTATTTTCGACCAATTCCTTAACGACAGAAGCCGGGCGTTCAACCACCTCACCCGCAGCTATCTGGTTCGCTAATCTGGCTGGTAAAATTTCTATAGCCACAGACTACGCCTTAGGAATGGTCAGCACCTGACCAATATACAAAGTATTTTTAGTCAGTCGGTTGGCCTTTTTCAATGCAGACACCGTGGTGCCGTAGCGGGCGGCCAGTACACTTAGAGATTCACCCCGCTGTACTTTGTGACGCAGCGGTTTGTTGTTTTTCAGGCTCGCAAACAACGTATTGTCTGGCGGGTTTTGCTGATAATAACGCTTAATTGACTTAAAAATGGCATTCGCCAGGCGCTGCTGGTGATAACTGGTTTTAAGCTGTTTTTCTTCCTGTGGATTGGAGATAAAGCCAGTTTCGACCAAAATAGAGGGGATATCTGGTGATTTTAGCACCCCAAAGTTGGCCGCCTGAGGGCGTTTTTTATGTAGTTTCGTCACTTTTTTCAGCTCAGTTACCACTTCTTCCGCCACCTTAAAGCCAGTTTTCATTGAGTGGTCCATGGACATATCCAGTAATGCCTTGGCCAGATATTTCTCGTTCGCAGTGTCCTTTATCACATCCGCCGCACCGCCCAGCAGCTGAGAGTGCTTTTCCTTATCTTCCAGCCATTTACCGACTTCGGAATTGGCTCGACGTAATGACAAAATCCAAACCGAAGCGCCACGGGGTTCCGGGCGCGAAAAAGCGTCTGCGTGGATAGACACAAAGAAGTCAGCCTGACGCTCTCTGGCTCTCGCGGTACGGGTGTTAAGCTTGATGTAGTAATCACCGGTGCGGGTCAGACGTGCCTGCATGCCAGGCTCTTTATCAATTAAGCGCGCAAGTCGTTTCGCAATAGGCAGTGTGATGTTTTTTTCATAAGTCCCGGAGGGTCCGATTGAACCAGGGTCTTCCCCACCGTGGCCGGCATCAATGGCAATGATAATGTCTCTGTCTTTTACCAGCTCGCGCTTTTTGCTTTGTTTAGATTTACTGGCATAGAGGCTTTTTTGCTGCCCATACAGGTCAACCACCAAACGGTCTTTGTATGGTCCGGTCGGCGCGAGCGCAAAAATAACGGGTTTGGCGGTACGGCTCAGCTCCATGACCACCCGGGTGCTGTTGCGGCTTTTGGCCTGACTGTAACGCAGTTTTTCGACGATTTTATGTTCTTTAGGCAAGCTCGGGAGCTGCTTGAGCTTGCTGGTGTTTTCCAGGTCAATCACCAGCCGCAGCGGGTTTTTCAGCATAAAATAGCTGTATTCGGGTTTTTCTGACAGGTCAAACACCACGCGTGTGCTTTCGGGTGAAGGCCACACACGCACACCATTGATTTTGTTTTTTGCCTGCGCTGCGCTGGCGAGCAATAACGCGCTCAGCGCAAACAGGGTAAAGCTAATTTTTATTATCGCACTACGCATATCGACTTATAGCTTGAGCAAGCTGCCTTCCTCGTTCTGTGTGTGGCCTTAATACGGCGCGGCGCCCTTCGCCATGATAAGCCAGGTCAATGTCCATATCTGCCGTTGGGATCACGCCTGCGCCCTTCTCTGGCCATTCGACAATACAAACAGCATGCGGCGCAAAGTAATCCCGGATCCCCATAAATTCCAGCTCTTCCGGGTCACCCAGGCGATACAAATCAAAATGATAAATACAGACCTCTCCCAACTCATAAGGTTCAACCAAGGTATAGGTTGGGCTTTTAACATTCCCCTGATGACCCAGCCCCTGTACAATACCGCGTGTCAGTGTCGTTTTACCGGCGCCCAAATCACCATGCAAATAAAATACCGCTCCTGAATCAATTAACTTAGCCAGCTGGCTACCCAGGGCAATCGTTGCGGCTTCGTCAGCCAGATCAATTTCTAATGTCGTATCGACACTCATCCGATAATACCTCTAATATGGACAAATAAATCACTTGCCAGCAACCCATGTGCGCCGTCATGTGCCGCTTTTTCGGCCGCAAGACCATGAATATACACCGCTAACATAGCCGCATCAAATTTACTCAAGCCCTGCGCAAGCAAAGCGGCAATTATACCAGATAATACATCGCCCATCCCAGCGCTGGCCATGGCTGCACACCCCGAGCGATTGATATTTAAGCACTGCGCTTGCTGAACCAAAGTACCGGGCCCTTTGAGCACCACACAGGCTTGAAAATACTGTGCCAGCGCATCGCACATTTCGAACCTGGAGCTGCGCTCAGGTAAGGTCGCGATGGCGGCGCTGAGGCGCTTTGCTTCTCCCCAATGTGGGGTCAAAATAGCATTCTGCCACTGCCGGGGTTGTCCTGCCAGTAAATTTAGTCCATCAGCGTCGACCACCACGCTCTTAGTGCACTGGCGCACTGCATCAAACAAAGCACGTGCCCACGGTGACTGACCCAGCCCAGGACCAATCACTATAGTATCGGCTTTTTCCAGCAGCGGTTGCAGCGCATCGGCGTTGGCAACACCGTGTACCATCAGCTCATAGCGCCCCTGCAATACCATAGCCTGATTATCCGGGTGTGTTGCCACACTGACCAGCCCTGCGCCGGCCCGTAAACAGGCTTCAGCAGCCAGCCGTATCGCGCCCGCCATGCCGGGGCCTCCACCGATTAACAGCACATGGCCACAGCGGTTTTTATAGGTGTCAGCTGGGCGCACCGGACGCTTTGCCAGTAAAGCCTCTGCTGAAAAATAGTGACTTGAAGGCGATACCAGTTGTGCAAATTCGCCCCCAACGCCCAGCTCTGCCAGATAGACAGTCCCGCTATGGTGTCTGGCTGAACCGGTGAGCAGGCCTTGCTTGAGCGCAATAAACGTGATGGTCACGTCTGCAACAAAGGCATCCCGGGCAACTTCACTGGTCGAGCCATTCACACCACTGGGAATATCAACCGCAAGCCGATGTGACGCGCACTGAACAAGCTGTCTAAAAACCGCTGCGACATGCTCTGGCAACTGGCCACGGAAGCCGCTGCCAAACACGGCATCCACGATTAAAGCGGGCGCTGACGCCTGCCAGTCAGCACAATGGCGTGACACCTTACCGCCACCGCCCTGATATTGACGATAAGCTGCGCGTGCATCGCCCTGAAGCTGCTCGGGGTCGAACAACGCTAGTACTTCAACCGCAATACCAGCCTGGTGACACAGATGTGCCAGCACGTAGCCATCTCCCCCATTGTTTCCCTTACCAGTGAGGATCAGTACAGGACCGCTCAGTGACAGACTACTGACATACTCAAATAATGCGCCTGCGGCACGTTGCATTAATGCACTTAACGTGGTTCCTGCCAGGCGCGCCGCTTCGCCTTCATTGACTTGTACCGCTTGGGCCGTATAGGCAACTTGTGGTAAATTAGTCAGGTATTTTGCTTGTGATATAGACATGCCGTGACAACCACTACTCATTCTTCTGTTGATATTAACTATACTGAACTTGCGCAAAAAATTAAGCTCTGGGGCAAAGAACTTGGCTTTGCTGAAGTTGGCATCACCGACATAGACCTTAGCGAACACGAAGCGCAATTACAGCGCTGGCTTGATAAGGGCTATCATGGTGAAATGGACTACATGGCTGCCCATGGTATGAAACGTGCCCGCCCAGCTGAACTGGTGCCCGGTACACAAAGGGTGATCTCAGTCAAAATGAACTACCTGCCACCTGATGCCAGTTTCGCCCGTGCGCTTAAAAATAAGCAAACGGCCTATATCAGCCGTTACGCTCTGGGCCGAGACTATCATAAGGTTATCCGTACTCGGTTAAAAAAACTCGGGCAACGCATAGAACAGGAAGTCGGACAGTTTGGCTTTCGCCCGTTCGTTGATTCGGCGCCCGTGCTGGAACGCCAGCTTGCTGAAAAAGCAGGTCTGGGCTGGCGAGGCAAAAACAGCTTACTGATCCACAAGCAAGCCGGTTCCTGGTTTTTTCTGGGTGAGTTGTTTGTTGACCTGCCTTTGCCCACAGATGATCAGCCACAAGAAGAAGGCTGTGGCAAATGTAATGCCTGTCTCACGCTTTGCCCGACAGGTGCAATTGTGGAGCCCTATGTGGTGGATGCCCGCAAGTGTATTTCTTATCTGACCATTGAATTACAAGGCCCGATCCCCGAGCAGTATCGCTCATTGCTGGGCAATCGAGTCTATGGTTGCGACGACTGCCAACTGGTATGCCCATGGAATCGCTATGGCCAGCTCACAGACGAACAAGACTTTCACCCCCGCCAGCAGCTCAAAGATCAGGAGCTGGTTACCCTATTCAACTGGGATGAACCCACGTTTTTGAAAAATACCGAAGGCAGTCCCATTCGCCGTATTGGTCATGAACGCTGGCTACGTAATTTGGCCGTTGGACTGGGTAATGCCAACCCCGACCCCGGCATTATCAAGGCACTCGAGGCACGTCTTGAGTCGGCCTCTGAACTGGTCCGGGAACATATTGTCTGGGCACTGGAACAACAACGCACCAAACGCACCGAGCAACAGCGTAAAAACGCCCGGCTGATCCGGATAATCGAGAAAGGCCTGCCGCGAGATGCTTAATAAGATTATTATATTTCAATAAATTAAATCACTTTAATATCGTTCTACAAACTACACCAATATGGTGAGCAAAATACCCCTCATCCGGGGTCACCTGGACTAGACAGCTAGTGTTGTAACACAGGCACTTAAGAGTTAAGGCTTTTTGTCACTGAGATTGCTTTCCTGTCGAACTGAGCAAGGATAAATCGCTTTCGATTTCAGTGAAGGCTTCCCGCACCTGCATAATGGCTTCCTCGCGCGCGATGGAGCCTTGGATCGCTTCATCAATATGCTGGTATATAAAGACTTCCTGATCTTCATCCAGCCCCATGGTCGGGATCCGTTGCTCGAATACTTCCTGCAGATTTCTAAAAATCGACTCATTCTGGCTACGGTTGTTGTTGAGCAAAGCCAGTAAGCCGGTAAACTTACTGTGGATCATGGTAATGGCTTCATTCAATTCTGCCTGCTGACAGATCAGTTGTTTCCGTGTCAGGATGGCCAACAATTGCTGCTCTGTGACGCTGGCGATAAAGCAGATATGATCTCTGAGCCGACCATGCTTGTCGGCATCTTCCGATGGCATATTCAGAATCAGGACACTAACGAGATTGTAATTCACCAGAATTCGGCTGGTAAATTCATGCAATCGCCCCTTGGAACGTAATATTTCAAACAATTCCAACACAATAGGTGAACACAGCCCTGCGGTTGCGAAATGATGGCGCTGCTCATCTACCCGAAATTCGATATTACAGCTTAATCCTAAGTTATTCAGACACTGGATCAGGGCTTTTGCTAACGTCTGAATGTCATCAATCACACCGATCTGCTCGATATAACTAACGATGAAACCCATTTCACTGCTGGTTGCCATGGCGTTAAATGCCGTGGAGGTCGCATCCTCTACCTGCTGCTCAAGGATATCTCGCTCCAGTAACATTTGTCCCAGATTGAGTAGCTTAGCTTTGAGCTCATTGTGGCCAAAAGGCTTAACTATGTAGTCTTCGGCACCCACCGCATAACCTTCCATACGCTCTTCAACCGAGCCACGCGCCGACACAAACATCACTATGATATCCTGTGTCTGCAAATTAGCCTTTAGCTTTTTACACACCTCATAGCCATTCATTTGCGGCATGCTTACGTCCAGCAAAACAACCTGAGGCGCAAAGTCTTCAATCACGTCCAGACACTGCTGACCACTGGTTACCGTGAGCAGTTCAAAATCAAGGTCTTCAAGTATTTCCTCAATGATTTCGAGGTTGAAAGGTTCATCATCCACCGCCAGGATTCGTTGCAATGCCATAACACAGTTCCTTTTCCGTTGCCAAAGCGTTGTCATCTGCCAGCCAGCTGAAAAGCCACAAAGCCGGCGGAGACACTCATTCTTTAGTTATAGACAGTGATTCCAAATGGCGCTAGTGCTCCAACTGAATTGGCAGTTCAATGTGGATGCAGGCACCTTCATCCGGATTATTCTCGGCATAAATACAGCCTTTGTGTAGCAGGACAAACTCTTTACAGATTGCCAGCCCCAGTCCCGTTCCGCCCGCACCGCTGTTGGTTTTACTGCTCTGTGCGAACTTGTCAAAAATGTGCTCAAGTTCATCCTCCGGGATCCCAACGCCCTTGTCCCGCACCAACAGGTGCACATACCCAGATTTTTGCATGACGGTAACGCTGACCTGACTGTGTTCCGGGCTAAATTTCAGTGCGTTACCCAGTAAGTTTCTCATCACCTGGGTGAGTTGCTCAGCGTCACAAAACAACATAATGGCTTCTTCCTGCACATCCAGCTCAATACGGATATGCCTTGCCATGGCCAGACCAGAGACATCTTCTTTTGCAGTGTGCACCAAGGTCAGCAAATTATGCGAAGCCGGGTTAAAAGGGAAACGCCCAGCATCGAGCTTAGATAAATCGAGTAAGTTGTTCAGTAACAACAGCAAACGCTCACCACTGGTTTCGATCCGAGACAAATATTTTTCCAATTTGCCCACAGGTATCTCATCACAACTTAGTTTATCGAGACCGAAACGGGCAAAGCTCAGAATTGAGTGCATTGGCGTTCTGAGTTCATGTGACATATTCGCCAGAAACTCCGATTTACTGATATTTGCGGCCTCCGCGGCCTCTTTGGCGGCCTGAAGTTGAGCCGTACGCGCCTGAACCTCGACTTCCAGCACTTCCTTAGCTTCTTCCAGTAACTGTTGTTTACGCTTTAGCTGAGCGACGTTCTTAAAAATAGCTGCCAACGCAATTTCGCCGTGATGGTCAATTTCAATAAAAGTCCCCATCAGGGGAATACTGGGTCCTTCTTCCTGTGGCAACACCAGCTCACAGTTAAAATGACGCAAGATACCACCATTGTTGATGGCATCTTTCAGTGCCGCAACCGATGAGGGATCAAACAGGTCAAATATCGAATGTTGCTGCAGCTGATCGCTGGGCAGGCGCAGCAGAGTACTGCAACCATCATTGGCCTCAATGACATAACCTTCCAGATTAAACAGCATAATGGGATCCGGCGTATGCTTATAAATCACCCGCAGTAAGCTATCCCTTTCAATCAGCGCATCGACCGTATCCTGCAAGCGCTCAACCAGTTCCTGGTTATGTCGACGCAGCAACTCGCTCTGCCACAGTTTATGCAGAGATTGCAGCAGCGCCCCTTCATCGATGGGCTTAGTTAGCACATCTTCCACCCCCTGACGGATGGCTTCCATCATATCAACCTGATCTTGTCGCGAAGTCATCAACAAGCAGCGCGTATCACGGTGAACCTGCCGCACTTTCTTAAACACATCCAGCCCACTTCCCTGTTCCAGGTTGAAATCACATATCAACAAATCGACATCATGACTACTTGCCTGTTGCATAGCCTCAGCAATACAGCGTGCTGTGACCACCGTAAGTTGTGCGCCACGTAGACTGGTCGCCAGACGAGCAAGGCGATCCTCTCTGTGATCAACCAATAAAATTTTGGGCAGCTCAAGACGATCATGATCGCCCGTTTCAAGCACTCGTTCCAGCAGGCTAGTGATTTCTTTATTACCAAAAAAAGGGTAAATCACGATGGCATTGCACAGCATCCGGTTTAAGCGACTGAATGCCTCGACATGTTCCGAATTTTCCGGCTTGGGAGCCAACAAAATCAAGCGGTCATGATCTTTTAGCGCAGACAAGGCATCGAACGTAGTGTCGGGAAGCCCATGGGCAATTGCAACAACATGGTAGGCAAAAAAATCCTGAACTTTGTGCAATACCTGAAAGTGCAGGTGTACCACTTCACACCCCAGTAACTCAAATAATACCTTCAGTCTCATAGCCAGCACACTGCTGCTATCAATAATCAATACCTTGTTGTTTTCCATAACTAAACCCTGTTTTGGTAAACCAATTTACCGGAGCAATTTCGTCATTCAATGCATTCAGTTTAGCCAATAAATACCAGTACGATACTCTGTACGCTTGAATCACGCTGCTCAACGGATAAACTGTGAACTGAACATCGTCGTACCGCGTATACACAGTCATTGAATTTAAAACAGTTTCAGGGAGTCCCCAATGATAAAACCGTTAATGATCTCTTTAGCTCTGCTCACCAGCGCCAGCATTCATGCCAGTGATGCCCCTAATTTCTCAAAGAGCACAGCATGCGATGACTTCACGGGCTATGAGTTTAGAAAGTTGAGGTCGAAAGACACGGTTGACTTGTGTGCCTTCAAAGGCAAACCCTTGTTGGTGGTTAATACCGCCAGTAATTGCGGTTTCACGGGTCAGTTTGACGGCCTGGAAAAACTACACAAAGCCTATGCAGATAAAGGCCTGGTTGTACTAGGATTTCCTTCGGATGATTTTTTCCAAGAAGAGAATGACGAAAAAGACACAGCCGAAGTATGCTTTATAAACTACGGTGTTACCTTTACCATGATGGCAACCGGCGCGGTCCGAGGCAGTGATGCCAACCCTGTCTTCCAGCATCTCGGTGAACAAAGCGGGGCACCTATGTGGAACTTTTATAAGTATTTGATTTCCGCTGATCGCAAGACAATTCAACAGTTCAATAGCAGAACCAAGCCTATGTCAGAGCCGCTTATTGCCGCGATTGAAAAAGAACTTGATCTTAAATAATGCGCTTTAAATCCAATTATATTAGAATAATGTATGAGCATTAATTAACCACCCATGGAGAGACAATGACACTAGCCAGCGCAAGACATATTTTAGTCGATAACGAAGCCCAATGCCTTGAACTCAAGCAACGCATTGCATCAGGCGAAGACTTTGCCGACATTGCCAAACAGTATTCAAGTTGTCCGTCCGGTCAGGATGGAGGAGAGCTGGGCGAGTTTGGACCAGGCATGATGGTCCCCGAGTTCGACAAGGTGGTTTTTTCTGCACCGATCAACGAAGTACAAGGGCCAGTTCAAACTCAGTTCGGTTACCATCTGCTTGAAGTAACAAGCCGAGTAGATTAAGCCTCTTGAGCTACCGACAGTGTAACTGCATCGGTAGCTTCTCCTGTCTCAACCGGAATCTACCTTCTCTGTTTCTACCCACATAAAAGTAGTGCTATAGTCATTGCGCATCCAACTAAAACATAAGGATTGAGTGATGATCTTATACGGCTCAGATACGTCTCCGTACGTCAGGCGCATTCGCATCTACTGCCTTCGCCATGACATTACCCTGGACTATCGAAAACTGGATATCTTCAGTGAAGAAGGCAGAGCAACGCTTCACCAATACAACCCGGCACGAAAACTACCGTTTCTGCTGGCTGACGATCAGGCGGTATTAGACTCAAATGTCATTGCCCGTTACTTACAACAGAAATTTTCCCTTCCCCACCTCAACTGGTCGCAGGAAAATCTCTTAACGATCCTTAATGCCTGTAACGATTCTCTGGTAGAGCTTTTACTATGCCAGCGTTCAGAGTTTGATACCAACGAAGACAGACTATTCTTTAACCTCCAACGTGGCAGAATAGCTGAAACTCTAAAAGTATTAGATCAGCGTTGCCAGGAAAACGTATTTTTAAACTGCGAGTATCTTCAGATCAGTTTATACTGCCTGCTGGATTGGATCCGCTTCAGAGACTTGTTCGACTTAACTGCGTACAGTGCCCTGGAGCAGTTTTATGACCAATGGCGGTCTCTTGATGAGATACGTCTTACAGATCCCAGAGCATAAGCTCGATAACTTTGGAAATACACCATGAGTGACATCGAAATAGAATCGGAAGTAGTCAGTTTTGTCGTAACAGCGAAAGAACAGGAGCAAGTTTGGGCATTGGGCTCAGAGGATGGCGGCCTGGTTGTCGTTGACTCTAACCAGTTTGAAGAATCAGACGTGTTACTGCTGTGGGATAACGAAGAAAACGCGCAAGCACAATGTCGTGATGAATGGGCTGATTTTAAACCTATTGCTATTGGCCTGAACGAACTGCTTGACGAGTGGATTGAAGACCTGCGCGACGATAATGCACTGCTCGGCCTTAACTGGAACGATGACAACGTCTGTACAGAAATAGAGCCTGTAGGCCTTGCCCGGGCGCTATCTGAGTAATCTCGCTTAATCGGCGCACACTAAGGCAACAAGCGTGCCTTCTATTGAGCGCACATATGCCTGTGTGTGCTCTCCTTTTTGACAGGGCGGCGACAAAGGCTCAGCGCCTGCCTCAACCGCTCTGTCATAGCTTTTTGCAACATTATCACAACCCAATGTCAATTCGAACCCCAGTGCGGGCTGCTTTGGTTGGCTACGAATATAGCTTTGCTTGAACTGCGCCTGAGCGACAGGATGTGTGGCGAAAGCCAGCAGAACTTCACCTGTATCCAGTTCACCATAATCCCCGTCCTCGCTGAGACCACAGGCACTCAGACCAAATGCCTGATAATAAAAATCCAGTACCTCTTCAACGCTGTCAACGTAGATCACGGTTTTCAGAAACTGCATGGCTAATATTCGTGCTAAATAAATATAAATAAAGCATATTTTTCGTTCAGCGTAAACCGGTTTAGCAGCAGATGAAAATTAGATGGGCAGTAAAAAGGGCGCCATTTGCGCCCTTTCTCAAGCAATTACTGCTTGTTTTTTTGTTCTTTGGTAAACGCTCTGAGCTTACGTTTTTGCGACAAAGTCATTTTATTGGTACGGCCAGCGTATGGGTTATCCCCTTCGCGGAACTCAATCTTAATAGGTGTACCCATAATATTTAGCGCTTTGCGATAGTAATTCATCAGATAACGCTTATAGCTATCTGGCAGATCATGTACCTGGTTGCCATGAATCACGATGCGCGGTGGGTTATAACCCCCAGCATGCGCATATTTCAGCTTAACACGACGGCCTCGCACCAGAGGTGGCTGGTGATCGGCCTGAGCCATGTCCATGATACGTCTGAGCATTGCGGTACTGACACGCTTAGTCGCCGACTCATAGGCTTCTTCAACCGATTCAAATAAGTGACCCACGCCAGTGCCATGTAATGCTGAAATAAAATGCAGGCGCGCAAAATCGATAAAGCCAAGACGGCGATCCAATTCAGATTTAATGCGCTCTTTTACGTAGTCATCCAGACCATCCCATTTGTTCACCGCAATCACTAGAGAGCGACCCGCATTCAGTGCAAAACCCAGCAGGCTGAGATCCTGGTCAGAGATACCATCACGGGCATCGATCACCAATAAAATAACATTGGCGTCTTCAATCGCTTGTAGTGTTTTAATTACTGAAAACTTTTCTACTACATCACTGACCTTCTTACGTTTACGAACACCTGCAGTGTCGATCAGTACATAATCGCGTTCATTACGGGTCATCGGGATATAGATGGAATCCCGTGTGGTGCCCGGCATATCGTACACAATGACCCGCTCTTCACCGAGAATACGGTTGGTAAGTGTTGACTTACCAACATTAGGACGACCAATAATGGCAAGCTTAATGGGCTTGTCTTCAAAACCGGTTTTACCGTCTTCCGGGGCTTCTTCCCCTTCCAGATAAAGCTCGGTTAGCAGTTCATCGTCTTGCTCAATTTCATCTTCTTCCCCTGCCAGCTCGGCAATCACCGGGCCTAATGTGGCTTCAAGGAGTTGTGTCACGCCACGACCATGCGCTGCGGCAATATGGTATACCTCTCCCAGTGCAAGCTGGTAAAACTCAGCACAGTTAGAATCAGCATCAATACCGTCTGTTTTATTGGCAACAACAAAACTCTTCTTTTGTTGCTTGCGTAAATGCTGCGCAATGGCTTGGTCGGCTGCGGTCATGCCAGCACGGGCATCAACCAGAAACAGCACCACGTCGGCTTCTTCAATGGCCAGCAAAGACTGCTCTGCCATTTCCGTTTCGATACCTTCTTCACTGCCATCAATACCGCCGGTATCGACCACGATAAACTCATAGCCATCATAGTTTGCCTGGCCATATTTACGGTCACGTGTTAGGCCCGGAAAGTCCGCCACCAACGCGTCACGCGTGCGGGTCAGACGGTTAAATAAAGTGGATTTACCCACATTGGGTCGCCCGACGAGAGCGATCACAGGAAGCATAGACTACCTCTTTTAAAAACAACAAAAGGCTTCGCACCGCGAAGCCTTACTTCTATTTATACCGTGTAGAATGATTACGGAATTTTTACCGCACTGACTTCACCATCACGGGTGTACAGGATCAGTTTGTCGTCTACCACGATTGGCTCGACGAAAAAGCCTGAACTATCAAATTCTTCGCGAGAAACCAGTTCACCAGTTTGTTTATCTAACCAATGCAGGTTTCCTTCCTGATCTCCAACCACCAGATAGTTTCCTGCTACTGCTGGGGTAGTCAGGTACCAGCCACGTAGCGCAGACTGACTCCAGCGCTCGATACCTGACTCTCTATCTAGAGCATAGAGTACGCCCTCACTATCTACCAAATAAATGGTATTCAGTTCAATACTCAGGTCTCGGTAACTGCTATATTCCCGGTCCCAGATCACATTACCGTTGCGCACATCTAATGCCGCTAGTTTACCATTATATGCGATGGTATACACGGTACTCCCAATCACAATAGGCTTAGTATCTACATCAACCAGACGCTCAAACTCAGAAGCCCCTTTTGCGAGGGCAATATCTGAACTCCAGGCCATAAACCCGTTTTCTGCAATCAATACTGACAGTTTGCCGTTTTCTTCACCGACTAGCACACCGCCATTCGCTGATGTGGGTGAACTCAAGCCACGCAACGTCAGTGCTGGGACTTCCTGCTCAAACTGCCAACGTTCTTCACCCGTATCAGGGTGCAATGCCAGCAATTTACCTGACCCCAGATTTACGTATACCAGACCGTCTCCGGCAGCAGGTGTAGAAAGGGCTTCACCGGGGACTGACTTTCGCCACACTACATCACCGGTTTCGCGATCAAGAGCAACAACTTCGCCATGTTCTGAGCCGATATATAACTTGCCATAGGCCTGCAAAATACCACCGGATAATTTTGCACTGTCATCATCTTCCCAGGGCCAAAAAGCAGGGTCTTCACGGGTATCAATTTCCCATAGCGTATCACCACTACTGACATCCAGTGCAGCAACAAGGCCATTTCGCTCTGCCACGTACACCGTATTTTGGTAAAAAGTAGGGGTCAAACGAGAGAAATAATGCTCAACGCCATTACCCACAGACTCCTGCCAAACAACGTCCGTTTCGAACTGATTTACAATCTCTGGTAACACCAACTCTTCTTCTTCATCATCACTTGAGGAGCACCCAAGCAATGACGCCATACACAGCGCCAAAGTGGCCATAGTCAACTTCTTCATGGCTACTCCTTACAGTGCTGCTGTGCCAGCCAGGTCGTCCAGTTTAATTTGTAACAGTGGATTATTATCGCTGCCACCGGCTGTCACGGCCTTTTGATATTCATCGCGCGCGGCATCTTTTTTGCCTTGTGCTAAAAGAATATCACCTTTCACTTCAGCCAGCTGAGCAGCAAAACTTGCAGGCATTTGATTGCCTAATGTGGCCATTGCTGCACTGTAATCTTGTTGTGCTGCCTGAACACGTGCTAAGCGCAGATAAGCGGTAGCTTTTAGTTCTGGTGCTTTCACTGTGTTTGCTGCAAAGACTAGTTTTTCTTGTGCAACATCCAGTTTGCCCTGCTCTACCGCTTCTTTTGCTGCAACAAATGCCGCTAATACTGCGTAGCTAGACTCACCATTGCTTGTTAAAAACTCATCGCTTTTGGTCAGAACGTCACCACTATCAACCAATTGATTGTAGGCTTCAGAACCTGCTTCTGCGCTATCGATTTGATGCTGATTATAAGCTTTCCAACCATACAGACCGCCCAGGCCCAGCACCGCGCCGATAATCAAAGATGTTCCATTTTCGCGGAAAAATCGCTTTATTGCTTCGGCTTGTTGTTCTTCTGTTGAATAAATTTCCATTCTGACCTCTTTATTAATAGCGTAAAGCCAGTACCCAACCTTAGAGTAACCCGGCTTTACTGCGCATCAGCGCTTATTCCACCAACGTTGACAACAGGCTCATTGCCTCTGCCAGTGTCAGGGTAACTTGTTCTTTATGCTCACGGAGATACTTTACGGTTACCTTACCCTCGGCCAATTCATCTTCGCCAAAAATCAGAGCAACCTGGGCATCACTTTTGTCCGCACGTTTTAATTGTTTCTTGAAGTTGCCACCACCGGCATTGACCAGTACACGCAGACCCGGGATTTCACTGCGTAGTTGTTGCGCAATGACCGGAGCCTGAATGCTAGCCTGCTCGCCCATAGCTGCAACGAACACATCGGCATTACGGCGTAATGTGCCGATACGCTCAAGCTCTTGTAACATCAGTACAAGACGCTCCATACCCATTGCAAAGCCAACAGCCGGTGTTGCTTTACCACCGACTTGCTCCACCAAGCCATCATAACGCCCACCGGCACACACCGTACCTTGAGCGCCTAAGCTATCCGTTACCCATTCGAATACGGTGCGATTATAATAGTCCAGGCCGCGTACCAGTTTTTCATTAACCTGGTATTCGACGCCAGCAGCGTCCAAACGTTCACATAAATTTGCAAAATGTTGACGCGACTCTTCGTCCAGGTATTCAGACAGTTTTGGCGCATCAACTAAAATGGCCTGCACGTCAGGGTTTTTGCTATCCAGAACGCGTAACGGGTTGCTGTGCATACGACGTTTAGAATCTTCGTCAAGGTGTGACTCGTGCTGCTCCAGGAACGCAATGAGTGCATCACGATAGGTTGCACGCGCTTCGTTTGAGCCTAAGGAGTTGAGTTCCAGACGAACAAATTCACTGATCCCAAACTGCTGCCACAAACGGGCTGTCATCAGGATCACTTCAGCATCCATGTCAGCACTGGCTACACCAAAGGTTTCCACGCCAAACTGGTGGAACTGACGGTAGCGGCCCTTTTGCGGACGCTCGTGACGAAACATAGGCCCCATATACCACAAACGCTGTTCCTGATTATACAGCAAGCCGTTCTGGTTACCGGCTCGCACACAGACGGCTGTCCCTTCAGGGCGCAAAGTCAGGAAATCTCCATTGCGGTCTTCAAAGGTATACATTTCTTTTTCAACGATGTCAGTGACTTCGCCAATCGAGCGTTTAAACAGCTCGGTGGACTCCACGATAGGGAAGCGGATCTCCTGATATCCAAAAGATGCCACTGTGTCACGTAAGATAGATTCTACCTTCTGCCAGACTTGCGTATCACCCGGCAGACAATCGTTCATACCTCGAATTGCCTGAATTTGTTTTGCCACTGAAAATCCTAGTAATCTAATTTTTTACACGAAATGGGTGGCTATGCCTGATGGCTTAGCCATTCCTGATAAACCCGTTATTATACCCAGCTAGGCTAAAACGTAAACGCTTAGTTTGCCTAGTCTGTACCGGTTATTCGACTATCTTGACATCGATTTTGGGTTCGTTTTGTTGTTTTTCAACATAACTGCGCACCTGCTCTTCCAGCTGCTCGACGATATGATCGTTATCAATACGCAGTTTCTGGCGCTCGCCATTGATGTATAAACCCGAGCGACGGTTTGCTCCGGCCAGACCCAAATCGCTCACCAAGGCTTCACCCGGACCGTTCACCACACAGCCAATCACAGAAACAGAAATGGGCGCAGTAATATCCTCGAGGCGCTCTTCCAGCTGGTTCATCGTATTAACCACATCGAATTCCTGCCGAGAGCAGCTTGGACAAGCAATAAAGTTGATACCGCGTGAACGGATCCGCAAAGACTTCAGAATATCAAAGCCCACTTTGACCTCCTGAACAGGATCGGCCGCTAAAGATACACGCAGCGTATCACCAATCCCCTCTGCCAATAGCATTCCCAGGCCCACAGCAGATTTGACCGAGCCCGCACGCATCCCGCCAGCTTCGGTGATCCCCAGGTGCAGAGGCTGATCAATCTCTTTTGCCAGCAGACGATAGGCACCCACAGCTAAAAATACATCTGAGGCTTTAACCGAGACTTTAAACTGGTCAAAGTCGAGTCGCTGGAGGATTTCGACATGCCGCATAGCCGATTCAAGCAAAGCTTCTGGCGTCGGTTCGCCATACTTTTCCTGTAAATCACGCTCCAGTGATCCACCATTGACGCCGATACGAATGGGAATATTTTTATCCCTTGCGGCATCGACTACAGCACGAATACGCTCTTCGTTACCAATATTTCCAGGATTGATGCGCAGGCAATCCACGCCATATTCCGCTACTTTCAGGGCAATACGGTAATCAAAGTGGATATCCGCGACCAACGGAATGTCGGATTGCTCTTTGATACTCTTAAACGCTTCTGCGGCTTCCATGGTTGGCACGGATACTCGCACAATGTCTGCGCCGGCATCGGCAATCGCCCGGATCTGAGCCACAGTGGCATCTACGTCCAGGGTGTTGGTGTTGGTCATCGACTGCACGGCGATCGGTGCGCCATCCCCGATTGGGACATTACCCACATTAATGCGCGTGGATTTTCTACGTTTTATCGGTGATTCTGAAAACATGACGATTACTCTGCTAACGGTAAATTAAATTTGGCTAAACGGTTGCGCGGCAGCCCTGAAATATCCACGGCTTCGCCATCAAGTGTGATGCTCACAGCACGATGTTTGCCCAATACGACTGAAAACGGGGCTACACCACTGACGGTCATGGTATACCCTGCTTTTTTAACGCCAAACGCAACCCGTTCCTGGCTGGCGTCAAAGATCTCAACCCAGCTGTCTTCTTTAAACACCATCACTATGGTGCTCTGTGATAATTCGCTTTGTGTCTTGTCAGGCTCTGGGGCTGTTACGGGGGCTGACGAAAACTCAGTTGCAGCAGTGTTTTGTGATTCTTCCGTGTCCACCTGTGCAGCCTCGTTTTCAGGTGCAGCCGATGCCAATTGAGGTTGTGCCGCGCTGACATCACCTGACTGCACAGCTGGCTCTGCGGTAGAGTTCAACTCACCGCCCTCGCTCATATCCTCACTTGGCGTATTCTCTTGTGCGCTTTCATTTGGTGCCTCATTTGGCACACTGTTGACTGGCGCACTGACCTGAGGAATATCCAGCGCATCTCCTGGCGTGATCTCGTTTTGTGTGCTGATAGTTTGCCAGAACCAAATTGCTGAGCTACCGATAACCAGTGCCAGGACTGCGTAACTAAACCACATCAGACGATTATCATGCGCTTCTTTTTCGGTTCGACGCGAAAAGCTCTTCATCTTTCCTTTTTGCTCAGGTACGACTGGGGACTCATATAACCTTAGGGTTTCCTGTGCATCCAGGCCCAGTAAGCCACAGTAGCTTTTAATATACCCTTTCACAAAAGTTTCTGGGCCCAGCTTGTGATAGTCGTCCTGTTCCAGCTTGTTGATCTGGGATTCACTGAGCTTCAGCCGTGCGGTGATCTCCTCAAAGCTGACGCCTTTGTCGTGTCTGGCCTTTGCCAGTGTTTGTCCGAGCGACAATACGTCGCTGCTGGTATCTGTGTCTAATTCTGCTTCGTTCATAAAGTATAGTTATCTGGATCCACGATTAAGAGATGTCGTCCTGGTTTTAAGACGATACCCGGTGTCAATTTGTTCCACCGCATCAGGTCGTCAATCTGTAAATTATATTCCATTGCAATGTCGAACAGTGACTGGCCTTCACCAATAGCGTGAACGATTTTAGGGTCATTTAAATACACCACCTGGCCAATCGAGAGTTTGTCTGACTCGCGTAAATTATTCCATGCCATCAGTTTTTCTAACCTTAGGTTGTACTTCACTGACACACTAAACAGGTTTTCTCCCAACCTAATCGTATGCTGAGGGATGCTGGGAAGCATAATATCTGTGTTCAATAAGCCACCTACAACGCGATTCGATGTCCCTGCGGAAACAGGTTCATCCGGCAGTTGTGCCAACCAACTGTCTTCAGGCTCCGCCTTTGGGCGGGATGAAGACGCTGAAAATGAAATATCCTCAGGGTCAGGCTCATAAAACACCACTTTCCCTTGCTGCGTTGAAGTCACAGGCTTAACCACAGTCGAGGTCGCTTTTTGCGGTGTTGTCGCGGCGCTCACTGTAGCCTGTGCAGGTGAATTCTGGGTGAATTGCTGAGTACGCAACGAACGTGCAGGCGCTTTTATCTGCGACTGCTGAGACACAACAGAAGATAACTCTGGCACCTCAACGCGAGTGTTGGCTGCCTCCACTTTCCGGCGTACCTTGATCTTAGGCTCTGCCACTAAATGGGTCGGCGATTTATGAGTAATCTTAGTTAACTGGGCTTGACGGTATTGCTCCTTAAGACGTTCAAATTCGCTGTCTTTCAAGCGCTGTTGGATCACCAATGCAGCCTGAGGAGACTCAGGGTAAGTTTGCAATAACAAGGTGGCCGTTTCTTCCGCTTGTTGCAAATGACCTTTGCGTAACTCCAGTAGATGAGACAGCAATAACCCACGTGCCGAAACAAAACCCCGATCACCGTAGACCTGAAGTACTTCCTCTGCTCTATGCAGTTCACTCTTTGCATAGTGTAAGCCAGCCATTAATAATAAGGTCGACTGACGCTGACCATTGTGTTTCTCAGCACTACCCAGGTACTCGAGCGCTAACTCGAAATTATCCTGACGCAATGCACACAGGGCTAAGTTTTCATAGCTTTGTGCCACACGAATGTAGCTTGGGATCTCTATGGCTTTAAACAGCTGTTCCGTCGCTTCATCATATTTGCCGATACGGCATAAAAAGGTGCCATAGTTATTGAGCGTGTTTGGGTCTTTCGGCGCAAGTGCCAGTGCTTTTTGATAAGCCTGCTCAGCACGGGCATTCTCGCCTACCTGCTCGTAGTAATATGCCAGAGAATAGTGGGCTTCGGGGAGTTGCGGCGCCAATGTCAATGCGCGCTCAAGATTATACTTGGCCTGGGTGTTATTGCCGTTAGCCAGGTATTGCAGGGCCAGCGAGATGCGGGTTTTAGCCGCGTCTTCGCGACTTGCCTTGCTTTGCACGACGGGCTTATCGCTGTTGGCATAGCGGGTTTCGGTCACACAGCCACTAAGCACCACGCCCATTATCATCAGCAACCCGGCTCTAACAGCCACAGTGCGCTTTGAGACCTCAAAGGAGAAACTTTTTACCAATGAAAACATAGCTAAACTAAACACTTTAGTTAAAAGCGCGCACTGACAGGTGACAGTCGGCGCAAGGCCGCAGGCATAGCTCACCAGAGCGCTGTTGATCTATGCCCATATATTACCCGAATGCGTTCGAGTTTCACCCTTTTTTTAGCCAACCTTCACCGCTATCGCGTTGTCTTCCAGCTGCTTTTTCTTCGCCAGACGCTTGGTTCTGTCGACCACGTCTCCTACCAACTGACCACACGCGGCATCAATATCATCACCTCGGGTACGGCGCACGATACAGGTTAACCCGGCTGCCTGAAGTACTTTAGAGAAACGGTCGATACGACTGTTGCTCGAACGTCCATACTCGTTGCCCGGGAACGGGTTGAATGGGATCAGGTTGATTTTAGACGGCGTACCTTTCAATACCTGAACCAGCTCATGGGCATGGTCGGTGCTGTCGTTCACGCCTTGCAACATCACATACTCAATGGTGACGTCTTTATTGGCCTTTGAGCCATCGATATAACGACGACAGGCCGCCAGGAACTCTTCAATCGGGTACTTTTTATTGATAGGCACCAGCTCATCACGCAGCGGATTGTTTGGCGCATGCAAGGAAATCGCCAGTGCGACGTCAATTTTTTCTTTCAGGATATCCAATGCTGGTACCACGCCCGAGGTACTCAAAGTAACACGACGCTTAGACAGGCCGAATGCCCAGTCATCCATCATCAGTTCCATCGCAGGCACTACGTTATTGATGTTAAGCAACGGCTCACCCATGCCCATCATCACCACATTGGTGATGGGACGCTTAGTGCTGTCACCATCATGCAAGCCGATGTCTTTGGCTACGCGCCACACCTGGCCGATGATCTCACTGACTTTCAGGTTACGGTTAAAGCCCTGTTGGGCTGTTGAGCAGAAGGTACATTCCAGTGCACAACCCACCTGAGAAGACACACACAAAGTGGCGCGGTCTTTTTCCGGGATCCATACGGTTTCTACTTCCTGTCCGCCATCCAGCACAAGGGCGTACTTGATGGTGCCATCGCTGGCCTGCTGGCGTACCGAGATTTCCGGTGCACGGATCTCACACTCCGCCTGCAGCTTAGCGCGCAGCTTTTTATTGATGTTGCTCATATCATCGAAGTTATCGATGCCGAAGTGGTAAATCCATTTCATGACCTGATCGGCGCGAAACGGCTTTTCACCGTATGATGCAAACAACTCGCGCATCCCCTCGCGATTTAAATCAAGTAAGTTAATTTTTTTCTCAGTCGTAGTCATGAAACAACCCCAGATCAGATGACGGCCAGTGCAAATTTAATAAAACGCCGAATTGTACAAAATTTAATCGGCGCTTTCAAATCTGAATACTTTGCTAAGCCTGCTGTCTGTCGCATTCAGGCTTAGCAAAGTGCATCAGGGACGAAAAAAGGGCGCTAAGGCCCTTCTTTGATGTCACCGTGCTCGAATTAACGAGTACGTGCGCACAGCTCTTCTTCAGTGAAGAAGTAAGCGATTTCACGTGCAGCAGACTCTGGAGCGTCTGAACCGTGTACCGCATTTTCGTCGATGCTGTCAGCGTAATCAGCACGTAGCGTACCCGCTAGCGCTTCAGCTGGGTTAGTTGCACCCATGATTTCACGGTTTTTACGGATTGCGTCTTCGCCTTCAAGAACCTGAACCATTACTGGACCAGAAGTCATGAACTCAACCAAAGCACCGAAGAAAGGACGCTCTTTGTGCTCTGCGTAGAAACCTTCCGCCTTCTCTTGAGAAAGGTGGATCATTTTAGCTGCAACGATCTTCAGACCAGCAGACTCGAAACGGTTGTAGATTGCACCGATGTGGTTTTTAGCGACCGCATCAGGCTTAACGATTGAAAAAGTACGCTCTAAAGCCATCTTTTTTGCTCCAAAATGAAATTAATGAATTTATACGGGCGCGAATTATACGCGTTTTAGATGTAAAAACCTACTATTTCTGTCCCGCGATGATTTTGTGTGAAACCTGGCCTTATGGGACCGCAGATTGGGCAATTTGTCAGGGACCCCACAAAACCTGATCCAAGTCAAAAAACACCTCGGCGGCTTGCCCTATACTGCGCCGCTTTTTGATTTAACCCAATCGTCCGGTTCACTGCAATGCAGGTCGCGCAGACGATTGATTTACCCCAACAGCTGACCCGTAATCAGTTCAATGTATGAGGTTTTTGAGATGTTTGTACCTGAGCTCCTTTCACCCGCCGGTAGTTTAAAGAATATGCGTTACGCTTTTGCGTACGGTGCCGATGCCGTGTACGCCGGCCAGCCGCGCTACAGCCTGCGCGTGCGCAACAATGAATTCGATCTGGCCAACCTCGAAATTGGCATTAACGAAGCCCACCAGCAAAATAAAAAGCTGTATGTGGTGTCTAACATTGCGCCGCATAACGGCAAGGTCAAAACTTACCTGCGCGATATTGAGCCGGTTATTGCTATGCAACCGGACGCGCTGATCATGTCCGACCCGGGCCTAATTATGCTGGTGCGTGAAAAGTGGCCAGATATGCCCATTCACCTGTCTGTTCAGGCCAACGCGGTAAACTATGCAGCGGTGCAGTTTTGGGCAAAGCAAGGCATAGAGCGGGTGATCCTGTCGCGGGAGCTGTCGCTGGAAGAAATTGCCGAGATCCGCACTTTGTGTCCGGATACTGAGCTGGAAGTGTTCGTGCATGGTGCGCTGTGTATGGCCTACTCAGGGCGCTGTCTGCTCTCTGGCTACATCAATAAGCGCGACCCGAACCAGGGCACCTGCACCAATGCCTGTCGCTGGAGCTACGACGTTAAACCGGGAGAAGAAAACGCCACAGGCGATGTGGTGCACAAAATTGACCCGCAACAGGTGATCCCAACGCTCGGCGACGGGCAACCGACCGATCAGGTGTTTATGCTCGAAGAACAAGGCCGCCCGGGTGAGTATATGCCGGCCTTTGAAGATGAGCATGGCACTTACATTATGAATTCCAAAGACCTGCGTGCCGTACAATACGTGGATCAGCTGACCAAGATGGGCGTGCACAGCCTGAAAATTGAAGGCCGGACTAAGTCTTTTTACTATGTTGCCAGAACTGCGCAGGTTTATCGCCGTGCCATTGACGATGCCGTCGCCGGTAAACCCTTCGATCCCTCACTGATGCGGACGCTGGAAAACCTGGCGCACCGAGGCTACACCGAAGGCTTCCTCAAGCGTCATGCCCATCAGGAATACCAGAACTATGAGTACGGTCATTCCGTATCTGATCAACAACAGTTTGTTGGTGAAATTTTGGGTCGCCACGACAATGGCCTGGTGGAAATTGATGTCAAAAACAAGTTCTGTACCGGCCACAGCCTGGAGTTGATGACCCCACAGGGTAATATCAGCTTTAACCTTGAGCACATGGAGAACAAAAAAGGCGAGCAGATCAGCGATGCCAAAGGCTCAGGACACATTGTTAAGATCCCACTGCCCGAAGACATTGACCTGAGCCACGCTATTTTGATGCGTAATCTGGGCGCACAGGAAGACACCCGCAATCCGTTTAAAAAAGCCTGAACCGGCCAGAGCGGAGCGTAAACTATGGCGTTACTGATCAATAGTAAATGTATTAACTGCGATATGTGCGACCCGGAATGCCCCAATCAGGCAATCTATATGGGTGAGAAAATCTATGAGATAGACCCGGATAAGTGCACAGAATGTGTCGGCCACTACGACCAGCCAACCTGTGTCAGTGTCTGCCCGATTGACTGTATTAAACCAGACCCCGCACACCGCGAGAGCCTGGATACGCTGGCTGAGAAGTTTCTCAAACTCACAGGCCAGAGCTAGTCTCTGTTTAAAGCGCCCACGGGCGCTTTTTCTGTTTATTATTATCCGGATATCATCTATATAAAGTAAACTTCAACTCGACTCTCCAACGTATCATTCCCTTGTAAACCTGCCACAGTTCGATTGCAAAACCCTTGGGCTGTGCCAGACTTGTTAAGGCGTCTAACTTTTAAACAGGGAGTCTCTATGCCTGGCTGCAAAACTTGTCGTTGCCACACCGATTACAAAATGGACATCACTATGGCCATGCAACCAATCGTGGACCTGCGCACCCGACAAGTCTATGCCTATGAAGCACTAGTCAGAGGCACTCAGGGGCAGTCGGCCGGACAGGTACTCGCTCAGGTCACAGAAGACAACAAATATTATTTCGACCAGCTGTGTCGCACCACCGCCATTGAAATGATGGCCGGACTCAGCGATACCGCTAAGCTGTCGATCAACTTTTTACCCAACGCCATTTACGACCCCCAAACCTGCTTGCGCAAAACCCTCGAAGCCGCCGATAAATTCAACCTGGCAAAGGAACGTATTATTTTTGAGGTCTCTGAACAGGAGCACCTCACCGACTCCGACAAACTCATCGACATCGCCAATACGTATAACAACAATGGTCTCAAGGTAGCGTTAGACGATTTTGGTGCCGGTTACGCGGGTATAGAAGTGCTGCATCGCTTCCAGCCCGATATCATTAAGCTCGATATTTCACTGATAAACGGCATTGCACTGGACCCGGTCAAACAGGCCATTGTCGACGGTATTTGCCTGATGACACGCCGACTGGACATAGATTTGGTAGTCGAAGGGGTTGAAACCCAGGCGGATTACCACTGTCTGTGCGATTTAGGCGTTTATTTAATGCAGGGCTATCTGTTTGCCAAACCTGTGATTGCAACTCTGCCCACCCCCAGCTTTCCCGCGGAGCCTGCCGAGCACCCCGAGTAAGGACAACCACCATGGAATCCAACAGTTTTGAGTCATTTTTTCATGACGCCTATATGCCACACGGGCACTGTTATTTATGGCAACCCCACCTGCTGTGGGGCAATGTTATCTCGGATTTACTCATTGCCACCGCCTACTTCTCTATCCCCATTGCCATTATGATATTTGCCAAAAAACGGCCCGATGTCGGCGGACACTGGCTGTTTGTGTTGTTTTCAAGCTTTATCTTGTTGTGTGGACTGACTCATTTGATAGGGATTTACACCGTCTGGCAAGGTGCCTATGGCATGCATGCGCTGGCCAAAATGGCCACCGCTCTGGTCTCAATCACCACAGCGGTGTACATGTTCCGCCTGATTCCCAGCGCCATTGCCATTCCCACCCCGAATCAATTTCAGGGGGTGTCACGCAAACTCGACAAGGTCACACAGGAAAAACACCAGCTGGATTCAAAGCTGGCTGAGCATGAGCTAACCCACTTTATTCTCAACACCCTGCCCGCCAGTATCGTGGTACTCGATAACACCTTTAAAATCACTCAATGCAACCCGCACTTTCTTAGGACCTTGGATCTTTGCGACACCCAACTCAATGGCCAGTCTCTGAACGGGCTGATTGAATTCAGCGACCCCTTTACCACCATAGATACGCTGGCACACAAACTGAGCAATGCCGAATCGGCGGAGCTGTCAACTCTATGCCATGTTACGACACAAGCCAATTCCACCATTCCAATGGAAATGAAGCTGGTTAAGGCCCAGTTTGAAGGACAAAGTGTGGTGCTAGCGCTGTTTAATAACCTAAGTACGCTTAAAAACACCGAGCGAGCACTCAAAGAGTCAGATAAAAAAATGCGCCGCGCCATCAATGCCACTGCTGACGGCATCTGGGAGTGGAATGTTGTCACTGGTGAGGTCAGTTACTCGCCTCGCCTTATGGCGATGATAGGCAAAGCCAATATAGAGCATCCTGGTTATGAGGACTGGTTTGAACATATTCACCCTGAGCACCGTCAGCGTGTAGAACAAGCCATTGAACAGCACTTTAAAAGTAAGGAACAATACCAGGTGGAGTATCAGGGCCGCAACGAACACGGCGAGTACAGTTGGTTTATGGCAGTAGGTAATAGCCAGTTTGATGAGCAGGGCAAACCTCTGCTGATGTCTGGCGCGCTGCGCAACATAGACTCCAGCAAAATGCTGGAGCGTAAAGTCAGTGAAAAAACCAACATCTTAAACGCAATCTATAATGGCGCCAGCCAGGCCATCTGGCTATTGCAGGTAGAAGAAGACGGCGATTTTACTTTCCTGGAATTTAATCCCACCGCCTGCCAGCGTGCATCCATCAAGCTTGAGGACATTCAGTTCAAACGTTTGTCCGAGTTGCGCGGAAAAATGTTTGACGACCAAATTCTCAACCATATTCAGGATAACTACCAGACCTGCTGCGAGCTCAAAAAGCCGTTGGAGTATATCGAAATGCTGCCAACCCATGGTCAGGAATTATGGTATCAAACAACATTGTATCCTTTGCTCGATAGTCACGGTAACGTGAAGCAACTGGTTGGAACCGCTATTGACATCACAGCTCGGAAATACGCGGAGGCCGAATTACGAGACAGCCAACAATTTTTGCAACGCATCATAGACTCTGCCGTCTGCGGTTTGTACTTGTTTGATCTGACACAGCAGACCAACGTGAAAATAAACCGCAGATACACACATCTGCTCGGGTATACACTGCAGGAACTGGAAAACTGCAATCTGATGGAGCTGTTTCACCCACAGGAGCGCCCCTTGTTAGATGCTCATATGAAAGAAGTCGTTAGCAGTCAGAGCGGTGATTTAATCCCATTAAAGTACCGCTTCAAGCATAAGCAGGGACACTGGGTCTGGTGTTATTCGCTGGATACAATAGTCACCCGAGATGAGCAGGGTAACCCGGAGCTGATGTTGGGGACGTTTGTCGATATCACGGAACAAACCAACCTGCTGCGTGAATTACAGGAATCCAATGCCAGCCTCGAGCATTTTGCCTTCATTGCCTCTCATGACTTACAGGAGCCACTGCGTAAAATCTCCGCCTTTTCCGACAGCTTGTCATTACGACTGGCTCCAGCCCTGAAAGAGGACGATAAAGCCTGCTTTGAAATGGACAGGCTACTGGATGCAACGCAGCGCATGCGCACCATGATCCAGGACCTACTCAAGCTTTCCAGACTAAATGCGCACCAATTAAAACTAACCCGAGTATCACTCAATAGCCTGATTACTGAAGCGTGCGATCAACTGAGCTTTATAATTGAGGAAAGTCACGCCCAAATAGAATGTGATAACCCGGATTGCGAACTGGAAGTGGATGCCTCTTTGTTTATTCAAGTCTGGCAGAACCTGATTGCTAACAGTATTAAGTTCTGTGCCGACGACAAGGCACCCTGCGTGCGGATCACTATCCAGCGTGAGGGCACGACGCTAATGTTGCACTATCAAGACAATGGTATCGGTGTACCTGAGCAGTTCAGGCAACAGATTTTTGAACCCTTCAGACGTTTACATGGCGACAGCCACAAAGGCAGCGGGATTGGTCTATCCTTATGTAAGAAGATAGTTGACCTGCATGGTGGGCAAATTACCTGTATCGACAGCGAACACGCTGGTGCACACTTTGTAATCACGCTAAAACAACGGGAGCTATGATGGAAATCGTATTGGTTGAAGACGACCCGGATGACATTTATTTCTTTCGGCAAGCTTGTGCAGAACTTCCTCAGGAGCCCAAAGTCACCGTGTTAAACAACGGCATTGAGTTTATCTCTCATGTGCAGCAAAGCGATAACCAAATGCCCGTTTACCTGCTGGATTTAAACATGCCACACAAGGGCGGGCTGGAAGCACTGGAAGAGCTGCAACAGTTGGGCTTGGTAAACTCCTTGTTGGTTATCTGCTACACCACATCGGACAGCCCCAAAGATATCGCCAAAGCCTATCACCTGGGTGCCAAATCCTATCTAACCAAACCGAACCGCCTGACAGAGCTGACCGAGCTGGTCCAAACGCTCATTAAATATTGGTTTCAATACAATCAAAAACGCAAAGGATAAGGTATGAATGCCAGGTTAATCTATTTACTCGAGGACAATCAGGATGACATCTACCTGGTGAAAGAACTGCTAAGCCAGCACCATGGTAAGCACCATTATGCCGTCAATGCCTTTGAAACCATAGAGTCGCTGCGTGATGCAGTCGCCCAGCTTAATCCCGAAGCCATTTTAATGGACCTTAACCTGCCACAAAGCCGGGGGCTGGAAACCTTGCTGCGGGTTAAAGACTTTGCCGCACACATCCCCATCATAGTGTTGACGGGCATGTCCGACGAAATGTTTGGCGAGAAAGCCATTCAGCTTGGCGCGCAGGACTATATACCAAAGCACGAGCTCAGCGCTCATTTACTCAGGCGCACCATCGTGTTTTCTAAAGAGCGTTTTGATATGCAGCGTAACCTGGAAAACCTCGTCAGCCTGGACAGACTTACCATGCTCAACAACCGCGGCGCACTGGATACACACTTACATACCCAGGTTCAGGATGCCCGGCGTTATGGTAAGCAGTTTGCCATGTTGTTTATCGACCTTGATAATTTTAAAACCATTAACGATGAGTTAGGCCATCAGGCAGGCGACCAGCTGCTCAGGCTGCTTGCGTCTAAACTCAAAATGTACAAACGCAGCTCAGATTTTGTGGCGCGCTATGGCGGCGATGAATTTGTGGTGATTGCCCCCAACATAGATAACCCTGGCCAGCTGGAACTATTTACCCGTTACAAGCATAACCTGCTGGCCGACAATTACTGCCTGCAAGATCAGCAAGGCAATATGCGCGAAGTCACACTGGATCTTAGTATCGGTGCCGTGCTGTTTCCGGATCATGGTGATGGACCAACTGAATTATTGAGTTGTGCAGATAAAACTATGTACCAGGCGAAAACTCAGTCATTACCCTTTCTGCTGGCCGAGCCAAAGCGTAACTCAGCGTAATCTCAGGGCCTGATGGCCAGTGCCCCATCAGGCCTGTCTGCAATCATATTACTGTACTTATTAGCCCTTCTGAAACACCCGACGTTCGCCCGGTTTAAACCTGGTTCAACGTCCTTTGTTGTGATACCAGTCGTCAGCCAAATTGCAAACTCAAATGAAACAAAAATGTAAACATTAAGAAACAAAAACAAATTACAGAGTAAAAACTCAAATTGTACATTTATTCAACAAGAGGATATACCTGATTGGGAACTCACCTTAATGAGGATACAACATGAAAACACTACACTACGCTTTACTGGCAGTTGGGCTTGGCAGCGCACAACTACATGCACAGGGCCAGCACCATGATGCCACGGCTTACCAGCTACCTGATGATGCACTGACGCAACATGCGCTTTCTCCGTTGCTCAACATTGACCCACAACATTTTCTGTTCAGTAACCCGTTACAACAAACAGACTGGGAAGCCCTGCTTGCAAGTCATGCTCCCCACCTGTTACCTCAGCTTGAAACTCTGCTGCACTGGGCAGGTCATGCCAGCATTAACCCTAAGCTGTTATTAGCGCTGATGGAACAACAGAGTCAGCTGCTCACCGCGCCCTCTGCCAAAGCGTTAGAACGGCCATTTGGCTCGTTAGTCTCGCAGTCCGGTTTTTCGGCGCAACTGGCAGCAATTACTACAGCACTGTCGCAACGCTATTACGCTTTTGAACAGCAGCAGGTTCAGCAATCAGAGGCATCGCATCAAGCCCCCAACACAGCCCGCTCAATCAGCCCGGCAACTTTTGCATTGAACGCGTTACTGGACGATCAAAGCGATGTTGCCAAAGTAGCCAGACGCTTCCGGCAGCTGTTCGGTGATGCTCTGCTTAACCCACAAGCACACGTACAGACCTCCAATACAGAGTCCGTGACAGTGAGTAATAATTTTTATCTTAACTTTCCCTGGCCCTCTGGCTATGCCTGGTACAGTGGTGGCGCACACTCGAATACCGGCTCAGGTTACCCCTATTCATCGCTGGACTTTAATAACAACTCAGGCGGTTGGGGGTCGAATACGCCCTGGGTCCAGGCTGCCCACGGTGGAACCGTAACCCGCTACTCACGCTGTAATATCCGCGTTACACATCCCAGCGGTTACGCCACTCAGTATTATCATATGGACGCCTTGCAATATCAGACAGGGGACGTGATTGATGCGGGTGCCTGGCTGGGTCGCTATGCCAATGACTACAACACAGCGCTGTGTCAGGGTGGCCAATCCAGTGGGCCACACCTGCATTTTTCATTGCTTTATAACGGCCGCTTCGTGTCTCTTCACAACACTTATATCAGCGGCTACCGGGTGGATGTGGGTAACTATAATTACGACGACAACTGCAATCGCTTTTACTTTGAACGCAATGGCTATCGCACCTGTGCATGGCGAGCTCTCTACCGATAAATATCCAACCAACCGAGGTGGTCAGGCCAGCAACCTGGCCACCTGCTCACAGCTTTCCTGTAAGTGCCGCGTTATGCAGCCACTCCCGCTGTTACGCTTTGCATGACCAACTCATCATCACCCTACCGGCGATCAGGTGGAATGTTCCAATACGAGATACGGATCCGGTCAGTTCCAAAAATTGAAAATAAGTACTAAACATCCTGTAAAAAATATGTATATTTAAGTTAATGGAACAACAAAAGGACAGTCGAGAAAATGATGTATTCAGACAACCAAACGCGTGGTGCTCTGTTCGTCCTGACAGACCAAAAGACCAACACGCTAAGTCAGGATTTCCTCATGTTTGTCAAAATGCTTGAGGCTTGCGGTAACAATATCAAGGTCGATACCCGCCTGCCCGTCACTGAGCAACGATCACAGTATCAGCTGTTTCTGGTCGATGTCAGTCATCGCGAATGTCGCGATTTACTCAGCGCACAGCTCAGGGCGTTGGCACAACATCACAGCGTGTTGTTATTCAATGCCTGCCCGGATACGCTGAACGAACAAACCGCCCTGCTCGCCAATGTGAAAGGTGTGCTCTATCAGGGCGCTTCACCAGAAAGTCAGTTTAAGGGCATCCAGCGCGTACTCGGGGGTGAACTCTGGTTCGGCAGAGGCGCGATTTCACTGGCATTCAGCGCTCTGATGCAGCGCCTGCCGCAAACTCTGCCTGCGCTGTCAGACGAGCAGCGTGATATTACCCTGGCCTCGCTCACCAAACGCGAAAAATCCGTGATCCGACTACTGGCCGATGGGGCTAAAAACGACGATATTGCCGACTCTCTGAACATCAGCAGTCATACCGTCAAAACCCACATCTACAGCGCATTTAAAAAGACCAACTCTCGCAATCGAATTGAGTTGGCCAACTGGGCCCAGCAACATATTCCATTTGGCGGACTGGCCAATTAACCAGCCTGCTGAGGGGAAGGTTTTGCCGCCCAGACCCCTTTTTCGAGACCCTGATGAACTAATAGCGTCAGGGCTTTTTCTATCGCCTGAGTAACACATATGTGCATAGGCTCATTTTCACTGTATCCGGCTTCGGCCTCTGCGAGCCGTTTATAACTCACGTAGCGGAAAAACCCCGCACGCATTTCTTTAGACAATACTTTTTTACTGGTGGCGACCGACAATAAGACTTGTCCGGTACGAACATCGACCGCGCGCAGATAAATACTGATGGTGTCCTCACGGTACAATTCGGAGGCACCAATACCAAAGTACTCCATGCCCATCCCACCCGTTTTTATATTGGCATCATAGCTGATGATCCCCCCTTCAAAGATCAGCTTGGCATGGGTTAACGGCGGCAGGCTGTTGGCGTTATCTTTATCCTGCATCGCGGCGCGGGTGATCTTACGCTCGGTCAGCAGGTTTTGCAGCCCCTCACGCTCTATAGGAATAAACCAGTCGGTTTCATGCAGCGCCTGCATCAGAATTGAGTTGGCTCCCTGGGTCACCGCCGTTGAAAATGAGCTGACATTTTCCTGGGGCTTGTATTGTCCGGTTTGGTCGCGAAACGAATACACAGACACCGGGATAGGTCCACGCGGCGCTGGCAATGCCTTTAATTCACTAAATACTTCAGTGGCTGCCAGCGGCTCAGCCTTAGTCATAGGCGGCGGCAATACGGGCAGCGCGCTACAGGCACTCAACAGTAATATCACACAGGTAATACTCAGATACTTCATTAACCAAACCTCGGGACTTCCAGCGTTGTAATGTCTCCCGTAAGGGTATTTGTGATCTGAACTGTAATAGAATCAGGCGTACTGGTGATCACCTGAATTTCGTAATCACCACTCATAAAAGTCGAATCTTTATCAAAAATACTGTCCTCGACCTCATCGCCAAATGCGGTGGATGTGATTTCCCGCACCATGCGATTCAGATAAGTCCGCTCCAGCGATTCCTGAAAGCGGTCGCCATAGGACTTTTCAATCACAGGTGCGCGATGCTTGTTTTGTGCCTGTGCTTTGTTTAACAGCATATTGGCATTGAGAGGGTTACCGCCAAACGATGGGTTAATGGGTTTGTAGACCAATTCAGTGGCATGCAGCGACAAACTGCATAGCGCCCCAAAGCAGCATATTATTGTTGTTTTCATTGTTACCACCCGCTTGTTGCTAAATCTGGAGAGTGTTGCTGATGCTGTGCACTGGCCATGGCGTCCATAATGGCAAACAAGGCTGCCTCAACGCGCGACTTAAGTGGTCCACCACGACGCCCCATGGCGGTGGCATACACCAGCTGGTTGTTCATAAATACCTGTAACCGGGTGCCAGCGCGCGGCAGCACGGTTTCTTTAATGGTGATATTCACACCTGCTGTCGTCGGTACATCGCGCCACAGCTGTGAAAAGTCAAAATAAAACTGATAGCCAAAACGGCTAATGCTCTGATCAATGACCAGCCCACCCAGTTCGACCTCTTCGTCGGCCCCCTGGCTATATGGTATAAAGCTGACAAGCCATACACCCAAAATAAATAGGTAAATCTTCATGGCATTTAACTTGGCCACAAAACCACTTGGTTTTGTGGCCATTGTGGTTACTGCTGAGTCACAGTCGCGACATTGTAGTCACCGACCTGAGTGATGTTGATAGTCTGGCCACTGCCGTTAACCCCACCCTCAACCAGGTTGCCAAAGCCATCCTGATTGATCTGGATATTGTTATCGCTGCCATTCACAACAAATGCACCTGAGCCCACACCGGCAACAAAGTTCGCTCCGCCAGTTTGTTCAATCGCAATGTCGTTACCATTGCCCTCAAGCATCAGATCGATAGCATTAAGCTCGCCGTTTTGGACCAGATCAAGTTGATTCAATCCGCTTTCAGTCACAGACGCCAGCGTAACTGACACGCCATTGCTGTCACCCGTTTGCGCAACATTTAGCATATTGTTATTGCTGGTCAGCGAGTTATCAGGATGCGATGATTGCAACACAACCTCATTATTATCGCCATTTTGGATAACACCCACTTCACTGCCATTACTATTAAATTTCGCAATATGTAGCTGGTTGTTGTCACCTAATTGTAAGGTGCTGTATTCATTGTCATTGCCCGCAGCGCCCAGATATGCCTGGTTATCATTACCACGTTGCTGCGCGTCAAAGTCGTTGTCATTACCTACCACATCGAAGGTTGTCTGGTTGTTATCACCCAGCTGTGCCACCGTGACATAGTTGCTATCACCGCCAAACAGAGTCGACGTCATGCGGTTATCATTGCCTTCCTGCTCCAGATCAATCCGGTTACTCTCACCTTGCAGTTCGGCCATTTCAACTCGGTTACCATTGCCTGCACTTTGCTCTACCTGCAACTCGTTATCATTACCGGCTAGCGTATCAATGGTGAATTTGTTGTAGTTACCTTCCTGAGACAAGCTCAGATCATTATCATCCCCCTGCAGGCTCGCAAGGTTTAGTTCGTTATAGGTCCCATTCTGGTCAACCTCGATGCTGTTCTGATCGCCCTGTACACGGTCAATATTCACTTCACCCCAGGTTCCTTGCTGAACAGCCGTTACCTGGTTATTGTTGCCCTGCATATCGGTATTATAGAACCAATGACCGCCACTGCTCTGTTCAACATGAATACGGTTACCATCACCAGTAATATTATTGGTCACTTCGTTGTTGATCCCCAGGTAACCAACACCTCGCTGAGTGATGTTCAGATTGTTGTCGTTACCATTGAGCTCAGTCAGTGCACCATTTTGTTCACCGTCCTGGCTGTATTCCTGCGTATTGCCATCGCCCGCAGCGGTTACTTTGGTCAAATTGCCTGTACCAGCTTGCGCAACTGTGGTGATATTACCATCGCCCGCAATAGATACTTCGCTGACATTCGACTCGCCTTCTTGCGAGCTGGTGAGGACATTGCCTGCACCATTATTGGAACGCTGGGTCACCGTCAGCGTATTTCCCGTATTATCAATCTGGATAAGCTGTGCCAACTCAGACGTTGAAGCTGCTTTTGCTTCTGTGTCGGCAGCCTGAGCTGCGCTGACACCAGATAATGCTAATGCAATTGCACAGCAGGTCAGTGATTTTGAAAATTTCACCTGGTTCTCCTTAGAGTTATTAATCGTTATTTTGCAATTTCCTTCAACTCGCATTGCTTGCCTGCTGGTGTAAAACGTATCGTATTAACGGAGGTTGCCGGCTCCTGACGTACGCAAAGACAGACGCAATACAATGTTTAACCTGGGTTACCTTCAGCTTCGCTCGCCACAACCGTCATCCGACACCGGATACCGTTATTGAGCGTGGCCGCATTCATACTCGCTTAGTCATCAAAGCCTGAGTCCGGTGCCCAGCACCTGGCTGAGCAGTGTTTGCACGTTTTTTCGAACTCATATAGCCACTCTAGAGTGCTGTGTTAGAGAGGGAAATTAGAAATAATTTTGATTCTATTAATTCAATAAAATTCATACAGTTAAAGTAAAAACACTCAATTTACCGATATTAATACGAGACAATCTCACAAAATAGTATGAGTCAAAGAATAACCAGTTCAGGATAGTAAAACCCACAAAAAAGTATGATTAACACCTTATAAAAACCACTCAATTAGCAAAAAAGCTGTATTTTAACGACTTTTTTACATTTTAAAATTGCATCCGTAATTCAGGCTGTTTTAGCGTGACCTGAGTTGCCAAACCGAGTTATCGACCGTCGGCCTTAGGGCTTGGCGGATCACACATCATGCCCACTTAGTCGAGCACACACCATGACGTCATGGTTAATAAACCAACTTACTATCTAGGACAAATGATGAAATTAAAATTTTCAGCCCTAACACTGGCATTACTGCCACTTTTCAGCGGTGCAGCTCACGCTGCGGTACAGATCACAGCAACAGAAAAAACCAATGACAACAGCGTCATCGTGGTATTCAAAAAAGAGGCATCCAGCGCGTTGCGTGCTCAGGCTCGTAGCCTGGTAAAAGCGCGTATCTCGGATAACAATGCAGACGAAGTAGATGATCGTTATAAGCATGTACTGTCTGGCCGTCTTGCCAACTTCAAACTGGATGGGATCAGCAGCAAAGAGGCCATTGCCAAACTGGCTAAACACCCTGCAGTAGAATATGTCGAACCAGACTATCAGGTTAAGGCACTGGGCATTCCAGATGATGCACGCTTTGGTGAACTATGGGGTTTGCACAATACAGGACAAACTGGTGGTGTCGACGATGCCGACATCGATGCGCCTGAAGCCTGGGATATCAGCATCGGCTCACGAGACGTGATTGTTGGGGTTATCGACACAGGTGTGGACTACACACACCCGGATCTGGTCGCAAACATGTGGCAAAACCCGGGTGAGATCGCAGGCGATGGCATCGACAATGATAACAATGGCTTTGTTGATGATGTTTACGGTGTGAACACCATCACAGGATCTGGCGATCCAATGGATGATCAGGGCCATGGTACGCACGTATCAGGCACCATAGGCGCAACAGGTAACGATGCCACAGGCGTTGTGGGCGTGAACCATGAAGTATCGATTGTAGGCTGTAAGTTCTTAGACTCTTCAGGTAGCGGTTCAACCGCAGATGCCATCGAATGTATTGATTACATGGTATCTCTGAAACAGGCAGGCCATAACGTTCGCGTCCTGAACAATAGCTGGGGTGGCGGCGGTTTCAGCCAGGCATTGTCTGATGCAATCACAGCCAGTGAAAATGCAGATATCCTGTTTGTCGCGGCAGCCGGTAATGGTGCAGTCGACAACGACGCCAACCCACACTACCCTTCAAGCTATGAGCATGACAGTGTGTTCTCTATTGCTTCAACCACAGACAATGACACTATGTCTTCTTTCTCTCAATGGGGACTGACATCAGTGGACATGGGTGCACCGGGTAGCGCGATTCTTTCAACTGTACCGGGCGGCGGCTACAGCAGTTTCTCTGGTACTTCGATGGCAACTCCGCATGTGGCAGGTGCCGCGGCGCTGGTATTGTCGATTGACCCAACACTGGATACTCTGTCACTGAAAAACCTGCTGATGCAAAGCGGTGATGCAAATGCAGCACTGGATGGCAAAACTGTTGCAGGCACGCGTCTGAATGCGCACCAGGCACTGCTGGATGCCGATCCGGCACCAGGCTTCAGAGTCGGTGTCACACCTGGTACTCAGGAGATCACAGCAGGTGAAACGGCCAGCTATGAGTTCAACTTTACCTCAGTTGCCGACTGGCAAGGTGACATCGCATTGACGCTCGACAGCGCATTACCGGGGGCAGTACTATCGCAAAGCACCGTTACTCCGGGTAACACAGTGACTCTGACGGTGCCCACCACAGCAGATACTCAGTGGGGTGACTACAGCTTCACCGTTAACGCTACGTCTGGTGACCTGGCAGAAAGTAAAACCGTTAGCTTGTCTGTGCTGCCTCAAGGTCTGAGCGACTTCAGCTATGACAATACAACAGCGGTAGACATCCCGGACAATGATGCCACCGGGATCAGCTCTGTGATCACCGTTGCTGATGACATCACCATTTTCGACAGCAATACACTGGTGGACATCACTCACACTTATATTGGCGATCTGCTGGTCACCCTGACTTCTCCGGCGGGTACTTCTGTGACTCTGCACAACCGTGCCGGTGGCAGCGCAGACAACCTGGTTGACACCTTCAATTCTGCAGCCTTCAATGGCGAAGCGGCACGTGGTGACTGGACTCTGAATGTGTCCGATAACGCGGGTGTGGATACAGGGACACTGAACAACTGGACCCTGACACTCACAGGCCTTGGTGAAGTCTCTGCACAGCCTCCGGTTGCAGGTTTCAGCTTCGAGAAAGAGGGTCTGAGCGTTGCCTTTACTGACAGCAGCACCGATGCCAATAATGACATCGTCAGCTGGCAATGGGACTTCGGCGATGGTAACAGCAGCAGCGACGCGAGCCCGACGCATGTCTACACTGCATCGGGTACTTACTCTGCGACCCTCACTGTGACTGACAGCGAAGGCAACAGCAACAGTACTACGCAAGAAGTGACTGTCAGCTCTGATGATATCGCACTGGAAGTGGTACGCACGAACAAATCACGCCTTGGATTCTATCGCGTATCATTGTCATGGTCTGGCAGCAGTGCTGAGCAAGTCGATATTTACCGCGACGGCGCACTGCTACGTACAGTCAATAATTCAGGCCAGTTCCGTGATTTCGGTCGTGACCCAGCGGTTACCGGCTTCACCTACAAGATCTGTCAGGCAAGTGATATCTGTTCAAACGAAGTGAGTGTGAGTTTCCAGTAACCTGGTTTGATTAACTTCATTCCAGTAACCTGGTTTGATTAAGCAAATCAAAATTTAGTCACAATAAGGGCCGCATCACTAAGCGGCCCTGTTATTTATTGCTGTCGGCAGGTTTGTTTGATGATGTTTGTTTGTCGGGCAATTTCTTTGTCATTTTTATCGCCTTTGGCCACCGCCAGATCCACCTTCGCATTGTTGCATTTATCTCTGAGTTCCTTATCCATCAGGTAAATCTGATCCTGTTGTGCCTGAGCCAGACCTTCCACCCCATTGTATTCCTGACGTTCCTCAGGGGCCTTGTCTTTCTCATACGGCGCCGGCTGAGATACCTTACAACCGCTCAGTGCCAGCAGGCACAACCCTAAGAATAAGCTTTGTTTTTTCATATTATTACTTCCTGATATGACGAGATCCCGATGGTATCATACGGAATTAAAAAAGGAACAATCTGACACTCAACTCCTCGTCATGCAATTGCATTTCACCGGCCCGACATTTCATACAGCTCCAGGGGTAAACCATCCGGATCAGCAAAAAAGCAAAAACGCTGCTGGGTATAGGGATCAATGCGGATAGATTCACAGCTCACCCCCTTGGAAAGCAGCGCATTGCGTGCCGCTTCTATGTCGGTCACAGATAATGCCAGATGACGCAACCCCTGAGCTTCAGGGTAACTGGGTCGCACGGGTGCCGAGGCAAAGTGAAACAATTCAATCAGAGTACCGTCGGGCAATGACAAATCCAACTTATAACTCTCACGTCCGGGCTGATAATGCTCGGCGACGACTCGACAGCCAATAATATCGGTATAAAAAGCTTTCGATGTCGCATAATCTGAGCAAATAATCGCAACATGGTGAACACGCGTAATAAAATGAGCAAGCATAAGTGTTTACAGTAATCAGAAAACCCCTACTGTGCCTTAACCCTATTAGGGTGTCCACCACATATCTCCACACTTAACTCTGTCGTAATGCCTGTGCAGGCGGTGCTTTAATCTGCTGTGAGACCGGCAGCAAAGTGGCCAGCAGCACCAGCAAAATAATACATACAGGGATCCCCAGCAACGACCATATAAAGCTCTGAGCGCTGATGACCATTGCACCTTTGAGCAGTCCACTGATCCATAATGAGGCAAGCAACCCCACTATCAATCCCACCATCAGTTGCACAAGCGCCTGGCTGATAAGCAAACCAACCACTTGTTTATCCGGTGCGCCAAGGGCTCGCCGGGTGGCAATCTCCTGACTGCGCAGAGTAATACTGTTCGCTGACATCGCATAAATGCCACTGGCCGCTAAAAACAAGGCGACCAGCCCACCAACCAAGAACACCTGATTGAGTGATTCCATCAATAGCAGTGGCTGTTTAATTAAACTCTGATAACTCTGGATCTGGTGCACCGTTGCATCGGCATCCAGATCAATCATAATCTGCTGCAACGCAGCAATGGCCTCTGATTCATCGCCGCTATAATGTATGACTATATTCATCCACCATGACCGCAGATCCATCAGGCCATACCCGGTATACGCAGTACTGGTGGCATTCAGGGTTGGTCCATGAATGCTATCGGACACCACACCGACTATGGTCCGCCATTCCGTATGCCAGCCTTCTCCATCCAGCGTGCGAATACGTTGCCCCACAGCGCTCCCTTGTGGAAACAACTCACGTGCCATGGCTACGTTAATAATGACCGGCGATCCACTGTTACGCAGTTCACGACTGTCAATGGCCAGATCTGCCAGATTAAAATCTCGCCCTTCAAGCAGCTGCATACCAACCGTTCGCCACGCATCCCGACTGACCACCTCAAAGTTCCACATTGGGTTATCACTAAAAACCTCTGCCGCCTGTCCCTGGATCTCAAAATGTGAGGTGCCTCCGCCCGTCCCCGGCAGACTGCTGAAATAAGCAACACTGTGCACATTTGGACGCTGCTCCAGCTTGTCTTTAAGCCCGTAGTAAAAATCGTTGCGCTTTTTTCGCGCTTGTGGCTCACCCCCATTCCAGCGATAACTCCCCCACGCCAGACGCACCGACGCTGTCAGACGCTGCTCGGTTTGTACACCATAATCCGCCTGTTGCGCAGCCAAACTACTCCCCAGGAGCATTGCTGCAACCACCAGTACGACACAGGACAAAGCGATTTCGGTAATCACCAACACTTGATTCACTCTGCCCGCACGTTTACTGACAGCGCCCCGGGTACCGTCACGTAAAATGCCATTCATATCTCCTTGCAAAGCACGCCACGCCGGAATTAGCCCTGTGATGAGTATCATCATTAAAACAGCCCCAAGTAACATCCAGACTGAGTCCTGCGTTAAACTGATCGTCCACCAGAAAGGGCGTGCCCCGTTCAGGGCGAAGATCTCGTCTAATGCCTGATTGGTCAGTGTCATCCCCCATTGTGCCAGCCCCAACGCCAATATTCCGCCAAAACAACAAATCAAGGTGCTTTCCCACAGCATCTGCATAATTAAACGCCGCTGTGGCACACCCAAGGCAACCCGAATAGCCACATCACGGATCTGCTCATTCACCCTGGCAAGTAGTAAATTACCCACATTGATACAGGTCAGTAGTAAGATCAGTAACACCACCAACATCATGGCCACTAACACGGAATAGTGCTGATACAGCACATCAACGCTGAGTTTAAATGGCACCGCTTGCAGATAACCCCCCGCCACATCGGAGCGCCAGGCAAACTCCTGCGGCAGGGCCTGGATTTGGCGCCGCAACAAAGTGGCCAGCTCATGTTGAAACTGTGCCAGAGAAACATCAGGCTTCAGCCTGGCGATTGCCCGCAACCCTCCCCGGTTCGACGGGCTGGCAGGCACCAGCCGGGTCTGAGTCATAATTTGCCAGACCTGAGCCTGAGTTGGAAAAGCAAATCCTGGCGGCATGACACCTATCACTTGGACAGGGATAGCCTCAACCTGAACCATCTGGCCAATAATATCCTCATTGCCATCGAAGACCCGTTGCCAGATATCATGGCTCAGTACCACTGCTGACTGCGTTTCATTTTGCTGGTCAGACGGGCCAAAGCTGCGGCCCAGCAGAGGCTGCACACCCGCTACCTCAAATATATCCCACTGCACGTAGGTCAGATGCACTTTTTGCGACATGGCTTCATTGCCTAGCCTGCCCACGGTGCGCACTGCTGACTGATACAGACTCATACTCTGTAATAACGTACTGTGCGCCTGAATTCGATTCAGATGATAGGGGTCAACACGCTGGCGGACACCATGGGCAGCCTTAAATTCACCCGCAATGGCGATAAGCTGCGTATCCTGACCTAAGGTCAGGGGCTTAAATACCAACTGCTGCATCAACGCAAAGGTGTACAAAGTCAGTGCCAGTCCCACGGTCACAATGGCGGTGGTGGTCAGGGTAAACAGGGGCTTTTTCAGCAGCAGTCGAACTGCATATCGGATATCTATCCAGACAGGCATACTCTTTTCCTCTTCAGCCAATTAGCACTTACACTGCAATGGCAGCACGGGCAGACGTGGGGCTGTCCGACACAATTGCGCCGTCTTTCATTTCGATGATCCGCCCGGTACGTAATGCCGACGACATATCGTGGGTTACCATGCAAATCGTCGCGCCGTTATCGTGCAAGGTATCTAGCAATGACATCACAGCTGCGGCATTTTTGGAATCCAGGTTGCCCGTTGGCTCATCCGCTAAAATAATCGCAGGCTCCCCGGCAATGGCCCGCGCGATGGCCACCCGTTGCTGTTGCCCCCCAGATAACTGAGCGGGAAAATGGCTGGCGCGATGGGCCATCTCCACTTGCTCAAGTGCCGCAGCGACACGTGTACGTCGCTGCTCTCGGTTCAGGTCCTGTCTATATGTCAGTGGTAAGGCGACGTTATCCGCGACACTCAAATCACTGATTAGATTAAATGCCTGAAAAATAAATCCAATTTCCTTATTTCGGATCCGTGCACTTTCATTTTTATCTATTCGTGCGGCATCATGCCCCGCCAGCCAATAGGTGCCATCGGTCGCGGTATCCAATAAGCCCAGCTGAGCAAGCAAGGTCGACTTACCGCAGCCAGAAGGTCCTGTGATGGCAAGATACTCCCCTTTCGAGATCCGCAAATTGATGTTGTTCAGTGCCCAGGTTTCGACATCATCGCTGACAAAGACTTTATTCAACTGGTTTAGCTCAACCAGCATTTCATGGTTTGGGTGTTGAGTTGACATACTCAGTACTCCTGTGTAGTGAGGGCTAATATTGCGCGGAAAACGGCTGACTAAAACGCACGTCGCTATGCTGCCAGTGCGACGTATCCGACAAAATGATGCGCGTGCCGACTGTGGCACCATGTTCAATTTCAATGTACTGGCTGGACATATGACCAAATGTCAAAGGCTGACGGCTAGCCTGCTCGCCAGACTGGTCTAGCAGGTAGAGGCTGGCCTGACTAAATCCACTGGCCATGACCGGGCGTTTAACAAACAAGGTATCGGCAAGCGTTGCAATCTCAATGACCCCATCCACGCTTAAGGCCGGGCGAACTTCTTTCGGCAATTCCCCGCTGAGCGCAACCTCCACCAGCACCGCACTATCGCTGACAGCTGGGTCAATACGTTTTACAGACCCGTTAATCTGACTTGCCCGGGTATCCAGCACAACAGCCTGGCCAATCTGCACATCTTTGATCTGGCTTTCCGGTATGCGCAGCTGGGCAACAAACTGGTCATTTCTGGCAAGCATGGCAAGGTTACTCCCGGCACGGATCTGCTGCCCGGGCTCCAATGGCATGGCCTGCACAATACTGTCCATGGTGGCGATTACTGTGAGCCCGTTCACTTGGTGTTCAATGCGCTCGACCTGCTTGCGCACGCTGTTAAGCCTCGCGTTACCAGCGCGTAATTGCGCAGCCAGGTTTTCGCGTCGTTTATCAAGGCGCTGCTGCTCCAGTAAAAAACGCTGGCGAAATTGGGCAACATTGATTTTGACTTCTTCAAAGTCAATCTTAGAGACAGCAACGATCCCCTGGGCCAGTAGCTTTTCCTGGGCAGCCAGGGTCAGTTCGGCACGTTCAAGATTCAGCTTTTCATCAACTACGGCAATTTCCTGGTCAAGCAAAGCAGACTCCAGTGTCACCTGCTCCGCATGGATCTCTGCCTCAAGCGCCTGTAACTGCCAACGCGCCTGATCAAGAGACTCTTTCAGTTCAGGATTGCTCAGTTGCAGCAGTACATCCCCCTGCTTTACCTGTGCGCCGGCTTTCTTAAATACCTGTTCCACCCGGCCATCTACCGGAGTCGTTATCCAACGGATCTGAGCAGGTACCAGCACGCCGCTGCCTCGTACCGTGACTTTTAGCTCGCCCCGGCGAACGGTATCAATCAACAACGGGGCTTTATCTACCAGGTTGGTCGCGCTAGTATGGCGGTTAAAAAACACAGCCAAGCAGGTCATCACAACCAAGCCCAGTGCACTCATCGCTTTGCCTTTATGTCTTAACAGGGGGCTTTTTTTCGTTCTCACTATATCCATGGTGACTTCTCCAACGGGACGATGCAGTCTACTTTAGAGGGCGTATGGGCGTGACAACAGGCAAGCTATGTAAAATAAAACGGCGCAGGTTTTACAAAAGTTTACGTGCACTTTGGCGCCGGGCCAGCTAGATTTTTCACATCACTGGCCGCGACTAAAAAGGGAATAACAACAAGATGAAACCCACCCTGCTGATCGTAGAAGATGAACCAGCCATCCTGCGTGGTCTGACCGATTTATTTGTTTTTCATGGCTATGACGTCGACAGTGAAATAGACGGCGTACAAGGTCTTAAACGAGCACAACAGAACGACTATGCCTGTATTTTGTTGGATGTCATGTTGCCATCTATGAGCGGCTTTGAGATCTGCGAAGTGCTCAGACAAACCTCTGCAACTCAACCCATTATGATGTTGACGGCCAAAAGCACCGAGCAGGACATTATCAATGGCCTGAGCCTCGGCGCCGATGACTATGTGGCCAAGCCCTTTTCAACCTCGGAACTGGTATTGCGCGTCAATGCGCTGGTACGCCGCTCGGGCTGGAACCAGCATGAAGAAGCGCTGATCCTGAGCAAAAACGTCAGTGTTTGTCCGCACACACTGACCGGAACCTCTTATCAGCTGCCCGTCAAATACACGCGTCGTGAGGTCAGTTTATTGAGTTACCTGCTACGTCAGAACAAACCCGTCAGTCGTGATGAGCTATTACATCAGGTTTGGGGCTATAAAACCGTAGGGGACATAGATACGCGCACGGTCGATATTCATATTGCCAAGTTGCGCAAAAAAATAGAGCAGGATCCTAAGTCACCACGCCATCTGGTCACCCATCGTGGTGAAGGCTATCAGTTATACACTCAGTAACGGCATCACTATGTGGTTTAAAGATAATCAACTTATGAGCTATGCACAACGCAGACAACGACTGCGTTGGCAAGCCTGTACCTTTTTATTTTGCCTGTTAGTACCACTAAGCATTTTGCTCTACTTTGGTTTTGCACAGCTTAAACAGAACCAACTGAACACCTATCAGGAACAGGCTCGTCACTTGATATTACAAATTGACCGTAAGATGTTTAAACGCCGGCTACTGACCGATGCGCTGCCAGTCAACGCATTTGACTACTATCAGGCGGTGTATAACCCACTCACCGACGAAACCCTGCAGATGCCCTCCGTACTGTCACATCTGGATCCTGCCAGACCAACGGCCACCCGCCCTATTCAGGGGCTGGTCGGTTATTTTCAGTTTGATGCACAGGGTCGGTTCAATAGTCCAATCTGGCCAGAGCCCCTGTCGAATAAGGACATTGCTAATCCAGATTCAGAGCGAAAGAAAGCCTCACCTGAGTTACAACAACGTTACGATCAGGCAAAATTCATATACCAGATCCTGTCTAAATCCGAGGCATTGCAGAGCAAGCTGTCGCAGGGGTTAAGCAAAGAAAGCGGCCTGTACCAGCTGTGGTTTGATGTGCCAGGCTACTTTATTTTCTACCGCCTGCCCAAAATCGGCACGCAGCGAAAGTTGCAAGGTTATCTGGTCAGGCGAGACCCGTATTTACTGAGCCTTGTCAGTGAGTATCTGAGCCAAAGTCAGTTTGACCTCCCGGTTTTACTGACGCTGGATGCAGATAGTTCAAGCGGCTCTAACACATTGTATAAAGCAATGACCGCTCTGCCGGAGCCAGTGCATTTTTTACGTACCCATTCACAGTCGCCTGCACGTCGCCTGGCACAGACCGACATTCCCACTGACCTGCGTGAGCAATTCTTATATAGCGACACCCTGCGCTGGCCATTTAACAACTACACATTACACTTTACGACCCATACTCTGCCCATGAGTCCGACCATGTTGTACAGCAGTGTGTTTGCCCTGTTGCTGATATTGACAATTCTGGGTGCCTGCTACGGATTTTATCGGCTGAGTGTTAAACAGCTGGCGCTCGCAGAGCAGAGAATGAATTTTGTGTCTTCGGTCAGCCATGAACTGAAAACACCGCTGACCGCCATTCGTATGTATGCCGAAATGCTGCGTTCAGGTACTGTGGTCTCGACGGATGCCCGGCAAGACTATTACGGCTTTATTCACAGTGAAAGTGAGCGGCTAAGCCGTCTGATCGACAATATCCTGCTCCTGACACGGTTAAATCATCATGATCACGACGGACTGAGTCAGGTTAATCCCGAATACGTGCCAGTCACTATGCTGGCCGATATTATTCGTTCAAAGACATCAACCTTGTTAAGTAAACACGCCTTTACCCTGAATATGGCCATTGGGCCCACTTTAACTGACGAAACCGCAGTATTCGTTGATCAGGATGCGTTTGCGCAGGTGGTGATTAACATTACCGAAAACGCCGTCAAGTTCTTCGCCGCCGAGGGCATCACCGATCCGGCACGCAGACAGCTCGACATTACCTTTAGACGCAACGACCACAATCGCGACCAACTAGAACTGGAGATCCGCGATTACGGTCCCGGTGTGTCGCAACAACAATGCGATAAGCTATTTGAGTTATTCTATCGGGGCGGCAGTGAACTAACCCGCACGACTCAGGGAACCGGGATTGGACTTGCGCTGGTCGCACAACTGGTCAGTGCTCAGCAAGGCCAGATAACAGCCCACAGGATGACACCGGGGCTGGCGCTAAGGCTCACCTTACATACGCAACATCTTAGTCAAGCGATGCCCGAGTCGATGACTCAGGCATAGGCGTATCGCACAGTTATGCGGTCCAGCAGTAGGTTTTTGTCCAGCACACCGGGTAACTGTGGCAGACAATGGGGTTGCTGGCACTGGGGCCATTACCACCGGCGATAGCCTGAGTGTTGTGCGTATCCAGCGTTTTGTGACTGAGGTTTTTAACTGGTGATTTTTTTAGTTTGAGTTGCATAGCTTGTCCTTACATGTGTTTTTTGAGTTGGTCAGTGCCTTACTCCAGCACCAACAGAGTACACACTCAGACAACAGCATCCGAATGTGTGGTCAAAATTCAACCACACCGTTAGCAATAGTCAATCTCATTTCCTTCAACTTAACCTACTTTACGGACGAGTCGGTCATACTGAACTACACTAAGTAAACACAAGATTAATAACATGATTCTGAATGATAAAAATGAAGCTGCGTGGTGTCAGTCAGCCCCTATTGTTACTCTGCGTATGGAAATTTGCTACCAGCATACAGGCGGCTGAAAACGCCGATCTGTTTGAAATGAGCCTGGATGAGCTACTTAACGTGAACCTGACAGGCTCCGCGGTGCGTGATCTTAATCTGGAAACCACCCCTGTCAGCGCTAACCCATTCAACATGAGCGCACTGCACCTGCCCTTCAGCATAGATGTGATTGAGCGCAAAACCATGCGTGCACGCGGCCTGACCTCAGTGACCAGTGCCGTTGAAAATCTGGTGGGCGTTATATCGGGTGAGTCACCCGCAGAGCCTTCCAGTTTTGCTATGCGGGGCTTTATTCGCGACTCCGTATCGGTTTTACGAGACGGCATTAAACTGGGCCCGGCGTCCATGACGATGCGGCCACACAATACCTTTACTCTGCAACAAATAGAGGTCATCAAAGGACCCGCCACATTGCAGTATGGTCAGGGAACGGCGTCTGGCGTCATCAATATGGTGACCAGAAATCCACAGCTGGACGCACCCACCAGCACGGAAGCCTTTGTCTCGCAGTCTCGCTTCGATACCCGAGAATGGGGTATCGGCATTAACCTTCCCGTTTCAGCACAAAGTGCAGCACGGGTCGACATAAACAAAGCACAGTCAGACGGCTGGGTTGACCAAACGCATTCCCACTCCTTAAATGCGACCACTTCCCTGCTCTGGCAATCTTCCCCTGACCTGAGCTGGTTGCTCAGTTTTGATTACCTAGAAGATGACCTGCCAGCTTATTGGGGCACGCCTTTTGTTCCAGCACAGTCCGCGCAGCAACCAATGGACGACATAGTCGCTACCAACGACAGCCGGGTGCTGGATCAACATACCCGCTACCTCAACTATAACGTTGAAGACAGCCGTTCAGACTCGGAACATTTATGGTCTCGTCTGCGTATAAACTGGCAGCCAACTGACACACTCTCGCTGACCAATACCTTGTTTCACTTCAAAGCAGACCGCGCCTGGCAAAACGCTGAAAGCTATGTATTTAACCCCGTAACAGGCCTAGTCGACCGGGACCGTTTTTTTGTCTTCCACGACCATACCTTTTATGGCAATCAGTTCGAAGGGGTTTATCGTCATCAGATTGGCAGGATGCAGCATCAACTGACCTTTGGCGCAGAGTTTAAAGCCACCGACTTTAGCCGGGAACGGGGGTTTCCCGCAGGAGACAGCGTCTCGTTATTTGAGCCTGTGGCTGGTCAGTTCGGCGCTTTAGACAAACACCTCAGTCCAACCGACATCCGGCAATGGGGTGTGTATGTTAATAACACACTGTCGGTGACCCCGAACTGGCGTTTGTTTGGCGGACTGCGGCGCGACCATATTAAACTGGACAGAGACAACTATGATAACTCAGGTGCATTCCTAGTCGATGAAAGTTTTGAGCGTACCTTTACCCCGCTTGCCTATCAGTTAGGTACGACCTATCAATTCAATGAGTCACTCAGCCTGTATACGCACTGGAGTACTGGGCATGACCCGGTCGGATCCAATATTTATCTGGTCAACGCCAATGAAAACTTCGACTTTACAGATATTCGTCAGTACGAAATGGGTATAAAAGCCATCCTGCCGGACTGGCACAGTGAATTGACCGCGGCCTGGTATGACATCGCACGCCGTAACATCCTGCTGCTGACATCTCATGATACGGTAGGTAACTCAGGGACCCATGTTGCGCGGGGGCTGGAACTGGCAATCACCAGTCAGCCAACGCCCCATTTTCGTATCGGCGGCAACATTGCCTACACAAAGGCCAGTTATGAGTCTTTTGTCGACCCGGATTTTGGCGTGAATGCCAGTGGTCACACCCCACCGAATGTGCCTGAAATTGTTGCCAATGCCTGGTTTAGCTGGGATCAGGTATTGTCATTGCCTCTGGAAATTGGCGGAGGTATACGTCATGTCAGTGACCGCTACGCCAATTTTCAAAATTCAATTACCTTCAAACGGTATGAGACGCTTACCCTGTTTGCCGCCTATCAGCTTAAACACACCCGCTTTAATCTCAGCGTACGCAATCTTTTGAACGAAGAGTACGTACCGTGGGCCGATATTTTCTATCCCGAGCAGGCTGTTATTGCCGCCCCCAGAACAGTCGAGTTGAGTGTACATATCAGTTACTAAACAGCTGACGGCTTCTTACTTATCAAAAACTTAAAATCTGTATAAACAGTGCCTGCGTATTATCTTATGTTCGTCCGGATCTGCCGGTAAAGCTCCCTTATACGCTCCTGTGTTCTATTCCAACCACACCTGTTGCACTAGCCCTGCGCTTTAAAAAACACAGCGGATGTATACATTCGCAAATTTTTCTTATTTTTTATCAGTGCATTTTTCACACTATTCAAATTCTTCACTAGCTGATGGTTACATATGATTAATTCATTCACCTTTTAACAATCCGCATCGCTGACGCGCTGTGTCGTAACCTGGTTTGAAAACAGTTCAAATAGCTTTAAAAATATTTCCTTTTTTTCCAATGAGTAAAAAATATCTCGAATTACTTTGCTGGCATATTTCAGTAAAACACTTAACTCATACTCAAACAAATTTGGCCAGTTGTTGAGTAATCACTCACCAAAAAGCAATAATTTACAAAATTAAAACAGTAAAGCACGACAAAGCAAAACACATCGTTGATCTTTTGGTAACAAATAAATACATTACCAGCTCCTAAAAAAGGACCAAGAAGACAACAGGAAAATAACAATGAAAATAAAAACGCTCTCTATGGCCATACTGGCCCTCTCGGCACATACGGCACTGGCTCAAAGTCAGCAGGTGGATGAATATGGTCTGGTAATCGACGCATCTCATACCATTTCACTGTTTGGCAGCGAGCACAGTAACCACAAAACAACCGCTGAACGCCTGGTGACTCCATTAAAGCCAGGCTTTGCGCAGAACATGGTTACTACAAGTAGTAGCTACGGTAACACCTGGTATGTGCAATCTCTCGAAACTGTCCGTGTTTGTGAATGGTGGGATGGCGAGGACCCACGCGGTGTTGATTTACCAGAGATCATGGGCAATGAAACACAGGCCCTAAACACTCAGCCCGCTGCGGAAGGGTTTGTGGCTGCACCGCAGCGCACCTGCCGTCTGTGGACCGAATACCCAAGGCATTTCTATGGTACCGCTGATGTCTATATGGGTAATGACAATGTGCTGGATAAACCAGTCGTTGTCGTTCAGCCCTACCACGTAGATGTTGAAGGTTCGGCTTACACCAAACAAGCATTTTACGAAGACGTAAATCAGGGTGGCCTGATGAGTAGCCTTAGAAGGCAGGGATATGACGTGATCTTGTATCGCTACAGAAATCAGGACAATGGTATCGAGTTCAATGCTGATGGTGTGAAAAGATTACTCGACATTATCAACACCAAACCCGGTATCTCTTCAACCTCTTTCGTAGGCCTGTCTATGGGTGGGGTTGTTACTCGTTTTGCACTGCGTGAAATCGAAAAAACAGGGTCTCTGAACAAGGTTGCGACCTTTATTTCATTCGATGCTCCCCACTATGGTGCAAACTTCCCACGCTCCATATTAGACAACACAAACCGCTTACTTGATAAAGTCGACGTTGTTGCCTGTGGTGAAATACCTAAGTGCAGCTCTGCACGTAAAAAGCTTCGAGCGATTAAAGACCGACTGGAAACCAAAACCTTTAAAGAGCTGATTATCAACACGCCATCAGGCTCAAGTGAACGAAGCGCTCTGCTATCCAAACTGGCAAGCTTAGGGCACGTTCAGACAGTACCCACTCTGGCTATCACTAACGGCGCGCAAAGCCGAACACAGGGTGCACCGAGTTCAAAAATGACCTCACACTTTAAACTGCACCGCCCATGGTATCTGGGTGGCAGCAAATACTTCAAAGTCTATACTCAGCCAAGTGTCGACAATGTGGCAGGGGGCTATGCTGATTTCTACCAGGTATTCTCTGATCTCATCGAAGATCAACCACACCCAATCACTTCCTATGTAACTCTTGGGCAACAGCACTCGTTTGTTTCAACTCTCTCTGCACTTGCTGGCAGCGCCAACAACTGGGATGAAGTTGCGGCTTACCCAAGCTACAACGAACAACATATGACTCTGACCTACACCAAGGCACGAAAAATCCTGGATTGGTTAAACAGATATCAAAACTAACTTCAGAGCGATACGCTGTGTTGACCTAATTTGCTTAAGCTTCGGACTTAGTATGGTGATATACAGCGTGTCAAACTGAATACGAATAAGGCAGAGCACCCAGTGTTCTGCCTTTACACCATTATTCCACTGTGCAAACGACCTCCCCGGGCGGGTAGGCCACTCCCTGACTTCCCATTGCTATATTGACTCTGTCATCGCCGAACATATCCAAAACCATAAATCGGCTGAGACATCACCCTTACAGTAACAATAGGAAGGAACATCATATGAAATCACTTAAAGCACTGAGTGTTGCACTTGCCAGTGTTCTGGCCTACTCAGCCCCCGCCAGTGCCTACTGGACTGAGATCCTGGTATGTCCCAAGAAAAAGGTCACAGTCAATCATATCGCCTATCAATGTACCTACAGCGGCACCTTGCTGAGCACAATTAACCATTCTGATTCAATTCACACCAGCATTGGCCAATACGTCAATGGCAGAAACTGTAGCAGTCAAACTTTCATTGGAAACCACTACGAGCGAGGAGTGAGTTACTCCGGGTACTTATCGCTGACCGGTATCACCGACCTCAGTTACACCGAAGTGAAGTGGGTAGACGACCCGGCGAATTGTGAATTGAAAACCGTCTGGGTAGATGATATGGACAAAGAATGTATCCGTAACAACAATTGCCCGGGTGACTAATTTCAGCCCAGGCCTGCGGTAAGCGCGCTGTACTTTGCCCAACGTGATAGCCAGCAAAGGCTACGTTGTACTTGCACGCTTAATCAAAACCAACCGTGATTGCCCATCAAGGCCGCTGAATTAAAGCCAGGACAACCTGGCTTTTCATCTATCCCCCTGAAAGCGAACGCAGCTGCTTTATCCCTAAAAGTAACGCATATGGTATAGTTTATGAGTCGCAATGGCTTAAAAACTAAAAGGAATAACCAATGCCTGATTCCCACTCTCAGATCGCAGCACTGAAACAAGACGTTGACCAGATACTTAAAGGCCAGGCTGAGCTCCCAGGCTTTGAACCGCTAAAACAACTGCACGATAAACTGACCAATAAGCACCTGTTTGATCAGGCACGCCTGCTACTCTCATATGCCCTGAATGAACCACACACTTTTACGCCAGAGCAACAACTTACGCTGGGCCAGAAGCAGGTTATCGCCACCTATAAAGATAAAACCCTCAACCGCTCTATCCGCCTTGAGCAAGCTCGGGATTTACTGACTGAAATAGACCCCCCTGACAGCAGCGATAACAGTGAAACACTGGGCATTGCCGGCGCCATTCACAAACGGATATTTGAACGAGACAATGATGTCAGCCAGTTAGCACATGCCCGCGCCTATTACCAGCAAGGCTACCAGCTTAGCGCAGCCAAAGGCTGGTCGGATAAGGGTTATTGTGCAATTAATTTTGCGTATGTATTGGATCAACTGGCATTGATAGCGCAAAGCCCCATTGCGACGGACGCTCGGCACGCTTCTGACGGCGATATGGCAACCCAAGTACGAAAGGAGATCATTGCCCACCTGGTTGACGGTAAGCAAGTGCACGGCTATCCGATCATAGATTATAATGAGCAATCCCAAAACTGGTGGTTCTTGGTGACCCTTGCTGAGGCCTATCTGGGGTTGGGAGACTATGACAAAGCCTATACCCAGCTGCAAAAAGCCATCAACCTGGAAGCGATGCAAAGTTGGCAAAGGGAATCCGCGGCTAAGCAATTTGCCAGGCTTCTTCACCTGCGTAAAAATGGCAAAATAGTCAGACAGCAAAACCGCACTGTGGCGCAATCAGAGCAGCAAATGCATGACCTTTCCCAATCTGAGCTACGTCTGATTGCATTATTTTTTAATCCAGCCACAGCAGATACTCCTACTGAGCCTATGCCGCAAGTGACTGCTATTATGCAAGGGAAAACAGGCCTGGCCCTGTCCGGTGGTGGATTTAGAGCATCTCTTTATCATATTGGTGTGCTGGCCGCACTGGCTGAACAAGATCAGCTTCGCCATATCGAAGTCATCTCCTGTGTATCGGGGGGCTCAATCATAGGTATGCATTATTATCTGGCGCTCAAGGCATTGCTTGAAAGCAAGCCGGATAAGCAGATCAGCCAACAGGACTACATCAAGCTGGTCAATCAGATAGAAACGGACTTTCTTCGCGGCGTGCAGCGTAATATTCGCACCCGGGCGCTAAGGAACCCGTTGTCGTTACTCAAAATGGCATTCAAAGGCACTTACTCTCTCACCAAACGCATCGGCGAGCTTTATGTTCAGGAGTTATATAGCAGATTAGACACTGACAAACCTTTGCCAACGTTTATGGATCAACTGCCTATTTATCCATGCGTTGCTGAGAAGCAACAGGACATGGACTTTCACCCACAGCAAGGCAACTGGCAGCGCAGTGCTAAGGTACCGGTACTGGTGATCAATGCCACAACGGTTAATACAGGCCATAACTGGCAGTTTACCGCTACCTGGATGGGAGAGCCGCCTGAGGTAATAGACCAAAGGCACGATACCAACTACCGTTTACGACGCATGTATTATGACACGTCCAATCCCAATTTACGGGTGACTATAGGCGATGCGGTGGCTGCGTCTTCCTGTGTGCCCGGACTCTTTCCCCCTTTGCAACTGCAAACTTTGTACGAGGGAGAGCAGGTTACACTGGTAGACGGCGGCGTGTTTGACAATCAGGGAACCGCCAGCCTGCTCGAGCAAGACTGTGACAGCATACTCACCAGTGATGCGAGTGGCCAGCTGGAAGCACACACGCAACCCTCACAGGGGCGCTTTGCTACAACCATGCGCACCAGTGAAATCCTTCAGGCCCGGCTAAGATCCGCCCAACACAGAGAGTTAAAAGCCCGTACTCAATCGGGACAACTCAACAGCCTGATGTACATCCATCTGAAACAAGACCTGTGTAGCACAGATAAAGACTGGATTGGTGCGCCCTCTTCCTCACCTGCACAAACGCCAACCACGGCGACCGAGTATGGCATTCAGAGGGACTACCAGCAGGCCATTGCCAGTTTGAGAACCGATCTGGATTCATTTAGCGACAATGAAGCCTTTGCCCTGATGTACAGTGGATATTGCATGACCCGAACGCATTTTAAGCAATCCACAACCCCCACAGATAACCCCAACAAGTGGCGCTTCAAGGCCAGCTGTATTGCCAAAGATATGGTCCAACCTGAACCAAAGCCCGCGTTACTCAAACAACTGAAGGTTGGCAGCAAACTCTTTTTTAAAGCCTGGTATCTGAGCAAGCCCTTAAAGTACACGTTCGTATTCGTATTCCCACTGTGTATAGCATTACTAAGCTTTCCTACCCTGTTCAACTGGGTGAAAGAATGGCAACCTAGCTGGTTGTCGTCTTTGAAAGACGCAGCAAGCTTTCTGTTTTACGCTATACTCACAGGCGTCCTGGGGACCACAGCACTGACAATACTTCATTTATTGGTGTTTGATAGAGTATTTTTACGTAAGGGTCGTGACAGGCCGCGTGACAAGGATAGTACACAATGAACATGCCCCCCCTAACTAAAGAGCAATCTGCACGATTACTCGAACAGATCATTCACGAGTTGCAGGGCAAAGCCCGCCCCAAGTGCTGGATGAGTGCCTCAGCTCTAGCCAGAGTGCTCCTATCTGAATGGCCTGCTTTGACAGAAGCGCAACTGACAGCACAGATCAATACCCTGCTGCGCGAACATGCGAGCCAGGAAGGCAGAAAGTTGCGCTGGTGCTGGTACCCAAGCCCCAGAACGCTGGAAATGCTCTGGGGGCATATCAAGGTGGTTGGAGAAAAAGCAGTCCCCTCCTATGAATTACAAACACAGCCACTGTCGCCACTTGCAACCTGCCAGGCACTCCCTGACGATGCGCCAACATGGTTTATCTCCCATAACAGCCAGGATCAGGCACTTTGTGTTGCACTGTGTGAAGCGCTAGCCTCGGTGCAGGTCAATAGCTGGCTCTGTGAATTTGCCATTGCCTATCAGGAAAATATCTCGGATGCCATTGTGGATGGCCTGCAACGTGCTCACGGGGTATTACTGGTGTTGAGCGAGCGCTCACTCAAATCAACCTGGGTCAATAAAGAGTACCAACAGGTCAACGGACTCCCCTGTATTATTGTGATCCCTAAAGACGATAAATTACTCTCCGTGGAGACACAGCCACCACCGCGTACGTTTAAACAGCTCATTGAAATAAAACCTGAGTTGTTCACACAAGAACAATATGAATGTTGGTATCACCTTGGCTTCACTCAACAAACTGACCACCCGGTTTATTTCTGGGAAGAAGCTGGTAATAATCAGGCCCTGCTTGAAGTCATTAAAAATATCCCCAATAACAACAAATAAGCAAGCCAAACGCGCCACATTAACAGCTTAAAAAGGACAGCACTTTATGTCGAACGCACTGTGTTTTGTACTCATGCCATTTGGCATCAAATCGACCCAACAAGGTACCCGGGTAGATTTTGATGCGGTATACCAACAACTTATCAAGCCTGCCATTGAAGATGCGGGCATGCAGCCGATCCGCGCGGATGAAGAGAAGTACGGTGGGGTAATAGATAAGGCCATGTATGAGCGCCTGCTATTGTGTGACTATGCGGTGGCCGATCTGACGACAGCCAATGCCAATGTGTTTTACGAGCTGGGGATCCGCCATGCGCATCGCCGTGCCAGTACCACCTTGTTATTTGCGCAAAAATCAGACGACACCAGTTGTGCCAATTTGCCGTTTGATGTAAACAGCTTACGGGCATTGCCCTACCAGCTCGATAGCCATGGCAAGCCGCTTAATCCGGCACAAAACAAAGCAGCACTCGCCCAGCAATTGCAACACTGCCGGGCGCAGGCAAACGAAGATGTGAAAGACAGTCCGCTGTTTCAACTGCTACAGGACTACCCGGATATTCAGCATCGTAAAACAGACGTTTTTCGTGATCAGGCCCGCTACAGTGAATCACTTAAAGAAAAGTTTGCACAAGCCCGCGCTCTGAGTAACAAAGCACAGGCCGCAGAGCAGCTTAAACAATTGCAACACACATTTCCTAATCTGGCCGAGGTCGAGCCTGGTGTACTGATTGATCTGATGTTGTCTTATCGGGCTGTGGAAGCTTGGGATTGCATGATAAATCTGATTGAACACCTGCCGGAGCTGCTGGCACAAACAGTGATGGTGCAAGAACAATACGGCTTTGCCCTGAACCGTGATGGCGACAGCGACAAAGCAGAGCGGGTGTTAAAAGCGGTGATAAAACGCTACGGGCCATCCAGTGAAACCCTTGGAATTCTCGGGCGTGTATACAAAGATCGCTGGCAAGCAGCACAAAGTGCCGGCAAAGACATTCAGGCAAAACGCTTTTTAACGAAAGCTATCAATAGTTATCTCGATGGCTTTAACAGTGACTGGCGAGATGCCTACCCGGGCGTCAATGCTGTCACCCTTATGGAAGCCATGGATCCACCGGATCCCCGTCGCGATCAGCTTTTACCTGTAGTACGTTATGCGGTAGAGCGAAAAATTGAATCCGGCAGTGGCGACTTCTGGGACCATATGACCCTGGCAGAACTGGCCGTGATTGGCAGCGACCCCGGTGCGGCGCAAGCGCATCTGGATGACGCGATCAGTTGTGACTATGAAAACTGGAACCCCAAGAGTACGGCTAAAAATTTCGACATAATTTACCAAAAACGACACGCACAGGGTCAGCAAGTGGACTGGCTGAAGGAACTGGTTGAGCAGCTAAAAGTGCTTGACGTCTAGCGCACCGCTCACCGCTTTTTTGTAAGATAAAATCAGCTCAGGACTGCCAGTTCACGTTAGTTCGGCATCACTGACGCAGCAAGTAAAAGTTGCGTCAGTTATTTTTCTACCGATTACCCCAATTTGCTTAAATGAGTAAAATGGCTATTATCCAAACACACAGCGAAAGCACGCCCCCTGAGGCTTGCGGATATAAATAAGATCGCCACCATGACTGACCATGATCTGCCGCGACAGACTGAGACCTATGCCCGAGCCCTGTTGTTTGGTCGTAAAGAAAGGCACAAACATCATGTCAATGACGTGAGGCTCAACGCCTGGCCCGTTATCCTGGATCTCAACATACACTTGCTGCGCCTCGTTTTGCGCCAGTGTAAGCACGATAACCGGTGCCTCAATACTTTGAGGTTGCAATGCCTGACTTTGCTCAATCGCCTGGATTGCATTGGTAAACAGGTTGATCAGCACCTGTTCCACCTGGCCTGCGTCCAGCATCACCAGCAGATGAGTTGAGACCTCAAGCTCACAGCGGATCCCTGCTTGCTCCAGCTGGCGCTGATGGAGTGTCACTAACCGCTCTAATATCGGTGCCAATGCGGTGGCATTCAGACTGGGCCGCGGTAAGCTACTGATTGCTCTGAATCGGGTAATAAATTCACCAAGATGTTCGGTGCGTGCAGCCAGCGTATCCAGCGCCAAAAGCAGATCGTCTTTGTCATCTTCATCATCAAAACACAAACTCTCCGGTAATAACCCCCGGCAAGACTGCGCAATCGACGACAAAGGTGTGATGGAATTCGCGACTTCATGAGTCAACACCTGAGTCAGGCGTTTGTAGGCCTGCTGTTCCTTGTTGATCAAAGCATTGTGGATCGACGTCAGGGTGATCACCTTACGGATCTGCCCCTGGATCTGTGCCACGCTTATCTGTACTGACAGCGTATCCTGCTGCTCGCCGTGCTGCCAGGGCGCACTGCTTTTGAGATGCGTGTCACAGCTTAAGATTAGCTCGCCAAGATGCTCAAGCTCACTCACACTACTAATTGGCTTGCCCAGCAAACGCGACACCGCCGGGTTAGACTCTATCACCTGACCTTCACTGTCACAGACCAGTACAGCCAGATCAATATGCAGTAACAAGGCCTGAAAAAACTGCGCCTGTTGCTCAGCTTTAAAGCGTGCCGCCTGCAGGGTATGGCGGATCTCGTCATATTCCTGGTGTAACGGATGACTGGGACTCAGCCGCAATGAGCTGTCTCCATTGACCAATGCCCGGATCACCGCGGTGCTTTGCTTTTGCTGCTGCACAAACAAGGAAAACACCGCACCACCACACACCGCAATTATCAGCACCAGTAACAACCAGGTTGCGCTGATCCCGCTTTGCAGATAATGTCCGGTTGCAACACTGGCGAGCATGCACAACACACCCAGCTGTAAAGCGAGTAACCAACGCGGATGACGTTTCAGATAAGACATAGCCGCTCCCTACAGCCCATATTTTTCCAGCCGCCGATACATGGCTCCCCGGGTCAGCCCCAGCGCTTTGGCGGCATGACTGACATTACCCTGATAGTGTTTCAGGGCGGCGCGGATCGCTCTTTGCTCCAGTACTTCCAGATCAAAGGTATCGTAACTGGCACAGATCCTCTCGCCTGTATTTCCCTCAGGTGCAAGCGCCTGCGCGGTGGTGCCAACGACGGAGCTGACATCCAGCATGTCACCGTCGGATAAAATCACGGCGCGCTCTATGGCATGGGCCAGTTCCCGGACATTACCGGGCCAATGGTACGCACACAAAGCGGCCATATCTTGCGGTGCAATATCCAGCGAGCGCTTATATCTTTGCGCAAAATGCGTCAGATAATAGTTCACCAGCAAAGGAATATCCTCGCTGCGCTCACGCAATGGCGGTAAACGGATCTCCACCGTATTAATGCGGTACAATAAATCCTGCCTGAAACGCCCTTCATTGACTGCCTGCTGCAGGTTGTCGTTGGTTGCGCAGATCAGACGAATGTCCACCTCCACCGGTTTGGTGCCGCCCACCGGCGTAATACAGCGATTTTGCAGCGCCGCCAGCAGCGTTGCCTGATGCGTTAACGGCAAATTACCCAGCTCATCAAGAAACAGCGACCCACCACTGGCCAGCTCAAAGCGTCCAATCTTATCGGTTTTAGCATCGGTAAAAGCCCCTTTCTTATGACCAAACAGCTCACTTTCGAACAGGCTTTCGGAAATTGCCCCCATATCCAGGCTGATCATAGGCTGGGCTGCGCGCAAACTGGCACGGTGAATGGCATGCGCTGCCAGCTCTTTACCTGTACCACTTTCCCCGGTGATCAATATATTGGCATCAGACTGAGCGGCTTTGTCTATGGTAGCGAACACCTGCTGCATGGCCGCGCTCTGGCCCAGAAAGTCAAAAGCAGGACCCGTGGATGACTCACTCAAAGCCTGATTAAGCCCTTGTGTCTGACGGGTCAGCTTACCAAGCTGCTGTTTGTCTTTGGCATGGGCAAACGCCGCTGCGACCGCCCCTAACAGTTGCTCGTTTTGCCAGGGTTTGGCAATAAAATCTGCAGCCCCGGCCTTAATGGCATCCACCGCCAGCTGAATGTCGCCATAGGCAGTCATCAGCAGCACCACCATACTGGGATCCTGACTGATGATTTTCTTCAGCCAGTAAAACCCTTCCTGACCACTGATGGCATCGCGGTTAAAATTCATATCCAGCAGGATCACTTCAATGCCGTGGGCTTTGACTAGGTCTTCGATATCAAACGGGTTATCGGTGGTTTTAACCAGCTGATAGTGTTGTTTGAGCAGCAACCTCGCTGCAATCAGAATATCCGGATTGTCATCCACCACTAAAATGGCCCCGGGCTGTTTTGCGCTCACTGTCTGTCCCTGTTTTATTTTTTATGGGTGTATTAGCTTAGCTTACTTCGCAAGGATGTGTCCATTTATGGGCAGTTGCCCTGCCCACACTGTGCTATAAGCGGACACCTTCTCCCACAACACTAGCGAAAAACACACTAAGCAACTGTATTTTATAAACTTTTATTCTTGGCATGATGATTGATTTATTTAGCGCATCAGCCAACACAACATGGCTCAACACAGTCTGACAACGGGAGTTGCACATGGATAAAAAAATCGAACGCTCAGGACTAAAGAAGCATTTTAAAGCAGGCGTGGTTGCCGCTGTGTTAGCAACGACCATGGCGTATGCCTTTACTCATCAAGGCAGTAACGGACGCAGCCAGAATGTGCCACTGGACAGCCTGACCATCAGCACAGTAACACAGGGTCCGTTTATTGATGCATTGAGCCTGCGTGGTCAGGTGGTGCCAAAAACCACCATTTATCTGGATACTGTCTCCGGTGGCCGGGTCGAAGAGCGGCTGGTTGAACAGGGGGAGTATGTCGAGAAAGGCCAGCCGCTGGTGCGCCTGAGCAATACCAACCTGCAACTGGATGTGATGAGCCGCGAGGCCCAGGTGACTGAGCAACTCAACTTTTTACGTAACACACAAATGAACATGGAAACCAGCCGCCTGAATCTGCGCCGCGACCTGCTGGAAATTGAACGTCAGATCACCCACCTGAACAGGCGTTATACGCAGTCTGTGCTGCTTGCTAAAAAAGGCGTGCTGGCGCAGGACACACTCGACGAAATCAAAGATGATCTGGCCTACTACAAAGCACGCAAAGCGCTGACAAAGGAGCGCCAGAAGCAGGAAAATACCATTCGTGAAGTGCAAGTTGCCCAGCTGGAAGACAGCGCCGACATGCTGCAAAAAAACCTGCAATTTGCCCGTCATAATCTGGACAATCTGCTCGTCAAAGCCCCAGTCTCTGGCTATCTGAGTGAGCTGGATGTTGAAATGGGTGAATCCAAAGAACGTGGCGCACGACTGGGCCAGATAGATATGCCCAATGAATTCAAACTCATCGTCCGGCTGGATGAGTTTTATCTGAACCAGGTGCACACAGGTATGGCGGTGCAGGTATCACTGGGAACTGAGCAAGTCAGCGCAGAAGTCAGCAAAATCGACAGCCGGGTTACCAACGCGCAATTTCAGGTTGAGGTGGCACTGCCCGCCGGACTGCAAGAGATAAAACGGGGTCAGAACCTGGATGTGGCGCTGTTACTGGGAGATAGCAAAAATAACGCCCTGTTGATCAACCGCGGTGCCTTTTACACCAGCAGTGGCGGCAACTGGGTCTATGTGGTCTCAGGCGACACTGCCGTGCGCAAAGATGTCGTGCTGGGTAAGAAAAACCGTGACTACTTTGAAGTATTAGACGGACTGGCACCCGGCGATCAAGTGGTCACCTCGGGTTACGGCCACTTTGATAAAGCACAGACATTAAAACTGAACTAGCCCAAAAGCACAGAACAAGAATAACCGAATTGAGGAAGCAAAGATGATTAAACTGACGAACCTAAGCCGCGTATTTCGTACGGAAGATGTCGAAACCACCGCACTGAGTGACATTAACTTGCAGGTCAGTGAAGGAGAATTCCTGGCCATCATGGGCCCGTCGGGGTGCGGTAAATCAACGCTGCTTTCTATTCTGGGCATGCTCGACTCGCCAACCTCCGGCCGCTTTGAATTCGCCGGTACCGACATAGCCGGATACAGTGAAAAACGCCTCGCTGAACTGCGCAAAGCCTCCATCGGCTTTGTATTTCAGAGCTTTAACCTGATTGACGAGCTTACAGTATTCGAAAATGTTGAGCTGCCATTGCAGTACCAGAGCATCTCTAAAGCAGAACGCAAACAACGGGTTGAGGCAATTTTAAAACGGGTTGCCATTGACCATCGCGCCGACCACCTGCCGCAGCAATTATCGGGCGGTCAACAACAGCGGGTGGCGGTTGCCAGAGCCCTGGTGATCAACCCCAAACTGATCCTGGCAGATGAGCCAACGGGTAATCTCGACTCCAGAAACGGCGAAGAGGTGATGGCCATGTTACGCGAGCTAAACCGCGAAGGCACCACGGTCATTGTGGTGACCCACTCGGAAAAAGAAGGTGCTTATGCCGATCGTCTGGTGCGTCTGCTGGATGGTCAGATCATGCTGGATAAAGCCAACTGTGTTTCGCCAGCGGCTTAAACGAGCCCATCTCGTGATACCCAGAATAAGAAGGAAGTACCCGCAATGATAGTGAATTATTTTAAAACCACGCTCAGGGCCATACAAAACGATCCTCGTCATTTTGCCCTTAATCTGGCTGGCTTTAGTATCGGTCTGGCAGCGGCCATTATGGTGGCCTTATTCGCGGCATATGAGCTGTCTTTTGACAAACAACACCCCAACGCTGAGCGCGTTTACCGTGTTCATACCGATTATCGGGCATGGGGCCTGCAACTGATCGCAGCGTCTGATTCACAACATGCGCTGAACATGCAAAACCATGTCCAGGTTGAGGATGTCATGATGCTGGTTTCGACCGACAACCTGGCTTACTCTGCCGAGCCAATGGCACTGGACGTCAACGTGGCAGGGCAGCAAGTCCGTCTGAGCAAAGTGTACCTGGCCACAGCCAATCTGCCGGATTTCATCACGATGACAGTACTGCATGGCGATCTCAACAGCGCTCTAAGCCGACCGGGTCTGCTGGCCATCAGCCGACGCGAGGCAACTCGCCTGTTTGGCAGCGAAGACGCCGTAGGAAAAACCCTGTCGTACGAGCAAGGCCAATACGAAATAGCCGCCGTGTTTGAAGATTTACCGGACAACACCCACTTTGTGTTCGAAACCTTAACCGCTTTGCCCAAAGCCACCAAGATGCCATTCATTGGCTATGTGTATATGCGCCTGACTGAGGGTGCGGATGCCGCACTGCTGGCACAGCAGATGACGGATACCATGCGAGAGCAATCGACCGGCCGCCGCAAACTTCGTGCGCTGGAATTAAGTCGTCTGTCGGATCTTCACTTTAACAGCAGTGGTCCGTTTGAGATGAAACAAGGGGGCTCGCGCCTGGTGATGCAGGTCTGTATCGCACTGACGGTTTTGCTGCTGGTCATCGCCAGTGTGAACTTTATCAACCTCAACATTGCCGGTGCGGCAAAACGCGCCAAAGAAGTGGGGGTGCGCAAGGCGCTGGGTGCCAGTAAACCTCAGCTTATCACCCAGTTTTTAACCGAGTCTTTGTTTATTGTCATGATTGCAGCACTGGTTGCACTGGCCCTGGTGGAAATGATGATCCCCTATGCTAATCAGCTGCTGGAGCGCAGCCTGTCTTTGAGCTTCTCACCGGTGTTTTTGGTTGCTGTGATGGCAGTGGTTGCGCTGATCGGGGTGATATCAGGTTTATACCCGGCACTGTTTATTGCTTCTTTCAGTGCCAAACGCGTACTCAGTGGCGATCTGCAGCGGGGTAAAACCGCCATCTGGGTACGTAAACTCACGCTGGGCCTGCAAGGTGCCCTGTCTGTGGCGCTGATTGTCGCGGCGGCTGTGGTCTACAAACAAATGGCCTTAATCAATGATCTGCCCGTAGGGTATGCCAAGAATGACCGACTGATCATCAAAAACCTGCCTGCAGAAGCCATTTACCAGCAAGCCGAGCCTCATGTATTGCGGCGCCTGAAATCATTGCAAGGGGTCGCTCAGGTCACTCAGTCAGACACTTTACTGACCAATGATATGACTTCAGAGCTGTTTTTGGTGTTCCCGAACGGAGAGCGCCTTGAAGGCACGCAACCTACCATAGCCGCCGGCTTCCATGCCGTTGAGACGCTGGGGCTGGCGCTGGTCGCGGGGCGTGATTTTTCTCCTCAGTTTGCCGGAGACTGGATCCAAGTCAGCGATGACAACATCCGATCATTTTCCGTGTTGCTGTCACAAAGTCTGGCAAAACAAGCCGGATATGACGACCCTAGCGTGCTGCTTGGCCAGACCCTGAGCTCACATGATGGTAGCGCCCGTGCCACTGTGGTCGGCATTGTACAAGACATAAAAATCGGCTCAGCGCGTCAGCAACAATTGCCTGTTTTACTCACCGCAGGCGATATCAACGTGGCGATAGGCACTTTGGTCATAAAGCTGCATCCGGGGGCAAATAAAGCGCAAGTGATGCGCCAGGCCGAGCAAGTCATTCAAAATGAACTGGCCATGCCTGAGGTCGAGATCAGTCTGATTGAAGACGACTATCAGCGTGCCCATATCAACGAGTTCAGAATGCAGCAGCTGGTGTTGTTATTCAGTACGCTGTCCATTGTGTTGACCTGTATGGGGATTTTAGGACTGGCCTCGTTCGCCACTATTCGCCGCCAAAAAGAAGTAGCCGTACGCAAGGTGCTGGGCGCCTCACGTATCAGCATAGTCACGATTTTATCCAGGGAGTTCATCACCATTGTAGGCGCAGGCTCTTTGCTGGCGATCCCTGTGAGTTACTGGCTCATGAACCTCTGGCTGAACAACTTCAATGACCGTATTGAGCAAGCGACCTGGATGTATGCTGCTGCCACACTGGGTGTGCTGGCCATTACCTGGCTGACCGTCGCTTGTCTGGCCTTTAAAGCGGCTAGCACCCGTCCTTCGCTGATACTCAGATATGAGTAACCGCGCCCGTTAGTCACAACCAGGCGGCACCCTGTGTATTACGGGTGCCGCTTTTTCTTATTGTGATGCAAACAAGCGCTTTAATAACACTTCCCGTGCTGTGCGAGGCATTGCCATAGCTCGATCGATGTCGGCCTGTGTCAACACTCGGCCATGATGCGAAGACACATACTGAGCGACTTTTATGCCCTGCTGCGTGAGTCTGTCCACCAGAGCGTCGAGACGATAGTAGGTGTCGAGATCCGGCCAGCGAGCAGGCGAGTGCAGCGCATGCTCAAAGCTGCTGCCGAACATATCCTCCGTTAGCAGGATCTGCGATTCAGGCAGATACACTACTAGGTTATGCGCAGCATGGCTGTTGGGTACATCCAGCAGGCGAATTTTCCCCCCGGCCAAAGTGTAAGATGTAGGGATCGGCTCAATCTTAACCTGTGTGCCCAATTCATCGGCGACCGCATTTCTGTCTGCCGGATGCACCAGTAAAGTGGTATGTTCCGCTACTGTGTCTGCCAGCCCTCTCAGATGGTCGGTATGATGATGCGTGACAATATGGTATTTCACGGGTTTATCCAGCGATTTGCTTTGCCTTAATTCTGCCAGTGCTTTTGCCCAGGCTCCGGCCTGCTGGTTCATCTGCCAGGTCCCCGCCGACACCAGATACTCACCCGCATCAATGAATAATGTATATCCCCAGTCTTGCCCCACAAAGTACACGCCGTCTGCCAGTGTGCGTACTGTCAGTTTGGAGACATCATAAGGCCTGAGCTCAGGTGCTCGCTGATAACCGGCTGGAATATGAAACGACTGCTCGGCAGGTCGCGCCACCTTAACGGTGCGCGATTTACTGTGATACTGCGGCCCCTGTGCCGTGCTGACCAACACCTCAGACGCCCAGCGCACAGCCTGTGTGGTACGGTGCACCATAAAATCATAAAAGCGCTTTTGACCTTGCTGCTCAGTCATCATACGGCTTAATAAACCACTATGCTGATTCAGATAAAGCGTGTGCTTTGTCTCCGGGTTATTATCCAAAGGGGCTGTGATCACATCATGAGGCATACCCGCAATGTATGCCTCTCCCAGCCACTGGCTGGCTTGTTTATGCTGCGCCAGCTTACGAACGACCAGAGTGTCCAGCATGGCTTCAAACCCCAAAGTGGTATTGTCAAAAGTGATCCGTGAACCGGGCTGGTAGCGCTTAAGAGCATGGTCCACGCTTGTACCCTGGTCACTGATATACAGACGATGGAGCACTTCTGGCACATCGCTGCCATGACTGCCCACCCGCCTCGAGTTTGCCTGCTTAAAGACCTTACGCTTACCCGCAAAATCGATGCGGTAGTCGTTTTGCAGTTCACTCAGATAAGTGACCATAGAGCCCTGACGAGCATCACCACTGAGCCACTGCGAATAGTGAGAGAGGCGTTCATTGACCAGCAGCCCAGGCATTGTTAGCAAGTGCTCACCACCATAAGCCTGAACCGAACGCTCAATGATCTGAGCTTCGCGCGATTGCGCATGAGACAATGGACATACCCCCATCATGGCAATGGCAAAAATCAGCGCCAGAACGAATGGGTGCCCGGTTAAAAGTACCAGCCCTGGCTTAAGGCAGGCTGCCACATTGGCGAAATGCTTGAAGAAATGTCCAGCAGGATAAGTAAAGCGTTTGTTATTGTCATAGTACATAGGCTTAGCGCTCTGTTGTTTTTACTTGACGCCATTGAACGTAAACACGCAAAACAAGGCCACAAAGCCACCCTAATGAAAAGCTGATGAATTACTGAGGACTGCAAATTACCGTCTGGATTTTTAGTGAATACATATAACGAACTGAATTTATTGGATATATTTTATATATGCCGTTTTCTCAAAATCCATCTTCCCGCCTTTTTCTCCGTCACCCCGTGTGCCTTTCTCCAATATTCGTTGTCTCTTTCTCCGTCATCCCGGCCCCTTTCTCCGTCATCCCGGCCCTTCTCTCCGTCATCCCGGCCCTTCTCTCCGTCATCCCGGCCCCCGAGCCGGGATCTACTCACCAGCTACACAAAAGGTCAGTTCACTCAGATACATGCAGCCTCATATTACTTTCCTCAGCAGTTGAGCCGTGTTTTGGATGGTTCCCGGCTCGGGGGCCGGGATGACAAAGGGCTCGCAGGCCGGGATGACAGGGGGTACAGTCGAGATGAGGCGGCATAGCTGACAAAGGGAGCCCTGATCAGGGAGAGGCGGCACAGCCAGGTTATTTCACTCTGGCACATACAGCCTCGTATTACTTTCCTTAGCTGTTGAGCCGTGTTTTGGATGGTTCCCGGCTCGCAGGCCGGGATGACAGGGG
>NZ_PNCJ01000138.1 GCF_005887115.1 Pseudoalteromonas rubra | reverse complement strand
CATCCAATGTTAACTCGTAATCTTTCGCCTTATGCTCGCCAAGTGCTTGCCAGAAGCCTTGCAAATAGTCGAATTGGCCGCTGTTATTTTTGGCGTCGCGATGAGCGCTCTCAATCATTTTTTGCTCAAACCCTAGGCCGATGAGTAACAACGTTAACTCATCATTACAGCGCGCTGTGTCTATGGCCTGAACATCTCCACTGATCAACACATCAAGGGCCTTATCAACCCCAAAGGCTTTAGACTCAATCCCCATAATCACATGCGCTAAGGCGTTGGCCGTGCCCATGGGAATAATACCCAAGACGATATCGCTATTACAGATCACTGAGGCGACTTCGGTGACCGTGCCATC
>NZ_PNCJ01000137.1 GCF_005887115.1 Pseudoalteromonas rubra | reverse complement strand
CTTGGCATGTGCATATCGACCGACTTGCATGGCCATTTTTGGTCCCTGCCTCGCGTAGCTCTGCCGTAGTCTGACACCCGCTTCTTTTGCCAGCATGGTCAGTTTTTTACGGCACCTTTCCAGTAACTTGCTATCTGTCGGGTGGGCGATGTTCTTTTCCATCACCGTGCTGTCCACGACAACTTCCCTCAGGCTGGATGCTTTAACCGTGTTACTTTTAAGTCCTGCATCAACTGTCACAGAGAGCATTAACTCAACACCTTGCTCTCCAATTCGACGCCGAAAACGCGACATCAGGCTTGGATCACACGGCAACTCATGGCTAAAAAACTGCATCCCGCAGAAGTACTGCCAATATGGGTT
>NZ_PNCJ01000136.1 GCF_005887115.1 Pseudoalteromonas rubra | reverse complement strand
AACCAGGGCGACAGATGTGGGCTTGCTCAAATCCAGCGATGCTGTTGACTATTTGCATCTGTACGTCAAATGGCAAACTCGTGGAAATACCATTTGGGTATAGCTCATAAGAGGTTAACCCTTCTGGTTCAACAAAGATCTGGTGCTTATCTTTATCGGCAAAACGAACTATTTTATCTTCAATCGATGGGCAGTAACGCGGACCGATCCCCTCAATCACGCCTGAATACATAGGCGATCGGTGCAGATTCTCATTGATAATCTCATGCGTTTT
>NZ_PNCJ01000135.1 GCF_005887115.1 Pseudoalteromonas rubra | reverse complement strand
GGAAACGCTCAAGGCCAAGATAGCCTTTGTCGGGCTAGTATCAGAAATCAGGCGCACTGAAGGCAGCAATGGCGTCTGGTTTAGAGTACGGTTAGGGCCCTATCCGACCAAGCGCGGCGCAGAGAGCGATAAGAACAAGCTTAAGCGTCAGGCAAAAATCATGGGCTGTGGCATCTGGTTGTGGAATTAGCCAAAGCGAAAGCCGTTATCGCCATGTAAATAACCAAGCAGGCACAGCAAATCACATAAAGGGATTGCAAGTTTACCTTGAAATCCCTTTTTCATGCCCATATTTCCTCGCTATTAGACAGTTACAAACACCCAGACTGGG
>NZ_PNCJ01000134.1 GCF_005887115.1 Pseudoalteromonas rubra | reverse complement strand
GGTGCCTTGGTAATTGGTCTATTCTTTAGTTGTTTAGGCTACATTTTGTACACCAAATTCAAAACCGTGAGCAACATCGATAGCTCACCAAAAGAAAACCGTCTTGATTATAAAAAAATAGAATCCGTACATTAGGAGCAATGATGAGAAAAACAATTTACTCTTTAAGCGCAATCTCGTTAATGATGGCCTCACAGGTCGCATTGGCTGATTGGTC
>NZ_PNCJ01000133.1 GCF_005887115.1 Pseudoalteromonas rubra | reverse complement strand
GCGGATCTCCGTCATTGCCGTCATGATTTGCTGCTTTCGAGACTTGCCCGGCAGCAAAAGGCGGCTGATGTTATCAATACCAGTAATAGGGTCATCCACCAGCAGACCCAGTGAGAGGATCAACGCAAACAGCGTCACCCGATTGATGGTATAACCAAACGCCCAGCCCAGAGCCAGGGTGATCCCATAACACACTGGGATCGCCAGACCCACCACAATTGCGGGTCGCCAGCCGAGAAAAACGCCG
>NZ_PNCJ01000132.1 GCF_005887115.1 Pseudoalteromonas rubra | reverse complement strand
CTGTCGTCTAATCAAGACGACCACAGTAAAAACTGGGCGTTTTTGCAAGCGGATGACGGTCAATGGGATCCTGCACCTTTTTACGATGTTACTTACAGCCCACATCCATTCAACGCACACGCCCCTGCGTTCGGAGGTTATGGTAAAGCGCCACCGCTTAAAGTGATGCAAAAACTAGCGACCAGTGCTGGCTATCGGAGTTGGCATGATGCACAGCAAGTCATTGAAGAAGTAGCAGAAGCCATCAGCCAATTTACGTATCTTGCACAGCAGCAAGGGATCAGTAAAACAATAGTGTCTGCGATTGCTAAGACATTGGATCAGCGCAAACAAGAAAATGCAGCGCTTTT
>NZ_PNCJ01000131.1 GCF_005887115.1 Pseudoalteromonas rubra | reverse complement strand
AAAACTGAATGATAGAAATACTTTGGGCCCGAAGGGGATAAATGCATCGCGTGTCTCCTTAGAATAGTTATGTCGCTAGCAATGTTGTTTTCAATGGCCAGATAGGCGCTCAATAGACTGACATAAAATAAATCTAGTTCCCTGAGAAATATAGACTATTTTGTAACTCACTGTATTTAAGTTATACCGATATTTAAAAATGAGTACAGTGCATTGCGCAAGCAGAGTATATCAAGTGCTAGTAACGGGAACATGACATCAATCAGATGTTGAGGTAAATTGATACTGGTCAGAGGAGATAATAATGATAACACTAACCACTGCTAAGCAAGTCGCCTATGTAACC
>NZ_PNCJ01000130.1 GCF_005887115.1 Pseudoalteromonas rubra | reverse complement strand
CCCCCCCCGCCCCCCCCCCCACCCCCCCCCCCCCCCCCCCCCCCCCCCCCCCCCCCCCCCCCCCCCCCCCCCCCCCCCCCCCGCCACCCCCCCCCCCCCCCCCCCCCCCCAACCCCCCCCCACCCCCCCCCCCCCCCCCCCGCCCCCCCGCCCACCCCCCCCCCCCCCCCCCCCGCCCGCCCCCACCCCCCCCCCCCACACCCCCACACGCCCCCCCCCCCGCCCACACCCCCCCCCCCCCCCCCTCCCCCCCCCCACCCCCCCCCCCCCCCCCCCCCCCCCCCCCCCCCCCCCCCCCACCCGCCCCACCCCCCCCCCCCCCCCGCCCACCCCGCCCCCCCCCCCCGCACCCCCGCCCCCCCCCCCCCCGCACCCCGCCCCCCCCCCCCCCCCCCCCCCCCCCCCCCCCCCCACCCCCCCCCCCCCCCACCCCC
>NZ_PNCJ01000013.1 GCF_005887115.1 Pseudoalteromonas rubra | reverse complement strand
CTGGCGATGTACAGCCTCCACGGCGTTTGTCGTGTAGATAGGCGTTCTCACGTAATCCGGGTACTTGAAGTAAGCGCTGAGTGTCGGCCATTTACAGCGCCATGATTTGATGACCAAAGGGTATTTTCCCCCCCCCACTTGGCTTCCAGTTCGTCCAGCGCGATTTCCGCAGCATAAACGCATTTGAGATCCGCCATGAAAGCCTTCTGGTTTTTGGATGCCACGTATTTGAGTGAGTTACGGATCTGGTGAATGATACAGTGCTGGATCTCGGTGTTCGGATAGATGGTTTCAATGGCTTCAGGGAAGCCTTTGAGGCCATCCACGCAGGCAATCAGGATGTCTTTAACGCCTCGATTATTAAGGTCGGTCAATACGCTTAGCCAGTGATGGGCACCTTCCTGGTCTGAGAGATAGAGGCCCAAAAGTTCCTTTTTGCCTTCGATGTTGAGAGCCAAAATGGTGTAGATGGCTTTACTGACATAACGTCCGTTTTCTTTGATTTTGTAGTGAATAGCGTCGAGCCAAACAATGGGATATATGGCTTCCAAATCACGTTCACGCCAAGCCTGTAGCTCAGACAGTAGCTTATCTGTTACGGCATTAATAGTACCGTTGGAAATAGATATATCGTACATATCGGCGATGTGAGCGCGGATATCCTGGTAGCTGTTACCCAAGGCAAACAGCGCAAGAATCTTACGTTCTAAGTCTTCGGTCAGATGGGTTTGGTGCTTTTTCACCAACTGTGGCTCGAAGGTGCCAGCTCGGTCACGAGGCGTCTCAAGTTCGAATGCACCAGTGGGCCCTTTGACCGTTTTAGTGGATTTACCGTTCTTACGGTTGGGCTCGGAACTTTCAGCTAAGTGGTTTTCCAACTCAGCCTTCATTGCGGCTTCAGTGAGTTGTTTTATCAACGGGGTGAGCGCTCCATCTTTACCAGTGAGGTTTTTGCCGTTCTGGAGCGCTTTCAATACAGAATCAAAATCAAATTTTTGTGTAGTCATGAGTCATTTCTCTTTTTGTTTCTTAACTTATCGAAATGACACAGAAAATTGAACACTACCTCTTCTGTTGACTTATTTGCTTTGTTAACAATCTAATTTATTTAGTGAGCCGATTAGACTCCACGTATCTTCATATGAATTCGTTTACCAAAGGCACATGGTTTGATACACACCACTAAAATTCCCAACCACTTGAAACCATGAGAGTTACAATCATTTCAGGTTGTGAACGATCGACTCAGTTAACTTACAGGCTGACTCACCTCATTTTAGTTTCAGCGCTTAACAAGTTAAGCGCTGAAACTTATTCCTTTGTCCCGTATCTATTCTTCTCACTTTGCAGATAAGCAAACTATTTAGCCTTACAGCTATTGAAAAACCGCCTTGCCGACTATATCTTCACCACATGAGTTATGAGACATTTGCCAAAGTGCTGCGGTGTTTAGTGCCGTTTTTGCTGTTATGTACGCTACTGAATATGGGTAGTCGTGATGCTGTGGCCGCAGATTGGCAAACTCAACCCGTCTCTGTGGTTGTGCTGTCACAGGCAGTGAGTGCCGAGCCACATACAGCGCCCGACGCGAATGATCTCAGGCATAAGGTCACTGACACTGCACTGATCAAGCATTTGCCTGCACCTGGTACTGAGGTGTCGCATTCACAACCGGCAAGCTATCCCGCGCAACTGCCGTCACAGAACCGTTTAACGCATCCCAGTTACTTTCTGCATCCGGACCAGCAGCCGGATTATGATCTACTCTATGCCTTTGCTGACCCCGACTTGTATCGGGTGAGCCAGCAATATATTCATCAACCTTTGACGCGACCCTGGCATCAGTGTGCGACTCGTGCACGCACGGGGCTGATCAATGACTGTCAACCCGCCAACTTAACCTATCGAGCAAGACTGACTTATCAGCTGAGCGCCTGATCTCACAACACAAACCGACCGCAAGGTTCGGTCGGATTACAACACGTTTTATCAGGTAAATAGCGAAAGTGTGAGCGGCCAAATGAGGCAGCTCATCGTTAAGTGAGTCAAATTATGAATAGAAGAGCGAACGCTGCGAATACGGCCTGGCCGGCGCGGCTTAAAAGTCTGCTGGTGGTAGCCGTGATCCTGATACTGGGTCTGTGTGCTATGCCCAACTTATATCAAAACACCACCCAACTCAGTATCCGTACACTAACATCAGAGCCGGCAGCACCCGGCCCGGACCAGCTTGTGCAGTTGCTGCAAAGTCGCGGCTTTACCGTGGCTGACATAGAGTCGGGCGAACCGACTTTGGTTACACTAACTCCACAAACTGCCTCCGCTGCAGCACAAGAGGTATTGGCTGAGGCACTGCGCGGGCAGGCTTCGGTAACCGTGGTTGAACAAGCTACTGCACCTTACTGGCTGCAACGACTGGGCCTGTCTCCCATTAAACTGGGTCTTGATTTGAACGGTGGTGTACTGTTCGTGCTGAAAGTCGACACAGAGAAAGCATTGGAAAAGCACATGGAAAACATTGCGCTGGAGGCCAAAGCGCTGCGGATCCGTGACAAGTTAAAAGGCGTTCGTATTGAGCGCAGTTCGGTTGCTGGTCTTGAGCTGGTGGCACTTCCTCAGGGAGAGGCGGCACTGCATCAGTTGCAGTCGGCATTACTGGGTCAGTTTCAGCATCTGAGTGTCAGTACACACCAGCAAGGCAGCTTGTTGCGTGCTTCCTTAAGCTATGATGAAACCGGCAAGGCGGCTTTTGAAAAGCAGACTATGACACAAGCGTTGACGACGCTGCGCTCGCGGATTGAAGAGCTGGGTATTACTGAAGCTGTGACGCAGCGTCAGGGCGCGAATTATATTCGCATTGAACTACCCGGGGTGCAGGATCCGGCGGCAGCAAAGCGGATCATCGGTGCTACGGCACAGTTGTCTTTTCACGCTTTGCAGGAATTCGGTGGCAAGCGCGTTAAAGCTGAACACGGAATGGTGAGGTTAGATCCGCGAGCCATTTTTACTGGGGCCGATATTGATTCGGCGCAGGCTGGCCGGGACGAATACGGAAAGCCTCTGGTACAGCTGTTTCTATCATCCCAGGGCGGCGATAAAATGCTGCGTTTTTCCCGCACGCATGTGGGTCAGCCTATGGCGACTATGTACAGTGAGTACATTGCCGACAGCCGGGGAGAGATCCGCGAAAGCAGTCAGGTGATCTCAGTGGCTACCATCCAGCAGGTGCTGGGGCAGCGCTTCAGCATAACCAATTTAGGGTCGTGGCAAAAAGCGCAGGATCTGGCACTGTTACTGCGGGCTGGCTCCTTAGATGCGCCCCTGACCATAGTAACTGAGCGCACCATAGGGCCGAGTTTGGGTGAGCAGAACATCAGCAGCGGCTTTGCGGCACTGGCACTGGGTCTGTCACTGACGCTGGGTTTTATGTTGCTGTGGTATCGCAAACTGGGCGTTATAGCCTGCGTGGCGCTGGTGGCGAATCTGGTGTGTTTAGTGGGTCTGATGTCTTTGTTACCCGGTGTGGTGCTGACCTTACCGGGGATTGCGGGTCTGGTTCTGACCATAGGCATGGCAGTCGATACCAATGTGATTATCTTTGAGCGGATCAAAGAAGAAAGGCGGCAGGGGAGCAGCATGCGCGCGGCGCTAAAACGTGGTTATCAGCAAGCGCAAAGCAGCATCATAGATGCCAACCTGACCACCATGATCACTGCATTGGTATTAATGTCCATCGGCTATGGCCCGGTTAAGGGCTTTGCCATCACCCTGGCTCTGGGGATTATCACTAGCATGTTTTGCGGTGTGGTGGTCTCCGGGCAACTGTCTCAGTGGGTCTATCGGACCAAGCCGGTAAAAGGAGCCTGATATGCGCGATTTATGGCAAACACTTCGAACCTCTGGCTTAGTGCTGAGTCTGATTGCGATGATACTCAGTTGTGTGCTTATCAGTCAGCGAGGTCTTGAGCTCGGGCAGGATTTTACGGGTGGCTATGTCACAGAATTCCAGCTTGCTCAGGATATATCCGGCGATGAATTACAGCACCAGCTGGCACCTCATGTGAGCGGAGAGTTTCGTTTATCTGCTCAGGGGGCACTTCACTGGCAAGTATTCCAGCCGCCGCACAATGACAGACCGACGCCACTTAGCTGGCACACTCAGTTACCCGACAACCTGGGGGTGGAGATCCTCGACAGCCGTTTTGTGGGTGCCCAGATTGGTGCTGAACTCATTGAACAGGGCGGGCTGGCTTTGCTCGTTAGCCTGTTGGCAGTAGGCTTGTATCTGATTGTTCGGTTTGAATGGCGACTGGCTGTGTCGGCAAGTCTGGCCCTACTGCACGACGTGTTGATTACATTGGGCTGGTTTGCATTCACCGGCATGGAGTTTGATCTGACGATATTGGCCGCTTTGCTGGCTATCATTGGTTACTCACTGAATGATTCTATTGTGATTGGCGACAAAGTCCGTGAGTTGGTGCGCGCCAGGGAGGATTGCAAGGTCAGCGACACCATCAATGCGGCACTTAGCAGTACACTGGGCAGAACCACCATTACTTCTTCAACCACGCTGACAACCATAGCGGCATTGTGGTGGCTCGGCGGTGCCAGTTTGCAGGGATTTGCGAGTGCCTTGTTTATCGGGGTTACGGTGGGAACCTGGTCTTCTATTTTTGTCAGTGCCACTTTACCGCAGTGGCTGGGGCTGAGTCATCGTAATTATCAGCGTTCGCTGAGTGAACAAGAGCAACAGCAGCTGGCAGAGCCTTAAAAAGCGCGGTGTTTAAAGGGCAGAAACGGCTGCCCTTTTGAGTTACTGCTTACTCAGCCAGCAGCAACTCCACCACTTCTTTTCGGGATGTAAGCTGCTTGATCAGCAAGATCTGTTGATCGTTGACCGCCGAAATACGGACAATATCATTTGCCACTGTGGTTAAGATCTTAAAGTTACCGCTGTGCAGATCGTAAGACCACAATTGTGCGTTTTCATTGATCCCGTACAAGGTATTGCCATAGGCCGTAAAGCGCCGCTCGCTGCCCTGATCAAGAAGTGGCTCAATCAGCTCGTCTTCAACCGGGCCGGATCGCCAGAAACGATCCATGTGATCGGTATAAACCAGGCTACCGTCAGCGGTTTTGAGGGCCCAGGTGACCTCGCGGTCGTTTAGAACACGTATGGCTGAGTTTGTCAGGTTCAGTTCGGCAAATGTGAGCACCCCATTTATTTTGAGCTGGGCAAGTGCCGTCTGAGCGCGGCTGTCCCAGTAAAACAATTGCTCTACCGGATGCGCCAGGGGAATGGCGTGCGCAGTGCCATCCAGCGCGAACTTCACCAGCGCTTTGTCGGCGTTAGTTAAAAGCTCACTGCCATCGGCTGACCAGTGGGTTTCGTATAAAAAGGTGTCCATCGGGAAGTTGCTGAGCTGACGGGGTACTTGCCCGTCGCTGAGCCAGATCTGCATTTGTCCGGAGCGCGCCGAGTTAAAGGCGAGCAGGTCACCCTCCGGCTGAAATATCGCATTACTTTCTTCTTTGGTGGAGCGCTCGAGGATTGTCGCTTGCGACGTTTGCAGCGAGTCATCATTGCCAAACGGCATAGTCAAAATATCACTGTCATACTGCCCCTTGATCACCAGCATACGGTTACCGTCTGGATGAAACACCGGGGAACCCATAGGTTCGTCAACTGGCAGGGTCACGGGGCTGACTTGTCCCTGATAAGTCAGCGTATATAACTGGCGTCCGGTGCTGAAGGCCAGCTGGTTTTCATAGGGCGAAAAGTTGGGATAGATGGGCCTGAACCGGGCAATGGTATTTGGGTAGTGTATGCGGTGACTGGATACCAGCTCGCCATCGGGCCTCAGCATATCGAGATAATAGTGCTCTCCCTCACCAAGGCGCACGACTGCCAGCAGGCCGTCTTTACGGGAATAATCATAGCTGATGATGTCGCCGTCGCTGATCTCATACAGAGGCGCGCTGGTGTTATCTGTCATTGAGTAGCGGAGCAGCTTCCAGCGCTCGTCGGTTTTTTGTAGCAGGGCGATATGCTCGCTATCCAGCCATTGCGGCTCTCTGATCTGTGAGTTTTTGCATTCCAGCACACGCGTTGGGGTTTGCGGTGTTTGCAGCGCTTTATCGAACTCCAGCGTCATCAGGTGATAACAGAGCTTCTGGGTGACGGGTTGCACACAGGTTGAGGTTTGCACGAATGCCAGGGTTTTGCCGTCGGGTGAAAACTGATGTTGCCCGTTGATATCCAGATTGTTCGTCAGGCGAAACTCCTGTTGGGTGTCGATGCGCTTTGCCCAGATGCTGTTACGGCACAGCTCAGTCGAAAAACGATGGAATACGATATATTCGCCGTCGGGCGAGTAAACCCCGGCGACTTCGCGGTTATCGGTGGCCGTCAGAGGGCGAAATTCGCTGATGGTCAGCTGCTCGCTTGAACTTGGCTCAAATAATACTGATGCAGCGAGGCCAACAATAAAAAACGCCGCCGCAAACAGGGCAAATCCGAATTGCGAGCGGGAGCGTATTTGCGCGGGCGCTGGTGTGTGGCTTGATTCGGGTTGAGTGTCCTCTGTGTACTGTGCCGGTGCTGCGCTTGGCGACTGGGTTTGCCAGCGTACGTCACATTCCAGACTGTAGCCCTGCTTGGCATGGGTTTTGATAAAATGCTGTTCCTTGCCATCATCACCCAGTGCTTTTCGTAACTGAGCAATGCAGCGTTGCAAAGTATTAGGCGAGACTATGGTATCCTGCCAGACTGCATCCAGTATTGCGTCCTGACTGATCACCTGGCCCTGCTGCTGAGCCAGTACGGTCAGTACCGACAGTGCTTTGGGTGCTAAGGTTTTGACCTCTTGGTTTACGGTGATTTGGTTACGCGATAAGTCTACAAAAAACTCACCAACCCAGTATTGCTGTGTCATAACATCCCTAGTGCGCTTGGCGCTTTCACTGCCACTCGGCCAGTGTGGCGCTACTTTTGTTATTATTGTTGTTAGTCCGGCCCGCTTATCACTCAAACCCGCACAAGTGCTAGGGCGGTGGATAAACGAATATCAGCAGAATATAACATCGGCGTTGAATTACCAATGTTATGGTGTCTTATCTGGAGGGATTAGCACCATCTGGGATTAAGTAAGGTCCAATGCACCACTTGCTCCAGACGATCAAGCAGATCCACCTTAGGTGACCAGCCCAGCTGTTTCATTTTTTCGCCGCACAGGGCATACCTCAGGTCATGCCCCGGCCGTGAGGAATGAAAGTCTACCAGTTCATAATGCAAAGGTTTGTTTTGCACTTGTGCAATGATCTGGGCCAGTTCTAAGTTATTTAGCTCTCTGGCGCCAACGATATTGAATTTTGGGCAAAGGGGTTGTTCATGGTCGATGTGTTCTGACCAGTTGATATCAACCAGAAACAGCAGGGCATCGGCAACATCCTGTGCATGAATATAAAAGCGCGATCCTGGGATGGTACAGGTTTTGTCGCTGTGGATCGTGACGGTTTCTCCTTGCTGTATTTTTCTGATGCTTTGTGGAATAAACTTCTCCGGGTGCTGTCGCTGCCCAAACACATTCATGGTATGGGTGATCACCACGGGTACTTGATAGGTGTTGTGGTAGGCGACGGCGAGCTCTTCGCCCCCGGCTTTGGTTGCTGAGTATGGATTGGTGCTGTTGTAGCGGTCATTTTCTTTGTAGCGTACTTCGGCGGGCGCCGGACCAAACACCTCGTCCGTACTGAAGTAAAAAAACCGTTTTAGATTATCCTGAGTACGGGCAAAATCCAGAATATTGCAGGTGCCCACGACGTTATCCAGCACAAAGCTCATGGGGTAGGCAATACTTCTGTCGACATGAGACCCCGCAGCCAGATGAAAAACATAATCTACCCGGCCAATTTCCTGAGTAATTTGTGGGTTTAATGCTGCTTTTAAGTCGTGAAACACAATTTTTACCCGCCGTGTCACAGCCGGAGGAAGTTCGCTCAATGCATCCTGCAGCCGGTTCAGGTTGCCGCTGTAGTCGAGCCTGTCCAGCGTGATGATGTGCCAGTCTGTTCGCCGCAGAATCTCCAGCACCAGGTGATGGGCAATAAATCCGGCACCTCCTGTAATTAAGACACGTGTTTCAGCCATAAATATCGCTCGGTGAATGGGTGATACGTTTAACTATAGCCGCTCATAGCGGGTGTACAGAGCAAACCGTTATCGGGAGGTGACTAAGTGAATCGACCACGAAGAAGATTATTCAGTTTTTTGCATTGAACTTGATGGTTTATCGACCATACTGTATGAGTACCCAATTACCCGGGAGGTACTCATGAATTCCAACTTAACGCGCATTGCAATGGCCGTGCTGTTGGCTACGTCGATGAATGCCTATGCAAAAGGCAAAAAAATCGAGATATGTCACCATACTCGTTACGATGTGCGCGTAATTGAAGTATCAATGAAAAGGGCGAACAGGCTTATCCGCAATCGAGGCGCTTTTTTGCCCTATGTGCTATATCAGGACAAGGATTATGATGGCTTTGGCAATGCCGAGGTGAGCATTAAGGCCTGCACAGATTATGTCGATGGGTATGTCGACAACGATACCGACCTGGATGATACCGATCCTAATGTGACCGATCAGCCTGTGGCGACACCGCCGCCGCCACCTGCACCCACAGCCATGCCGCCTGCACCGCCCTCAACGGTTTGTGCTGTGCCACCTGCACCTACAGGCATGCCACCACCACCGCCAACCACCTTTAGCAACATACCGCCACCTCCGCCGCCCACAACCTTTGGCGGGGCACCACCTCCACCGGTATAACATGACTTAGCAAAGCACTGTTCACTGTAATGGTGCTTTCTTATTGTTGCGCTTTGGTAAATGGTTTTTCTCTAAACCAGGCGCTGATAATGTATTTGAAGCCCGATTCAACCGGCTGGCCGCAGTGGTAGGTGTACTCGTTGGGTTTACCCAGCGGCGACAAGTTGTTCCAGCACAAGGCCATGCCGGTACGCGGCGTGACCGTAATATCCAGCTGGGTAAAGTGCGTGTCCCCGCCGCTAAAGTCATCGTTTAAATAGACAACGCATGTCCAGGTGCGTTGGCCGACACTGTCGAGGCATTTTTGGTAGCTGGGGGATGACTCGTGAAAGAAATCACAATGCACTTTGTATTCCTGTCCGGCGCCATAGCGCTGGATCTGTAAAGACTCCAGATACGCGCTATCAATCCCCATCAGGGCACTGATCTTATTTTTTATTCTGATATTTTCCTGGTGACTGATCTGTTCCAGGCAGGCGGTATAGGAGGTGCGGTAACCCTGATTGCTGTCGCCCTGCTGGTCAACGACGGTCGAGGGCTGAAAGTGGCCTTCTAAACCCGTTATTAACGATTGGCATTCCTGCTCAGAAAAGGCACCCTCAAGACGGTAGATTTGTGCGCGTACATCTGCAACGCGGATGCTGGTGGGGTTGCGTGTGATGGCGATGTTGGCAAAGGCAAAATAGAGGCTAGGCTTGGTCTGTGTGCTTTCACGCAGGCTGGCATCTTCTATTTGCTCGGTCTTTATTTTAGGTTTGAATCCATACATGGCTTTTTCGGCCATTTCCATGGCGTAGCCAGATTCAATCAGATCTCTGTATACCTGCGCCTTGCTTTCACCGGCCTCAAGCTTTTGGCTAACCCATTCAATTAAGTCAACAGAGGGGTTAATGTTAACCTGAGCATATCGCTGTCTGTTGTCTGCTCTGTCTTGATTTGTTGGAAAAACGCCGGGCAAAGTCAATTGAGTACGTTGTTTATCAAAGCGCTTAAACTGGGGGATCTGCAAAGGAGACAGCACGGAGATATCGGTTTGGGCTTTATCCGCGCAAAGCGGCAGCGTGCTGAGCGTCAAAGCATCGGGTGTAATCGAGACGGGATTAGCAGAGGCTAACCAGCTGATCAGGTGCGTTGTCTGAGTCTGACTCAAATAAGGGGTTCGGATCAGCCCCTCGTTCAATAGTACTGATAACACCTGTGCGGCAGAGTGCTGACCTGAAGGGAGTTGCTCAGTGGCAATAACCAATTGATCAACCTGATAGTGTCTCTGCTCATCGCAAGGCAGTGGTTCACAGATATGATGCAACTGGCCAGCAAAATAGGCGCTGGTTACGGGCTGAGTGTGCAATGCTTTACGCTGCTGCGCAGGAGTTATATGTGGGGCGCGAACGGCCTGAACATCGCCATTACTGGTTAACTGAAAGCGGCCGTAGCTGAGGACTTCGACGTGCTGTGCACCCGGGGTCTCAAGGCTGACAGAGTTGTGGCTGAGATCTGAACTGCAAACCGCAATCACCTGATTGTTCACCCTAAGTAGCAGGCCGCTGAGGTAAGTGGCATGTTGCGTGGTTGAAGCCTGGAGCGTTTGCAGCAATTCAATTAAGCGGTACAGAGCCTGATCTGCGTAAAGTAACTCCGCATCCTGCTGAGCATCCAGATACACGCTATAAAATTCCCGCTCCTCGCGCAGCTCTAGAAGGTGCTCCCAGTTGACGGGCCAGTCACTCCGGAGCTGGGGAAAGAGACGTTTAAAGTCGTTGCGCAGCCTGTCCTGCTCGATGACCACGACAACGGCTTGTCCTGCCACATCGAGCCAGAGCGGTTCACGCCAGTCGCGCAGCAAGCCTTCCTGGCTGAAGCTTGCCGTGATAGCCTGGATATCGGCTTTGGCATGGGCCACATCGGTCCCATACTGACGATGCAACGTGAGCGCGATGTCGGATACTGACTGGCTCGCTTGCAGCCCCCGCCAGATGGTGCTTGCTAAGGGGTCGAGCAAAAACCAGCTGTCGTGAAGTGGGCTGTTAATAAACACCTGTTTGTCAACCTGAAAGCCTTGGGTGACGGGGCGCGTGTTTGGCTGCGTCTCGGGCACATACTGCGGCGATGGTGAGCGCGTTGGAATACTGGCACACCGACTGAGTGCCACATAATCTCTTTGCCAGCGTGGCTTAAGCTGCACGTCTCCCAGTGGCAGTTTTCCCGAGATAGCCAGCTGATTAACAATATAGCCGGCATGATCGCTGATACTGGCGCAATTTCCGCCTACCTCAGATGCATGAAACGCGCCGGATGACTGCCAGCGATAGACATAAAAAATATCTGCCTGCGGCAATATTTGCGTGTGTTTATCGCCTCCCAGCGCACGAAACAGCGCTAAATCAATCGCACTGACATCATGCTCTAAATAACCGCCAGTTTGCTGCCACACCGTGCGTTCAATCGCCAGGTTACATTGATAAAGATTTTCAGAATACTCAAGTTCATGGTCGCTGTTTTCCAGCCAGGCCTGGCGGGTATGGAAAACGCCATCGCGGATCTGCGCGGCGCTGACGCTGAGCCGCCAGGGCAGATATATATCATCGTCCTCCCAGGGCATTAAGATGTCACCTGTGCAGTAACTGGCAGCCAGATTGAACTTTTTACCCAAAGGAACAACGCGGGTCGGCAGGTTGATAACGGTCACCAGCGGGTGTTCGAACAGTAAACGATGCCCGCTGAAGTCATTGAGTACAATCAGCTCTTTCTCACCGGCATAATCCTGGCGCAGAAACGATTCAATGGCCTCTTCCAGCAAGTGTGGGCGGCCAAAGGTACAGCAAAAACAGGAAATCTTAGGTAGTGACATAGTGTTCCTCTAACGCGTCGCCTGCGTTTCTTTGGCCAGGGGGAAAAGCTCGCCATCCCGGTATTCGAGTGCCAGCAATGACAAGTATTGCGAGGTTGTTCGGGCCTTGCCCAGCGGGAAGTACTCGACAGGAAAACTGTCATGGGCCGGGTCAAAGGTGTTTTCAATCAATGCACGCAGGCGGATCTGCGCACGGGTATTCAGCGCTACCCATTTAGCGTCGTCATTCCAGTGTACATGCTGCTCGAATACGGGTTTCTCTTTACCGTACTGGTGTAATACCAAGTGCTGAGACGGGATAAAGCAATCGTATCCTAAGGTCCAGAGTTTGAGCGAGTGGGTAAATTCTTCCTGATTAAAGTACATGACAGGGTCTATCGGTAAATCGTGATTGAGCTGGCCTTGCGCGAAGTAAAAACCACAGGCACACAAGTGACTGGCAATGGGGCCTGTGTGCTGTGCCGAATCAGCGTCAAAAAACGGCTCGAAACGGACACTGCCATCCATGACTGGCCCCACTTTTAATCGGGCAATGGGCGTATCTGCGAGGGATGTCTGCGCCCGAAAAGGGGCTGGATAGGTGGTGAGTATGGGTTTGTCACTCGGGCAGCGTGCTAACTCTTCTATCATAAGCCTGTCCCAGTTAGCGACGAATCGGGTGTGGCTGTCTATGGAGAGTACATAATCTTCGTCACGATATAAGTTTTGCGCCACATGGCGTGCCCAGCATACGCCTTGCGCTTGCTCAACGGGCACCGCAACCAGTCTGATATCGGCATCAAGTTCAGAGGGGAACAACAAGTACTCATCCAGCCCGGGGATATACTGCCAGCACACACCAAAAACAAGCCGCTGCGGGTCGCTCGCATTATCGACAGCACTCTTTATGGTTGCCAGTAACTCAGGATCCCGGTAGGCCGCAATTTGGACGAAAATAGACGCATTCATAACAGAGTTACCCAATCTACTGTCTGTAAAGCGTAGATGAAAAACCCGCTGATATCACGGTACTTACTTACCTTCTGGGGCGGTTTATCTGCCACACAGCGGCTGCTAATCACACCTGACCTACTCTACTTATGACTCAAGAAATCTCACCCCAAGCCAAGTTAAAGCTTTGATAAATATATTTTTAATTTATTAGAAGAATAAAATCAGTGAGAAGTCACACCCCAATCCAGTGTTTGACTCTGGTATGGGTAATGTCAGGGCTGATATCACTCATTTATCTGGAGAATAAAGAATGACGCCTCAACAATTAAAGTTGCTTGTGCCCGTTATGGGCTTGTTGCTGTGCAGCAACAGCCATGCTCAAGGTGTGCTGCCCGGATTGAACGGCCTTTATCTGGGCCAAAACCCTCCCGGACTTACGCCCAAAGTGTTTGCCCCTGGGTTAGTGTCGACGCCCGACTGGGGAGATGCGGTACATTTTGCGCCGGATAAAGAAGTGCTTTATGTGTCCCGATGGCGGGTGAACAAAGGCCAGCGTGAAACGACGTCCGTGGTATTCAAAAGAGTCGCCGAAGGCTGGCAAAAAGTCGTGACCAAGCAAACCGGTCGTGCGCCATATTACAGCCCGGATGGTCAAAGGGTGTTTTACGGCAAGCAATATAAAACGCGCACCTCAGACGGGTGGTCTGAAATGAAAAAGCTCGGTCCCGCATTTGATGAAATCCCTATGATGGGTCTTAAAATGTCGCGCAAGGGCACCCTGGTGTTCGACGAGTTTACCCGCGACGGAAATGGCATATTAAGGTATGCAAACTGGGATATGGGTGAATGGCAGGCGCCAAAAGCATTCAGCAAGGCAATTAATACCGGTAAGTGGAATGCCCATCCGTTTATTGCACCCGACGAGTCTTATGTTATGTGGGATGGTGAGCGGGAGCAGGGGTTTGGCAGCTCCGATCTTTATATCAGCTTTCGACAGCCTGATGGCGCCTGGGGTGAGGCGATTAACCTGGGTGAGCGGGTCAATACCGCCGCCGAAGAAGGGGGACCTCAGGTGACGCCAGATGGTAAATACTTATTTTTCAACAGAATGGTTAAGTCTAAAGGAGAAACAGGCGAAGCGCAGTCCGACTTGTTCTGGGTCGATGCAAAAATCATCGACGAACTCAGGCCCGTTTATTGAGACTTTGAATGTTCAACTCCGCATGAGCGATGACGCCCACCAGGGCTGTGATGTCATGCATTTATAACTAGAAGTAAAAGATATTTGACATTGGTTGGAATTTTGACCAGTATAAAGTCAAAGATTTTTTACTTTGAGTTAAGGATGGTAGTCATGACAAGCAATGAAAAATTGAAAGTGCTCAAGGCGCTGCTCGACTCGCTGAGCTTTCGGGATCTGACTTTGACCCTAGATCTTTTGGTGACGGGGGCTGTGGTCTATTTCTACGCCTCCAGTCTGGTGATGGCTACAGCAGAACAGCTCGCCAGTGGGGTTTGGATATCCCAACTGCTCGTTAAGGTTGTGGGTGTTTCGATTGCTTTGTCTATTGTCAGTCAGCTACTGCTGGAGCTGGTCAGTGATGGCGAAGTCGATCAGCCTATGGATGAGCGAGAAAAACAGGTGTCGCTGGTGGGCAATAAATATGCGTTATGGACGCTTCAGGCCGGGGTCTGTTTTGCGATTGGTCAATATGCTTTTGAGCAAAACGGTATGGGGTTTGCCGAGCGTGCGCCGTTGCCGTTTTTCACGCTACACATCATGGTTGGCGCCTTTTTGTTGGCTGAATTGGTTAATTACGCTACTCAGCTGATCAGAAACCGTATGGTGACACGTTATGGCTGAGTGCACTATCACAAACCAAATCAGAACCCTGAGGTTTATGGCAGGTGAGATGACCCAAAAGGAACTGGCAGAGCGCGTTGGTGTGACCCGGCAAACTATTATGGCAATTGAGGCGGCAAAATACTCACCATCACTGGAAGTCGCCTTTAAAATTGCACAGGTATTTGGCAAGCCGTTAGAAGCGGTCTTTCAGTATTCGGGAAGTCGTACCGAGCTGTGAGTCTGGTATTTTATTGCGCCAAATACTGAGCTATTAAGAGCAATCGCGGGTATCTTGAGTTTACCGCAATGATAACCCGCTCAGGTCTTAATGAATGGACGGAAATCATCAATAAATGTAGCTCGGTTTACCGAGTAATATGCGTCATACCTACTAGCTGCTATGGCAGCTATCGCAAATAGTCCAGCGCTCTGTATCCCGACGTTTTTGAGCTGAGTAATACACGCAGCCTGCAAGTATATTAATTTTTATCTATTGATTTAATTGCTTTTTAATTATTTCAGCGAAACATCAGTCTAACTTCATGTTATACCCAGTGGATTCTTTACGCTGAGCTGGTATCAATTATCGCGGCTTAGCCAAAGGAGTTTTACTATTATGAAGCCAATCACTTTACTGATGGTGCTGATGTCAGCATCACTAATGAGTACAGAGAATCAGGCCAAACCGGCCTTAGACTCGCTCACCGGGCCCTATCTGGGGCAAAAAAAACCGGGTGGTGTTCCACAGATATTTGCTCCAGGGGCGGTTTCTTCCAAACACAGAGATTACAATGCCTTCTTTTCGCCTGATATGACGGAGTTCTATTTCACTCGCAGGGATAACGACACAGGTAACTGGACCTTAATGTCCTATGTCCAGCAGAACAATCAGTGGCATGAACAGGTAGTGGGCCCACGGGTAGGACGTCCGTTTCTGGCTCCGGACGGAAAAACCATGCATCTTGGAAAATATTATATGGAGCGCACAGCTTGTGGTTGGGGGTCGTTGCAAGTGCTAGGCTCGATGTTTGACCGCAATGATTGGGGGATTATGCGTCTGACTTCCTCGAGCAAAGGGACTTATATTCTGGACGACTACAAAAGTGGGGATATCATCCGAATTTCTGAAGTGGTTAATGGCCAGCGACAGCCTCCCGTTGCGTTGGGCCCTGAGATCAATACAGGCAAGTACAATGCACATCCGTTTATAGCCCCTGATGACTCTTACATTATCTGGGATGGTCAGCGAGAAGAGGGGTATGGCGATAGCGATCTATATATTAGCTTTCGAAAAAAAGACGGTAGCTGGGGTAAGGCGATAAACTTAGGGCCTCAAGTGAATACCTCCGGCAGAGAGGCTTCAGCCAGTGTAAGCCCCGATGGCAAGTATTTATTCTTTAACCGCAATGTCGCGTCCACAGAAGGGGATATCTATTGGGTGGATGCGCAGGTGATTGAGCAACTGAGGCCAGACCAAAAATAAACTCAGGCAAAAGCCCGCATTTTGCGGGCATTTTCGTGTGCCTTACACGTCAAGCTGAGTCATAAAGTGCAGCTCAACGGGAGTTGCCAGAGTCTGCTCATAAAGTTGATAGACTTTTTGGGTATATGGCTGGGCATGGTGGAAATCAAAGTCATGGCGCTGTGAAAATCGCTCAATGAGCATAAGCTGTGTTTTTTCCTTGTTTTCATAAAGCTCAAATCGCTGACAGCCAGGTTCACGTCGGGTCACTTCGGTTATTGCCTCAAGCGCCGCTTTACAATCTTGGTAGCAGTCGGGTTTTGGATTAATATAGGCGACCAGATTGACGGTGCCATTGTGCTGGGACTGGTTATTAGGTGCATTGTCAGTTGTCATTGAAAATCTCCAGAATACAGTGTGTAAGTGTTTGAACAGGGCCGCTTAGCAGATATGCGGTGACCAGCGCTACAGGCCAGGCGTGTAAAAATGCGCTGAACCAGTGCGGTACAAACCTGGCGCTAATGCCCAGATTTAAGTACGTGACCCAGCCTGATACCAATGCAGACAGGCAGAATGAAAAGAGGGTCGTAAATATCAGTTTTTGCATCTTGGCTCCTTGGTTACCCACCCATCATATCCGCCGTCGAAAAAAGCGGAATATCAGAAATCGAAAGGTAAGATTAAGGAAATCCCTATGCTCGATGATCTCTTGCTCTTTGTCGAAGTTGCCCGGCGTGGAAGTTTTGCCAAAGCGGCAGAGGCGTTAGCACTCAGTGCGCCGACGTTGTCGAAACGCCTCGCCGGGTTAGAAGCCAGGCTTGGGTACAGCCTGATGATCCGTTCCGCACGGGGCGTGATGCTCACGTCTCACGGACATGCGGTGTATGATAAGGTCGCAACACAACTATTAGCACTGAACGCGCAATGCACTGAGTTACTTAATCCGCAGGTCAGAGCGTTTCATTTGTTGTGTCCGCAGAATTTGATCAATGGCCCGCTGTATCCTGTGGTTGAGTCTTTTCAGCGTGCTTATCCAGATCTAACACTCCATATTGAGCCAGATAATACCAATGTACTAATGAGTCAGAAGCGATTTGACGTGATCATCCGGGTGGGCACATTGCAAGACTCCAGTTGTTTTCATACCCGGGTAGGCCAGATTGGGGTCAAGTGTGTGGTATCAGCGCAGGCAGACGAAGTAAGCACTTTGTTTATGCCCTTTAAAGCGGAGCAAGTACCGGATTCACCCTCCTGGCGATCACTATTAGCGCGTTTTGATCAGGTTTCATACGTGGGAGATATCACCCTGGCCAGGCAAATGGTTTCATCCGGGTTAGGTGCGGCCATTTTACCTATGACAGAAGTTGCACAGCTGGATCAGCCATTTCACTATCTTGGCGAATGGCAACACATGCGTCCGGTATATGCTCTGTGGGCAAATACACGAAAACCGCCGGCTATGGTGCAGATTTTCGTCAACCAGCTGAAAGCGTTTTGTGCCGACTCGCAAGTACTGCAGGGCGAACTATGTGAAGGGCTAACTGACCTGAAATAAGAAAGAGGGTTAAGGAAGAGAAAACGCGCACTTAATGTGCGCGTTTATCAGTGCCGTCGCGAAGGGGATTGTTTAGTACACCGTACTGCGAACCCTTCAGCTTATAAAACGATTAGTCCGCTTATCTGGATCACTCATTTTTCATTTTTTTGCCAAATTTACAGATAAAGTCCAAAGCGGGCATCACCCTCTTCGCGATAGGTGATTTGGGTATCTGTTTCACCTTGCACCGCCAGATAGCAGCTGCCGTAAGCTTCTGGCACCTGATAATTGTTTACGGGAAGCTCGCTAAAGCGCTGGTAACCATTTTGGCAATATAAGGCCACAGTACTGAGGCTGCCATTGTCTGCACTGAGTGAAAATGTACTGCGGTTAAGAAAATGACGCCAGGTGCGCGACTGAACCAGCTTCGATTTCACCGTATTGACTGGCTGTGCCGCCAGTTGTTCATTAAGTTGCGTTTTAAATTCAGTGACGGTCTGCCTAGATAACTGTTTGTTCTTGATGTGGCGCATCTTTAGCAGTGTATGCAGCGCATTACCATATTGCTTATTGTAAAGCTCCAGGTTCATCAGGCTTTGCATCGACATCAGAGCAAGATCGGGTTCTAAAAAACGATGCATGTCTGTCGCTTTGCGAAGTTGTAGCTCGTAATTGTGCCAGTCCTGAATATTGTAAAAATAAGCACTGGATAGCCAGGCTGTATATGCTTGCTCAGCGATATTTCTGGTATATTTTTCGGTCAGCTCAGCCAGCGCAGGTTTGGCTTCGCTCAATTTATTCCCGACGATTAATTGTTTGGTTTGATCAAAGTATTTGGTATAGGTAGTGGATACGTTGTTGTTTGAGTGCCTCGTGAAGGTTTTATAGTGCCGTAAATAGAATTGTGATGAGGATGCTATTTTTTCTCCATTCAGGCTGGCTACAGTGTAGTTTAGTTGCTTCAGGTACAACTCGGTTCTACCAAAGTATCTGGGATCCTCAGACTCGAGTAAAATATGTGTCGGCTTACCATCCAGTCCGACCATAAAATCTGAATTTACCCAGGCTTCATTGCGGCTACCGTCTTTGGCTTCCACGAAATCGCTGGTATTGGCGTTGTCTGTCAACTTTGGTGGGGTAAATAGCGGCTTTGCGTGTGCTGTTGCTGACAATGTACAGATAAGCAGAGAAAGGATCCGTTTGTTCATGTTAAATTCCTGACACACTTAACTTCGTTTGAATTAAGTGTCGATTAAATGCTTTGTGTAATTGCCCCCAATTATACCCAATTTGAACCAGCCATGTGTACGCCCGTTTTATTTTTACTCTGAGCGTACGTTTTACCTCGAGTTCCACGCTTCATGCTGATGCAGTCGTTATGTCATGCTACGTTTGGCCAAGTAAACCTCCACCAGTTACCAGTGTATTGTTTTTTCTATGATGATAATTTATTTATTCAACTTTACAGCGTGAAGTCCTACGACTAACTTAGAACTTTCAATATGTTGCTATCATGGAGGCACAATATGGTGCAGTGGTTAATGGGATTGTCGGTGAAAAGCCGACTTATAGTGGGGTTTGGTATTGCGCTGGCGCTGCTGGTAGTGATGACCATTATTGGCAGCAATCGGGTGGCCTTTATCGATCATACATTAACAGAGATCACCGATGTCAACTCAGTTAAGCAACGCTACGCCATTAACTTTCGGGGCAGTGTACATGACAGAGCAATTGCCATTCGTGACGTGGCAATCGCCAGAAGCGCGTCAGAGGTGGCTGAATATGAACGGGAAATCGATCAGCTGGCACGTTTCTATCAGGACTCAGATGCTAAGATGACGCAAATGATTAACTCCGGCGGACACTTTAGCGCCCGAGAGCGGGAGATCCTGGCTCGGATCGAACGGATTGAATCCAGCACACTGCCGCTGATCCGCACCATACTCAGCAATAAAAAAGCTGGTCAGCCTGTTGATGCGCTGGTGCTGGATGAAGCCCGTCCGGCATTTATGACCTGGCTCAACGTTATTAACGAGTTTATTGACTATCAGGAGCAGCAAAATCAAACACTGACGCCGGCAGCGCGAGAAGCCGCTGGCGGGTTTTCGCAGCTTATGTTGTGGTTTACCGTTATCGCTGTTGCCATTAGTGTGCTGGTGGGATGGGCTATTGAGCGCAGTTTTCAGCGTTCTTTGGGTGGCGAGCCACAGGATGCAGCCGCCGCTGTGACACGCATTTCAGGAGGCGACCTGACGGGTCAGATCCAGACCGATTATCCAGACAGTATGTTAGATTCTGTCTGTCGGATGTCCGGTGAATTAACCCGTATTGTGACCAGTATTAAAGAGGTGTCTGAACAGCTGTCTGTTCAGGCTTCGACTGTGTCGGGGGCTTCCGGTGAGATCTATGACGCAGCACAGCATCAGGCGGAGGCCACCAGTAATACTGCAAATATGCTCGACTCTTTGCGAGAAAACATGATGCGGGTGAGTGATATCGCCAAGCAAACAGAAGAAAACTCCACACAAACGGTCACCTTCGCTGATCAGGGACGCCAGGCAATCCGTAATACTGCTGAGGCAATGGATACTATTGCGCAGACGGTGGATGGCACGGTGTCACAAATCCAGAAACTGGCTGAGCAGACCAAGCAGATCGGCGGCATTGCCAATGTGATCAGTGGCATCTCTGAGCAAACCAACCTGCTGGCACTGAACGCCGCAATTGAAGCCGCACGGGCTGGTGAATCTGGCCGTGGCTTCGCGGTGGTTGCTGACGAAGTACGCCAGCTGGCGCGTAGAACCTTTGAAGCCACAGATCAGATCGAAACCATGATCCGGGAGGTACAAAGTGAAACCTCTGCCACGGTGGCAGCGATGGAAAAAACCCAGCCTCAGGTAGAGCATGGCCGTACCCTGACGTTTGAAGCCACCGAGCTGCTGGAGCAAATAGATACGCAGGCACAGAACTCCTTGTCTCAGGTGGGAGAAGTGGCCAGCGTCGCTCAGCAACAGGCCTCGGCTATCAATGAAGTGGCATCGAACATGGAAGAGATCACACTGGCCGCTCAGGATGCGATGAGTGCGTTGAACGACAATAAACAGGCAACCAGTAAGCTCACAGAAATGTCCGGCGTGTTGGGTAAAAATATTGGCTTCTTTCGGATCTAAGTGTACTTACCACGACGTGAGGGATAAAATTCGGGGTCAAAATGAACCCGTCAGATCTCGGGTATGAACGAGCAGTGGAGCAGTTATGCGTTTGAGTCGTAAGGCCTGGAATAATGTGGTGATCTTCTCCATGTTGATCATGATCTTTTTTCTCAATGGGATTCATCAGAAAATGAATCCGTCCGTCGAGGAAACGGGCAGTATGCCGCTTTTTGAGCAGCAGAGTTTTGTGCTGGCGCTGGGCTTTCCGGGTTACAAGATTGAGCGTATTGGCACCTCCTGGCGACTCAGTGCTGATGCGCAGGCAAGCTGGCAGGCGCAGCCCGCCGCACTGGACGCGTTAGTTACCCAGTGGCAGGAAAGTGAACTGATATTGACTGACAGCCCGGGATTGCCCGTCAGTGCGGCACTGAGCGTGGCTCAGTTCTGGCTGGCTGGCAGTGAACTACCTGTCAGCTACCAGCTGTACCACCACCAGCAAAGTTATTATCTTTTTGCCCGACAATCACAACGTTGGTTCAGCCTGAGCAAAACCCAGGCACAACAATTATTTGCCCCAATAGAGTTGAAGTAATGCCAGAATTACCAGAAGTAGAAGTGAGCCGTTTAGGCATTGAACCCCATATTCTGAATCAAGCTGTCACTAAAGTTGTAGTGCATCAGCGTAAGCTGCGTTGGCCAGTGCCCGAACAGGTGAGCCTGCTGGAAGGACAGCATATTGACGGCGTGCATCGACGGGCTAAATACTTGTTGCTTGAGAGTGCTCAGGGTACCGCTATTTTGCATTTAGGCATGTCGGGTAATTTGCGGGTGGTTGATAAGGACAGCCCGTTAAAGAAACACGACCACGTCGAATTCCATTTTGAAAATGGGCTGGCCTTACGCCTTAATGATCCGCGCCGCTTTGGGGCATGTCTGTGGCAATCACCGGATGAAGTGCATTCGGTGTTTGCAAAGTTGGGTCCCGAACCACTGACTGAGGTGTTTACGGCCGAGCATTTATATGCTGCCAGCCGGGGCAAGAAAGTCGCGATTAAACAGTTTATTATGGACAATCACGTGGTGGTGGGCGTGGGTAATATTTATGCCAATGAGTCTTTATTTAAAGCGGGGATCCACCCAAAGCGCGAAGCAGGTAAAGTGTCTTTGCAGCGCTATCAACGCCTGACCCCCATTATCAAAGACACACTGGCAAGCGCCATCAAACAAGGTGGGACGACCCTTAAGGACTTTGCGCAAAGCGACGGTAAGCCAGGCTACTTTGCGCAGGAGTTGCTGGTCTATGGGCGTAAAGGCGAACCCTGTGTCAGCTGTGAGACTGAACTGAAGGAGATCCGCCTGGGTCAGCGCAGCACCGTCTATTGCCCCCAGTGTCAGCGCTAACTGTCACTGCTTAACTCAGCTTCCGGTTCAGCCTGGTAACACAGGCTTGCCAGGATCTGAGTGACCTGCTCAATACGCAACGCAAAACTGGATTTGATCGCACGTTCATGAATGGTGTGATCCCCATCACCATAGGGTCCAAAGCCATCCAAAGTTGGCGTCCCCGTAGCGGCTGCTGTATTGGCATCGGACACCCCGCCACGATGCTCAACAGGTAGCTCATAGCCCAGGATCTCATTGATCTCATTCAGTAAAGCTGATTGTTTGTCTGTCGGGGCCATGACGCCACGTTGCAAACCGCCTTCTAACTTAACCGATACGCCGGTGACTTCAATGGCCAGGCAGATATTTTCTATGCCCTCGAGTAGTCGCTGTTGTTCAGAGGCTTTAGTAAAACGCGCCTCTACCACCATAGTAGCTGACGGGGAAATGGTATTAGCACCAATGCCCCCGTGGATTTTGCCCACATTGACGGTGCTGCCACGTTTGAGGTCGGTCAGGGCTGACATCTCCATCAGCATGTTTGCCAGTGCAAAGTTCGCATCAATACCATCCCTGTAGTGGTTACCGGCATGCGCCGCTTTACCGGTAATGGTAATGGTATACGTGGCTATGCCTTTACGAGCCACTACCAACTCATGGTTTTTTCCTGCTGCTTCAAATACCAAACAGGCATCATACTGTTTGGCGATTTTCGTCGTCAGTGCTTTGCTGTCGTCACTGCCAATTTCCTCGTCGCTGACCAACAGCCAGTCAATGTTATGGAGTTTGCCATAGGTGTGTTTGAGCTGACGCAGTGCGTTCAGCGCAACCCAGTTACCGCCTTTCATATCGCATACACCCGGACCATAAACACAGTCATCGTCCTGGCTGAATTCGACAAACGTATCAGGTGGATATACGGTATCCAGATGACCCAGCAAGAGGATCTTTTTGCCTGCCCCTCTTGGTGCACGTAATAATAAATGATCACCAATATGCTCTCGCTGATAGCGGGTGAGCGTATATCCCAGTGGCGCAGCCAGCTCAATCATCTGTTCACCGTGCGAATCCACACCAGCTTTATTTTTACTGTAAGAATTACAACGAATTAAAGACGCGAGTTCATTAAAATCCAGACTATCCATAACAGGTCCTTGCGGTAATTTTGGCCCATCGTGGCGATTTTCGATGACAGTCAGGTGACGGAATTATGAACAGTTTTTGGATCCTGATAGGTACAGAAAAACGATCAAAAATCTGTCACACAGTGACCTGTAAAATAGCGGTCCTGACCAAAATTTATGCACCTGTTCAAGGACCAAGGAGATACTTTATGACACGCTCTGTCGCGGCACCGCACGTTGGCATCTGGATGTACGAAAATGGTGGAGGGCGCGAGATTGAGCAGCGCCTGGTTCACGCGTTGGCCGAACGCGGGATCCAAACCAGCACTGGGCTCAATCTGCGTGATGCTCGGGCAAAAGATGGCCAGATCATCTGTAATGGCGTAGTGATGGAACAGCTGGATGCGTTTTTAAGTTACAACGCAGGCCAGCAAACTCAGTTTCAGGTGTATCTCTATCAAGCGTTGAGTCAGGCTATCCCAACGCTGAATAACTACGAGGCGTTTGCGTTGGCAGAAGACAAATTCCGCACTTCTCATTTACTCAATAGCCAGGGGATTTGCACGGCGGATTATCGGCTATGCCATAAAAACGACATGGATGGCCTGAAACAGGCACTACGAGATTTTGGTGGCAAGCTGATCTACAAGCCCACCGATGGCTGGGGTGGTGTTGGCATTGTCAAAATTGACAGTGAACAGGCACTGGACATGCTGTTGCCATTTTTGAGCCGTACCGACTTACGTTACTTCTATGTGGAGCGCTTTATTGACTACGACAACACCGATTACCGCATTGATGTGGTGGATGGCAAGTTTGTCGGTTGTTATGGCCGTAAAGCGCCAAAGGATGACTGGAAAACCAATATCACCAGTGGTGGATCTGTGTTTGTCCGTGAACCTGACGACGAGGTGGTTGATCTGGCGATCCGTGCTGCCAATACCTTGGGGCTGGAGATTGCCGGCGTTGATCTAATCTACGATCGCGAGCGCGAAGAGTACGTGGTGCTGGAAGTGAACACCATTCCTGCGTTTGCGACACCTGAACAAGAAGCATTGGGGATCAATTTTAACCAGGCCAAGATAGATGCCATGGTCGAGCTGATCGAGCGCACAGCGACCCAAAAAAGCGCCCTGCATACGCATAAAGTGGCCTGATGGCCATGCGACCGACTTATTTTACTAACCCATTAATTTTGCCAAGGTGGCCCGAGCAATGACTGCAAAACCCAAACTCCCAAAGATTGGACTTCTGTATCTGGATTATGTCTTACGCTTTTTCGACAAATCCAACTTTAAAGGTTGGCCAGATAAAATCGAAACTGTGGTATATCACTGGGGCAACGACAAAGCGCGTTTTATTGCCGAAGTGAAACAAAAGAAAATCGATGTGCTGATCGGTAATATTCCTGCGACAGCGTATGAGACGTTCCGCGAAATTGCTCGTGCGTTGCCACATGTGCGTTTTTTACCCTCACTGGATAGCCAGTTTTCAAACAAGTCAAAAGAAAACGTGACCCACTTCTGTCGTAAGTACAAGTTGCCGGCGCCACATACCGAAATCTTTTACGTCCCTGAAAAAGCAAAGCGTTATCTCAGTCAGGCCACCTACCCAAAGATCATTAAGCGCTCTTATGGTCCCTCAAATTACGGCGGCTACTTTGTCCACAAAGTGGATAATTATGACGAAGCAATGGCGCTGTTGACGGAGAAAAAATACTACCCGGCTTATGTACAAGACTTTGTGCCTATGGAAGCAGACATTCGTGTCATGCTGGTAGGCCATAAGCCGGTATGCGCTTTCTGGCGTCGTCCACCGGAAGGCGAATGGCTGACCAATACCAGCCAGGGTGGCAGCATGGATTATCAGGCAGTGCCAAAATCAGTGCTTAAGCTGGCCACAGCTGCTTCGAAAGCGGCGAATGCTGAGTACTGGGCGTGCGATATTGCATTAGGTAAAGATGGCAAACTGCGGATCCTGGAATGCGCCACGGCATTTGCGGCGTTTCCTTATATTCGTGACTGGATTGGTCAGTATCTGATGTGGTTACTGTCAGATGGTCATTTCCGTAAGCCAACTATCCCTCTTTATAACTGGGAGGAGCTGGGCAAAATCGATTCGCGTTTGCTGCGTACTATGCGTCATATTGGGTTCTCCAGCTATACGCCAAGCCAGGACTGTGGCGAGACCTTCCATGGCATGGATGAACAACACTTTCCAATTCTGGATACCCATTATCAACGCATCGAAGAATGGCCAAGTGAGATCTGGAATTTACAAGACAACTTTGTACTACAGGCCAAATCGGCACAGGCCAAAGCCCTGCAACCTATTCCGGGCAGTGATGAACAGGCTGGTCTGGAGCTCAACAGTTACCCGGCGCCAGTGTTTGATGATGCCCAGATCAGGGAGATCCTCGCTCAGGTAAAAGGCATAGGTGACAAGATGATCGATGAGATCATGACCACCTTTGGCGCACATGGTGTGGTTGAAGCCTTGAATACCGAGCCACAGCAGTTATGTGTTGTAAAGAATCTAAAGGACAAGAAACTGGAGAAGATTGTTGCTCACTGGCAACAGGTGATGCCTGCCGGGCTGACCACACATTAGTGCTTTCTGGCTGTACCGGGTCAGGCTGCCTGATCCGGGTTATGGCTTTTCGTTTTATGTAACTGAGCAACCGCTATGAAAATCCAATATGCGTCCTATCAGGACACTATAGAGTTCCTGCAAAGCGCCATGAGCGCACATCCCCATCTGATCCGTTTACAGAGCATAGGTGAAACCTGGGAAGGTCGACCGATCATGCTGGTGACTATTTCCCTGGATGTGACCTATGCCGATGATAAACCAGCGTTACTGTATACCGGCTCTATTCATGCCAGAGAGTGGATAGGCAACGAGCTGGCGGTGAAGTTTGTTCAGTATGTAATTGATAACTATCGTTTTAACCCTAAGCTGCAACATGCTTTGACCCGCAATACCTTGTACATGGTGCCCTGTCTTAATCCCGATGGCTTTGAGTACTCCCGTAACCACTTTTCGTTTTGGCGTAAGAACCGGCGCAACAACGGTGATGGTACTTTTGGGGTGGACTTGAACCGTAACTTTGATGCCAAGTTTATGCGTAATCAAAATACCGGCTCGAATACCTATGGCGGTCCTCATGCGTTTTCTGAACCCGAAACTTGTGCTATCCGTGACTTTGTGGAAAGTCATGACAATATCCGCATTGCACTGGATTACCACTCGCAGGGTAACGTGTTTTTCCCCGCGCATAAGTTTAATCATGAGGTGGAGATCGAAGGCACGGATCTGAATGTGTTGTGCGCTAACATGAACCACGAAATCAAAAAGGTCACCGGCCGTCAATATGGGATCCACCGTGGCAAGCCGCCGGCTCAGCTGATCCATGGCAGTGGCCGTGAGTATTATTATCGCAAAGGGATCATTGCCACAGTGGTTGAGGTGGGCACACGTAATATTCCGGATTACATGAAAAATATGTCCGAGAGCGTGGCCGAGAATATTCCCGCCGTGCAGTACGCTCTGAGTGAAGCCATTAATTACTCGCCGCTGGCGCCTAAGCGGGTTGAAGGGTTCACCATCAAATCCGTGGCCCATGACAGTGTTGAGCTGGAGTGGCAGTACGAGGACCGTGACGACATTTATTTTGAATTGTATCGCAGTCAGCACAATAAGAATCCGTGCGGTGAAGAAACTCTGGTGGCCATCACCAAAACACAGAGCTTTATCGATCGCCAGCTGCTAAGTGGACACAGCTATTTTTACAATATTCGCGCCGTAGACAAGGTCACTAAGATCAAATCGCCATTCAGCCCAGAGCTTAGGCTGAAAACCCGTCTGGGCCGCACCGAAAGCGCTCGTACCTTGTTTCCTTCCCGAGAAACGGTGGGTTATTTATCGCAGAATAATCAGGCCAAAAACAAAGAACACTTTGGTTATAACTCCATGTTTATCGGGGTTGATAAGAAGCGTGGGATCAGCATGGGGGTGGTGCAGTTTGATCTCAGTAGTATTGTGGAAGGTTCGCACATATTAAGTGCCCAGTTCTTTATTTACCCGATGAACCGGGTGGCTGCCAAAATTGAAAAATATGGTGAGTGGTCGGTGGCTATTCTCGATGCAGATCAGGTTGAGGACATCTATGACTACAGCTGCATTGCCGACGCTAAGCCTTTGCATACGTTGGGACAAACCATAGAATCGGATAAGCTTACCCAAGGGATCTGGATGAAATGGCTGTTTAACGGCGTTGAGCGCAGCCTGCTGGCCAAGCTGCTCAAGCAAAAACGGTTGTTACTGCGCTTGCAGGGGCCCAAGAAATTGCCGCTGGGCAAAGACTCTCAGGTGATGCAATTCGATATTGGCTATGGCTCGTTTGGCAGTGGGTTGCACTATCGGCCCAATCTGGAACTGGTGTATCAGTTACCTGAGCAGCAGCTTGCTCTGAGTCCGTTGTCCTGTAATACCATTTACAAAGACAAAGTAGTCGCCGATAAGCTGGCGTCTGGCTTTGATGCCGAAGGCGATATTGTATATGGCCAGATGTCGTTTGATCTGAATGTAGACTTGCCCGTTGATCGTACCGTATTTACCAATGCCTGCCTTACCGTACGCTGCTGTAATTCCATTGCTTCGGCGCGGGATGTGCGCTTTACCATAGAACTGGTGGAGCTCAGAGATGTGGACTACCAGCATGTGAAGCAGCGTCAGAAGATTGAATACATCGGCTATGAGGTGAGCAATGAGCAACTCAGAGAACGTGCTGAACATCACTTTATTTTCGATAGTTACAGTTTGCAGGAACTGGAACGTCTGCATCAGGCACAGACACCATTTTACTTTATTATCCGTGCCACCGCGGAGTCGCAGGCTACCGATGCACTGGTAAACTGGACAAACTGTCAGGATCAGCAGCCGGCACAGCTGAAGATAGACTATATCGAACGTCGCAAACATCCGGTGGCTGCGCCCCATAACCTGCAAACTCAGGTCGAAAATGGTGTGGTTAAGCTGACCTGGGACAATGAAGCAGACGAGGATCTGGTGGGGTTTTTTGTGGTGCGTAACCGTTTTCATCCGCCGCGATCGCCGTTTGATGGGGTGAAGTTGTACGGCGGACCGGATAACTATACGTTGGACAACTTCGGCACGCCGGATATTGCTAAGTATTACGCGGTGTTTAGCTATGATGATGTGCCCAATTACTCACAGCCGGTAACGATTTATTATCCGGGCAAAACCGAGCGCTGAGTTTTTTACGTTTAAACTAACAGGGCCAGCCTGGGTGAACTAAGCTTACATCATTGTGAGCGTGGTGATTAAGGTGGCTGGTGTGCAGTTTGAATCTGGCATTCTGGTCCTGGTGTTTTTGATCCTGGCCCTGTTTATTGGTGCACTGACCCGCCATGTCCTGAAAAACACCCAGATCCCTTACACCGTGGCGTTACTGGTGATTGGGATCTGCATCGGCCTGGCGCAGCGCGGTGAGGTCTTTGACGGCGATATGCAGATGATGGGCGATACCCTGACGCTGGTGGCCGACATAGACCCGCACCTGTTTCTCTTCTTGTTTTTACCTACTCTGATCTTTGAAAGCGCCTTTGCCATGGAAGTGCATTTATTCCGGCGCATGTTTACCCAGATTGCCATTCTGGCTGTGCCGGGTCTGATGCTGGCCATCTGGCTGACGGCCGAGTTATTGCATTTGAGCGTGCCTGAACACTGGCAGTGGAGCTGGGCCATGTGCCTGATGTTTGGTGCCCTGATCAGTGCCACCGATCCGGTGGCTGTGGTGGCTTTACTGAAAGAAGTGAGCTCGCGCAAACGCCTTGAAACCCTGATTGAGGGTGAGTCTTTACTTAATGATGGGACCGCCATTGTGTTTTTCAGCTTGTTTTATGTCTGGGTGCTGGCCAGCAGTGGTGGTGAAGGCGCGGCGATGGCCTCGCCCTGGCAAGCGGTAGGCCAGTTTGCCGGGGTCGTCTTGGTCGGGCTGGCGATAGGTTTGGTGCTGGGTGGATTATGTATTATGTGGATCGATCGGGTGTTTAATGATCCCATGATAGAGATCACCCTAACCATCGCAGCCGCGTATTCGGCCTTTTTTATTTCCGAGTCGTTCCATGTATCCGGGGTGGTGGCAGTAGTGACGCTGGCGCTGGTGCTGGCGAGTGTCGGACGGACTCGGATAAGCCCTGAGGTTGCCGGATTTTTACATCATTTCTGGGAAATGATGGCACATATTGCCAACACCTGTATCTTCCTTCTGGTGGGGATCCTGGTGGCCATTCGGGTGCCGCTGGATGACCTTTTGGCATGGCAGACACTGGGTATCTTGTACGTGGGGATCATGCTGATCCGGGCGGCCTCCATCACAGTATTTACACCTGTATTAAGCCGTATAGGCGTGGGTATTACGTTCGAAAAAGCCAGTGTATTATGCTGGGGAGGTCTGCGTGGCGCCGTCTCATTAGCACTGGCCCTGACCGTGGCTGCCAGCGAGGCTATCCCCAAGGAGGTAAGCGATCGCATGTTGTTTTTATGTGCCGGGATTGTGGTACTGACGATTTTAATTAACGGCGGTACTATGGGCATGCTGCTGAAGTTTCTGCGCCTCGACAGTCTGCCTCCGGCCAAACAGGCTACAGTGGACAAAGCCAATCAGCAGGTTGCAAATACCTTGCAAACCATGTTGCCGACCATGATGGACAGCCCGTTTTTACGGGGCGCTGATTGGCAACAGGTGAAAGCACAGGTCAAACTGGGGGCGATGGCACAGTCAGACGCCGCAACACCAATAGATAAGGACGATCTCAATACCGCCTTTTTACGTCGCCTGCTGGAGACGGAGCGAAAACACTACTGGACACAGTTTGAGCAAGGGACCCTGGGTAAGCGAGCAACCAACTTGCTGGTTGAAGCCGTGGAGCAGGCACTGGATGGCGAGCCCTGCATTGGGCCGCGCGATACTCTGTTTGCGACCTGGCAAGTACCGGGTTGGCTTGAACGACTGCGTGGCAGTGCCTGGTTAGAGCGTGCATTGCTGAGGTTGTATTTTGAGCGTCTGGTGGTGGGATACGATGTGGCACGGGGGTTCATTCAGGCCCAGGAAGCACTGGAAAGTCACATTGATACCCTATCGCCAAACACACAAATAGCGGCTCAGGTACGTAAGCAGGTTGAGGACAATATTGCTCAGACCATAGCGCGCATTCATGATCTTCAGGAGACGTTTCCGGATATTGTTCAGGCACTGCAATCCCAGGCGGCTACCCGATTACTGCTTAACCGGGAGCGTGCGGTGATTAATGAGCAGCTAAAGCTGGCAGTGCTCGATAAACCCGAAGCCAGTCGTTTGCTCGAAAGTGTCGAAAAGCGTATGGCGGCATTGCAAAAAGTGTCCATTTTTCGCCAGACCGAAGCGGCGCAGCTGGATCAGCAGATCCCCTGGCTGCATGGCGTAGCACATACCACCCGGGAGCAGATAAGCAGCTGTCAGGAGCGAGGTATTTACGATGCCGGGCAGGCTCTAATCAAGCAGGGTAAGCCGCTGAATAAACTGGGGGTCATATATCGGGGCAGCGTACGAGAAGTAGGCTCCGGCACTGACGGGAGTAGTCAGGCAGTTGTTCGGGGGCCAGGCGAAGCTTTGGGGGTTACGGCCTTGCTGACAGGCACTTCGGCGCTGGATTATCTGGCCGAAACACCGTGTGAAGTGATGTGGATCCCGGTTGATAAGCTTAAGTCACTGATGCAGGACGATCCTGCGTTGATGCGCATACTTTGCCAACAGCTGGCGCAGGGGTAGCTTTGCACTTGGTTGAAATGTGTGCAATGGTGGTTAAGTGCCTACGAGCACACACTACAGATACCAATAAGGAAATAAACTATGAAACTACAGTTAAACAAAAAATCGATAAAGCAGCTTGGCAAACCAGCACGTACGCTTGCTGGCGGCGAAACACCTCAGATTGCGGGTGGTGCATATCGTACCGCATGGTCTACCTGTAACACGGCAATCGACCAGTGCGATACTTTCCATTTCAGAAGTTGCCTTTGCTAAAGGCTGATTGGATACATTATCGGTGGCTCAACTCTGAGCCACTTTCAGATACATCACCCGGCGTTTATAGTTCAAACGGTGCGACGCCAACCGCGTCCATTTGATATCCAGTTTGTGCCAGGTCACCTTTCCAGGTTGCAACTTTCATAGTGCCAGTCACGGTAATGGCATCATACAGGCTGTCGATGGGCACGCCGTTCTTGATTTTAACGTGGACAATCTGATTAGGCGGCGGCGGTGGCACGTGAATACAGGCACCAAAGTAGGGCACCAGCAGGAATTCAGTGATCACTTCACTGTCACCTTCCAGCGGTACCACAAACCCGGGTAAGCTCACTTGTTTGCCATCCAGGCTTTTGACCACGGGCGCATCCAGGTCCGGCTGCACCCAGTTTTGCTGGTCGCCATCATGGCTGGAGGCAGCGTCCTGATTGCTGATCTGGACATGGCCCTGAGGGATCAGGTCTTCCCAGAAAATTTCTTTCGGGGGTCCTGCCTGCACTTGTACTGAAATGAGCAATAGCGCAGTACATAGCCAGAAAAAAGTGCGTAATGGTGTCATTCAAAACCTCTTATAGCTTAATGCTCATGCCATCGCTGAGCGAATAGAAATAGGCCCGGGTTGCAGGCAATATGCCCATCAGTGTACCGGCCGCCATAATAACGCCGATCAACATCAGTTCATAGTGACTGAGCAGTGAAATACTCAGGCTGATCCCAAACTGGCTCTGCAGTGTGCCCTGCGCCAGGGCGATCAGCGTGTAAAACAAGGCAATGCCCAGTGCGCAACCTGCGGCAGTGATCAAGATAGCCTCACTAGTCATGAGTGCAAAAATATGCCGTGGCCGCGCGCCCACAGAGCGTAAAATGGCGAGCTCTCGGCGACGCTGGTTAAGAGTGGCCAGTAAGGTGGTGAGCATACCCAGCAGACTGATCAGCACCACGACACCTGAGAACAGCAACAGGATCTTTTCCACCAGACCTAACATACGCCACAACTCACGTAATGTAACACCCGGCATAATGGCCAATAGTGGCTCTGCTTTGTAATTATTGATATTTCGACGGATTTGCAGGGTATAGAGCGGTGATTCCAGCCCCATCAGAAACGCGGTGATCTGTTTTGGTGCGCCAATCAGGTCGCCGTGCAAATGTGCGGGGGCTGGCACAGCGACAGCGGCGGTGTCGGGCTTGTCATGACCGTGGCCATGCTCATCGGCATGGTTGTGATCATGGCTGTCATCGTGCTTATGTTCATCTGCATGGCCGTGGTTATGACCGTGATTGTGTTCATGCGCATTATTATGATCAGTTGACTGTTTCGGCTTACCTATCATGCGGGGCGCTGATTTAGGCTGGCTATGCATGGCCTCGATAGCCGCCAGGGGCACGTGTACGGTCTTATCGACGGGTGTACCGGTAGGCGCCAGGATCCCCACTATGGTCATCGGGTTATCGTCGTGATGGTGGAAGCTGGTATTGCCCATGCCGTGTGAGATCACAATTTGCTGACCAAGCTGGTAGTGCATTTTACTGGCAACCTCGCTGCCCAGTACCACTTCCTGTGCATTGACAAACGCGCGGCCCGCGGCAAAGGTCAGGTTTTGTTTTTTGCCATAGCGAAAGTGTTCAAAGTACGCACTGTCGGTACCCAGCACGGCATGTCCTTTGTGGCTGTCACCCAAGCTCATAGGTATGCTCCAGCGCACACCTCGTTGAGCGCGGATATCCTGGTAACTTTCCCAACTGACGCTATTGTTGGCGTGGCCAATACGAAAAACACTGGAAAGCAGGAGCTGAATATCACCGCTGCGCGCGCCGACGATCAGATCGGTACCCGAGACGGTATTGCTGAAACTGCTTTTGGCCTCCTGACGCACCCGCTCGATGGAAAGCAGCAGCATCACACTGATGGCAATGGTAAACAGGGTCAGCAGTACACTGGCCTTACGATTGAGCATACTTTTGGTTGCTAACGTGACTAACCTCATTGATTCACCTCGTTCATTTCAACCAGACTCAATTGTTTATCAAATAAAGGTGCCAGACTATTATCGTGGCTGACAAATAGGATAGTGGCACCATACTGGCTGGCTTGCTGGAACAGCAACTCAATAAAGGTATTGCGGTTGTCGGCATCCAGTGCTGAGGTCGGTTCATCGGCGATGATCAGTTCAGGCTGACCGATAAACGCCCGGGCAGCAGCGACCCGCTGTTGCTGGCCAATACTGAGCTGTGACACTGAACGCAACATGATTTCCGGGCTCAGCCCGAGCGCTTGCAGTAACTGTTGGGCCTGCTGGGTCAGTGTGTTACCAGAAGCACTGACGCGCTGAGTGCGGAGTTTAGAAAAATTGCACCCCAGCATCACGTTTTCAATTGGGCTGAGATAGGGCAACAAATTGAAATTCTGGAATATGGTGCCGATGTGATCGGCTCTGAATTTGTCTCTGGCGGCATCGCTGAGGTTTGCCAGGTCAGTATCCAGTAATTGAATATGTCCAGATTCGGGTTTGTTTATACCGCTGAGCAGCCCCAGTAAAGTGGATTTTCCGCTGCCACTTGGGCCATGTAAAAACACCCGCTCACCAGCGGCGACTTCAAGTTTAGGTATATGAAGCGTGGCATCGGCTGCTCCGGGCCAGCGAAAAATCAGGTCGTTAATTTCTAACATAGTCTCACATCAATGGCGGATCACGCCCGCATCATAAAATACTTGTGCCCGAAGCTAAACCTGCCTGCGGCATATCGCTGATCAGTGCGGTAAAGCAATTGTGATTTAGCGGCTGCTCGACTATCATACACCGCTCTAACCCCCTCTGTATTTTGCGTCCTTTAGCAAGACGCAGCCGTTCTCTATGGAGATACAATGAGTAGCTACAAAGTTCTAGACGTCAATGACGATCTACCCATTCGCACCAAAGGTGCTGTGCACAGTGGTAAAGTACGTTCAGTTTATTGGTTAACCGACCAGGACAGCGCCCGTTTAATCAAAGAAAAAGGCTATGATGTTCCAGCAGGAACTGAGTTGGCGATCATGGTGATCTCGGATCGCATCTCAGCCTTCGACTGCATCTGGCAAGGCGAAAATGGCCTCAATGGTGTGCCGGGTAAAGGTATCGCACTAAACAGTGTGGCAGCCCATTGGTTCAAATTGTTTGATGAGGCCGGACTGGCCGGTAATCACATCGTGGATATTCCACATCCTTACGTGTGGATCGTGCGTAAAGCCAGCACTGTGCGCGTCGAAGCCATTGCCCGTCAGTACATCACTGGCAGCATGTGGCGCGATTACAGCAAAGGTGTACGTGAGTTCTGTGGGATCAATCTGCCAGAAGGCCTGAATGCGCATCAGAAGCTGGATGAGGTCTTGATCACCCCATCAACCAAAGGGATCATTCGTGGTCTGCCAGATGTACCGGAAGTGGACGATGTGAACATCACTCGTCGCAATATCACGGATAACCTGGATGCGTTCAACTTTAAGTCAGAAGCCGATGTAGCACGTTATGAGCAGTTATTGACCGAAGGCTTTGCGCTAATCTCTAAAGAACTGGCTCAGCTGGACCAGATTTTTGTTGATACCAAATTTGAATTTGGTTATGTGGAAGACAAAGATGGCACAGAGCGCCTGATCTACATTGATGAGGTAGGCACACCGGATTCTTCACGGATCTGGGATGGCCCAGCCTACCGTGATGGTAACATTGTTGAGAACTCAAAAGAGGGCTTCCGCCAGCTGTTGATTAACAATGTGCCTGACAGCGATGTTCTGCTGAACAAAGATCGCATGACTGAGCGCGAGCAGCTGGCTGCCAGCTACAAGCTGCCAGAGCAGGTCATGATGTCTGTGTCTGACACTTATGTCGGCATCGCCAGCAAAATTGTCGGCCAGCAGTTAAGCATTCCTCACAGCCCGCGAGATGAAGTGATTGCAGTGCTGGATAAAGAGTACGGCCTGATCGACGCCTGAATCGACTAGTACTTTTCTGAAAAAGCGGCCCGGCGCCGCTTTTTCCATTTTGACGTACCGAACTCTCTCACACTTCGCCTTAGAAACACCTCCTTGGTGCTGCGTCTTCTTAGTATTTACGCCTTATCTGAACGCGAATTCGTGTTAGTCCTTGCTTTTCTTTTCAGCGTCACTTTTACTTAAGGGTATGCAAGTGGCTCAGGCAAATATCCATGAACGTCAGCGGGCATAACCCGGTAAGGATCGCACTAGGGCGTCTGAATATGATCAGACGAGCCGTGGGAGGAGTATGGGCTGCATCCAGCATGGCCCTGTTTGGTTGCGGTGCTGCAGTTTTTATGACTAGCCTTGTCTATGCAGCCGATAATAGTTCCAGTAGCGATTCCGGTAACGGGTCCGGTAACGGGTCCGGTAACGGGTACGCCCTTCAATTGCGCGACCAGCATGGTGCTCCATTGCCTGATGTAGTCGTTGAGGTTATCGCCCCTTTACGCACAGGCTCAGTGCAGCAGGTGGCGGTGATGGATCAGATTGATAAGCAGTTTCAGCCTCGGCTGCTCACTATAATGCAAGGTCAGGCGGTCAGCTTTCCAAACAGCGATGATATTCGCCATCATGTTTATTCCTTCTCTGATACTAAACGGTTTGAACTCAAATTGTATGCCGGTACCCCCATTCAACCGATACGATTTGAACAATCTGGTGTCGTTGTTTTAGGATGTAATATTCACGATTCAATGGTGGGCTATATCTATGTTTCTAAATCAAAAGATGTGCTTACTACTAATCAGCTTGGGAGTGTGCAAATACCCGCATACGCCCAGCAAGTGGCCATTTGGCACGCACTGCAAACACGAGATATCGACACTCGCAGGATAGTGACGGTGACAGAATTACAACAATCCGGGTCTGTTATTGTAGAGACACAGACTCCGGCACCCAGAAACACATTCTCGGAGATGTTTAAGGAGCATCATGGGCACTAGTTTTAAAAATCGCATTATCGCACTGTGCGTCGGGTTGGTGCTGTTAACAGCCATAGCCAGCTTGGCCAGTTTTTGGTGGTCTACCAGCCAGTTTAATGAACGCAAAGTGCAGCAGGATATTCAGGTAGCACAAAATGTCTATCAGCAATACCTGAGTGCAAAAGAACGCTTATTGGTCACCGCTGCGACTGTGTTGACGCAGGATTTTGGCTTTAAGCAGGCCGTTGCAACCCGGGATGCACCTACCATTGAAAGTGTGCTATTTAATCACAGCCAGCGTATAGATGCTGACTTGATGCTGTTGCTGGATGTCAGAGGGCAGTTGATCTCCGCCAATCAGGCAGAAATCGAGTTGGCCGAAGACTTGCGTCCGCTGCTCAGAGAGCTGCTCAATCACACTGAACAATCGGCCTTTGTGAGCCTCGACAAACAGCTATATCAAGCCATTATTCTTCCGGTTAAGGCACCCAGAACGATAGCCTTCGCCATCGTTGGTTTCGCGGTAGATACAGAGGTTGCCAGGCAGCTGCGTGAACTGACTGGCATGGAGATGAGTTTTATCGGCCATGGTGAGCAGATCAAGGCCAGTTCTTTGCGTTTACCGGACTCTCAGGATCTGTTTGCGTATTTACACGAGCAAAAAATCACCCGGTGGCTGAGTGAGTTTCCGGTTTATATCAATGCTGAAGTGGCGTTGCCTGCGCTCAGTTCTTCGCCAGTGAGTTTGGTACTGAGTGCCGATATGACCAAAGACTACCAGGAATTTGATCAGCTGGTGCTGACCATCATACTGTCGTCGTGTGTGACTATGCTGTTTGGCTTTGTTGCCAGTGGCTTTTTGGCCCGCAACCTGGCAACGCCCTTACAACAGTTAACAGTGATGGCGCGCCGTTTTGCGTTGGGAGATTATGAAGCAACAGTACATGAGTCTCGCCCCACCAAAGAGATCTGCCAGCTGGTGGATGCCTTTCATGAAATGGGCGATGACATTCAGGCGCGGGAAAAGCAAATTCGCTATCAGGCCAGCCATGACGGTCTGACGCGTTTTTATAACCGGGCTGCGGCCATGGAGAAACTCACTCGATTGTTAAAGGATGGCCGGGTGTATTACCTGTTGGTGGTGGATATTAAAGGGCTCAGGCACATCAACGATAAACTGGGACCGCGCGTTGGTGATAGCTGCATTCAGGCTGTCGCACAGCGCATTGAGCAGATAGGTGCCAGTTTTGAAGGACTCAATGCCCGCTTGGGAGGCGATGAGTTTTTAACTGTGCTGGCAGCCAAAGAAGACAGCTCTATGGAGGGTTGTGTTGCGGGATTTTTGAGTGCGCTTAACCAGCCTTATCAGGTGCAAAAACTGGAAATCAACCTGCGTTTTAGCGTAGGCGTCGTGCATTACCCCGAGCAGGCAGACGATCCGGAAGATCTGGTGCGACGGGCGCTGATTGCAGCTGACAATGCCGCTCAGCAGGGCAATAACTCAGTCTATTTCTATCAGACAGGCGAAGACGAAGCCTACCTGGAACGCCTGCTGATCATTGATGAACTAAAAGCCGCATTGCAAAGTGATGATGGCCAGCTGTTTATGACCTATCAGCCTAAGCTGAACATGCACAGTCAGCAGGTCGATAAGGTTGAATCACTGATCCGCTGGCAACGGCGCAATGGAGAATGGGTCTCGCCCGAGTTCTTTATAGATCTGGCTGAGCAGTCCGGCTTGATTGTCGAGCTGACTCAGTGGGTGCTTAAAACCGTAGTGTCTCAGGTGGCTAATTGGGTTGAGCAAGGCATCACTATGAAAGCGGCCATCAATGTGTCGGCGCAGGATATTGCCGATCCCGACTTTGTGCCTCACCTGGAAGCCATGTTAGACCGCTATCAGATATCCCCTGCGCTGATCACCATAGAGCTGACAGAGCGGGATATGATAGAGAATGAAGAAAAAGGCATAGCGGCGCTTAAAGTACTCAAAGAAATAGGCGTACATATATCTTTGGATGATTACGGGGTAGGACAAACCTCACTGGGCCGATTAAAAATGCTGCCTATTGATGAGCTTAAGCTGGATAAAGTGTTTATTCTGAAACTTGCTGAAACCCATCAGGATCAATGTATTGTACGCTCCACGATTAGTCTCGGCCATCAGCTTGGTTTCTCTGTGGTGGCCGAAGGCGTGGAAGACAAAGCCTCTTTGGAGCTGCTTAAAGAAATGGGCTGTGACTACGCACAGGGTTACTATCTGAGTAAGCCATTAAAAGCGGATCTACTGACGCAATGGCTTGGCCAGTATCATGAAGCTGGCTGAGCCATGGCGGCTTGCGCTTGCCTGGTGTGGATTGTGTTTGAGTGCGCACAGTATTGCGGGGTCAGGTAAGCTACTGGCCACACCCGGTGTTTCTCAGGTAGAAGGAAGCGCTGGGGGTGGCATTGTGCCCTGGGCTCAACTGGCAGGTTATGCCAGCGAAGATCAGTGGAGTCTGGGGGGATTTTGCAGCCGCGCCAGCGTCGATGATTATCGCCTCGATGTGTGCGGTATTCAGGCCAACCTGTTTGACCGAGTCGAGCTGAGTTATGCCGAGCAAACCTTTGCGGTACCAGCACTCAATACCGATATAGAACAGTCGGTCAGCGGCGTTAAAGTACGCCTGTATGGGGATATTGTTTACAGTACCTGGCCACAGTTGAGCCTCGGTCTGCAACACAAGTCGTTAAAAGACGATGCGGTTGCCGCTTTACTGGGCGCGGAAGATGACAGCGGCACCGATATTTATCTGGCTGCCAGCAAGCTGCATCTGGGAGCGCTTGGCGGCTTTAATGCATTTTGGAATATCACGGCGCGTCATACCGAGGCCAATCAACTTGGTCTGCTGGGTTATGGTGGCCAGCAGGGCAGTGACCGCATATACCTTGAGGCCAGTACAGCCATTTTTCTTAGCCAGAACCTGGCTTTGGGTTATGAATACCGTGAAAAGCCCGACAACCTTGGATTGGGCGAGCAGCAGTGGCAGGATGTGTTTGTTGCCTGGTTTATCAATAAGCAGGTCAATATCACCGCAGCCTGGCTGGACTTGGGCAGCATTGCGGGTCAGGCGGACCAAACCGGTTGGTATGTTTCGATCACCGGATACTTTTAAGGGGTAAGGGTGAATAATAAAGCACAGCACATGACCCGTAACCTTGCAGCCAGCGTGATAGTCTTGCTAGCTTGTATCTGGCTGGGAGGCTGCCAGTCCGGTGCCCGACCGACTCTGTATCAACAAATTGGTGGTGAGGCTGGTCTGGAGCGGTTGGTTGATCTATTTATTCAGGAAATAGGTCGGGATAAAGCCATTCTGGCTTACTTTGCCAAGGCCAATGTAAGCCACTTTCGTCAGGGGTTTATTACTCACCTGTGCGATACGTTGGATGGCCCCTGCGACTATCAGGGCGACTCTATGGTGCAGATCCATACCGGTATGCAGATCACCGAAGCCGACTTTAATCGTGTGGTTGAGCTATTGATTAATGCCATGACAGAAGCGGGCATTGACCACACCACGCAAAACCAGATCCTCGTAAGACTGGTACCACTGCGTGGTGAGGTGATAAAGATTTGAACCCTAAACTCAACAGTTTTTGAGTGTAACATGATTGCAATGTGAGCACTTTAATCATCTAATTAACTGGTCTAACCTTGTGTACTTGCCTAGTTTATCGATACAATTTTTTACTTTAAATATTCATTTGATTTTTATATTTTTTGCGTATCATTTACATGTCTCTGCAAGGGGACACTAATATTCAATTTTGAAAAGGAATGTAAAATGAAATGTATATCCATCAAACTCGGACTGATTGCGGCTTCTCTATTTTCAGGTGCAGCAGCACATGCAGCAGATTATCAATACCGTGTACACCACTGGAAACAAGGTGAAGGTCAAGTTAGCCTTGGCTCTTCAAGAGATCGAATTTGCTTTCTATCAAAGGTGCAGGGTAAGTTTGAGGGCTGGGGTGAGGCAGTTTGGGTAAAGGAAGTCGGTGCTACTTATTATCTCGGTGGTAAATCAAATCAGGATAATGTCGCGGCAATAGCTACTTGTGTTACTAACCCCAAAGGTAATTATGATGTTCAATATGACACCTGGTCTCAGGGTCAAAGTGATATTTACCTTGGTGACCGTAATAATGTGTGCTTTTTGACTGGTATGAGTGGTAAGTTCGAAGGGTGGGCCGAGTCAATAGGCATAAAAAACTATAGTTATGGTACGTACCTTGGAGGCACATCTAATCAACACAGTGTTGAAGCGCAAGCAGGGTGTGTTGCGCGCAGTTACCCTGACCTGAAGTCGTATACATGGAACCAAGGGGAATCGCAAAAAATCCTAGCATCTGCGAAAACACATGTTTGTTACCTGACAAAAATCTCAGGCAAATTTAAAGGTTCAGGTGAAGCTGTACAGGTTGTGCAGAATGGCGGATATTGGATACTAAGCGGCAAATCCCAGCAGCACAGTGTAACAGCTACGGCTACGTGTACAACCAAGATCTAAAGTACGATTGAATTACTATACCTACAGCGCGGTGTTATGGAAGTCCGCGCTTTAGGTATATGTACGAATGCCGAGTATGTAAATATTCGGCATTATTAGTCTGTTGAGAAAAAACACTTTAGTCATATTGCGATTGTATGATGCGAAGTGAACTTAAATAATTTGTTTTTTCTTAATAAATCTTTGTTTATAAAGTGTTTTTGTGTGATTTTAAGCTGAGCGATCACGCTTGCAGTTTTCAGTCCCGACTTATGAGTTCAGAGGTTTGTTTATTTGAATGAGTACCCAGAATTAAACTCGCTTACCTTCTTGAGTCCGAGAATGTGAAAGATACCTTAAGTTTCGCTTGAGTGACTTTTTTCTGTGTCTAATCGATACCAGCAAACTTACTATCTATTATCTAGGTACAAACCATTTGCAAAGCTGAGTCAAAAAGAAGTCTGGTAGGGGATACTTTTTGTGGATTTTTTCCAAATAGAGTGTCCACGCATGCTCCTTTAGTGCTTTAATTTCAATCTCATCTACTACGTCACTGTATAGCTGAGCGAAGTCCCGTATAAACTGGACATCTCGGCGACGGTTGTTCTTTGCATAACCTTTGCCTGCATAATGAATGAAATCTGCTTTCAGATAGTCTTCATGGCCAAACATATCCATGCGATTAAACGATTTATCTAGCGATTCGTGAGAAATGTTATGTTTATGCAAAGTATAGTTAAAGTAGCTCTGATCATAATGAGTGATTCTATTGCAGATCTCCTGCAAGTCGTCTAAGTCAGTTTTTTTGAAAAGTGGACACTGTTTTGAGGTGAGGATAATGCCAGCATTATAGTAGACAGGACGACTGTCCCGCTCTGGCCAGTTAACTTCTCCGAGCACACCTTGAATCATTGCAATATCAGGTGCTCGCTCTTGCTTAACTCCTTCGTTAAACCAATACGCTTTACTTGTATCAGGGTAAAGCTCAAAGACATCCCTTGCAGTAGGCGTGATTAACACATCAGCATCCACATACAGGACCCTGTCATATTCTTCAAGGAGTGCGCCAATTCTTAACTTTTCTGTCCAGGCCGGGCTGGCGTTATAAAGTGGGTTTTCAATCTTGATGGGATAGTGTAGCGAGTCAGACACGATCAGATCTGCACCTACCTTTTTAGCGTATATTTCAAAGCTCTTGATTGCAGCACGGTACATAGGGTTATCTCCTATGGCCAATGTAAATATTGCTTTTTTCAACTCTTCTCTCCTGTTGTTGATGTCGGTGCTGTTATATTGTATCTGTGTTTTGTACACGGTTGCCATTAGATACGAAAATGCGCATTTTGGAAATATCGTAACTCAATATCTCGACTCGGAGTCCTTTGGAATGGCAAAGGAGCAAAATAGTTCAGAAAAAGCAGTGAGATCAGGTATCACTATATATCCGACTTATTCATAGTCGTACTCATATCTGTGCCAAATTTTGATTCACCAGAAATATGCACTGTGCTGTGCGGTTTGGAATTAGCTCAGTTTACGAAGCCTTCAAGTTTAGCCGTTGTGGCCAAATAGAACTTAATTCGATTTTTATTTTTGATAATAAAAAGGCTGGACGCTCACTTGGTGAGCTATCCAGTCGATATCAGAGAATATCTTTTATTCTCGCAGAACGAGATTGGCGTTGTAGAAAAAGCTTAATCCGGTGTTTAGCATTGCGTACAAACGTACTTCGATTGGAATGCCTGCCCTGATTAACGTGTGCTATTTCACTTCCAAAACTGGTGTCTTCAGAAATTGGATAAGGTTTTATACCAACAATACGTAACTCCAGCTCCCCGTGAAATTGAAAATCAACATCTACAGGTCGGAAGAAGGGTTTCCGTCGCATTAGTTTCTTGGCACCTTCCTGGCTTATCAAGTATCCTTGAGCGCCATTTGGCACTTTTTTATAGTTGCCCAGGGTAAAGTGGTCACTCAGTTTTAGCGTATCAATAAATGGATTAGCCCGATTATCCGAAAGCTTGATCATATCCCAGTTTTTCAGTGCTGGGATTAAAGCTAGCAGCGGTGCCAGGCTATCTTCAATATGCAGGTCATCTTCCAGCACCAATGCATAAGGCAGTTGTTCATTAACAACTTTTTCATATACCCGGTAATGGCTGATATAACAGCCTATTTCACCGGGGGTTAAATGCCGATGGTAACGCTTTAAATTAGCAGCTGGATCGTACCATTCTGTGACTTCAGATTCTGAGAGTTGCTTACCATTGGTAGCAGGAAAACGAGTTGCATCCAACCCTACCTCTTTTAATCGAGTGTAGGTTGCCTGCCATCTGTCTTCGCAGCCATCCATATTGATAATAAAAATAGAAGGTTGCTTCATTGTGTTTACTACGAAATTACTCGGATGGTGTCATTTTAGTGTCAACTGCTCATTTGAACAGATTTAGGTAGCGTTCGGCAAGGTATTCGGGTTTTATTGCGCAAATAATCTCAGCTTCATCAAGACTCGTTGAGTGACTGGTGATAGCCTGACACTGGCTGGTTAAAGGCGCCACTAATGAAAAGGGAGAAGTGCCGAGGCCCACTAATGCCAACGTTGGTACATTGCATGCGGCTGCAATATGCATAGGGCCGGAGTCTATGGTGATCATTGTATCCATGGCTGCGATGATATCGACCAGCTCGCCCAGTGAGGTTTTACCGGCGAGATTAGTTGCGGTTATATTTTGTGCAGCAAGCAGCTGCAGCAACTCCTCGGTATCAGTATATTCACTGCTGTCGCCCAACAGGTAAAGATGGGTCGATGTCTGAGCAGCAATTTTCGCCAATGCATTTGCTGCAAGGTGAACCGGGTAGTGTCGTGTGGCTTTGTTCTTGCCACCAATATAAACCGCGGTTGCTTGAGGGGCACCATGCGTCAGCTCAATGTCATTTGCTTTAAGGCGGGGCAAAGAAAAGCTATCCAGTGGTTTGCCATGTGTGTCATTTACCAGGCGACAGTAGCGAAATATATAATGGTGACATTCATTGAGTTTGAGTGGATGAGAGAGCAAAGGCCTGCGACCATTCTGTGCATACCCAATTACATTACGGATCCCAGCCAACTTGGTTAATGCTGCATCTTTGAAAGAACCGCGTAACAACACTGCCATAGAAAATCGCAAAACTTTGAGTGTTTTGGCAAAGCTGTACAGACCAGTGCGTTCACGTGAGTGATATCGTGCATCTTCTATTAATTCAAAGTCATATCCTTCAGCCCTTTGAAGTACTTCGCGCATATATGGACGAATAAGTAAGTAAATCTTTTTTCCCGGATACAAGTCATTAAGCAACTCTATCGCGGGGAGCGAATTGATGGCGTCGCCAATAAAACGGGGCAGTATCACTAAGATGGGGCCACTGATGTTGCTAGGCTCTATGACTTTTTTAGGCATGGATTTTCTTGTTATGGGCACTAATCCAACCTAGTATAACCAAAGCTAATGAACAAAATCACCCCAGTCCTACAATTTTAAACAAAAGTTAGAACATGAAAAATATCAAAAGCTGTCACTGGTTACTGAAGAATCTGGAACATGTTGTGATACTCGATTGCGGTATGCTGAAAGTTGGTACGCAGGGCGTCTATCAGCCTGAAGGGATCATCGCTGGCGCACAACGATTTAACATCAGCCAGACGTTTAGTGACCCCAATGGCAGGTTTCCCAGCACTATGTGCAGTGCCGAGCAGTTTCAGCGAGAGGTAAGGTTGTTGGGTATCAACCAGCGGGATACCGTCGTTGTATATGATAACTTTGGTTTGTTTAGTGCAGCTCGTGCCTGGTGGATGTTTAAGGCCATGGGATTTGAGCAGGTTTATGTGTTGGATGGGGGGCTGGTCAAATGGCTGGAGCTGGGTTTACCCGTGGCACCACACTATGTGCAGAGCCCGCAGCCTGGAGATTTTATTGCGCAGCCTCAGACGGGGTATTTCATAGATAAACAAGCGGTACTGGCGGCAATAGATGACCCCAGTGTTTTATTACTGGATGCCCGCAGCCCGGCAAGATTTAGCGGTCAGGAAAGTGAGCCCAGAGCGGGGATGCGAAGCGGTCATATTCCGGGTAGTGCCAATGTGCATTATGCCAGCGTACTCGATGACAGCGGCCTGTTAAAGCCCAAAGCGCAGTTGCGAGCGTTGCTGAACGACGCCGGTGTGACCAACCAGGCCTTGCAGTTTAGTTGTGGTTCCGGGATCACGGCCTGTATTTTGGCCATGATTGCCGATGAATGTGGGTTTTATCCTTTGTCTGTTTATGACGCGTCCTGGAGTGAATGGGGGCAAGATTCGAGTGTACCGGTTGCGACACTTGCCCCTTGAGCACTAGTAAACCAGCTCCTGAAGCTCACTGGGCTCGCTGAGGACAGGAAAATACAAGGTTTGCATATTCTTGGCGCTGAGTGCGCTGTGTAGGGGCAGGGTAGCAACCCCTTTAAGTGCAATGTTTGCAACATCTGGGGTTTTGACCAGGCGTACCACCTGGCGCTCACCAAACTGCGCAATAGATGGGATAAACGGGCGCAGTTCTGACGTCAGTTTATCCAGCAGCCAGTCATTAATGTCTCCCCCTAAAATAATAGTCTGAGTATTTAATAACGACTCTATACTGTGAATGGCGATCCGCATTGGCTCAGCGGCTTGCTCAAGCCAGCGCTCTATCACCGGGTGTTCCTGTAGCTGGTGGTGCAGCTCTTCGGTGGAGCAGCCCGTGCGCCCCAGATGCTGCTTCAATGCATTAAGTGAGGCAAAGTCATTCAGACGGCCTAACTCTGCGGTATCGTCATCGGTTTCGGGTGTTACAAACAAGTCACCTAGGGCGCCCGTCAGGCCATTCTGTCCGAGCAATATCCGACGGTCGTACACCACGGCAGATTCAACCTGATTACCTAAATGTACATATACAAAGCTATCTAGCAGCCGGGCTTCGCCAAACAGCATCTGAAAGCTGGCGCAGGCGGATGCGGTGGTTTCGAGCGCCACCGGAACTGCCAGTGTATCGGCAAGCTGTTGTTGTAGTTGTCGATTGTGAGCAAAGATCTCGACGCCTTTAAGATGACTCAGTTGTACCGACAGTCCGCAGCCAAGCACCTGAGACTCGGTCAGGTTGGCCACCGTCAGCAGGGTATCAATCAGGTATTTGACTTTGTCGAGTGGTGTATCGTTTGTGTCCAGTCGGGTATGCAGCCGGTTTAGCAGTTCACCATTGAGGTAAAACAAGCCAACTTCCAGCTCATTATCGACAATCCGTACGGCCAGGGTATACGCCGCCTTCTTATTCAGAACCAGCATTTTTGAGGGTTTGCCTGCCCCTTCGGATTTCTTTATGCCGGTTTCTTCGACAAGCTGAACGCTCAGTAATTCTTCGACCATATTGGTAATGGTTTGTTTGGTCAATTGTGTATTACGGGCAATCTCTACGCGGGAGATCGGCCCCTGCGTGACAATCTGAGCGAGTACAAGACGCAAATTTATCGATTTATTTTGTTTTGCGTTGGAGCCTTTCAATGTGTTCGCCTTACTATTTGAATCTGATTACGGGGTTATAAACATCATACAACCCCTGTTAATGCGTCGTATGTACCTGCTTATACAACACATTATCCCTGAACTAAGCCGATCATCTTACTCGATCATGATGCTAAACCGAATAAAAAATAATTAGTCAAACTATTTGACATAAGCGGTTTGTTGGCTGAATATGACTATAAATACAACAAAACAGATCCTAAATGCCAGTATTAAAAAGGCAGTTAGGGCGTTCGCGGGTGCGAACTTTTAATAATCAACAGCAGGATCTACCTATGTCTACAGGAACTCAGATAAAGGGCCGTCGTAGCCGCGCGTGGCTGAGCGGGGTGTTCGCCGCTGCTGCACTGTGTGCAACATCGATGAGCTGGGCAACGCAAAGCATCGACTGGAGCAAAGCGGCAAAATCCAGTGATATTCACCTGAGCGAACAGCAGAGTCAGGCTATTAAATCAAAAGATTTGACTGCCGCATTGGTATGGCATGGTGCCAGCCCCTGGGTTGCCGCTGTATCACGCGGTGCACGTGCCGAATTTGAGAAGCTAGGCATTAAAGTGGTGGCAGCAACCGATGCCCAGTTTGATCCCGCCAAGCAAGTGGCGGATCTGGAAAATATTGCGGCTTTAAACCCCGACATCATTTTGTCACTGAGCGTCGACGGGGTGAGTACTAAACAAAGCTACGCGAAAGCCATTGAGCGGGGCACCAAACTCGTGCTGCTCAGCAACCCCATCCCCGGATTTGAGCAGGGCAAAGATTTTGTCGGTATCGTCACCGACGACATGTTTGGTATGGGCAAGGCAGCCGCTGACCTGATGGCGGACGCGCTGGATAGCAAAGGTAAAATAGGCATGATCTATCACGATGCCAGCTACTTTATCACCAATAATCGCGATAACGCGTTCCGTAAAGGGCTCAAAGCCTATCCTGAACTGGATGTGATCATCGAAAAGGGCTTTATCAAAGAGCACGAGACCAGCAATGTGGCTGCGGCCATGGTGTTACAACATCCTGAGCTGGAGGCGATTTATGTTTCCTGGGATGCCGCCGCCGAAGGCGTCGTCGAAGCTCTGCGCTCTTTGGGTCGGCGTGATATTAAAGTGATTACTCATGATTTAGGGGTCAATAATTTGCTGGATATGGCCATGAGCGGCAACGTGTACGGCACCATTTCTGACCGTCCATTTGATATCGGCCAGACTATGGCCAGACTGGGTGCAGCTTCAACGCTGGGGTTACCCGCACCACACTTTACTTTGGTGCCGTTTGATACGGTTAAGCGAGACAATATTGCTGAGATCTGGCAGCGGGCGTTTCAGTCGCCTGTACCCAGACTGCTGAATTTAGCGTTAAAACAATAAGGAATACCATGAGCGTTAATCAACTACCTTTGCAGCAGCTGAAGTTGCTGGCAGTGAAACGAGAGTTTTTTATCTACTATATATTCCTTGCAGTGATGTTGATTTTTGCCGTCGCACTGCATGATACGGGCTTTTTCAGCCTGACCAACTTTATGAACATTGTGCGCCAGACTGCCCCTATCACTGTCATGGCAGTGGGCTTGACCTTTGCACTGGCAGTGGGTCATATCGATCTGTCTATAGGCTCGGTTGTCGCTTTATCAGCCCTGGTTGGCGCTCTGTTATTACAACATGTGGGTATCCCGCTTGCCGTCCTGGGGGCGCTCAGTGTGGGTCTGATCGTGGGCCTGATCAACGGGTTGCTGATTGAGCGGTTACAGGTATCTTCTTTGTTGATCACTTTGGGCACTATGGGCGTGATCACGGGCCTGTCGCGTCAACTGACCAATCTTGAATCCGTACCTATCATAGATCAGACGTTCACTGCGTTTTTTGGTGCTGGTGAGCTGTTTGGTATTCCATCGCTATTTATCTGGACACTGGTGATCGCGGCTCTGGGTTATGTGGTGCTGACTAAATTAGCTTTTGGTAAGCACTTACTTGCAGTGGGGGGGAGCCCTAAAGCGGCACTGGCGATGGGGATTAAGGTGACTCAGGTGCGTATTTACGCTTTGGTTATCTCATCTATGGCTGCTGCGCTGGCGGGGCTCTTGTATGCCGGCCGCCTGCATGGTGCCCGTTACACTTTAGGTGAGGCGGATCTGTTGACCGTCATCGCCGCGGTGGCGATTGGCGGGACCAGCCTGTTTGGTGGTCGGGCCTGTATTATCGGTGCCATTCTGGGCTCCTGGTTGATGGGCATGATCAATAACGGTCTGATCTTGTCCGGGTTTTCTACAAATGAACAAATGATAGCCCGCGGCGCTATCCTGATTGTGGCAGTGGCAATTGGTGTCAAGGAGTTGAAAAATGGTTAGAAGTGCATTAGATCAAATCGCCCTCGAAGTCAGGGATGTACATAAGCGCTTTGGCGGCGTTCACGCCCTTAAAGGGGTCAGCTTTACCATTAATAAAGGCGAAGTGGTTGGCTTACTGGGTGACAATGGTGCCGGTAAATCGACTCTGGTGCGTTGTATCTCCGGGATCCACCCGCCGGATGAAGGCGCGATTTTGGTCAACGGCCAGCCGGTACATATAGACTCGCCGCTGGCTGCGCGTGAGACAGGGATAGAAACGGTATTTCAGGATCTGGCCATGGTGCCCGAGTTCGATATCACAGAGAACCTCTTTCTTAATCGCGAGATCCTGCACAAAAATCCGATCCTGCGCCGACTGGGCTGGCTGGACAAAAAAGCCATGGAGAAACGGGCGAAAAAAGCCCTGAACCGACTGAACAGCCGCATTCCAAGTTATCAGGAGCAGATCCACCGCTTGTCTGGTGGTCAGCGTCAGGCCGTGGCCATTGCCCGTGCCGTGAACTGGGGCGCTGATATTGTGATTATGGATGAGCCAACCGCTGCTCTGGGGGTGGAGCAAAGTGCCCAGGTCAATGAACTGATCAATGTGATCAGTTCGCAGGGCGTAGCAGTACTGCTGATAAGCCACAACATGCAGCATGTTGTCGAAACCTGCGACCGTGCAGTGGTGCTTTATCAGGGTCAGTCGGTGGCGGATGTATCTGTCAGCGATGTGACCAAAGAAGATCTGGTCGGGTTGATCACTGGCGCCAAATCTGCGGCTTAACTTTTATCAGTCCTGTATGCGTTTTATCAATTGAATGGCAGTGACGGCCGCTTTGTGCGTACTGAAAGATTGATGAATGTATAAAACGGATTGATATCAACCTCAGGGTGCCTGACGGGCACTCCTTTAGCTGAATATTTTTTAAATCGGCGCCGTGGCGCTGAGGGTTTTGTTTTGCCGAAAATCAGAGGGCAGTATGGATATTGAAAAGAAAGTTGCGCAACTCATAGACACGCTTTGCATCGAAGAAAAAGTCGGACAGTTGTTTGTACTGGCATTTGCCGGAGAGGACCGGGACTATGCAAAGGCGTTGGTCAAGGAACGCCACATCGGCGGGTTTTATATTACCGACGACAATGCCGCTAACCCCACAAGTGCAGCGCAGCTTGCACATGACTTACAACACGAGGCATCACTGAGAGCCTGCGATGCACCTTTGTTATTGGCCGTCGATCAGGAGGGTTCCTGGGGGATCCTCACTCAGTATACCGATCTGGGACCTGGCAATCTGGGTCTGGGTAAGGCCGACAACACAGCACTCACCACAGATATGTATCAGGTCTTTGCGGAGCAAATGCGGGAAGTGGGATACAACACACTGCTTTCACCTTGTGCGGATGTGAATGCGGATCCCGACAATCCCATCATTGGGCTGCGCGCCTTTGGTGAGCAAAGTCACCATGTTGCTCGTCATGTTGCAGCCGCTGTGCGCGGTGTAGAGCGTAGCGGCAGTTTGAGCTGTGCCAAACACTTTCCGGGACACGGAGATACCCACAGCGATTCACATCAGACGTTACCTGTGGTGGATAAATCATTGCAGCAGCTGATGCGCGAAGATCTCTTGCCTTTTAAGGCTGCCATTGAATCGGGCGTGCCGCTGATCATGACCAGTCATATCAGTTATCCGCAAATTGATGCCGACCACCCTGCAACCTTATCATCGACGATTTTGCAAGGGGTGTTACGTCAGCAATTAGGCTTTGAAGGCCTGATCATTACTGACAGCATGAACATGTGGTCGATGCGAAAAAACTATGCCCCGGAAGACGCGGCCATTCGGGCGTTGCAGGCTGGCGCCAACCTGGTGATGCTGAGTGAAGAACACTACGAGAACAGCACCACACCGTACAAGGCCATTCAGGCGCAAACCATTGACGGCGTCATTGCTGCTGTGAAGCAGGGTAGCCTGCCTGAGTCTGTCATCGATGCGCGTTTGCAACAGGTACTAACATTCAAGTACCAACATTTTGCGACGTCACCTAGCCCGGCCGCCAGTATACTGGAAGGTGCCAATCAACTTGCACGCGAAGCGGCTGAGGCTGCCATTCGGGTCGTGCGTAATCGCCATCAGCAGTGGCCGCTGGCTGGCCGCCCATTTACTCTGGCATTTGCCGCAGATCCCAAAGGCTACGACAGCATAGTGAATAGCCGGGGAATTGGTCCGAACGACCCAAACTCAGCACGAGATGTGATCCTCGACACATTAGCAGAGCGAGGACGCGAGTACCGGCTTTGGCAGCACGACCAGCTGCTGGCCGCACTACAGGCACCGACTGAACCAATGGCAGAACCTTTGGTACTCATCACAGAAGACTACCCGCTGCCCGGAGAGAGTTTTGATGTGGCTGCGCAACAACAGCGTGTGAAACAGGCGCTGCAAAAATGGTCTGATAACGTCATTGTGATTGCCATGCGTTCTGACTATGAGGTGGCGCAATATACTGATTTATCGACTTATGTTTGTGCATACTCGAGCCGATCCGTCAGCGCCCGGGCGATGGCTGAGCTGCTTTAAAAAGAGCAGTAAAACGAAATAATAAGTGCTTGACAATTAGTCAAAATGATTTAATAAATACTTAGTATATCAATTTTACTAATAAAAAATGACAGTTTGATAATAATACAAGCCCGTCGACTCACTGGGAATGAACGGCTTGGGAAAAAGGCAAAGGGGAGAAGAGCATGAAAAATCAGGGCTCAAAGGTAAATACCAGTTATCTGAAATCTAGTTATCTGGCGGTTTGTGTAGCGACAGCGTTATCTGGTATGTCGTTTGGTGCAGTGGCTGAACAGCAGGAAGGCGCAAATAAGGAAATTGAAACAATAGAAGTCAGAGGGATCCGACGCAGTCTGACCGAGGCGCTCAATACTAAGCGCTTTGCAAACTCTGTTGTTGACTCAATTTCGGCCGAAGACATAGGTAAGTTTCCGGATAAAAATATCGGTGATGCAATGCAGCGGATCCCGGGTGTGACTGTGGTCAGAACCTTTGGTGAAGTGAGCGGCGTAACGGTTCGTGGTACAGCACCGGAACACAGCATGGTGCTTTTGAATGGTCAGAATGTTGCCAGCGTAGGCTGGTTTGACCTGGGTGGTATGAACCGTAGCTTTAACTTTGAAATGTTAGCTGCAGAGCAGATCTCGGGCATGGATGTCTACAAATCTGTTGAATCTGATATCAACGAAGGGGCGATGGGGGGAACGGTCAACCTGAAGACGCGCAAGCCGCTGGATATGGACTCAGGCACTGTTTTTGCGTCGGTGGAAAATGCCTACCATAGCAATGCTGAAGACTGGTCTCCTGCTTACTCAGGCCTGGCAAGCTGGAAAAATGAGCAAGAAAACTTCGGTATTTTAGTTGCTTACTCAAATGAAGAGTCAAAAGTATACCGTGAAACCTTGTCGACATTCGGGCCTCCTGGTGCAACTGAACTGGAAGACAGCAATGGCGTGATGAGGAAAACCTCTTGTTGTGCAGCCTCAATTTTGTTTGATGAAGACAGAGAGCGCAGCAGTAGCCAGATCAGCGTACAGTACGCACCAAGCGACGCACTGACCCTAAGTCTGGATTACAATCTGTTTGAACTGGAAAATGACCATATTAACTCTGCGCTATTCACCATTATGGGTTACGGCACATTGCAGGGTGAGTCTGTCAGAGTGAATGAACAGGGGATTGTTACCGGGGCAACCGTCACCGCATCTGGTCCGGGCAACGCACCTTTGTTCAACAACACAGTATTGCGTACCCCGAAAATGGAATCGGATGTGGTGAACTTTACGGCCAACTATCAGGCTGAAGCCTGGTCTGCGGATTTCGTTATTGGTAAATCCACCGCTGAAGGCCGCATTGGCCAGACAAGTACCTGGTGGGGTGATATCTCTGAACGTGCCAACTCAGGTTTCTCGTATGATGTCAGCGGTCCGCTGGAGCTAATCCCGGTAAATTCCGATTATATGAGCAGTCATGAGAATTTTGAGCTGTTCCATGAGTACACGTATATCAACTACGAGCGTGATCATGAAATTGACTATTTCCAGGCCGACTTTACCTTTGAACTGGACTCGCCGGTCATGACGTCTATCCAAGCCGGAGTGAAATTCCAGGAACAGGTCTTCTCTTATCAGGAAAACAACCAGGACTTGAGTGTTGATACAATCCGTGCAGGCGGCGAGCGACTGACGCTTGGTGACTTCAACGGTGGCTTTGTCTCTGGCCTGCACAGTGCCGAAGGCCGTGCTGGTAGTTTGTCGGCTTTCCCTATTGGCACACGTGGACTTTGGGATTACGCCCGCAATAATGCGCCAGGCACGGTGACGGTTAAAGATGCTTTCTCTATTGAGGAAGACATTGCTGCTGCGTATGTTAAAGCCAATTTCTCGGGAGAGGGTTTCCGCGGTAACTTAGGCCTGCGGGTGGTGGAAACTGACATTCTCTCTAAAGGCGAAATCAATGGCGTTAAGGGGGAAGTGGATAAAACCTATACCAACTACCTGCCTAGCCTGAACCTGGCTGTTGATCTCAGTGAAGACATGATCTTCCGTTTTGCTGCCGGTTCAACGGTGTCTCGTCCGGATTATGACGATATGAAAGTGGCAGACATCATTTCTGAGAGCTTTAAAACAGCCAATGTCGGTAGTCCGGATCTGGATCCCTATAAATCGGATCAATACGACATGGGCGTTGAGTGGTACTTTAACCCGTCGTCTTTGCTCGGCGCCACTTTGTTTGTGAAGAACATCAGTGACTATATTGAGCAAACAACGGTTGCTGAGGATTATCCCGGATGTGGTGCAGGCTGCCTGGTAACACGTTCGCGAAACGTTGGAACCGCTGATGTTCGTGGTATTGAGTTACAGTATCAACACGACTTTGAAAATGGCTTTGGGGTACAGGCAAACTACACATACACCGACAGCAGCCGCACCGACTCAACCGGTAAAGAAGTACCGATTGAAGAGGTATCACAAAACTCTTACAACCTTTCAGGTTTCTACGAGAATGAGCTGTTCAGTGTGCGCCTGGCCTATAACTATCGTGATAACTGGGTCCGTCAATACAACGGCAGTGGCCTGGACAGCCTGAATGATGCCTACGATCAGGTCGATGCGTCAGTGGTATGGCATGTAACAGAGAATATCGATGTGTCGCTTGAGGCCATTAACCTGTTTAACGAGGCTCTGGTACTCAGACAACCCACCGCAGGTAACATTGTTCATGCCGTGGATGAGTTTGGTACGCGTTACTTTGTGGGGGCAAGCGTGCGCTTCTAACCCTCAGTTTTCCGGGCAGCAACCCAAGCTGTCCGGTGTTTGAATAAGGGAGGTGCCCGCTTCCCTTAGGCCAGTTTGGTTTTAACTGGCTAATCCGCGCGCAACCTGGCAAGGAAGACTGCACAGGTGCGCGGATAAGGGTGCAAACCTGACATTTCCGGCGTCTTGACCGGACAGGTTCCGTGTACCCGCACTTCTACTCGGTTAAGGCAGGTTTGCCCGGCTTGCCTTATTTCTCGCCTTTTTATAATTGATTTTATGAGTGAAATGTTATTGCAATAAATTTTGTAAAAACAATTGACTTATTATTTTGTGAGCGCTAGCTTGTATATTAGTTGAGCAAATAGAAATGCCCATTTTGCATCTTAAGCAAGATAGGCTTGCTCACTGCCTCAGTGATATTAGCCCGCAATAGATAATTAATGCGGGTTTATTGGTAGGCGGCTTGGGTTGGGTCGCGGTTGTTCATTAAAATTGTTGCTCTAATCGGGTTGGTATTGCTGGGTTTGTTTCGATTAAAAAAATAATGAGGAAACACCTAATGAAATTGAAAATGACAGGATGTGCAGCCGCCGTGATCTTAAGTTGTTCCGCGTCAGCGGGAACGGGCGTACAGGACTTTTTGGATAGCTTAAGAAACTTCGAATCGGGAATTAACCCTGCGCTGGCAGATTTTTACCTTGAGAACCTGAATAACCCGGTTTACAAGTATGCCAAAGTGTCGGCACCGGGCCGTATGGTACGTGACTGCTCAACAGGCAGCATGATCCCGGAAGATACCACCATTAATCAGTTCTTCACTAAGCTGGGCATTGACGGAATCTATAACTCACAAACTCCGTATAGCGCTGAGATGTTTAAAACCATGCAGTATAACTCCATGAATGCCTGGGGGTTCGTGGGTTATCAGCTGGGTGAAGCCGTTCTGATTGATGCCGGTTACTATAGCCCGAAAGTAGTGACGATTGATGGCAAAGAGTACGACAGCTTCTACGTGTTTGTGGAAGACAGTACCTGGATTGGCTGTAAAACAGAAGCTCTGGTTGAGATCGTCGGCTCTGGTGGTAACCAGATCCAGGCAACAGATGTGAACCGCTGGGAAGGCACCTTTGTTGGTAAGAATGGCGTCAACTCATTCGCTGACCTGCTGATCCCGGATAATCAGGAACTGGTGATGCGCGATGCCATGCGGTTTAACTATGGCGTGATGACGCAGTTGCTGACCGATGCCAACATGACCTGGGAGCAGGCGCTGGCGAAGAGCTGGCCGGGTACAGACGACAACGGTAATCCAATCACTGTGCAGGCAACCATGTCGGGTTTGCTGGCTGCGGCTCACTTACGTGGCGCCTGGGGTACAGCACGATTGCTGACCAAGGATGAGATCACCTGTGATGAGCTGGGCACCTGTATCACTAAGTATGTACACAAGTTTGGTGGTTACAATACTATCTTCGACACGCCAGCAGATGACGTGATTGAAGGGTCAAAATATGATGAAAAGCTCTCTGCGGGCTGGGGTAACGACTTAGTGCTACCCGGTGGTGGTGTGGATGTTATCGAGCTTCATGAGCAAAGCGGCTCTGTGACCACCGTACGCGATTTCACCGTGGGCGAAGACCGCATTATCCTGCGCGACTGGCAAACTGTTGCACCGCTGAGCAATTTGTCAGTCTCTGATGTTGCTGCTGGTGCTGAGCTGGTATTTGCCGGTCAGCGTGTGGTACTCGAAGGTGTGTCGGCTGCTGCTGTGAACGTCAATACTGAAGCGGTGATTGCCCAGTCGGATATCTATGAAATTGCCTGGTCAGGCAAGCAGACTGTGACCGGCTTTAATCCACAACTGGATAAAATTCGCGGCACGGCGGGCATTGGCTTTAAACACCTTAAAGCGTATGAAACCGATACGGCGTTGGTTATTGGCGTTCAGGCCAAAGATGGCGGTATTTATAGCTCGGTTGAGCTGGTTGGCCTGACGATTGCTGACCTGACACCAGATATGTTTGATAACGTGACCGGTGGTTATGATCGTCTGGGCTTTATTGTGCCGCTGAACAGTCAGAACTGGGGTTGGAACATGGCGCTGACTGTGAACAGCTTTGACCCGGCCAAAACCGTGATCAGCATGCCGCTGTTCAACTATAGCTTCTCCATGCTGATCCTGACGCAGGAAGGTGCGGATACGGTGATCACGCTGGACGAAACGGCTTCAAAAGGCGATCAGAAACGTCTGGTTCTGAAGAACACAGATGTAAACAGCCTCAGCGCCGCAAACTTTGATTTTGTCTCGGGTAACTTTACCGATGCAACCATTGATGTACCGGTATTCTATGACATCACAGCCACGGTTGTGGGCACAGGCGGCAGCATTTCACCAGCCCCAGACGCCAATGGCGTGATCAGTGGAAAAGGCAACACCGACTTCACACTGACCTTTGTACCAGACAGCGGTTATCGCGTTGCGACATTGAAAGTCGATGGCGTGAGTGTGACAGCGCAGTCAAGTTATACCTTTGTTGCACTTGCTGCGGCACACAGCGTACAGGTCACCTTTGAACCAGGCAATGCTTGCCCGGCTCCCTGGAATGCAGCAGATGTCTATACGACGGGCGATCAGGTGACCTTTGAAGGCAAAACCTATGAAGCCAAATGGTGGACGCAGGGTAACAACCCGGCCTCATTGGGGCCATGGAAAGAAATTGCCAATTGTCAGTAATGACGCAATTTGATTAAGGACAAGCCATGGCCTGCGCAAGCGGCCATGGTTTTTTTGATCTGTGTGGTGCCAGGTTACAACGAATCTGGCTGGGGCTGCCATCTCGTGAAGCGCTGTGGTGATTAGCCACTTCTGCCAGTTGCAAAAGAAGGGTATAAGGAGAAAAAAGAGGAAGATAAAAAACGCCATGGCGAACTTACCATGGCGTATAAAGTGTGTCGCTAAATAAGGGGGTTACTTATGATACCCAAGACACGCTTCGACTTCGTTTTTCGAGCCCAAGATCACTGCCACGCGCTGGTGGATATGCTCCGGGTCGATATCCAGAATACGTTGCTCGCCGGTGTGAGCCAGGCCGCCGGCTTGTTCTACCAACATGGCCATCGGGTTGGCTTCGTACATCAGGCGCAGCTTGTATGGCTTTTCCGGGTTTTTGGTGTCGGCCGGGTAAGTAAACAGGCCGCCGCGGCATAGCACGCGGTGTACGTCACCCACCATGGCAGCAATCCAACGCATGTTAAAGTTTTTACCGCGCGGACCGGTGTCACCAGCCAGCAGGTCGTTGATGTAGTTTTGCATGGCTGGCTGCCAGTGGCGCTGGTTTGAGGCGTTGATGGCAAATTCTTTGGTGTCGGCCGGTACTTTGGCAAACTCTTCTGTCAGCAGGAAACTGCCGTGGGTTTTGTCCAACGTGAAGATGCGGGTGCCTTTACCTGTGGTCAGTGCCAGTGTGGTGCACGGACCGTAAAGTACGTAGCCTGCGGCAACTTGCTTGTGACCTGGCTGCATAAAGATAGCCGGATCGGCCGGATCGCCGTCTTCTGGTGCTTCCATGATAGAGAAGATGGTGCCCACCAGTGAATTGATATCGGTATTCGAGGAGCCATCCAGCGGGTCGAACGCCACAATAAACTTGGCATCCGGGCTGCCTGCTACCGTGCCTTCCTCTTCTTCCGAGGCAATGGCCTTAACATAGCCAGACTCCAGCAGAATGTCTTTAAGTAGCTGGTTAGACAGTACGTCGAGTTTCTTTTGAGTTTCGCCCTGAATGTTTTCATCCAGCGTTGAGCCCAGCACGCCTGACAGTGCGCCCTGACCGACGCGGAAAGAGATTTCTTTACAGGCAGCCAGAATGGTTCTGATCAGTGAAACCAGTTCACGGGAACAGCCGTCTTCAATTAACACCGGTGGAAGTCTACGCATAAATATTTGTCCTGATAACGGTTATGTTGCAGCCCTGCCAGAGTGAGAGAGCAGGCCACAAACAGCGCTGAATTTTGTCCTAAATAACTGTATTTTGTATACGATTTAATATACAAAAGAGGTACCAGTCATCTAACCTCAAACAACAAAGATAAGAAAATGCGAAAAACACGCTTTGCACCTCACATGTTCTCGGCTTTGCTATTGGCTATGATACCCCAAGCGCACGCCGCAATTAAGTCTATTGATGAATTTACTGACAACTTCAACCATTTTCCCGGGTTCTATGCGTTTTACAGCGACCCATCCAGTGGCAAAATTTATCTGGATGTCGACAAGCTCTCACAGCCATTTTTGTTGCAGCATAGCTTGCCTTATGGCGTCGGCTCTAACGACATTGGTCTGGACCGTGGTCAGCTGGGTAGTACTTATCTGGTGCAGTTCGAGCGCTTTGGTGACAAGGTGATGCTGCGTGCTCTGAATACCTATTTTCGTGCCAGTGCTGACAATCCGGCAGAGCAGCAAAGTGTGAAAGAGGCGTTTGCCTCGAGCATTTTAAACGGTTTTAAGGTGGTAGCCGAAGATGACGACAGCGTACTGATTGACTACACGCCTTACTTATTATCGGATGTACATGGCGTATCTCGCACTCTGGCGGCGCGCAAACAGGGCAGTTACAGCCTGGACGCCAGCCGCAGCGCGACCTATATGCCGCGCTCTAAAGCTTTTATGAAAAATACCGAACTGGAAGCGGTTCTGACCTTTAAAGGCAGTAAGCCTGGTGAGTATGTGAAGCAGGCGACGGCGAACCCTTATGCGGTCACTGTCCACCAGCACCACTCGCTGATCGAACTGCCGGATGATAACTATCAGCCCCGCGCATTTCATCCGCAGTCGGGCTACTGGAGCATAGAGCATAAAGACTACTCGGCACCGCTGAGCGAGTCTATGTATGTACGCTATATCCCGCGTCATCGTTTAAATAAAAAAGACCCGACGGCAAAAGTATCTGAGCCGGTTGAGCCGATTGTGTATTACCTGGATCCGGGTGTGCCCGAGCCGGTGAAAACCGCGTTGCTCGATGGTGCACGCTGGTGGGATCAGGCTTTTGAAGCGGCGGGTTACAAAAATGCTTTCCAGGTTAAAGTGCTGCCGGAAAATGCCGATCCTATGGATATTCGTTACAACGTGATCCAGTGGGTGCATCGTGCGACCCGCGGGTGGTCGTATGGGGCATCGGTGATCGATCCGCGCACCGGTGAGATCATCAAAGGTCATGTGACACTGGGCTCACTGCGGGTACGCCAGGACATCCTGATTGCAGAAGCCCTGGCCGCGCCATTTGTTAAAGGCGATGAAGTGACGGAGCGTTTGCATGCCATGGCGCTGGACCGTATTCGCCAGCTCAGTGCCCACGAAATTGGTCACACCCTGGGAATTGCCCATAACTTCTCGGCGTCGGTAAAAGAGCGTGCCTCGGTAATGGATTATCCACATCCGCTGGTGGATATGAACGATCAGGGTGAGCTGGATATCAGTAAAGGCTATGCCACTGGCATGGGCGAGTGGGATACTCAGGTCATCAAGTATGGTTACAGTGATTTTACCGCACAAGACGAAGCCCAGGCACTGGCGGCGATTTTGGCTGAAAACAAGCGCAAAGGGCTGGAGTTTATCTCGGATGCTGATGCCCGCCCGAAAGGTGGTGCGCACCCGACCGCCCACCTGTGGGATAACGGTGACGACCCGGCTGCTGAGCTGACTCGGGTGCTGGATATTCGCCAAAAGGCGCTGGCCCGTTTTGGCCTGAATAACATCAAAACCGGCGAGGCTTTATCTCAGCTGGAAGAAAAGCTGGTGCCGCTGTACTTGTTCCATCGTTATCAGGTGGAGTCGGCAGTAAAACTGATTGGCGGGGTAGACTATGACTACGAAGTGCGAGGCGAGCAGACCCCGAAAGGTGCACAGGTAGTGGCCAAAGCGCAGCAGCAAGCGGCACTGTCGGCCCTGTTGGAGACCTTATCGCCTGAGCAACTGATGATCCCTGAGTCGGTATTGGCGCTGATCCCGCCCAAAGCGTATGGCGAGTATAAAACCCGGGAGAGTGTGAAAGGTCGCACTGGCCTGACGCTCGATGCCATGGCATTGCCGGAAGTAGCGGCGCAGCATACTTTGAGCTTATTGCTGAACCCAGAGCGACTGAATCGCCTGGCACAACAGGGGGCGCGCAATGATGGCAACCTCAGTAGTGACGATCTGCTGAACACGGTGTATCAGCATGTTTTTCAGCCTAAAGCACAGCCGGGTATGGCAACTAAGCTTGCGCAGCGAGTGCGGTTTCTAACGGCTTATCACCTGGCAACGCTGAGCAGCAGTGACAAGCTGGCACCAGAAGTTCAGGCTCAGTCGCGTTTTTACCTTAACCAGCTGGTGGAGCAATACAGCAACGACTCTTTATTTGGTGGTACCAGTAAAGCGGATGCGTTTGAAACCTACCTGGCTGATCAGGTGGCACAGTATCTGAAAAGCGGCAAATGGCCAGCGGGCTTTAAAGCCTTGCCGATGCCGCCGGGCTCGCCCATCTAAGCGTGTTTAAAAGAAAAACCGGACTGACGTCAGTCCGGTTTTTTTTATGCCCGCACCGTTTAGACTTTTTTGACTAAGGTATTGGTGGTGATGTGCGGGAAGGTGACGGTTTGCCCCTGTATGGGGATTTCCATGGTGATATTTTGCGAGTACTGTAGCTGAGTAAAGTTATCGCTGCCATCAAGTGATTCCAGCCAGTAGCTGATGGCGTAACGGCTGACGTTGGCGTGCTGTTGCTCAAAGCCAATGTTGGTGACCGGAATACCTGAGTGGGCGGTATCCACTTCCAGCAAAATAAACTTCTTAGGCGGTGATACTTCCAGTGCGTTGGTCAGCGGCTGATTGGGGTTCAGGGTAAAGTCCGGGTTCAAATTACCGACACTTTTGGTGCTGTACTGATCGGTGCTGACATCATGGGGCAGACCCATAGGGAGCACGTCGCTTTTGCTCAGCATCGGAATGGTCGGCACACCTGTGCCCGACTGGAAATGTCCGCTGGCCAGAATGGAGTTCCCGTGCGGTACCGACATTTGCTTGATAAAGTCATAGGTTTGTGTGGGCGGCACACTGTTAGGCACCGTTTCAGTTCCGATCCCCGGCTTTTCTCCGTTGCCATAAGGCCCCAGCAGCTGTTTTCGATCGGTCAGGAACAGCAGTGAGCCATTTTCGGCATGCACCAGCTGATCCTTGGCCGGGCCATCGGCAAAGTAGACGCGCTGCTCGTAAAACAGGGTATTGGCAACCTGAGTGCCCAAACCACCCCGGTTAGGCGCCGTGCCGTGAATGGCTGAAAAGGTCAGTTCTTCGTAATACGAAAAGTTTTTCAGAATATAGCTGGCTTCCTGAGGGAGTGGCATCAGGCAGTAAGAAAATGGTTTGTCTGTGCCTCCCATGCCAGAGTTACCCAAAGGCTGATTGGTCCAGGTGCCGATCAAATGCTGCAGTGGGCCCAGCTCAGTGGTCGGGGCTGGTGGGTTTTCCTGTGCCGGATCGATCAGCAAAGGTTTAGAAAGATCCGGGGGCGTTACATCAGTCATGGTGGTGTCCTCATTAATTGCTACAGGCAAATTGGGGCCATACCCCGTGTGCCATAGGCTGATCCCTTCAGTGACTGCACGAAGGCAACGGGATCCCTGGCCGCCTTCGTCTGGGTGTTATGCCGGGTTATTTATCCCGATGAGAGTTATTGCGATGATACTCATCCCGATCATAGTGTGTGGCGTTGTACTCGCTGTAATAGCGGTGATAGCGATCGCGCGCGTAGCGCTTGGCGTCCTCGCGGTTATCGAAATGCGGTGTCTCACGGTTGCGGTAATCGCCATTCAGCGGCAACATGGCCACCAGTTCAGCTTCGACTTTTTGCAGATGATCGGCCTGCGGTTGCCAGTCATTGCCCTGCTGGTGTTGTGTCTGGCCCTCCAATGGTGGCTGACTCTCACTACGCGGCGCGCTGATCCCTTCAAGTGGATCGTCTCTGCGCGGTGTGCTCAGGCTTAGTACATTGCCAATATCCGGCGCAGCCGCATCCCGAGCTGTTAACGGGGGCAGACCAAAGCGCTGCTCCAGCGTTGCAAGGATCGAGGTGTGATCCAGCGCTGTGGGCGCTGGGCTACTGGCGTTTAAATCTGTGTCAGGTTCGCTGATCCTAAATACCGTACCGGCGGGAATTCTTGGCGAGACCAGCACTGTAGGCACCCGGACGCCAAAGCGCTGGAAATTAAAACCATCGTTGTCCGGGCAATCCTTGGGCTGCGCGGCGTTTTCCGGTGGCGGCACATGATCATAGCAACCCCCATGTTCATCATATGTGATGATCAGCAGTGTCTTGTCCCAGCGGGGTGACTGACGTAGTGCCTCATAAATGGCCTGTAAATATTGTTCGCCCTTTGCAACATCATAATTTGGGTGCTGACTGTTGCCATCTGAGCCCCATTCTGGCGCTAAAAAGCTATAGTGTGGCAAAGTGCCACTGGTGGCGGCCTGGGTGAAATCCTCGAAATTACCAAACTGACCATGCTCTGGTGACTTGGGTAGAGCTGCCAGAGACTGACGAGTCAGGATGGCATCATCCTCATAGCCAAATAGCCCCCAGCTGAGTCCAGCGTCTTCAAAGCGGTTATAAATACTGGTGGCATTGTAGACCTTATCGTGATCATTGAGCCGCCCCTGGCTGGTGGCCATTTGCACAAAAGCCCGGTTGGGCAGTGTCTCGGTAGGCACCGAGCAGTACCAGTGATCGCATACGGCATAGCCTTTGGCCAGGCCACTGAGTACGGGCAGTAGTTCAGGTGTGTACATGCCCATGATGTCGGAGGCTTTGGTGCCCTCGACAATCTGCCAGCTGCCTGGTTTTTGCGCATTGTCTTTGCGCTGCCAGCTCAGAGTATAGGCAAAGTCTTTAACAAATCCCTGATTGGTGGCGACTGTTCCAGCAGGCGGTGTATGGTGATCACCAAATAGCTGACTGTTGGTGTTGTAATAGCCTTCGCCCGGATCGGTGCCTGGCCAGAAGTAAGGGTGTTGATCAGCGGGGATCTTAAATACGCTGATCAGATCGCCGTTGTCATCCGGGTTGGTTTCTGAGCCGGTCAGGCCCTCAAAAGCGTGGCCCAGAGGTGAGCGGTTACCTTCGTCTGTGTATAAAAATCCCAGCATATGGTCGAAAGAGCGGTTTTCCAGCATCACCACCACAAAATGGTCGACTTGATTGAGTTGATTGTTGCTTGATTGCATAAGTGTCATCCCCGGGTTGTGTGACGGGCTGTCGATTTATAAGAGGCACGATGAGCACGTAATCGTTGATCGTGGCTATGCAGATAAAAGCACCACAGCTGGTCGCGATAACGCGTGGCACACAGTGGCGTGTCCGCTTGTCTATGGACATGGTTAAGTGGCTGCTGTTCACTCCAACCTGCCTCGGCCATGGTGCCATAGCCATTGCTGGTGGTGTCTGCCTTGGCCGGATCATAAGACACGGGTAGCTGGCTGGTAAGTACGCCGGGGATAGAGAAATTGGCGCTCAGCAGTTGCTGACTGTTCGGTGCGTTGTGGAATAAATGTAGTACGCCATCGAGCGTGGCGGCGGCCAGTTGACCCTCACTTTGGTAAGTGTGCTCCTGTGGTTCCGGCTCGTCGGGCGTGAGTTTACTGGGTGCCTGAGAAAAATGGCCAACACCGAATCCATTAGCCGACCACTGATGGCTTACGGCATTGTCCTGGGGACCGGCATAGGCGCTGTTGCTGACATCGGTGATATTAAACTCGGCACTGTTGTAGCTCAGGCAGGCCAGTGCATGGGTGCTGCCCTCACGGTAAATCAGTAAAGTATTGCTGCCCAGAGAGGCCAGAGTAAAAGTCCCCTCAGGCCTGCACACCAACGTTTGTGGCTGGCTTTGCCAGTGTTGCCGGGCATAGCGTTGTGCCAGCATGGTGCCTTGCTGGTCGCGATACACCAAAAGCAGCTCCTGACTTTGCGGCAATACCTGAAGGGCAAGGGCCGATACACAGTCATCGCCGGGTGCTGCCAGGGATTGCCAGCCCTGATTAGCCGTCAGCGTTTGCAACGTAATTCTCAGGTCCAGGTCGCGATAGCCCAGCACCAGGGTAGTGTCCTGCGCACTCAGTTGCAGCTGATCTTTACAGTCTTCGTGCATTAGTAAGGGTTCAGACCAGGCATGGCCATCAAAGCTGGTGCAATACAGATGGCCCGGTCTGTCATCCCGGATATAAAACAGGTAGAGCAGCTCACCCAGGCTGGCGGCTTGCAGTTCACTGGCACGCTCAATGTGGGGCACACAATTAGCGGGTTGCCAGTGCAGTGTCTCATCCCACAAAAAGCGGAAATAGTTGGCATGCTCGTCGTTTTTACCCAGGGTGCCGAGCGAGAAATTTTCCTCTATGGTGCGCAGCAAGGAATAATGATTGTAGCCCTCATGCTGCCGCGACGGCGTCAGGGTATCGCCCAGTAATACCGTATAAATCTGATTGGGCCCGTCGTAGTAATACTTGTATTTCTGGCTGGTATCGTAATCCGACTCAAAATCGGCTTCGTCATAGGTGACGACCACCAACGTATTATCGGGCAGCTTGCTGTCTGGGCCGGGGAAGTTAATCGACGCAAAAAACGACTTCAGCCAGTCGGCCTGCTGGTCCACCAATACTGGCGCACGCTCACCCTTGAGGTCATTGTCTTTGCTGCCAAGTAAATAATGCCCGTCGTGCCACATATTGGGGGTAAACCAGGCAAACTCAGGCAGGGTATCATTGAGCAGGTCCTGATAAAACTGTGCTTCGTTACCAATTTTTTTCCAGCGGGTTTCGCTGTCGAGAATGCGGGAAAACGATGAAAACGGGTCGTGCTTGAGCACATAGGGATAACTGTTCACGGGCGTGAAATTGGTTGCCGTCCAGGGCGTCCAGCCCGCCACATAGCTTTCCATGTAAGCACGCCAGTCCAGGTTCTGAGCTGAATCTTCAATCAGGTCAACCAGAGTGCGCTGGGGCAAACGTGGCGGCACTTCATCGTCGGTTACATTGCACAGCTCGCCTGCCAGAGACGCAATATAGTTGGTCTGCGACGGGTGCATTACGCCAAAACTGTTGGTCAGCTCAATCCCCTGAGCAGCAAGGTTGCGCATGTATGGATTATTCATCACATAGCCGCGATACTGGTTTTCAAACATGATCACAATAATGTGATCGAAGCGTCTGGTGGCCATATCAGCATCCTCCCGGACGGTCTTCTGCAGGGATATAACGCCAGGTCGGCGTAGCGTATTGTCCGCTGTCATCGGGCAGGGGGACCCGCATCATGCTTTGGGCTTTTTCCTTGAGTCCGAACATAGTACCAACGGCGGCAACCAGTAAGTCAGGCTGACCATTGAAAGCCAGGTGAAGCTGATCCAGAAGCAGGCTCAGGGTCAGGTTGAACTCAGTGTCCAGCCGGGCAATGGCAGGATACGGCTGGTAGTGTTTTGGTTGGGGGTTTTTCACCACGTTATAAACCTGATGATAATCAATCGGAATAGCCGGACCGGTCGGTCCTGAGTTGGGTGTGTCACCCTGAACATAGCGATAACCCAGCAGCAGTTCGTTAAAGCGGTAGTAATGGGACAATTCTCTGGGTTGCATAAACAGCTGGTGGTCGCCGCTGCTTATACCTGTGGTATCACCTAACGGAAAGGGCTGATCCGGGTTCCAGCACGCATCCGGGACCCCTTCGCCCTGCGCGATGATGGCATTGAGGGCAAAGTTGGCGGAGGCCAAGTCTGTCACTGGGGTGATCTCTCCGCCACCGCCATAATAATACTTATGCGCAATTTGCTTGTCATGGCAGTCGGCGGGGAACAGCGCGGGGCCATAGCGGTTATGCAGAGTTTGCAAGCCGTTTTCAATGCCGACATAGAACTCGCCTATGGTGATATCACCTGCTTTTGCCAAAGCGGCGGGCATTTCAATTTTAAGGAAGTTTTGCAGTGCCTCAGGGCTGAACTTTTGCAGATCTGCCTCAAACCAGGTTTCGCCGTCAGGTAGCTTAGTCGGAAAGGTGGGTAGAAACTCCGGACTGTTAATGGCTGGACTACCTCCAGTGGCAATCAGCAGATTCGCAGCATTGGTCAGATGAAACATCTCCTCCATCACGACCGAGCGGATCACTGTGTAGGCACACTGGTTGGTGCCTTCCTCAATGGAATACAAGGCGGTGAGGTAGACTGGTAATGTCGAGAACTCCAGTTCAATGGCCAATTGCAGGTCATGGTGCAGTTGTTCGAGCGTTTCTATCGGGCGTTTTTGCAGTTTATGATACATGGCAGATCCCTCATTCATACTGGTCGAGTGCGTTTAACACGTTGTCAGCAGCCCAGAAGGTCAGTGCTGCCATGGTTAAAGTCGGATTACTGGTTGCAATGGTGGGCATATTGCCGCAGCCAACCAGGTAGAGGTTGGGATGATCCCAGCTGCGTTGTTCGCGGTTTACCACCGAGGTGTTCGGATCATCGCCCATCAAGTGCGTGCCAACCAAGTGCCCGGCACCGTTGTAGACATAGCCTTTCCCCTGATACTGTACATAACCCGGATCGCTGGCTTTATATTTGGTAAAAGGCTCTACACCCAGGCGCTGGAAAATGGCATCTGACACTTCCTTAGCCTGTGCCATACCGGCACGGGTATAGTCGGTAACCTTGTAGTGGATCACCGGTCGATAGTTGCCCAGCTGGTCCCGGTATTGATCGTCTATCGTGACGCGATTATCGGGGTCGGGGAGTTGCTCGACCAAAAAGCCAAAGCGGAACATGCGTGGGTACTCTTCGGCGATTTTGTGACGCAGGGCCGGGCCAAATAAGTTTTGCTCATCGATGAGCTCAGGCACAGTGGCAATCGGTGCGCCTTCTGGCCAGCTCCAGCCCCAGTTGCCTATCTCAATACGAAAAGCGGCTTGCTCGGCGCGAAATGCCCCGCCGCGCAGTGAGGGGATCCCGGAGGTGGAACCCGGACCACGGAATGCGCCGATTTTGCAGGGCATCAGGCCCCAGGTCAGCATAGTCGGGTGGTCCATCAGATTGCGACCGACCTGATCGCTGGAATTTGCCACATTGGAGGCCAGCATTAGCTTGGCGTTTTCGACGGCGTGGGCTGCCAGCACCACGATTTTACCTTTGACCGCTTTATCGTCATAAGCCGCAGATTTGGTAGAGTGGTAGCGTTTGTAGTGGACCTTAGAGATATTCTGCGTTTTGTGGTCCACTTCGAGATTGTAGGCCACCGCCTGCGTCTCTATGGTCACATTGCCGGTGTTTTTGGCTTGCTCCAGCGTTTTTAAAGCTGAGTACTTGGCCTGGATAGGACAGATAGGCACACAGTTAGAGTTACCCGCGCAGCGTTGACCCAGATCTGGGTTGCCTACGGCTCCTACAGGGCGATAATCCCCCCGCGGCATGCCGTTGCGCCCTTGTGGGGTGGCCACCACATCAATGGGGTAGGGCTGGTTGTCAATTTCAACTTGCATGCCCTGAAGTCCTTTGGCCAGATACTGATCTAAAAAGCTCTGCGGAATTTGCTCCATCGGGTAATCGTAATTTGCTTCAAACGGCAGTTGTACGCTGGGGTTATCAATCTGCTGATAGGTCTGTACATCGGCATTGGCCGAGACCCCAATATGTTGTTCCGCGATTTCGTACCAGGGTTGTAAATCCTGATAGCTTATGGGCCAGTCCCGGCCCCGGCCAAAGCGCGTTTTGAGCTCAAAGTCTTCGGGCAGCATGCGCAGACAGGTGCCCAGCCAGTGCAAGGTGGTGCCGCCTTCACTACGAGTGTAGGTACTAGCAAACGGGTCAGGACCATACTGGACAAAATAGCCGTGATCACTGACGGGCTTATCCAGCGGTGGCTTTTGAATATCGGTGACCAAAGGTTGCGGGGCATTGGGGTTGTTGGGATACGGGGCGTTGGGGATCTTGGCCATGGCAGTGAAGAAACGCGCCATGTAAGATTCATAGCCTTTTTCTTTGCCCTGATCGAAGAAGCGCCCGTCGGTGCCCGTGCCTGCTTCCAGGATCAGCACTTTCTTGCCTTGCTCACCCAGCTGTTTAGCCATAATGGCGCCTGCAATGCCGGCCCCGACGATGACCACGTCGTATTCTGTATGATGATGATGTGTCATGCTGCTTTCCTAATCCAGGTTAAGTGGTTTCGCTGATTGGCCGGGAAAGGCCCAGGTGCCATACCCAGGCTGCTTCGCCCCCATGGGGTGACTGCCCAGGGCATTCCACACCAGGCCCTGGATATAGGCATTGCTGGATATCACGTAGTCTTCAACGGGCTTTTTGTCGGCGCTGAAATCATCCACCCCATACAGGGCATTCCAGTCGGCAGGCAGCTGATACCAGATAGAGAGGTACCACATCTTGATGATGTTTCTGGCGACCGGCCCAAGCTTGGCGCAGTTCCAGATACGGTCGTAAAATTGCGCCTGATTAGAGTCACATTCAAGTGAGCCAATTTCCTCTGCGCGGTGATAGAGTTCCTGTATCACGTCCTGACGAACCCACTGACTGAGTGTCTTACAATAAGTGGGACCCACGCCCGTGCCCTGTAACTCGACCAGATCGTAGCCAGTCAGAGTGGCACTGAGATGATAAAAATCGGTCAGTCTGTACATAAGTTTGCCCCTGATTAAGTGATAAGAAAAATGTACGAGCGGCACACATCAGAGGAAGGAAAACGGCGCAGCAAACGGCGGTCAGCTTGCTGTGTAAGTAGCGGCTTAGATCACGACAGATACAATGGCGCAGGCCATGGTAATTGGTATGACAGAGTGGTTTGCACATCTTTTGCCCCTTCCTTGCCAGTAGACAGATACTGCGGCGTCCTATGCTGACAGTCGATGGCCCCGAACGGCCAGGTTGAGCCGCTGCACAGAGCAAACGGCACAATTTTCAGAGGTAAAAGCCAGCTCTGAGTTGCGATTGACGGGTCGCATTTCGCCAGCTAATACCGCCTATGTATTACGTCTGTTCAGGTATAGTTGCTGAGGGGGCGTCTTGCAATTACATGTTATTACACTGCACTAAGCAAAACATTGTTGTCTGATCAACTCAGTCAGGATCTGCTGGCTGGGTTTGATTTTTTCCATCGCGAGATACTCATCTGGTTGATGTGCCTGCGCAATGGAGCCGGGTCCCATGACGATCGTCTCGCAACCAAGCTGCTGTAAAAAGGGGGCTTCTGTACAATAATTCACGGCCACAGCCTGGTGACCTGAAATTTTTTCAGCCAGTTTAACTAAGGAGCAATCCCGTGTGCCATGAAAGGCGGGAATGGGGTCGTGCAAGTCAATCACAGATACGCTGTCGGGATAACGCGCATTGATCGGAGCAACGGCCTGCAGTAACAAGGCCTGGAGCTCTGCGATGCTGAGTCCGGGCAGGGGGCGAAGGTCAATATGCAGTTCGCAGCAGCCACAAATTCGGTTGGCATTGTCGCCTCCGTGAATATGACCTAAATTCAAGGTCGGGTAAGGAATTGCAAAATCCTCAAGTGAATATTTATTCTTTAAATCTTCTTTTAACTGTAACAGATTGGTCATCACCTGCTGCATTATCTCGATGGCATTTAAGCCACGATCCGGATCGGAGCTGTGCCCCGAACGACCCGTTACCCGAATCGCCGAAGACATATGTCCCTTGTGGGTGTACACAGGAACCATGTCGGTCGGCTCACCAATGATACAGCGATCTGGCTTGAGGTTGCTGTGGCGTGCAACCTCCTGCGCACCAGCCATAGTGATCTCCTCATCTGCGGTGGCCAGAATCATGATAGGGGCGCTTTGTGGTAGGTCTTGAAGATCTTCCAACGCTTTCAATGCAAAGGCAAAAAAGCCCTTCATATCAATGCTCCCCAAGCCATAAAGTCGATTGTCCCGCTCGCTGAGGGTGAAGGGGTCAAAGTTCCAGCGGCTGTCATCAAAGGGCACAGTGTCTGTGTGTCCGGCGAGCATCAGGCCACCGGTTTGCTCTGCCTGGCCCGGCGGACATTTTCTGGCGAGTAAGTTGAACTTGCCCGGCGCGGCGTGGAGCTCGGTGATTTCAGTACTGAAACCCAGTTGTTCACACCACTGAGCAAGCAGTTCAATCACCGCCCTGTTGCTTTGGTTGAGTGTCTGATCGAGTGCACTGATAGAGGGCCGGGCAATCAGCTCGCGGTACATAGTTTTAAAGTCGGGTAATGACATTGCAGTATCCTAAAAATATTTATTCAAACCTGTTGCATAAAAATCTATATGTATGTAAGGTGAATATCAATTCATTTTTTTAGCATAAATATAGAGGGTGCAACAATGCGACGATAACATCATCAATAGCAGATAGTTGGGTTTTTTGTTTACTAATTTATAAGAGTTATCGATGTTTAACGTAGCAATTGTTGGCGCCAGCGGATATAGCGGCGCAGAGCTGGCCAGTTTGGTGGCCCGCCACCCGGGTTTGAAACTGAGTGGCTGTTATGTGTCAGCAAATAGTCTGGATAAAGGGAAATATCTGAGTGAGCTATATCCTGAACACACAGGTTTACTTGATGTCTCCCTGCTCCCTTTGACGGATGAGGCGTTTGCAGACATAGCCGACAGCGATGTCGACTATGTCTGCCTTTGTACCGACCATAAAGTCAGCGTCGAGCTGGCTCAAACCTTTCTAAAAATGGGCAAAAAAGTCTTTGATTTGTCAGGGGCTTACCGGCTCAGAAACAGCACGGACTATGAACAATACTATGGTTTCGGCCACCCTTACTCACACTGGCTGGACAAAGCGCGTTATGGCCTGGTGGAGTGGTATGGCGAATCACTGAGCGAAGCTCAGCTGGTAGCGGTACCCGGCTGTTATCCAACCGCCGCGCTGAACGCACTTAAACCGCTTAAGCAGGCTGACTTGCTCAGTGACAGCACCATTATCGTCAATGCTGTATCGGGTGTGACCGGCGCAGGTCGTAAAGCCAACCTCACTACCCATTTTTGTGAGGTATCCCTGGCGCCTTATGGCCTGTTTAACCATCGGCATACTCCGGAAATTGAGCGTTATCTTGATCATCCCGTGTTGTTTACACCGCATTTGGGGAATTTCCCACGGGGTATTCTGGAAACCATCTATGTCTCACTCAAGCCGGGCGTTTCAGAGCATCAGGTTGCACAAGCCTACCAGGTGCTGGCAGACGAGCCGCTGATCCGCCTCAAAGGTGCAAACATGCCTTCAATCAAAGGGGTGGTAAACCGTGCTTTTGTCGATATTGGCTGGCGGCAGCAGGGGCAGCAACTGATTGTCACAGTGGCCATAGATAATCTATTGAAAGGCGCGGCAGGACAGGCACTGCAGTGTATGAATCTGGCCAGTCAGTATCCGCATGAACAAGGGTTGATGGGGTAACTTATGACAGATAAAAAAATTTGGGTGATTAAACTGGGTGGCGCAGTGCTTAACTCAGAGCATGCCGCCCATGACTTATTTAAAGCACTTCATTTATTAGTACAACAAGACAGCACGCACGACTTTGTGGTGGTACACGGTGGTGGTGCTTTGGTAGACAGCTGGTTGAGTGATGCCGGATTTGCCACTGCTAAGCATCAGGGGTTACGGATCAGCCCCAAAGAGCAAATGCCGTATATTGTTGGTGCACTTGCCGGGTGTGCAAACAAGCAGTTAATGGCCCAGGCAATCACGGCGGGTTTAAATCCCGTTGGGATCAGCTTATATGAAGCGGGCCTGATGACTTCGCAAAAGCTTAAGGCGTTGGGACAAGTTGGTACGTGTGAGCCGCACCATGACAGCTTGGTTCCCGTGCTGCTGGCAACCGGCAGAGTGCCGTTGGTGAGTTCAATTGGCATAGGCGCAGATGGTGCGCTGTTTAACGTCAATGCCGACGAAGCGGCGGCTGCGCTGGCACATCAGCTGGGCGGCGAACTGATCTTTATGACCGATGTTGAAGCGGTACTGGATGGAGCTGGCCAACCACTGGCACAGCTAAATAGTGAGCAGATAGAGCAACTGATAGCACAGAAGGTGATTGTGGGCGGGATGGAGGTCAAAGTTAAGACCAGTCTTCACGCTGCCCGACATTTACGACGTGGGGTGTACATCTCCAGCTGGCAAAAGCCAGACAACTTGGTTGCCCTGATAGCCGGGCAGCACGTCGGTACTCACATTTTACCTTAGGAAGCCTTATGTCGACTCACTTTATTACCGGTCTGGAATTTGATAAAAGCCAGGCTCTGAAACTCCTTGCGCTGGCAAGCGATATCAAACAGCAGCCACAGGAATTTGCGCATGCTTTGGCAGGCAAATCTGTGGTCACTTTATTCGAAAAACCCAGTCTCAGAACCCGCTTGTCGTTCGACATTGGTATCAACAAGCTTGGCGGTCATGCGGTCTATCTGGATCAACAAAACGGCGCAATGGGCAGCCGTGAATCCGTGCAGGACTTTGCGCTGAACATTGCTACCTGGGCCGATGCATTGGTGGCGCGTGTTTCTTCCCATCATACCCTCGAGGTGCTGGCGGAGCATTCTGATATTCCGGTGGTGAACAGCTTGTGTGACTTATACCACCCATGTCAGGCACTTGCAGATTTTCTGACTTTGCAGGAAGTATTTGGCGATGTCAGCCAGATCAAACTGGCTTATCTGGGTGAGGGAAACAATGTTTGCCAATCTTTATTGTTGCTGGGGGCAACGCTGGGGGCAGATTTTGTCGCTGTGTGCCCTAAAGGGCATTCGCCTGATGCGCAAATAGTAAAACAGGCTGAGCAAATTGCTGCGGTAAATGGCGCGTCTGTGATGATCAGTGATCGTATTGAAGCCGCAGCCGGTGCCAACGCTTTGTACACAGATACCTGGGTCTCAATGGGTAGCGACACGTCACTGGAGCAGGCAAAAACCACCTTTATGCCTTATCAGCTCAATCAGGCATTACTCGAACAAACCGGGGCCAGCACAGTGCTGCATTGCCAGCCTGCGCACCGGGGCTATGAGATCACCTCAGAGGTGATGGACGGCCCTAAAGCGCGGATCCTGCAACAGGCAGAAAACCGCATGCACGCACAAAATGCGCTGTTACTGGCGCTGATGAACAAGCAGTTCGTCTGAGCCAATATGATTCAAGAATTAAGGTAAAAAATATCATGAAAAAGATTAAAAAAGTCGTTCTGGCATACTCAGGTGGTCTGGATACGTCGGCCATTGTGCCCTGGTTAAAAGAAAACTACGGCTGCGAAGTTGTTGCGTTTGTGGCTGATGTCGGCCAGGGGGATGAAGAGCTTCAGGGTGTTGAAGAAAAAGCGCTTGCATCTGGTGCCAGTGAGTGTCACATCGTCGATTTGAAAGCCGAGCTGGTCAGTGAGTACATTTACCCGACTTTGCAAAGCGGTGCGGTATACGAAGGCACTTATCTGCTGGGTACTTCCATGGCGCGGCCAATTATCGCCAAAGCACAGGTTGAGATCGCTCGCAAAGTGGGTGCGGATGCGCTGTCTCATGGCTGTACCGGCAAAGGCAATGATCAGGTGCGGTTTGAATCTTGCTTTGCCGCGCTTGCGCCTGAGCTGGAGGTGATCGCTCCATGGCGTGAGTGGTCACTGTCTAGTCGTGAGTCCTTGCTGGATTATCTGGCCGAGCGCAATATCCCCTGTGCAGCATCCGCAACCAAAATCTACAGCCGTGATGCCAACGCCTGGCATATTTCTCATGAAGGTGGCGAACTGGAAGATCCCTGGAACCAGCCCAGCGACCAGGTCTGGACCTGGACGGCTTCGCCTGAGCAGGCACCCAATGAGGCTGAACTGGTCAGTGTACAGATTGAGGCCGGTCAGGTAGTCGCAGTCAATGGCCAGCCTCTGACACCTTATCAATGTTTGCTGACGCTTAACGAAATTGCCGCCAAACATGGTGTGGGCCGTATTGATATTGTCGAAAACCGCCTGGTGGGGATGAAGTCGCGGGGCTGTTACGAAACTCCGGGAGGCACGGTGATGGTGGCAGCACTTCAGGCCATTGATGAGCTGGTACTGGACAAGGCCAGTCGTAAATGGAAAGAAACCGTGGCCAACGAGTTTGCGCATTTGGTGTATGACGGTCGCTGGTTCACCCCGTTAAAAGACTCGTTACTGGCGGCGGCTCAGTCACTGGCTCAGGTGGCGACCGGTGAGGTGGTCCTGAAACTGTATAAGGGTCAGGTCAGCGCGGTACAAAAGCGTTCGGTAAACAGCCTGTACAGCGAAGATTTTGCGACTTTCGGTGAGGACGATGTGTATGACCAGTCTCATGCCGAAGGCTTTATCCGCTTGTTTTCGTTGTCGAGTCGTATTGCGGCATTGAACAAGCAAAAGTCGGTTAAATAACGGTGATCAGAGGAGTAAAGTAACATGGCACTGTGGGGTGGACGCTTTTCGTCTGGGCCGGATGCGGCCTTTAAACAATTTAATGATTCCTTACCGTTTGACTATCAGCTGGCGGAGCAGGATATTGTTGGCTCGATAGCCTGGGCGGGCGCGCTCAAACAGGTACAGGTGCTCAATGACGATGAGCATACTCAACTGGTCGACGCTTTGCAGGCGTTACTGGAAGAAGCAAATGCGGATCCGCATGCCATTGCGACGGCAGGATATGAAGACATTCACTCTTATGTTGAGACGCGTCTGATTGACAAAGTCGGCGACCTTGGCAAAAAGCTCCATACCGGACGCAGTCGTAACGATCAGGTCGCTACCGACTTTCGGTTGTGGTGTCGCGATACTGCCGGTACCCTGCTCGAAGCGCTTGGGGCGCTTAAAGCGGCGTTTGTTGCGCTGGCAGAGCGGGAGCTTGGCACCATCTTACCTGGCTATACCCACCTGCAACGGGCACAGCCTGTGTTGTTCAGCCACTGGTGCATGGCCTATGTAGAAATGTTGGAGCGTGATACATCGCGTCTTCAGGATGCCGTAACACGCTTGAACGAATGCCCGCTTGGCAGCGGTGCGCTGGCAGGTACCGCCTATGATATCGACAGAGAGCAGCTGGCTGCTGAGCTGAAGTTTAGCTGTGCCACGCGCAATAGTCTGGATGCGGTATCTGACAGAGATTTTGTGCTGGAGTTACTCAGCTGTGCGTCTATTTCTATGTTGCATTTATCACGACTTGCCGAAGACATGATTTTTTATAACTCTGGCGAGGCAGGCTTTATTGAGCTGGGAGATAATGTGACATCTGGCTCCTCTTTGATGCCGCAAAAGAAAAACCCCGATGCCCTGGAGTTGATCCGGGGTAAAACCGGCCGTGTGTTTGGGGCCTTCAGCGCCATGATGATGACGCTAAAAGCACTGCCGCTGGCCTACAACAAAGACATGCAGGAAGACAAAGAAGGCGTATTTGATGCCATGCCAACCTGGCTGGCCGCGTTACACATGGCACAGTCCTGTATTGAAAGCGTGAAGGTTAATGGAGACAGGACCAAACAGGCAGCGCAGGGCGGACATGCGAATGCCACTGAACTGGCAGATTACTTAGTGGCAAAAGGGATCCCGTTCCGGGAGGGGCATCATATTGTTGGTCAGCTGGTACAACTGGCGTTGAGCGAAGGTAAAAACCTCGAAGATTTGAGTCTGGCTCAATTTCAGTCTGTGTGCGCGCAGATCGATCAGGATGTCTACCCGGTACTGCAATTGGATGCCTGTATCGCGGCACGCAGCGCCAAAGGGGGAACCGCTTTACAGCAAGTATCTGCAGCTATCAGTGCAGTGAAAAAAAAACAGCAAATCACGGTTCGTGATGCCACGTTAAACGATGTAGAAGCCATTGCCGGACTGATCCAATACTGGGCTAAGGTAGGTGAAAATCTGCCTCGGGCCAAAAGCGACATGATCCACAGTATCAATGAGTTTGCTGTGACCGAGGTCGATGGCAAGGTGACTGGCTGTGCATCGTTATACATTTATGACACGGGTCTGGCCGAGATCCGTTCACTCGGGGTCGACCCGTCTGTGCAAGTGAAAGGTCAGGGACAGTTGCTGGTATCGCATTTGTTGGACAAAGCTAAACGTCTGGCGCTGAAGCGGGTTATTGTATTGACTCGGGTGCCCGGCTTTTTCGATAAGCAAGGTTTTAGTGGATGTAATAAGGAAAGCCTTCCTGAGAAAGTGATGAAAGACTGTGAGCTGTGCTTACGTAAAAGCAACTGTGATGAAGTGGCGATGGAGTTTATGTTGCAGGCTGTGGAACCTGCGCGTATTCCCTGCCAGTTTGTGGCCTGAACCCACTGTTATTAGCTAAAGCGCCTGGTTGGGCGCTTTATTTTAGTCAGAATCGGTATTCCCAGCTAACTGAGGCGGATGTTTCGTTGTTTGAATCAGTTGCACCTTTATCACGCCAGTATGCTAAATCGACTTTCAATAAACCATTAAACAGCCCCTGCTGATAACCTACCTGCAATAAATCTCTGTCTACATCAAGCGCGCTAAATTCAAGCCGCTTCAGTTTGGCATAGCCACCATAGCCACCTATGCCATAGTAATCAGCGCCCAGACTGACAGATTTTGCCTGAGGACCCATGTGAGCACCTAGCCAGCGGTCACGCTCATAATAATCACTCCCTTTACCCGCAGTCGCAAAATGACACTGGAAGCTGGCTTGCTGCGGCTGACAATCGGTCTCAGTATCGCTGTACTCAAGGTAAGACTTAATGCGGTATTCCTGCGTGCCCCAGAATGCTTCTGCCCCTAAGGTAAATAAGTGATGTTCAGGTAAAACACCCCTGTCGTTATCTCCGCTCACTTCGCCATATACGGCCACGGGCAACCCTGCGACGCGCGACGAGTATTTGAAGTCCGCACTGCTCAGACGCTGCTGGTTTTCAGACTCATCTTCTGGGGTTGTCTGATAGACAAAGTCACTGGCGGTGGTTGAATACGCAATTTCAAGCCCGGGTAATGGGAATGCTGACACGCGGACCCCCCAGAAATCTTTTGTTTCATCCACGGCCAATCTCGGTCTTTGTTTGGCAGCAATGGCTGTGACCTGCCAGGGACCAACAAAGGATAAAAAGCCGGGTCCACTGTAATTGGTATTTGCTCTGCTGATGCGCAGCGCTTTCATGGGCGCAGCATTGTTAGACAGCAGCAGCGCATTTTCATTGCCCGGGCCCCACCAGTAATCTAGCCGTTCGGCACTGATCGCCCAGTCCCCCAGCAAGACAGCAAGGTGACTGCCATGATGGTTAAACAGTTTGCCGTCTAGCGCATTGTCCGCATAGTTCACCTGAACCCGTGCACTGATATTGCTGCCCTTGATTTGCCCATAACTGCTCACACCACTGCGTGCCCGAGTCTGTCGTCCAAAGCCGGCTGGCATTGACTGCTCATCGCCATAGTGGGTCAAAAACCCCGAGCTTTGGCTTTGTTTGGCAATGCGCAATGCATGATTAAGGTGTTGTAGCGCAAACTGTGCGTCTGCTGGTAATTGTTCGCTGTCTACACCTGAGAGGTCATCCACCAGGCCATTCCACATCAGTGGGTACTGATTGACCGGTCTTTGAATAACGCCAGCGCTGACCAGCAGGTCGATAGAGTGTTTGAGATGACTTTGCTGCGCATCAATCCAGGGGGAAGACACAGCTTGTGCTGAAGCCAATGCAAGGCCACTGAGTATCAAATAGTTGAATTTCATCCGTGTAATTTTTCCTCAAGGGCTTTGGCCACCAGCGGGCTGACAAACTCACTGACATCACCGTGATGTAAGGCCACTTCTTTGACTAAGGTCGAAGAAATGAACGAGTTTTTCTCAGATGGGGTCAGAAATACGCTTTCCAGTTCAGGGAACAGACGGCGATTCATATTAGCTAGCTGAAACTCATAATCAAAATCAGAAACTGCCCGGATCCCGCGGATCAGCACATTGGCCTGTTGTTGCTTAGCCAGATCTACCAGCAACCCGGTGAAGCCAATCACTTTAACGTTGTTGTGTGCCGCCAAGACCTCTTTGGCCAAAGCGACACGTTCTTCCAAAGTAAAGCAAGGCTTTTTGTTGGGGTTGTGTGCGATGGCTAAAATGACAGTATCGAACATTTTGGCCGCGCGTTTGATTAAATCGGCATGTCCATTGGTGAGTGGATCAAAGGTGCCCGGATATAAAGCGGTAACTTGCATGTTTAGGTCATAACAATTCAAATTTGGTTTATATTATCAAGCTTGCGGCACAATATCACTGGTCTGATTTCAAAATGAAAATTTAATGTTATTCCCATTTAGTGCTATTTTCACTGTGCGTTATAACCGAACGGTCATTATTGCCTCATTAATTACGTGTTATCAGAGAACCGAATATGAACACCAAGGAAAAAATTATTCGTACCAGTATCGCCTTATTTAACTTACATGGCGAGCGAACAATCACTACTAATCACATCGCTTCTAACATGGGGATCAGTCCTGGTAATCTGTATTACCACTTTAAAAACAAAGAAGACATTATTCGCAATATTTTTGCACTGTACAGTGAACACCTGAGTACCCATTTTAAGCCCTTGGCAGCTCATGACGAGCCGGTTGAGCAGCTGACTCAGTATCTGGATTCGCTGTTTGAACTGATGTGGCGTTACCACTTTTTCTACGACAACCTGAACGATATCCTGGCGCGTGATGATGTGCTGAAAAAAGACTATATTGCCTTTCAGGCACGGCTATTCGAGCAAGTGAAAGCGGTCGTTCTTGGTTTGCGCGAGGTAGATGTGATTGCCATCAGTAACGACGATGCCAATGAGTTAGCACATATGCTAAAAATGGTAGTGAGCTTCTGGACGCCCTATGTTAAAGCGCGCAGAATGACTGGCGTGTTGGAGCAACAGGATATCTATAATGGCATTGTAAAGGTATTAATGTTGTTTAAACCTTATGCCACTACGCTCAGCCGGGACAAAATCGAACAACTTCAACAGCACTACCAGGCAATGGCAGACGCTGCTTTGCCCAGTATTGCCTGAACCCACACACCAGAAAAAGCTGGTTATCCTCTGTATATTTCCTAGTCTTTAATAAGTCTGCTATAATCGCGCGCCCGTTGTCGGCGCGCCAATTGCGCATTCATGTCCAAACCAAGAGTGACTTCTATGTTTAAATTTATCGTCAAGCTGCATCCCGAAATCGTGATCAAAAGTAAATCGGTTCGCAAACGTTTTACTATGGTACTCGAGCGAAACATCAAACTGGTGCTATGCCGTTTTGATGAAAAAGTGACGGTAAAGAATAACTGGGACAATATTACGGTGGTGACGCAGAGCGAAGATCCTGCGATCCGCAAGGCCTTCATCAGTGGCCTTGGTCGCATCCCGGGCATTGTTCAGTTTCTGGAAGTACAGGAAACCACTTTTGAAACCCTGGACGACATTTACCAAAAAGCCTTACCTCTGGTTGGCCCGCAGATCGAAAACAAGACCTTTTGTGTGCGAGTTAAGCGTCAGGGGGATCATGATTTTACCTCCAGTGATGTAGAAAGATATGTCGGTGGCGGTCTGAATCAGCATGTGCCGGGTGCACGCGTACAGCTACGCAAACCGGATGTGACGGTTAAAATTGAGGTGAAGGGGGATCGTGCTTATATCGTAACGACTAAGCACCTGGGCATGGGGGGGTTCCCATTGCCAACACAGGAAGATGTACTGTCTTTGATGTCGGGTGGCTTTGACTCTGGTGTGGCAAGCTATCAAATGATCCGCAAAGGTGCGAGAACCCACTTCCTGTTCTTTAACTTGGGGGGCGCTGCGCACGAGATTGGTGTGAAGCAGGTCAGCCACTACTTGTGGAAACAATACAGCTCAACCCACAAAGTGCGTTTTATCACGGTCGACTTCGAGCCTGTGGTAGCCGAGATCCTGGAAAACATTGAAAGCAGCCAGATGGGTGTGGTGCTGAAGCGTATGATGATGCGCGCAGGTTCTGCTGTGGCAGAGCGTTTTGGCATTCAGGCTTTGGTAACCGGTGAGTGTATTGGTCAGGTGTCTAGCCAGACGCTGGCAAATCTCAATGTCATTGACCGTGTCACCGAGACACTGATCTTACGTCCTCTTATCCAATATGATAAAGAAGAGATCATTCGTATTGCGCGCCAGATTGGTACTTGTGAAATGGCTGAGTCGATGCCGGAGTACTGTGGCGTAATCTCGAAAAAGCCAACAGTCAAAGCTAAGCTGGAAAAAATCGAGGCCGAAGAAAGCAAGTTTGACTTTGATGTACTGGACACTGTGGTAGAAAATGCCGTTGTGAAAGACATTCGTGAGATTGAAGCCGAAGCGAAAGAAGAAGTTAAAGAAGCGGAGAATGTCAGCGAGTTACCGGCAGGTGCTGTCGTGGTGGATATCCGCTCACCGGAAGAAGAAGATGCCGATCCATTAGAATTGGATGGTATTGAAGTGATCCATCTGCCATTTTTCCGTCTGGCGACCAAGTTTGGTGATTTGCCTCAGGACAAAGATTATTACCTGTACTGCAGTAAAGGTGTAATGAGTCAGCTGCAAGCTTTGATCCTGCATGAAAATGGCTTTGCTAACGTCAGGGTTTATCGTCCATAGCACAACCCTCACTTCTACCGAGGCTGAGCAAAGCGTTGATGCTCAGCCCAACTCTGCCTTATTCTCAGCCGGGTGCAACGCTCGCACACGGGTTAATAGCTTCATATTGTGCGGCACGGATAATCCATGTTGATTTGCCAGTTCAACAATGTAGCCACACATAGCATCAACCTCTGTACGTCTTTGATGTTTTACGTCCTGTGCCATAGATGAAACGTTGTCGGCGGTAAGTGTCATAACCTGATATGCCCGGTGTAGCTCTTCATGTAGTTTCAGAGGGACACCAATGTGGTTGGCAACGGCACATGCTTCATTCAGTACTCCCAAAACGTTCGCCGCATAACAGGGCGCACGCAGGCGACCATTTTTCAATCCGGTCAGGGCACTGAGTGGATTAATAGCCAGGTTAACGCACAGCTTTTGCCATCGTAGTAACTGAATGTCATCGGACAAGAGTGCGGGGTTAAGGTGAGGCTTTATCAGTGCATCAAACAGCGACAAAGCCCGCTGTTGAGCTACCGAATTACAGGGGCCAAAGACACTTAAACCTGGGCCGGTGAATGCGACGGTGTTGGCGTTGGGTTTCCAGCCTCCCATACTGGTGGACAGAAAAAACAGGCCCTGCAGAGCAGGTAACTCCGTCATAACAGGCTCAAGTGACTGTATCCCGTTATGGCTGAAAATAACATTGGCATCCTCGCTCAGGTGTGGCTTTAGCGCAGTAAATGCCTCTCTAAGTTGATACGATTTGACGGGAACGATACACAAATCTATACGGATATTCTGTCTTGCCAGCTCTTGCCAGCTCAGGCATCTGACCGCAAGAGGGTGCGTACATTCGGCATGTTGAGTAAAAACGGTCTGTGTTGGTGACCGTGTGATCAGGGTGACAGAATAGGCCTTTGCCAGTCGCTCAGCCAGTAACAAACCGACTGCCCCTTTGCCGACAATGAATAATTCAGGCATAACGTTTTCCGGTTTTACGACAGTAAACCCAGTAAACAAAGAAGTAACTTAAGGTACCTGCAATATCAGCGATAAAGTCTCCCCATGATGCTTGTCGGTAAGGTAAAGAATCCTGCATCCACTCAATCCCTGCTCCATAGAAAGTCAGGAGCATCAGGTGAAACCAAATTCGAAAACGAAATGCATGGTGTGAGAAAAACGCCAGAATAAAAAATACGCCAAAATGCGCAACCTTATCCGCGTGAGCGAATCTCACAATTTGATTGGCCTGAATTTCTTTAGCGAAGAGAAAAGTACATACAGCCAGTGAGAATAATAACAGGCATTGATAGAGTCGGCGTGCCACAAATACTTCCAAATCATCAGGGGTTAAAAGGCCAGTATATCATCGAAATCTGAAAATAGGATGAAGCAGGGACTGTCAGTTCCAAATTTGAAAACGAGCGATGAGAGTGTGGTCGCGTCGCAGCCTTTGGGTTGCTATAATCCGGAAAAACATTATCCAGGAGCTAGATATGCCTTCTTTTGACATTGTGTCTGAAATTGATATGACTGAAGCGAGAAACACAGTTGATAACGCGGATCGTGAACTGAGCACGCGTTTTGACTTTCGTGGTGTCGAAGCGTCGTTTGACCTGAAAGACGAAGTGATCACGTTAAAAAGTGAATCTGAGCAGCAAGTAATGCAATTATTTGACATGCTGGTAGGCAAAGCTGCAAAGCGTGGTCTGGACGTGGCCAGCTTTGAGCTGAAGGACGTTGAAAAGTCGGGTAAATATGTGTCACGTAAAGTGATGCTTAAACAAGGGATCGACAAAGAGATGGCGAAGAAAGTCGTGAAGGCCATTAAAGATTCTAAGATTAAGGTACAGGCGTCTATTCAGGGTGAAACCGTTCGTGTTACAGGCAAGAAGCGTGACGATCTGCAGGAAACCATGCAGCTGATCCGCGGTGCCGATCTTGGTCAGCCTTTCCAGTTTAAAAACTTCCGAGATTAATCTCTCGCTTACTTTCTTATATCTGGCATGCTAAATGTCACCAGCATTTTAGCATGCTAGACGTCCATTGATTTTTGTTCTCAAATCTCCGACAATAGCGCCAACTTTTCAGGGTGTCAGATCAGGAGCCTGGAGTCTCTCTAAGATCTGAATAATCGGGAAGCTGGTGACTGCCTGTGGAGTCGGTAATAGTCCAGCGCTGCCCCCGCAACGGTGAGCCTATGACAGTCCTTCCGACTGTTACAGGTAAGTCCGGAAACCGGCCCTGAAACACACTCAATAGTTGTAGTTCACGCGGTGGGCGTGGATCAGGGGAACTCATGTTTAAAAAATCTGCTTTAACCACAGCCCTGCTAGCTGTGCTACCTTTTTCTGCGCTTTGCGCACAAGACATTGAACATATTACGATTACGGCGAACAAGTTCGAGCAAGCCAGCGTAGATACGCTGACGTCGGTGGCAGTGGTTGAACGTGCTGAAATTGAACGAGCCAATGTGCGAGACCTGCCGACATTGCTGAACAACCTCGCGGGTATTGATGTTGTGCGCAGTGGCGGTTACGGACAGAAAGCGAGCGTGTTTGTGCGCGGCGCTGCGACTAAGTACACTTTGGTGCTGGTTGATGGTGTACGTATTAGTGATGCAAACTCAGGTGATGTGTCTTTTACCAATATTCCGGTTAACAGCATTGAGCGTGTAGAAGTCCTTAAGGGCGCGCGTGCCGCTATTCATGGCTCTGATGCAGTTGCAGGGGTTATCAATATTATTACCCGTGAGCAGAAAGGGCATCAACTGGCCCTGACCTCTGGCAGTCGCAACTATGGCGGGGCTCAGTTAGCCGGTCAGTTTGAGGCGGATAAACTGACGGTAAATTATCATTTTGGTTATGAAACCACAGATGGTTATGACGTGACGGCCAAAGACCCGGCACTGCCTCAAACCAAAGAACATGACCGCGATGGCTATGACAACACCAATATGGGTTTAAAGCTGAGTTATGACTTTGCACAATATGGTCAGCTTGCTTTGCATACACAGCGCAGCGAAGGGGAGGCAGGCTATGATTCCTCATTTGGTAACGATGCCTACGAGTTTGACAATTACACCACTAAACTTGTCTGGCAGAAACAATCTGATGCGTTGAGCCAGGAAGCCTCTGTTAGTCTGGCACAGGAAGAGAATACGCAGTTCTTGTCTGTATTGCCTAAAGACGGTACGCCACCACCGCCAAATGACATTTATAGCACCAAGCGAGATGAAATTGAGTACCGCGCTCGTTATAAAATGACGCAATCCCTTCAAGTGATGGGGGGCGTGAGCCGACTGAATGAAGATTTGTCTTCATCGAGTGCGCAGTTCTCAATTGCTGAGCGTGATAATACAGCTGTGTTTGCCGCTGCGTTTTACGATCAAAGTCGCTGGTTGCTTAACGCCGTAGTTCGCAGTGATGATTATGCGTATCATGGCCGCGCAAATACGTATACCGCGGATCTTGGCTTCAGAGCGTCGGACATCGTCACATTTCGGGTGAATCATGGTACGGCATTTCGTGCGCCAAGCCTGACCAATGCTTTTGTTAAAGACAGCCCATGGTATTTGCCTAATACCGAAATCAAACCTGAAGAAGGGACCTATAATGAGCTCGGCGTAACGGTGGATACGGCTACTGTGCGCTATGATGTCGCTATTTTCGACAACCGCATCGATAACTTGATCAGCAATGAGTTTGATCCACAGACCAGTAAGTATATTCCAGCCAATGTGGGACGTGCACAAATGAAAGGGGTTGAGCTAAGCGCTCAGTTCTCGGCTTTAGGCCTGGAGCATGCGGCAAACCTGACATTACTGGATGCCAAAGACAAAGAAAAGCGTGCAGATTTGCCACGTCGTCCAAGCAAAGCATTTAACTATGTGATTTCTAAACAATGGGACAAGCTGGATGTGAGACTGGCGATGCAATATCGTGATAAACGCCCGTCTATCAGTTTCTTTGATACGGATTTACCGTCTTATACTGTTTTTAACCTGAGTGCGAATTATCAGTTGCTGGAGCCGGTTGCCCTGACTCTGAGGGTGGAAAACCTGACCGATAAAGCGTATTTCAACTCAGTTGCCAGTAAAATGCTTGATGGCACTTTGTTGCCTTATGAGCCTCCGGGCAGACAGATCTATGTGGGCACCCGCATTACCTTCTAATACCAATTAGCTTAATTAAGTGTTCTATTTAGCCCTTCATAAGTGAAATTGGTAAATGACAGAGGGCATTAAAAAGGAGGCAGATGCCTCCTTTTTTGATCTTAAGTACTTAGCTTACGCGTCTAAATAGTTGGCAAACTTCTCAGCGAATGCGGCTAACTTGGGTGCTATCATCACGCTACAATAACCCTGGTTGGGGTTATTGGTGTAATAGTCCTGATGATACTGCTCCGCAGGGTAAAAGTGCGTATGAGTCGATATTTCGGTGACGACAGGCGCACTCAGTGTGGGCGCTAACGTATCAATGTACTGCTGAGTTAACGCCCGCTGTTCTTCTGAATGATAAAACACCACGCTGCGGTATTGCGTGCCAATGTCATTGCCCTGTCGATTCAGCTGGGTGGGATCATGTAGCGCAAAGAACATCTCCAGTAACACAGAGAAATCGATTTGTTGGCTGTCAAAGGTCAGCTGAACCACTTCGGCATGGCCGCTTTGACCGGTACAGATCTGCTCATAAGTCGGATTGTCGGTATGACCGCCGGCATAACCAGAGGCCACTTGCGTGACACCCCGGACTCTGCGAAAGGCGGCATCAATACACCAAAAACAGCCGCCACCAAAGGTGGCAATTTGCTGGCTCATCATTAAATCTCCCGTTCCTGTTGTGTTTGCGGGTGGGCGTCATGCTGCTCTAGCAGCTTGTCGCTGGTTGCCTGAGGTGACTGAGTGCGGCGTGCCAGCATGCTGTACGCACAGGGGATCACAAACAGCGTCAAAATGGTCGCAACACTCACCCCGGCAAACACCACCACCCCGATCACCATACGGCTTTCAGAGCCCGGGCCTGAAGCCAACACCAATGGAATGGCACTCATCACTGTGGTCAGTGAGGTCATGATAATAGGTCTGAGTCGTTGTACCGCCGCATCGATAATTGCCTGCTCAAAGGCCACACCTTTGTCTCTGAGCTGGTTAGCGAACTCAACGATCAGAATACCATTTTTGGCACTGAGACCGATCAGCATCACTATCCCGATTTGGCTATAGATGTTCAGCGAGCTGTCGGTGGCGTACAGGCCAAACATGGCACCAACCAGACCCAGAGGTACCGTCAGCATAATCACCAGTGGGTGAACAAAGCTTTCAAATTGTGCGGCCAGTACCAGGAAAGTCACGGTCAGAGCCAAAATAAACACATAGGTCATGGCCGACGCGCCTTCATAAAACAGCTGAGATTCGCCTTTGTAGTCGACGGCCCCGTCAATGTCATTTTCCTCTGCGGCAACCTGGTTAAGGAAATCCAGCGCCTGCTCCAGTGTATAACCTGGCGCCAGGTTTGCAGTAATTGTAATAGCTCGCATTCGATTATAGCGATTTAACCGCGATGCGGTGGCTTCTTCGCGAATGGTGATCAGGCTATCCAGCGGCACCAGTTGATCGCCACGAGAGGTGACATAAATGTCGGCGATGTCGTGTGGTGCACTGAAATCTGCTTTGGTACCTTTGAGGATCACGTCGTATTCTTCACCCCGGTCAATAAAGGTCGTAACACGACGCTGACCCAGCATGGTTTCTAAGGTGCGGCCAATATCACTGACCGAGACACCGAGATCGGCGGCCTTGAGTTTGTCTATGCTGATCAAAAATTGCGGGAAGGTTTCTTTGTAGTCATGGTCGAGCCTGACCAGTCCCTGATTGGTGCGGGCCCGGGTGAGAATGCGATCCCGCCAGTCGACCAGTTCGTCGTAGTCATTGCCCTGTAGCACAAACTCGATGGGGCGAGACTGACCACCTCCGCCGATCCCGCGGCGCATGATGGCAAAGGCGCGCACGTCGGTGACTTCACGCATTTTTCCACTGATCTCTCCCATGACTTCCCAGGTTGAACGTTTGCGCTCATCCCAGTCTGGCATGCCGACGATGGCGACGCCGCCACGCCCGCCCCAGCCTGGTACGCGTACCAGCACCCGGCTCAGTTCTTCATTTTCCACATAGGGCAGCAGACGTTGCTCAATCTCGGCCATATTGGCGGCGTTATTTTCGTAGCTGGCACCCTCCGGGCCATTCATCATAATAAAGAAGGTGCCCCGGTCTTCTTTGGGTGTCAGCTCTGAGGGGATCTGCTGGAACAGTGCAAAGCTGGCAAAGCCGGCCAGTGCCAGCGTCAGCATCAGGCTATAACGACGGTTGATGTTGTCGCTGATGACGCTGCGATAGCCTGATTCGAGACGGCCAAATTGGCGGTCCATCCACTGCGAGAATTTGCTTTCTTTATTACTGGCTTTGAGTACCTTGGAACACAAGGCCGGTGACAGAGTCAGCGCCGTAATGCTGGAGAAGATAACGGCTGCACTGACGGCCAGTGCAAACTCAGTAAACAAGGCACCGATACGACCTTCCATAAATACCAGAGGCACAAAAACCGCAACCAGCACTAAGGTGGTGGCGACAATGGCGAAGCCGACCTCGCGTGCACCCCGATAGGCGGCCAGCAGTCGCGGCTCGCCCAGCTCGATGCGGCGATGGATGTTTTCCAGCATTACAATGGCATCATCGACTACCAGGCCGATGGCAAGCACCAGTGCCAGCAGGGTCAGCAGGTTAATGGAGTACCCCATGGCGAATAAAAAGGTAAAGGTGGCTATCAGTGCAATCGGTACGGTGATCGCCGGGATCAGCGTAGCGCGTATATTGCCAAGGAAGATGAAAATCACCAGTACCACCAGGCCCATGGCAATGCCCAGAGTGCGATATACTTCTACGATTGACTCGCGAATAAATACCGACGAGTCATAGCTGTCCTGAATAGTGGTGCCTTCAGGCAGGTTGCGCTTTATTTTTTCCAGCTCTTTACGGGCATTGTCGACCACATCCAGGGTATTGGCCTTGGCTTGCTTAACAATCCCCAGTCCTATCATGTTCTTACCGTTTCCGCGGAAAGTACTTTCAACATCTGCTGCTTCCAGACGGACATCGGCGACTTCGCCGAGTCGCACCAGGTAACCCTGAGCGCCGCGTTTAATAACCAGGTTATTAAAATCTTCCTGGGTTTTGTAGCTTCGGGCGATGCGCACTGCAAAGTCTCTGTCGATAGACTCAATTTCACCGGCTGGTAGTTCAACGTTCTCGTTTCGTAACACGCGCTCTATATCGCTGGCGGTAATATCTCGAGCTGCCATTGCGCGGCGATCTAGCCAGATCTTCATGGCATATTTGCGCTCTCCACCAATGCGGACATTAGACACACCATCCACAACCGCCAGCCTGTCTACAATAAAGCGCTGGGCATAGTCGGATAGTTGCAGCGTATCCATGGTTTCGCTGTTAAGCACGAACCAGGCTATGGGGCTTTCATCACTGTTAGACTTGGAGACCTCGGGTGGACGCACCTGCTCGGGCAAACGGTCCAGCGCACGGGATACGCGCTCTCTGACATCATTAGCTGCCGCATCGATATTGCGATCTATGTTGAACTCAATGGTGATGTTTGAACGACCATTACGACTGGATGAGGTGATGCTTTTGATCCCTTCAATACCCGAGATGCGGTTTTCCAGCACCTGGGTGATCTTGGTTTCGACGACCTCTGCTGACGCACCGGTATAATCGGTACTGACACTGACAATCGGTGTTTCGATGTCTGGGTACTCGCGCAGTGGCAGCATAGTGAAAGCAACCAAACCAAAGGTCAGCAGCAACAAGTTAATAACGATAGCAAAAACCGGCCGTTTTACGGCTGTATCTGTGATCCGCACGCTTTACCCCTTAACCACAACGGTGCTGCCATTACGGATCTTGGTGGTGCCTTCAGTGATGATCTGCTGGCCAGCAGACAATCCATCAACGGCAACCCAGCCCTGGAAGCGAGACAGCACATTGACCTGCTGTTGTTTTGCTTTGCCTTCGTTGATAGTAAAGACGAAGTGTTTATCTTGTCTCGGGATCAGGCTTTTTTCCGGCACCATCAGGGCGTTTAACTCACCTAAAAAGAGTGAGACATGCAACAACATACCGGGTCTGAGCAGATCTTTTGGATTATCGAAGCTGGCTGTCACGCGAATACTGCGGGTTGTGTCATCAATGCGTGGATCGATGTGCGTGATGACGCCCTCAAAAGTGCTCTCTGGGTAGGCATCACTGGATACGGCTGCGCGCATGTTAAGCTGAAGCTGAGCAAGGTATTTTTCAGGTACCTGAAAGTCGACCTTGATGATGCTGATATCGTCCAGTGTGGTTAGCACGCTGTTGTTATTGACAAAGCTGCCTACCGATACCAGGCGCTGACCCAGTATACCGTCGAAGGGCGCATAGATGGCCATTTCTGCAAGCTTTGTTCGGGCTGTTTGTAACTGAATTTCCAGTGCATCGACGATGGCATGCTGGCTGTCCAGCTGTGAGCGAGCAGCAGACTGAGTTTTTGATAATTCGGTTAAGCGTTTCAGCTGGCGGTGCTCTTCTTTGAGGTTGACCTCTAACTCTTGCACTGCCAATTGTTCTTTCAAATCTTGCAACTGGGCGAGTTTATCTCCCTGTTTTACCCTGTCCCCATCATCGAAATATAACGCACTGATATAATCGCTTTGTGCACTGGTGATGTTCAGCGCATGATTTGCACGGGCTGAACCGACAGCGTTGATGGTTATGTCTCGGCTTTGCTGATCGACTGTCACCGCGGCAACCTGAGTCGGGGCACCAGAAAATGATTTGCTGTTACCGTTACTGGCAGGCAAATAGAGATAGCCGCAAAGTGCAATTAGCACTAAAATTATAAAAGGAAAGAGGGCTTTACCCGATTGACTGGCGCGCATAATTGATTCTCGTTGACTGCGGGACTTTAGTGTACAAAAATTCCAAATAGAGCATATTGTCGAACGTCCTGTATATTTGTGTGTTAAACGAAAAGCGAGCAAAATAGCTCACAACATGCAGGGTTTTGTACCCAAAAATTAAGGCATTATGAAAAAATCGAAACCATGCCCAAGGTGTTTGAAAATACGTAAAATGGTGTTCTGGGGGATCATTATGTACGGTTTTTATTTGTGGTTTTATAGTTATGGTTGAACCTGTCAGATTACGTGCTCTGGCTAACAGACACAGCATTGAGTTTATGCTGGTTGGTGCAATAGCGCTGGTTATTATCATGGTCTTTGTTACCTTACGGGCAACGCCAATCAGTGTACTTGAAATTGCCCTGGCAAGTGCCGCGATAGTTGCGATTATGCTTGGCTTTTTAAAAAGTCAGCAGCCTTATTATAGTATCGAAATGAGTCCGCAACGACTGGTCTACCATCACAAGTTTGGTGAATTTTTGCTTGAGCATCATAATTTCCACTCAAGCGGTGTGCCAAGTGTCACTCAAGGAGTTGAAACGCTTGAGTTAAATGTTGTAGGTATTAAACTAAAGGATATCGATGTATTTTTATCCGACCTGACACCCAGGTTGGCTGGAAAATTACTGATAGAACAGCGGAATATTTTTTTACAAGCTGTTAAAATACATTGCAGTAATGGCAATTGCCCATCAGAATGGCTGATCGAAGAGGCGAATTACACCTCCCCAAGTGGACAAGCATATTCTGGATTAATGGCGATGTTCGCAAATCGGATGCAGAACTTTAAAACGCTGACAGGCTACGACTTGATGTTGCCTGCTAACGTACTCGACAGGGATATCTGGCAATTTGCCACTGTCATGAATCGTTGGAAGTTATCACCCGAAGAGGTGGTCAAAAACTTGCATAGTGAGTTGGCTACCTCAGCAATGAAGTAACAGGATAAATACATGAGCTTTGAGAAAGCTTTTATTAAAAGTGGTCGCAACACCATTATCCATAAAGAGAAAAAGCTCGATTTAGTTGTCGTGAATGGAGAAAATCACCCAAAAATCAAGGTGACTCCGACCGGTTTAGTGCCTTTCAAAGAAGAACTGCCAAGAAACCGTCGCGAAGCCAAAGAGCGTTACTTAGAGGTAGTTCACGTGGCCAGCGTGGATGTGTTTGGTGAAGTAAAGAGACTGTTGTTTATTCAGGCGCTCGACGGGCGCGAGTATAAGGTAGATTACAGCAAAATAGGCACTAAGTTATTTGTTCGGATCCACCAGGATAGTTACCTCTAAACTTTTCAATGTACACCACACTTGCATGCAGAGCAGGGCATGACCTTGCCTGCAGCGCACAATCCCCTGGTTTAGGTACAATCGTCCGTTGACAGTATTGGCATGCTGTGTAATGGAACAGTCACGTTTTAGGGAGTTACCATGCTGAAGAAGTCAGTATTGGCTCTGGGGTTTGCGAGTGTGTTAAGCGCATGCGGTGGCGGCTCCGGTGGTGATGAAAGCCCGAATATCAGCGTCAGTGTGAACGCGGGTTCAGATATCACCGTCAATGAAAAAATCGAATTTACACTCAAAGCGCTGGGTTCTCCGTCCGGTGGTGTGTTTAGCTGGCAGGTGATTTCAGGCCCGGACATTGAGGGTTTTCCGCAAGAAGGTGAGGAGCTGACAGTGACCGCACCGGATGTTAAAGGAAATAGCCCGGTTGAACTTAAAGTCAGTTACACAGCACCGGATGGCACCTCGGCCAGCGATACTGTGATTGTCACAGTCTTGTCCGTTAATTTAGATCCTAAAGCTCAAATAACGCAAACCGCACCAGAAAGCGGGACTTCCAAATATGCTGATACCATCACCTTGTCGGGCGTGGACTCCAGTGACCGAGATGAAAATGGTAGCATAGTAGCCTATCAGTGGAAGATGCTAGATGGGCCCAGTACCATTACCACCGAGCGCACCGATCAGGCCACTCTGAGTTTTGTACATCCCTTGCTGGCCTCGCCAAGCTCGGTCATCTGGGAACTCACCGTGACCGACGACGAAGGGGGAACCGGTGCCACAACGAAGCGGCTTTCATTGTTGGCAAATGATCAATTGGTACTGGCCAATGCGGGGAGTGACCAGCAAGTTCAGGAGCTGGACACGGTAACCCTGGATGCCAGCAGCAGTGTCACGGTTGATGGCAAGTTTTCCTGTATGTGGGAGCAGGTAAGTAATGGCAGTACCGTCACGCTGGCAGACGAACGGGCGTGCAAAACCACCTTTATGGCGCCGCTAAAAAGTGGTAATCAGGCCACCTCGATAGACTTTAAAGTAACGCTGACCGACAGCGCACAGCGCACCGGTACTGACACAGTAAATATAGAGATCTTGCCTAAACCGCTTGGCAACTTAAATGATACAGGCACGACTTTGTGCTATAACAACACAGCCCAAATCAGCTGTGGTAATAGCGACTTTCCGGGGCAAGACGCTGAGCTTGGACGGGATGCCGTGGTGCAGTTTATCCCTAAAAGTGGTCAGGGCAACCAGGCTTTTGATTTCACGAAGTTTAGTGAGGAGTTTGAACCACTGCCAAGCAGTGAGGAGAACTTTGCTTGTGTGCTGGATAATGTTACGGGGTTAATTTGGGAGGTCAAAGAAGCGACCGCGGGAGTTTTACCCAACACCAGCGCACGTAACGCACAAAACCACTACACCTGGTTCCTGGCAGGCAAAGCTAACGTCACACCTGGTGCACCTAATTCGACTTGCCCGCAGGATGATTATTGTGGTGTTCAAGCTCTGATCGACGCGGTGAATGAAGCCAGTTTCTGTGGCGGTAATAACTGGCGTCTGCCGACCTATATGGAACTGGCAAATCTACTTGATCACAACAGCAGTGGTGACTACCTGCTTGATCCCACTTATTTCCCTAATGTGCCGGATCAGGCTTTGCTGGGGCACCAATACTACTGGACCACTCAAACGAGTGTGGACGGGACCGACGGAAAAGACGCAAACCTGGTTCGGGCCTTGGTCATTGACATGAAAACAGGTAACGATGTGACACGCAATAAGTCACAAACCGCTTATGTCAGACTGGTACGTCGTTACGGGGAGGAAGACTAATGAGAGCCTTGATCTTAACCGCAATTGCGTCTGCCAGTGTCAGCTACAGTGCAGTTGCTTCACAAATTTGTGCGTCAGCATCTTTGGTACCTGACACCACGCCAAAGGCGCAGTTTGAAATAAAAGATGATGGTACTGTTTGTGATAAGCAAACTAACCTGATGTGGCAGCGCTGTTCATTCGGTCAGATTTACAATAATGACAGTGGTAGCTGCGATAATGTTGCACAAGAGCTGAGCTGGCAACAGGCACTGCAAACCGCCAACGCGCAGGAGTTTGCCGGCTACAGCGACTGGCATCTGCCTAATGTGAAAGAGTTGGCCAGCATTGTTGAACATCGCTGTGTCAAACCCGCTATTAATGAAGAAGTCTTCCTTGCGACTCTTGAGAAAAACTACTGGTCCAGTACAACGGTTGAAGGTACGCCGGGAAATGCCTGGCTGTTCTCTTTTGGCGATGGCAAAGTGAGCAATGTGTTTAGTAAGAACTCTACGGCTTATGTCAGGCTGGTTCGCTACGCATTTTGCGAGTAGTCAGAGACGCTCATAAAGGCACATTTGGTGCCATTAGGCGCAAAAATTGGCCAGTCCCGCCGCAAACGGGTGGGTTGGCCTCACTAAATTTGCTACGCTCACACAATCTTAAGGTGGAGGTAGCACGTGTTCTCCGTACGCATTTTACAACTCTTATTCATATTCGTTTTATGGCTATTGCCGACACAGTCTCAGGCAGCGGGTAAATGTGATGTCGAGCTGGGTCACGGTTTGATCATCACAGATTCGGTCATTCGCATCGTCGATAAAAACCAGACCCGGGTGCAGATCAACAATGATAATCAGCTGCTGATCAAAGGTAAATGGATCCAGCTTAGCGATCAGGACACCTTGTTGTTGAATGAATATGCGCTGGGGATCCGTGACACTGTCCCTGAGCTCGTTAACCTGGCGACGGATGGTGTTAACCTCGGCCTGAGCGCCATAGAGCAGGTTGTAGAGGGGATGTCTGACAACGATCCGGAAGTGCTTAAAACCCAGCTTCAATATGTTGAGCGAGCCTTGATGGACAAGTTTAAGCGTGGTGAAGATTTCTATTTTATTGCGCCGCAGTCACTCTCTAAAATTGATGACTTTTTTACCAAGGAGATCAGCGAGCGGATCCACTCTGCTGTACATGGATCTTTGGGAGCAATACTCGTGTCTGTTGGGGATGCATTTAAAGCCAGAGAAGGTAATATTGAAGATCGTTTCAGTGATATGGGCCAGCGGATGGAAATTATCTCCAGTGAAATCGACAAGTCACTGAAGAAGAAGGCTTATCAATTGGAAGAAAAGGCAGATGAATACTGTGAATGTCTTAACGCTTTAGACAAAACAGAGACCCGGCTGCAAAGCATAGTCCCGAGTCTGGCCGAATACGATCTCGTTAAGATCCGTTAAACCCATACCAATTTTTGGCATTGGCGTAGCTGAGCCGATGCCAAAGCGCATTGTCTTGTTGGCACAAGGCCAAATACTGTTGCCAGATACTCTGGTAGTCATGCTGGATCAGGCACACCGGGTGGTTAGAGGCAAACATGACGCGCTCAGCGCCAAATAGGTCCAGTAAGCTGGTGAGCTGGGCTTGCAAAGGTAAAGGGTTGTCTAATAACTCATGCCCTGAAAACTTGATGGCGCAATGAGGGAGTGCAGCCAGCACGGCCGCATTTTCCAGCCAGTTGTCCGTTTGACCCACCAGTCCGCTATGATTGAGCATAATACGTAAATTGGGTACCTGGCGTGCAATGTTACACAGGTGCGTCACCACACTGTGGTGGGTAAGCTCAAACTGGGCTTCGAAGTGCAATCCACTGTCACTCAGGTGAGCAAGATTATCGGCTACCTGAGGAGTGAGCAGGCGTGTCGCATCCTGACCTTCTGTGATATCGCGTATGGCAACCAGACTGGGGTGTTTTAGTGCCTCCAGCTGACGACGAAACTGTGCTGCTGGGGCGTCGATCTTTGCGTAACTAACTGCTTTATAACGCGTGGCTGGTAATAGCTGTGCCAGCCATTCCAGCTCGCGTCGTGGTTGCTCATTGTCAAATCCTGCCTCAATGTGCACACAGCCTTCAAGAGAAAAACCGTTCAGACTCAATAGCGCATCGGGCAGGTGGTCCTGCCTGATCAGGTCGAGATTAGGCCAGGCTGGAGGATTATTTTTCAGCCAGTGATATTGACCCTGCCGGAGTGAAAAAAAGTGAAGGTGAGGGTCAATAATTCGGTTCATCGTGCTGTGTATCCGCCGTCTATGGTTTGTAAACTGCCTGTGATAAAGCTGGCGTCGGGGCTTAATAAAAATGCCACCAGTGCTGCCACTTCATCCGCCTGACCAAGTCGGCCTAAGGGCTGGAGCGCCGCTTCTTCAGCGACAATGGCCTGCTTATCGGCGCCGCTTTTGTCACAGTATCGATCAATGGCTTGATGAAACAGAGGTGTCTCTATGGTGCCCGGACAGACTGCATTCGCGCGTATATTATAGCTTGCGTAATCCAGTGCCGTGGTCTTGGCCATTGAGGCCAGTGCAGCCTTGGTCAGGTTGTAAGCAAAGGAATTAGGCTTACCTACTAAGGCCTGATCTGAAGAGATCAGGACAATACTGCCATCATTTTGTGCTTTCATGGTAGGCAGCACAGCCTGAATGGCACCGTAGGCTCCTTTTACATTGAGAGCAAAAAGCTGATCCAGCGTGTGTTCATCGGTGTCTTCTATGGTGGCGCTGAGGTGTTTTCCCGCGTTAGACACCAGCGCATCAACACGTCCTGTGGTGGCAATGATGTCTGCGATAGTATCGTGCACTGCGCTTACATCACTGACGTCACAGTGGCGGTATTCTCCATGTGATGCAGCTTGAATGTCCAAATTGAACACCTGATAGCCCTGATTTAGCAGACGTTCAGCAATGGCTTTACCAATGCCGACGCTGCCACCGGTTACAATGGCAACTTTTTGCATGTGTTTTCCTTAATGGTTGTGACCGCAGCCGCCTTCAGCATGCACGTGGCCATGCGCCACCTCATCCGCTGTGGCTTCGCGCACAGACAGGATCTCGATGTCAAAGGTCAACGTTTTGCCTGCAAAAGGATGGTTAAGATCGCAATCTGCGTTGAAACGGCCCACTTTAATGATCTGTACCTGGTGGCGACCCTGGTTAGACTCAACGATAGCCGTCATACCGGGTTTCCAGACTTTGTTGTTACCCAGACCTTGCAGGTGCTTAATCGGGATACGCTGAGTCAGACCTTCCTGATATTCGCCATAGGCGTCTTTTGGCTCCAGCGTCAGGGTCACTTTATCGCCAGCCGCTTTGCCCTCTAACCCCGCTTCCAGGCCAGGCAACATGCCTTCTGCACCGTGCAAGTATACCAGTGCGTCCTGATTGGTGCTGGTTTCCAGCTGCTCACCGGCTTCGCTCAGGGTGTAGTGGAACTCAACCACAGTATTTTTTGCGATCTGCATAGTAATCTCTTCATTTTCGTAGTGTTGTAGTGTCAGGCATTCTACGGATCGCTTTTCGGCTTGACCAGTGTTTTTAGTTCATCGAGGTAATCTTTACCGCTCCCTGTACCTACCTTCGGCTGAGGTGTTGCTGGGGCTTCTACTGGCAAGTGAAGGATCAGCGTATCGCCGGGAGACAGCAGGCTTTGCGTTGTGAGTTGATTCCAGTCGAGCAAATCTTTCATCGGTACCTGGTACTGGCGGCTGAGGGCCCAAAGAGAATCTCCGTCCTGAATCACATGGTGCTTTTCATAGGTTGCGACTTGAGCTGGCCGTTGCTGTTGTAAATAAGGGCTGATCTCATAATCTACTGTGAGGTCGTCTTTGGCATGGGCGCGGTGGATCAGCAGAGTTTCGCCAACCCGAATAAGATCCCGGGTCTTATTGTTGAGCTGCTTTAATTGTGCAACGCTGATGTTATGTCGTCTGGCGATACCGTACAGCGTGTCATTGAGCTTTACCTGATAGTGTGTGCTAAATTGACGGCGGTAAAAGCTGGTGGCGAACAATTGCTGTTGATCCATAGGTAACAGTATTTTAAATGGCCCGTCAGCCGGACTCTGATGCCGTAAATATCCAGGGTTGAGCTGATGTAGTTGCTGTTTATCAATGTCGAGTAATGCAGCCAAAATGCCAAAGTTAAACGCTTGCCCTACGTCTAACACGGTCGTTTGCGCTTCATTAGGCAAACTGGGACGTTTCATGCCTGTTTCTGGGTGCTGTAACAGGTAGCTCAAAGCCAGCAGTTTTGGCACATAGTCAGCGGTTTCTCTGGGGAGTTTCAGGTGCCAGAAATGGCTGCTACGCTTGTGCTTTTGGTTGTACCTTATCGCAGCTTTGACTCGCCCTTCACCGGAGTTATAGGCTGCCAGTGCATGTAACCAGTTACCATTAAACCTCTGTCGCAGATAGTGTAAATAATCAAGTGCCGCATCGGTTGCGGCCAGTACATCCTGACGACCGTCATACCAGTCATTGCTTTGCAGGCCAAAATGGTAGGCGGTTGCATCAACCAGTTGCCACACTCCGACGGCACCCTGAGAAGAGCGTGCCGTGGGCCGGAAATCACTTTCCACAAAAGGCAGCAGTGCCAATTCCATCGGCAGTTTGCGTTGTTCCACTTTTTTCACTATGTGATAGAGATAGGGAGCAGCCCGTTCGTTCACGCTCAACAAGTAATTGGGTTGTGACAGATACCACTCAACCCGCTTTTGCAGGCGGGCGTTAGGTGTAATATCAAAGCTGAGGTTGGCAGCGATATATTGCCAGAGATCCTGATATTGCTGCGGCTGCTCAGTGATCACCGGCAAAGGCGCGGTGGTGTCTGGTTGCTCAGCTGCTTCGGGGACTGGCAATTCCTCGCTGGGAAAGTTCAACGCCAGGTTGATATCCGCAGGGGTAGCATGACGTTCCGGGGAGCTGAGACATGCTGCCAGCACCATAGAACACAAGACGATGACACCGCAGCGTAACGAATTAAGTACGCGCCACCAAGACATAGAAAAAACGGCCTGAATCTCTCATAAGGTTCACTATACTTGCTGGCGATTATTTATTCAAAGCCTTCTTACGAGCAAGCACTTTGACAGCCTGAGAGAAGTGCTGAGCCAATTGTATCTGGTTGTAAGGTAGACCCTGATAAAGGGGAGTCAGAGCTGCGGGGAAACGGGTATCTTCCTGTGCAGCCTGTTGCTGTGCCAGCGTTAAAAACGTGATGGGTACACTGAGTTGCTCAGCTTTGTAGGGTTTACCAAAAGCAGGCAAGATCCAGTCGAGTTGAGAATCATGCTGCAAGGCATGTAGAGCAGAGTGCCAACTTGTATTGCGGACATAGGGCAGCAGGTTTACGCTCTGTCCTGCGAACAAAGCGCCATGTTGCACACTGAATACGCTCAGGTCGTAGCCGCTTTGACCGTGAAACTGGCTGAGTTTTAATGTGACTCCGCCCAGTTCCAAATCAGCTGGTGCTGTAGTCTCGTTCGTGACAGCGGTACTTTGCAACGTTTGCCAGCGGGCCAGCCGTTGTTTGGCCAGCGCCAGCCGTTGTGGCCATGCAGCTTGTTGCTCAGCAGATAACTTACTCAGTCTTTGCTCACTCAGCTCAATGCTTTTGGCAAAGTTATCGAGCTGTGTATCCAGTGCTACTCGCAGCGTATGATCTGTGAGCTGTGGCGCCTTTGGCAGGTGTACGCTGGCATTCGGAAATGCCTGTTTTAATAGTGCCAGCCCGGTGAGCTGGTGGGTCTCGCTGGTAGTGGCGATTAAATAACACAAAGGGGTGTTCAGGCGTTCTTTGAGTTGGTTAATCACCTGTTCCAGCGCCACAAAGTCTCCGTGGCTGTCTATTAAGGCGCTACAGGTTTTTCCCTGTATAAGCGCCATATTCGGTAAGATAAAGCGGGCTTTTGCTTGTGGTTCTATCAGGGTTATCTGAGCAGAAACCGTATGCCAGTTGGCAGCAAACGAAGTTGGCGCCAGCATCAGTGTGGTGAAGAATACACAGAGCAGGCGAAGCACTTAAGCACGTTCCATCTGAGTACTGATACGTCGGGTCAGCTGCTGCAGTGTTTGTTCCGCTTGCTGGGTATCACTTTGCAATGCCAGCAATTCATGACACAGGTGTAATGCAGCGAGCAACAAGGCATTGTGATCGCTGCGCACTGTATCGCGCTGACGCATTTCGTCGACCCGCCCATTAAGCAGGTCGACGGCATCAATCAGTGCTTGTTGTTGTCCTGGCGTGCAGGAAAACTGATGACTTTTTCCCAGCAGGGTGACGGTGACCTGTTCGGGCGATTCTGACATTAGCCTGCCTGACTAGCACTCTGCAGTTTTTCTAACAACCCACTCAGTGTAGAGCTGGTTTCTTTTTGCTTTTCTTCGCTTTCCAGTACTTCAAGCTGAAGCGTCTCATTTTCATCAATTAATTTGCTGTTTTGCTCTTTGAGTGTGTTTACCTGCTCAGTCAGAGTATTGTTTTGTGCAATAAGTTGATCAATCAGTTGCTCGAGTTGAGGGAGAATTTCTTTCATTTTAAATGCGCTCATTATCACTGTGATTATGTCATGCAAATGTAAAGCAAAGTGCGCTGCAAAGCTAGTGATTAGGGCAGGTTATGCTGATTTTTGTCTCGTTTTAAGCGATAATACCCAATACTAACAATTTTGTTCATTTATGGTTCAGCCGAAGCGGTTGAAAAGCGTGGCTTTATGCGCCAAAGGAATGGACAATGCCCACCTCAATTAGGAGCGGATAATGCTCAGTTATCGACATTCTTTTCATGCAGGTAACCCTGCCGATGTCATTAAACATTTGGTACTGGCTCAAGTGTTGGAATATATGACGCGTAAAGACAAGCCTTTTGATTATATCGATACGCACTCTGGTGCCGGGTTGTTCGAATTGGCAGCCAAAGATGCACAAAAAACACAAGAGTATCTGCTGGGTATTGCGAAATTGTGGCACTACTCTGGCCAAGTAGACGCTATTCAAGACTATGTTGAACTGGTTAAGTCACTGAACCGTGACACACTCGCCTATTATCCCGGCTCACCCAAAGTGGCTGAGCAGTTTTTGCGTAAGCAGGACAAAGGCTGGTTTTTTGAATTACACCCACAGGATCTCAAACTACTGGAAAAAAACACAGCGCATAAGCGCTCTTTGCGGGTGAAAGGGGAAGATGGCTTTAAAGGCCTGATGGGATTGGTGCCGCCACATTCTCGTCGCGCCTGTGTACTGATGGACCCACCCTATGAAATCAAGTCTGATTACGAGGTTGCTGCTCGCTCTATCATCAAGGCACACAAACGTTTTGCATCGGGCATCTATATGATCTGGTATCCGGTAGTGGATCGTGCGCGGATCGATCAGATGGAACAGACGCTGATTGAGTCCGGTGTGAAAAACATCCAGTTATTCGAACTGGCTACCGAGGCAGATACAGACGAGCGTGGCATGACGGCATCCGGCATGATTGTCATCAACCCGCCGTGGACACTCAAAGCGACCATGGATGAAGTCTTGCCTGAACTGGTTACGTGCTTATCCTCAGACTCTGGATTTTTCCGTAGTGAACAGTTGGTGGCCGAATAAGCGGACTCTATAAAAGCCTACTCGCTCTGATCCCTGCCCGCGAAGGCATGCTCCAGATAGTAGGTCTCTATCCGGGCGATTTGACCCGATTGCTGAAGTGTCAGAATCGCCTGGTTAAGCCGGGGTAACAGGTGGGCATGCTCGGCTCGCAGGCGAATGTGGAGCTGACCCTGTGAATGTAACTGGTTGAAATGCAAATTTACCTTGTCCTGTTCTGACCAGTATTTTGCGGGCAAGTCGCCAACGATGGCCAGCTCCACCCGCCCTTTACTCAGCGCTTGAAGCAACGCTCGCTCCGATTCAAAGTCTACCCGGGTAAAAATATCATCGTCATGATAATAGTAACCACGCACGGTACCGACCATTTGACCCGACAAGCTGGTGAGTGGCTCCGCGGGCGTGCGTGTAACAACGAACTCGCGAATAGGCAGAATTGCCTCTGAAAAAACAAACCGCGGATCGGAGCGTTGGGATGAGTTTAGCCAGGCGGGGCTGATAAGGTCGAAGTCGATTTTACCACTAGCGAGATAACGGTTGGTACGTTTTGCTGGCAGTACGATATTCTCGCCTCGCATGGATGCCTGAGCCAGTATGCGCGCGACTAAATCGGGCAGGATACCCGGATGATGTGGGTCGTTAGTAAAATAGGGGTAAAACGTACCAGAGCCGCTGATACTGTATTTTAGGGTATGTTGCGCTTGAGCCGCGCTGTGATGTTCAGGCGAAGCCGCAATCCCCTGACTGCTAAAAAGCAACGGGATGAGCAAAAGCAGGATGCAAAAAGGCGAAATAAGTGTAACACTCATAAGACCTATAATAGTAAAAGAGTGACAGTCTCGGCAACCACCTGAAGTGACTTTGTCGTTACCACCGTGGTGAGAAAATAGATTGCTCAAGAGCGTGAGTTTTCATATGCTGGGACAATGGAAGCCTTTAAAGTACAAGAGTTAAGGATGTTAATGAGCGGTCATATTGCCAAGTCAAAAAAAGACACGGTGCAATATATAGCACGCCAGGCCATATTCAATCGAGAACAGAGCGTGGCTGCCTATGAATTGTTGTATCGGGACTCACACAATAACGCCTTTCCTATCGGGGTCAGCGATGGCCAGGCGACAGGCAGGTTGTTTTTTAATTCTCTGCTCTTTATTGGTGTCGAACGGCTGGCTGCTGGTGCGCTGGCCTTCATCAACTTGTCAGATGAAACTTTACTGCAAGAACTTCCCAAATTACTCCGACCACAAGGGCTGGTCATCGAAATTGTCGAGCGCTCCACGAATTTGCCAGAGCTGGTCACCACTGTGACTAAACTAAAAAAGCTGGGATATCGTTTTGCCCTGGATGACTATGATGGCGACGAGCGTTGGGAAGTGCTGCTGCCACTGATGGACTATATTAAAATAGAAGTCCTTGAGCCGGTGATCAAAACCACCATGATGCTGAAAAAGCTCAAACGCCGCTTTCCTGATGCAAAAGTGATTGTCGAACGGATTGAAACCATGGAGCACTACAGCTTTATCAAAAGTGCCGGGGCAGATTACTTCCAGGGCTTTTTCTTCGCAGTACCGGAAATGCTGAACCATGGCAATGTCGAGCCGTCGAAACTGGTGGTTCTGGACTTATTACGTTGTACCGCCAAGCAGTCTTTGTGTTTTAAAGAAATTCAGCAAAGGATCGCCAAAGACCTGAGCCTGACGGCACGGGTGCTCAAGCTGGCCAATGCTAAGGCGGGTGAAGATAAAATTGAGATCCGTTCTATCGCTCAGGCTGTTGTCTACCTTGGTGAAGATGCTATTCGTCAGTTTGTAAAAGTATTGGCGCTAAGTGAGCTGGGCGCAGACAAACCCAGTGAGCTGACCAAGCTAGGTCTGGCGCGAGCCAAGTTTTTAGAGCAGTTTCTGCTACCGGGTGGTGATGAAATGGCGCAGCAGGGTTATCTGATTGGCCTGATGTCGGTCCTGGATGCTGTATTAGATGTAGAACTCTCCGTTATTGTCGATGAGTTTTCGCTGGACCCTGACCTCAGCAGCGCGCTATTAAGCTATAAAGGCTTGATCGGCGGAGCATTGCGTCTGGCGATTGAAGTTGAACGTAATAACATTCAGGAAGCTGAACTGATCCTCAATGCCATTCGCCCGGCGTCCAGTATCGAATTACTCTTCTCACTGGCACTGGACAGTCGTGTCTATGCCGATGAAATTTATGCCGTTGTAAAAGAAGAAGTCGCCTAGGCCCGTTTTCGGGCCAGAGTCCTAATTGTTTCCGGCAGAGAAATTTTTAACACCGTTAGCGTCATTATTATTCCTGCAAGTCGAACAAGTTTTAAGTGAAACGGGTATCAACCCATTGCCGGGAACATGAGCGTCATATTCAGGGTTTTCCAGTATGCCTGTTCTTGTTGCAGGTCGGCTACAAATAGAGAGTGCTGTGCCAGCCAGTCGGGCTCGAACGTCAGCAGCAGGCTGTTATCCAGCGCTTCTATTGTGAACTTGGCAACCTGATCAATTTGTCGTTTCTGATGCACCAGAATGGCCAGACGCAGTAAGGTGAGCAGGCGAGCAAAGTGTGTCAGATCAGCCTCCACCAAAGCTGACAGCTCCGCGCGTTTGATTTTTTTGCGATGGAAGCGGATCAACGTGCCCAGCAGCTGCTGCTGTTCCTGGGTAAATCCCGGCAGCTGTGCATTTAACACTATGTAGGCGCTATGCTTGTGGATCCCCGATGAGTTTATTGCCAGCCCCACTTCGTGTAATCGCGCGGCCCAGCGCAGCATCTGCAGATCGGCTTCATTGAGTGACCAGTGCGCTCGCACCATGTCAAACATCTGGCTCAGGGTGTCGCAAATATGCTCCGCATGCTGCTTATCAACGGCATAGTGATCACCGACCGCACTGATGGTACGGGCACGGATATCAAATTCGTCATTCTGCGCCATTTCCTGCAGCAGGCCTTCGCGCAATGAGTTGTCGCAGTAACTCAGCTCGTCGATATTCAGCTGTCTGAATACCCCGATCAGAATAGCCAGGCCGCCTGCAATGCTGGCATACCGCTCTTCGGGCAGCGCTTTGAGGTTGAGTGCATCGAGTGAGTCGGCTTCAATCAGGCGTTGCCTGATCTGCTCCAGCACTGTGAGGGTCAGGGTATCCTGGTTAAATAGTTCCTGGGCAATGGCGCATAGGGTTTTAATGGTGCCCGAGGTGCCGATGCAGGTTTGCCAGCCGGCCTTACGGTAACTGGCGGAAATGGCTTCGATGTTCTGCTCCGCCTTTATTTCAGCTTTGGCAAAGCGTTTGGCCGTTAGTTTAAGATCCTTAAAATGACTGTTACTGAGCGTCACGCAGCCAATATTGCGGCTGGTGAGTAATTTGTGATCCAGATGTTTGCCAATGATCAGTTCGGTACTGCCACCACCGATATCGATCACCAGCCGGTTATCATCGCTATGGATATGGTTTGCCACACCCTGATAGATGAGACGAGCCTCTTCTTGTCCGGAAATTACATTGATCTTAAAAGGGAAAACTTGTTTCGCTTTGGCCAGAAAGTAGCGAATATTGCGACAGTTACGCAGTGTATAAGTAGCAACAACCTGTACACTGTGCTTATCGAAATCCTGTAACGTGGCTGCAAACTGTTGCAGCACATGCAGCGCACGCTCAATGGCCTCTTCGCTTAGGTTAAACTGCTCGTCTAAACCGGCAGCCAGAAACACCCGCTGCTTTTCTTTGTGTAGCAATTGCAGGCGACCATCGACCTCCCTCGCGACGACTAAATGAAAACTGTTCGAGCCTAAATCAACGGCCGCGATGGAAGGGTATGTGGTCATAGAGCTGCCCTTATGTATTGGATTGGTTGCTTTCCCACTTTTTCAGATGGTCATAGATGGCTATCTGGGAGCGGATCTTCTTCTTATTACCGCGACGAACATAGAGATTCTTCTGTTCACTGTCAATGATCCGTGCTTTTGCTCTGTCTTTAAATTGCAGTTCAAGAATATCGATGATCAATTGTTTAAGGGACTCGTCGTAAATAGGGGTGCCAACTTCAACTCGGTGATCCAGATTGCGAGTCATCCAGTCTGCTGAGGAAATATACACCTGAGGGTTGCCATCGTTTTCGAAGACCATGACCCTTGGGTGTTCCAAAAAGCGGTCGACGACACTGATCACTTTGATGTTCTCACTAAAGCGTTGCAGGCCGGGTACCAGAGCACACATGCCTCGGATGATCATGCGGATCTTTACGCCTGCCATAGAAGCATTATACAAGGCGTCAATCAGCTCTTTGTCTACCAAGTTGTTGACCTTAACGGTGATCTTGGCTGTTTTGCCAGCCTGGGCATTTTTACTCTCCTGATCAATCAATGCGAGAATTTTTTCTCGTGCATTGATTGGCGAAATCATCAGGTGCTTAAAGTTAAACGGCCTGTAGCTGCTTTCAATGAACTTAAACACATCATCACACTCATCACAGATCTCAGGGTGTTTAGTGAACAGGCTAAAGTCGGTATAAATACGGGCGGTTTTTTCGTGGAAGTTACCAGTGCCAATGTGAGCATATTTCACGATTTGGCCTTTTTCCCGGCGGTGTACCACACACAGTTTGCTATGTACTTTCAGTGCCGGGATCCCAACCATTACCTTGATACCATAATCGCTGAGCATTTTTGCCCACTCAATGTTGTTTTGCTCATCAAAACGCGCCTTGAGTTCGACCATCACGGTGACTTTCTTGCCATTTTTGGCGGCATTGATCAGCGAAGCCATCAGCCGGGAGCGTGACGCGACGCGATAGATATTGACCTTGATCTGGGTGACTCTGGGGTCAAACGCTGCCTGACGCACATATTCCAGCATGTGGTTAAAGGTGTGGTAAGGGTAGTAAAGCAGGATGTCCCGCTTAGAAATCGCTCTGAAAATACTGCGATAGGCGTTAAATGCTTCACTTTGCAGGGGCGGCAGGGGTTTGTTTTCCAGATAGCCACGGCCTACATTCGGAAAGCCAATAAAATCGCGGAAATTACGGTACGGGCCACCGGGGATCAGGGCATCCTGACTGGTGACGCCAAGGCGCTTTTTCATGACTTTGAGGATTTCTTCTGGCATCGCCTCGTCGTAAGTCAGTCGCACTGGCTCGGCATATAAACGCTGTTTAAGGCCCTTTGACATTTTATCCAGCAGGCCTTCTTCAATCTCGTCATCCAGGTTGTATTCGGCATCCCGGGTAAGTTTAATTTCATACCCTTCGATGCTGTCAAAGCTGAGGAAGTTTCTGAACACTTCGTGCAGGTAAAAGCGTACTACTTCGTCGAGCATCACTATGGTTTTGTGACGTCGGGTTTTTTCTGGAGGCAGCAGAATAAAGCGTTCCAGGCGATCGGTGGGTAGTTCCAGTAACGCATGATGTTGCTTGTCGCCACGCATTTCAACAAACAGGTAAGTCAGGGCATCGTTGATGTGATCTGAGTAGTCTTTACTTTCACTGAGCAGAATAGGGCACATGTGCTGCAGCACCTGATCCTGAAAATACTTGGCCAGCCACTGTTGGTGAAAGTCCGACAGCTCTGCTGGCTTTTTTATATGAATATTGTGCTCATTCAGATCCATCAGGATCTGATCGTAAATGTGCGAGAACTTCTTACCCAGCTCCAGCACTTTTTTGTTCATCTGGTTAAGTAAGGCTTCGTCTTCGTCGAAGTCGGTATCGGGCAGGTTGCTCAATAAGATACGACGTTTTACGTCGGCAACACGGACCCGAAAAAATTCATCTAAATTATTGGAAAATATGCCTAAAAACCGGATCCGCTCTATAATAGGGTTACTTTTGTCTTTGGCTTCCTGAAGAACACGCTCGTTAAAGGAAAGCCAACTCAGCTCTTTGGCGAAGTAGCTGATGGTAATGGGATCGTTAGATAATGCTTGCATCTTTCTTTCCATGGTAATTAAAGCTGCGGGTAGAATATGTCTGTAGTGTGACACTTATATGACATGCGCTGTCATGTCACCGAATTATCAACAAAGTGTAGACCAATCTCCCTGATCTGGCTTGTTTGATATCAAAGTGTGTGTCCAAAGTTAGATGGTTGCAGGGATACCCGGTAAGGTGACTTGCAACCTTACCGGTCAGTGTGATCAGGATTGTTCGACATCCACGATCAGATCGCTGGTGATGGCTTCAAGCGCTTCGATAACATTGTCTTTGATCATACCAGCTGGCAAGCTAACGGTAGCAAATGCACTAAAAATCGGGACTCCCCAATTGGGCGCACTCTGCTGTTTGGAGTTTAAGTGGGTAATGTTGGCGCCTTTGTGGCGGATCACAGTTGCCAGCTCCTGGACAATACCTGGGCGATCGTTACCCGTTATGACTAAGTTCAAGGTTTCTGGTTCTGTAATCTGGTCTTGTTCGCCATTGGCGATACGTACTTCAAGCCCAGATATATCAAGTACGGCATTTTGCAGCTCTTGTAAGTGTTCCTCTGCTACCTCAACCTGCACTATCCCTGCAAATTGTCCGGCAAGGTGACTTAAATTACTGGTTAGCCAATTGCCGTGGTGGTTAAGAATGGTTGAGGAAACTCTTTCAACGAGACCTGGTTGGTCCTTGCCTATAAGTGTTAGTACTAACTGCTTCATATCACATGTCTCTTATTATTGGTGGCTCGGTATCTAAGCCCTGAATGAAAGCGAATAATCGCTCTATAAGCCTAGTAAATGAAACTTATTTGTCTACTTCCGATAATGGATACAATGTAAAAAAATGCAAAAATTACATTGTTTAGTGTAATTCGAACCTTACTCTGGGTGTTAAGTTCCTTGGACACTGAGATATTTTGCACTCATCTACGCAGTCTTCTTGTCATCAGAGGGCTGTATTTATAGGTATTCAACGCATTTTTTGTCAGGCAATCTGAGAACGGTGGTGTAAAGTTGGGAACTAACATACCCTCTCTGGAGCACAATTCAGCAGGAAAAAACAAGCAATGAGCGTAACTAATGAAGGCCTGTTCCAGAAAGCGGGCAGACTAGGAAGCGGGTGTAACACAACTGTCATCTTGATGAAATATAATGCGCCGCAGTTTGATTATGAAAGGGTATTTTGATGACTTCCAATCCGCAAAAACCATCCTTTAAAACGGATAGAAGCCGTCTATTTAAGGACCGCTTTGCCCAGTTTGGCATTACCTCAGGTGGGGTAATGGTATTGGTCGCTTTGCTATTGATATTCTTCTATTTGCTTTACGTTGTACAGCCTATTTTCGAGTCCGCTAAGGTCGAAAAGCGAGTTGATATCGCGTTATCTGCCGAGAAGCGTTATTTCGCTTTGGGTGTGGAAGAGCAAACAGAGATAGCGTATCTGTTGGATAACACCGGACAGGTTGATTTTTATCAGGTGAAAGGCGATAGCGCAGGGGAGCTTGTCAGCACCTTGCAAACACAGCTTAACGGCCAGATCACCAGCTTTGCGAAAAGTGCACCATTTTTGGGCCAGTATGCATACGGCCTGGACAACGGTCAGGTACAGATTCTTAAGCCCAATTTCGTGGTCACCTTCCCGGGCAACCAACGTGTGATGAAGCCACGTATAGGTTATCCGCTGGATGGCGTGCAATTGTTGGTCGATGAACAGCAACAGGCAGTGAAGAAGTTTGCCTTCAGTCATTATGAAGACAAGACGGCTGTGGTTGCTTTGACTGCCGACAAGCGTGTGATCTTTGCGTCGTTTGCTGCTGAAGAGAACATGTTTACGGGCGAAATTGAATGGCAGGTAACTCGCACCGAGCTGCCAATCGACGGTCGTATTGACGACTTACTGATTTCGCCGGATACCACCCGTGCCTTCGTGCGTTCTGCTAATCAGATTTATATTTTTGATACCCGCTTTGCCGATGATGTTACTCAGTTTCAGCTGTTAGCGGCCAACGAAGAAAATGCCAACCTGGTCAGCATGGCCTTGCTGGCTGGTGCCAACTCGCTGATGCTGGCCAATGACAATGGTGAAGTGTCACAGTGGTTTGAAGTAAACACCGACGATGGCCGTGAGTTTGCCAAAATTCGTGCTTTCGAGAGTGATAAGAGCAAGCACATGAAAGTGCACAGTGAGTTCTATCGTCGTACTTTCTTTACCACCACAGAAAAGGGTGAACTGGGTGTGTACTACACCACCAGTGAAGCCGAGCTATGGCGCGGTAAAGTCGCTGATCAGGCAATCGATGCTTTCGCTATCTCGCCTCGTGCCAATGCGGCCTTACTGCTAACAGGCAATCAGGTGAGCGTGTTTGAATTACACAATGAGCATCCGGAAGTAACCTGGTCTGCGTTGTGGCAGGAGGTGTGGTATGAGGGCTATCCAGAGCCGGCATACACCTGGCAGTCAACGTCAGCCAGTGATGACTTTGAATCTAAATTCTCGTTAGTGCCGATTTCGTTCGGTACGATTAAAGCCGCTTTCTATGCCATGCTGTTTGCGGTACCCATTGCGCTATCAGCGGCCATTTATACCGCTTACTTTATGTCAAGTGAACTACGCCGCGTGGTGAAGCCGACGGTGGAGATTATGGAAGCGTTACCAACGGTTATTTTGGGTTTCCTCGCTGGTCTGTGGTTAGCGCCATTGATTGAAGCCCACTTACCAGCGATTGTCGCGCTGCTGCTGTTGTTGCCACTGGCTATTTTGGCAACGGCATTGGGTTGGACCAAGCTGCCTAAAGCCATTCGCCACTTTGTACCTGATGGCTGGCATTCTATCTTGCTGATCCCTGTGGTTCTGTTGGTTGGCTGGGTATCTTTCGCGATGAGTGACGTGATTGAAGGATGGATGTTCGGTGGTAACGTGCGCCAGTATCTGACCAACGAACTGGGCTTGACGTTTGACCAGCGTAACTCTTTGGTCGTAGGTATTGCAATGGGCTTTGCGGTTATCCCGACGATTTTCTCGATTGCTGAAGACGCGGTATTCAGTGTACCTAAGCACCTGTCAAACGGATCGCTGGCACTGGGTGCAACGCAATGGCAAACACTGGTGCGCGTTGTGCTACTGACTGCCAGCCCGGGAATCTTCTCGGCGGTGATGATGGGCCTGGGTCGTGCCGTGGGTGAAACCATGATTGTACTGATGGCGACGGGTAATACGCCGATTATGGACTGGAGTATTTTCCAGGGTATGCGGACCTTGGCGGCGAACATTGCGGTAGAAATGCCTGAATCTGAAGTAGGCAGCTCGCACTACCGGATCCTGTTCCTTGCGGCCTTTGTATTGTTTATTTTTACTTTCGTATTTAACACGATGGCTGAGTTTGTACGTCAGCAGCTACGTGAAAAATACAGCTCAATGTAACTGGAGTGAGATGACATGGTAAGACAGTGGTTTAAGTCAGGATCTCCGTGGATCTGGATGACAGGCGGTGCGGTCAGCATCAGTTTGATCTCAGTACTGGGTCTGCTTGCAATGATAGCGTGGAAAGGCCTGAGCTTTTTCTGGCCTTCTGAAGTCGTTGAGATGCACCTGCAAGGCTCTGTTCAAAAGCAGACCGTAATTGGTGAAATCTACGACCGTGAGCTGGTGCCTAAGTCGCGACTGGAAGCGACTGGTCTCGATTTATCTGACCATCCTGGCGAGTATATTGAACGTCTGCTGGTTAAGACAGGTAACCGTGAGTATGTTGAGCTGGACTTCCGCTGGGTTTTGTCCACCGATATCCAAAGCGAGTCAAAGCCGGCGCAGATAGCAGTCTTTGAACGTACTAAAAATGGTAATTTCTACGGTTACGTTGAGCGTGTTATCCGCGACGGTCAGGTGGTGACAGACAATCCGGTAGAAGCGCTGGAAGAGATGGTTGAACGCGCAGTGGAGCTGAACGAAGAAGCGCTTGACCTGCAAAACGGTGAGATTGGCCACATTAACTATGAGTTGGAGCGTTTACGCCTTAAAGAGCGCGCTTATCAGCTGGATGATGAACTGACGCCTGAAATCATCGCAGATTTGGAAGCACAGCGTGCTGCCCTGCGCGAAGAATACAAGGTATTAGAGAAAACGCTGTTTGAACTGCGCAATGGTGCAAAACGCGACGAAGTGGTTGTGCGCGACATGCGCGGTGAAGAAGTGACGTTACCTTTATACCAGGTTTTAGACTTTTGGTTCCCGAACGACATGGGCTTCTTTGCAAAAGTGGGCCATTATATATCGCAGATTGGCAAGTTTATTAGTGATGACCCACGTGAAGCAAATACTGAGGGCGGGGTATTCCCGGCCATCTTTGGTACTGTGTTTATGGTTATGCTGATGGCAGTGATTGTGACGCCATTTGGCGTGGTTGCTGCGATTTACCTGCATGAGTATGCGGCTAAAAACGCCGTGACTAAGATGATCCGCATCGCGGTAATCAACCTGGCAGGTGTTCCGTCTATCGTATACGGCGTATTCGGCTTAGGTTTCTTCGTCTATATGCTGGGTGGTTCTATCGATGCCTTGTTTTACCCGGAAGCGTCTCCAAGCCCGGTATTTGGTACGCCCGGCGTGATCTGGTCAGCTCTGACGCTGGCAATTCTGACGCTGCCAGTGGTCATTGTTTCGACTGAAGAAGGCCTGTCACGTATCCCAAGCACAGTGCGTCACGGTTCACTCGCACTGGGGGCGACCAAAGCTGAGACCTTATGGCGGATCATCATCCCAATGGCCAGCCCGGCAATTATGACCGGCCTGATCCTGGCGGTTGCTCGTGCTGCGGGTGAGGTAGCACCGCTGATGCTGGTGGGGGTGGTGAAAATGGCACCGACCTTGCCGCTGGATGGTAACTTCCCGTATATTCACCTTGACCGGAAGTTTATGCATCTGGGTTTCCATATTTATGATGTGGGCTTCCAGAGCCCGAACGTAGAAGCGGCACGTCCTTTGGTATATGCGACCGCCTTCTTACTGGTGACCGTGATCATTGCACTGAACATTACTGCAATTGGGATCCGTAACCACCTACGTGAAAAATTCAGAGCTTTAGAGCACTAATAGTAAAGTATTTAAATAGGTAAACATTTATGATTACAGTAGCGCCACAGGTAAATAATGCAGATACCAGCAAGAAGTTGGATCTGGAAAACTTGAGCCCGGAACTAACCGCGTTAGAGATCAAAAACCTTGACCTTTACTATGGTGACAAGCAGGCTCTGAGCGACATAAACATGTTGATCCCGCGTGGTCAGGTAACGGCGTTTATCGGCCCGTCTGGTTGTGGTAAATCAACGCTATTGCGTTGTATCAACCGCATGAATGACCTGGTAGATACCTGCCGTATTGAAGGTGAAATCAATCTCAACGGCACCAACATTTATGATAAAAGTGTTGATGTAGCGGCCCTGCGTCGTAATGTTGGCATGGTATTCCAGCGTCCAAACCCATTCCCTAAGTCTATTTACGAGAATGTGGTTTACGGTCTACGCTTACAGGGTGTAAAAGACAAACGTAAGCTGGATGAAGTGGTTGAGCGCTCACTGCGCGGTGCTGCTTTATGGGATGAAGTGAAAGACCGCTTGCACGACAGTGCATTTGGTCTGTCGGGTGGTCAGCAGCAGCGTCTGGTTATTGCACGTTCAATTGCGATTGAGCCAGAGGTATTACTGCTGGATGAGCCAACCTCGGCACTGGACCCTATCTCGACTTTGGTGATTGAAGAGCTGATCAACGACCTGAAAGAAAAGTACACCGTGGTTATCGTAACCCACAACATGCAGCAGGCGGCGCGGGTATCCGATCAGACAGCCTTTATGTACATGGGTGAGCTGATCGAATATTCAGATACTAATACTCTGTTTACAACACCGACCAAGAAGAAAACCGAAGACTATATTACCGGTCGTTACGGTTAATTCATCGGGCTCAGCCAAGCGCTGAGCCCGCGCCTCTGCAGGGAGGCGCCAATGACGTGTTGAAACAAATTAGGAACTGACTATGGAACATAATATTAATAAGCATATCTCTGGCCGCTTTAACGAAGAGCTGGAAAACGTTCGCAACCATGTATTGAGTATGGGCGGACTGGTTGAACAACAGTTAAACCTGGCACTGGATGCTGTGAGCCATTGCGATGAAAGCAAGGCCCGCAAAGTCAGCGAGAACGACTATCAGGTTAATGCCATGGAAGTGAGCATTGATGAAGAGTGTACCCGCATTATTGCTAAGCGTCAGCCAGCAGCCAGTGACTTGCGATTGGTTGTTGCCATTGCAAAAACCATTGCCGATCTGGAACGTATCGGTGATGAAGCGGAACGCATTGCCAAAGTGGCGCTGGATTCTTTCACCAAAGACCAACAAGACTTACTGGTCAATGTTGAAAATATGGGTCGTCTGGTTTCTCAGATGCTACACGATGTACTGGATGCATTTGCCAGAATGGACGCCCAGCGTGCATTTGAAGTTCATAAAGAAGATGCCAAAGTTGACCGTGAATATGAAGCATTAACGCGTCAGATCATGACCTATATGATGGAAGACCCCCGTTCTATTCCTAAGATTATGGACCTGATCTGGTCGGTTCGTTCACTGGAGCGTATCGGTGACCGCTGTCAGAATATTGCAGAATATGTGATTTATTTCGTTAATGGCAAAGATATTCGCCATACTTCTCAGGAAGATATCGAAAAATCACTGTAGTACTCAAAGAAAAAGTACCAATAGTAGACACGAAAGGTTTTTTTATTTATAACTGTTTGTGAGCAAAAAGTAATCAATAGAAGGAATGAACTATGAAACTAGCTCTGAACAAAAAAAATATTAAACAATTGACGAAAGACAGCAAAGCACTAAACAACGAAATGACGCCTCAAGTAGCGGGAGGTAAGACTATTTACCCTTCAATCCCACCGCAAACAGAGTTTTCTTGTTATGATGATTGTTTTGTTCATCTCTAAATCAAGTGTGAAGCGAGTATAATGCTCGCTTCGTTCGAATCGGTTCTGACCAGACTTTCCTAAACGTCGCAAAACTACCCAATTATTATTGCTTTTATCTGATGATTTTTCCTATGTTTATTGAGGGGTTAAGCAAACAAACGGCAGCGATATTATCTTGATAGCCATTATGCTTGTTAAACATGCTTGTGCCGTTAATCAGAACTTCACACGAAAAAGCGTTCACAATCTGGCTTAATGCTGTAAAATTGCGCCCTGCACATGCATATTAATATGATTTAAGGGTCAGTTATGCCTAGTAATGCATTTTTAGGAGTATTCGCAAAGTCTCCTATTAAGCCAATTGAAGAGCACATTAAGATCGTCCATCAAGCCAGTGAAACCTTGATCCCGTTCTTTAACCATGCCTTCAAAGGGGAGTGGACCGAGGCCGATGCGCTTCGTGTGCAGATCCGTAACCTTGAAAGAGAAGCAGATACACTAAAGCGTGAAGTGCGCCTGCACTTGCCACGAGGTCTGTTTATGCCAGTAGAACGTACTGACCTACTGGAACTCATTACCCACCAAGATAAGATCGCCAATAAAGCCAAAGACATCGCGGGACGCGTGATTGGTCGTGAACTGGAGATCCCTGAATCAATTCAAGCCGACTTTTTGGCGTATCTGACACGCTGTGTTGATGCGACCAAACAAGCCTCAGAAGCCATTAACGAATTCGACGAACTACTGGAAACTGGTTTCCGTGGTCGCGAAGTTGCACTGGTCGAAAAAATGCTCGTTGAACTGGATGCCATCGAGGAAGATACCGATGAGATGCAGATCCGTATTCGTAAAGGTTTACGCAACATTGAAAGTGAACTTAACCCGATTGATGTGATGTTCTTATACAAGATCATTGAGTGGGTCGGCGAGTTGGCTGACATTGCTGAGCGCGTAGGTTCACGACTGGAGCTGATGCTGGCGCGCTAAGCGTACACCATCTGCCTTCACACAATTAGTTAAGAATTAAAGGTTTTACAATGGATATCATTGCATCCTATGGCACGCTATTGATTATAATTGCGGCCGCAGTTGGTTTCTTTATGGCCTATGGCATTGGCGCGAACGACGTAGCCAATGCGATGGGCACATCGGTTGGCTCAAAAGCGCTGACCATCAAACAGGCGATCATCATCGCGATGATTTTTGAATTTGCCGGTGCTTACCTGGCCGGTGGTGAGGTAACGTCAACGATCCGTAAAGGGATCATTGATGCCACGCCATTTATGGATATTCCAGAACTCATGGTACTGGGGATGATCTCGGCGCTATTCGCCGCAGGTACCTGGTTATTGTTAGCATCTATGCTTGGCTGGCCTGTGTCTACTACGCACTCAATCATTGGTGCCATCATAGGCTTTGCTTTGGTTGCTGTGGGCAGCGAAGCTATCCAGTGGGGTAAAGTGGCTGGTATCGTCGGTAGCTGGATTGTGACCCCTGCGATTTCAGGCTTTATTGCTTACCTTATCTTTATGAGTGCGCAAAAGCTGATCTTTGACACTGATAAGCCATTAGAAAATGCCAAGCGTTTCGTGCCTGTCTATATGGGTCTGGCTGGTTTTGTGATGTCTTTGGTTACTATCAAAAAAGGCCTGAAGCACATTGGTGTTAACTTGGGTACTGTTGAAGGCTATGCGCTGGCCATCGGTATTGCTGTACTAGTTGGCTTGATTGGTAAAATGGCCATCAACCGCCTGAAGATAGACCCGAATGCAGACAAACAAATGCACTTTAATAACGTTGAGAAAGTGTTTGCGATTTTGATGGTACTGACAGCCTGTTGTATGGCGTTCGCACATGGTTCGAACGACGTGGCTAATGCGATTGGTCCTCTGGCTGCGGTTGTGAACATTGTTGAACACAATGGTGAAATAGCCAAGAAAGCGGCGCTGGCGTGGTGGATTTTGCCACTGGGTGGTTTAGGTATCGTCGTCGGTCTGGCTGTGCTGGGTAAAAAAGTAATCAAGACTATCGGTGAAGGCATTACTCATTTGACGCCTAGCCGTGGTTTTGCCGCTGAGCTTGCGGCCGCTTCGACGGTTGTTATTGCATCAGGTACAGGTTTACCAATCTCAACCACACAAACCTTGGTTGGTGCGGTATTAGGTGTGGGTATGGCCCGCGGTATTGCCGCGCTGAACATGGGTGTGATCAGAAACATTGTGGTTTCGTGGGTAATCACGTTGCCAGTTGGCGCTGCCCTTGCTATTGTTATATTCTACATTCTGAGAAGCGCGTTCGGCGTTTAACAGAAAGGACAGACTTTTAGCTTGAAAAGATCTCAATGCCTTTGGTGTTGGGGTCTTTTTATTTGTGGGTATAAAAAGTGAATAACTTACCAAGCATTAAACAGTTACAGTATTTAATTGCAGTGCATCAGCATCAGCATTTTGGCCGCGCTGCGGAAGCTTGTTATATTGGCCAGTCAACGCTGAGCAGTGCTATTCAGAATCTGGAAGAAACCCTTGGGTGTCAGCTGATAGAGCGTGAAAACCGCAGTCTGATGTTTACTGACGTGGGCGAAGAGGTCGTTGAGCGTGCTAAGCGCATCATAGGTGACACCATTAGCGTGGTAGAGCTGACTAAGAGCTTTAAACACCCCTTATCCGGTAAGCTGGTTTTAGGGATCATTCCTACCATCGCCAGCTTTATTGCGGCGCCTTTATACCGCTTTTGCAAAGATGCTTTTCCTGAGCTTCAGCTGGTATTGGTGGAGGACACCAGTGATCGTTTGCTCGATAAACTGGAGCAGGGCCACATTGATATGGGTATGCTGGCGTTGCCCTATAGAACCGAAAAGTTCCACACTCAGGTGATTGCCCGTGATCATTTTTCACTGGTACGTCATCAAGAATATCAGCTACCCGAGCAGCTGGATGATTTTAACGTGTTGCCGGAACAAAGCGTGTTTTTGCTGGAGCGGGAACACTGTATGACAGATCACGCGCTCAGCGCTTGTCACCTTAATCGCAGTGCCTGTATCAATCCTTTTGAAGCCGCCAATTTGCATACCTTGCTGAGTATGGTGGAATACCAAAATGGTGTTACTTTTTTACCACAGATGGCGCTAAATGCCGGCATTCTGGAAGGCAAGCCTATGGTCGCCACCGCACCTCAGCCTGACGCGTATCGTGAAATAGGTCTGCTGTGGCGTAAAACGACCGGGCGGATCAGAGATTTCCGCTTATTCAGTGACAAAGCAGGTGAGTTTGTTGCACAACACTGCAACGACAGTAAAGGCCTTACAGAATAGAACCATAAAGGGCGTTAGCCCTTTATGTCGGCGTGTTAGAAAGCGTTGACTAACTAAATGTGTCTTAAGACTCCAGTGACCCTAACTGGCGGTTAGATTTTAAGTCGGGTAAAAACAGCAGATATACCCACACCACCAAATTAAAGTAAGGGACTAAGCCGAGTAAGGTAAAAAACAGTGTTGGATAGCCTTTATGGCTTGCGCTTCGGTAACATTGTACGGCGATAACAACGTATATGAGCAACAATATGATAGACAGCTGTACCATTGCAATTCCTCCATTTCCATAGCCAGACGTGTCCAAATCCGTTGAATGTCTTGTAAATACCTGTGTTTCATGTATTTAAAGTGACACGTCAAAATGTACGCTTAATTATAGATGAGAATTACCCAACAGGCAGCTAATTTTTAGTCGAATTTTGTACAAAAATACTAGCAGGCTGTTTTCTCTGATAAAATAGTTTTCAGTACGGCACTGAGTTGATTAACAGGGAGTGGGCGTGAAATATAGTAACCCTGTCCATAATCAATCCCTATCTCCTTAAGTGCGTCAAAAATCTCTTTGCTTTCCACATACTCTGCCACAGAGCGCTTATCCAGTGAGTGACTGATGTCATTCACCGCTTTTACCAGCGCCAGATCGATTGGGTCATTAAGCATGTCACGCACAAATGAGCCATCAATTTTAACATGTTGGGCAGGCAATTGTTTTAGGTAACTGAAGGTACTGAATCCGGTGCCAAAATCATCGATAGAAAAGTGGCACCCAAGCTCGTTGAGTTTGGCTATCATGGCCTGAGTCGCGCTAAGGTTATTGATACTCGCTGATTCGGTGATCTCAAAAATAATGGCACTGGCCGCCACCTGAAATTCCGCCAGACAGGATTGAATATGCGGCAGCAAACGTTCGTCAAGAAATGATTGGGCCGACAGGTTGATGGAGACCTGGTGTAATTCAGAATGGCAAGCAATGGCGCGAATACACTCCCTGATCACACACTGATCCATCAGGTAGGTATCATTGAGTAATTCCAGTGCCGGGATAAATTGATTGGGATACACCAGGTTATCGTCAATACGCAGCCGTAACAGGGCTTCAAAATAGGCCACCTGATTGCGTTTAAAGTCCCAGATTGGCTGATAGTGCAGCTCAATATGGTTGTTCTGTAGCGCCTGACGAACATTATGTCCCCATTCTAATCCCGTCTGTAAGGTACTGTTTTGGGCATCTTCTTTGTTGTAACAGTGAACCAGATTACGGCCCAGGTTCTTGGCAATATAGAGCGCAATGTCGGCCTGTTTGAGGCACTCGCTCGGATCGCTGTTCTGTTGTGTAATCTGTGTCAAACCAATGGAGCAGCTGATGGTATAGCTCGCTTCCTCAGAATGGAACTGATGGTGCTCAATGGCACTACAGATACTTTCGGCCAGCAAGTGTGCATCCAGTAGCGGCGTATGCTTCAGTAAAATCGCAAACTCATCTCCACCGATGCGGGAAATCAGATGTTCATCGGCGATGTGTTCACCAAACAGTTGCGCCACTTCTTTCAGTACAATGTCGCCCTGCTGGTGACCTTTACTGTCATTGATGATTTTAAAGTGATCCAGATCGATATAGATCAACGCATGTTCAAGGTCTGCATCATGTTTTGCCTGTTCACAAAAGAGATTCAATTGCTGGTCGAAGTAATAGCGGTTATGCAGGCCGGTCAGTGTGTCATGTAAAGCCAGGTGGCGCAGCTGCAATTCTGCCTGCTTACGCTCATGGATATTGTCTATAGTTGCCGTAATAGTCGCAGTGCTGGTGACGTTCTTAATCAGCTGAAAGCGACACTCAACCCAGATAGGGCATTGGTTACTTTGCATAACCTGCAGTTCTAGCAATGCTGATTGCTGCTCGCCTTGCTGTACTTTTGTCAGCACCGATGCCAGTATGTCACGGTGCTCTGTCAGCACATAGTCAAACATACTGGTATGTAGGCTGGCTTTTAATTTATGGCCGACCAGCTGTTCCCAGGCAGGGTTTAAAAAGCGGATCACGCCCGCTGTATCCAGCTCCATTACCACTGTATTGAGGTGTAGCAAAATGCGCTGGTGTGCCGAGAACAGGTCTTTATAGCGTCGTTCGCTGCGGCTCAGCTGCTCTACTTTTTCTGCAAACTCGGCATAGCTAACCATAAAGTCCTCGCGTCGCGCGGCGTGGTCGCACACTTTGCTTAACAAAGACAAATCGTAGGGTGCACGCACAAAATCGGTGACGCCCAGCAGCAAAAGCTGTTCGGCATAGTCAGCATCGCGATTGTCTATGATAGTCACAATCGCCTGACTGGGCTTGTGCTGTAGAATGTTCGCTACCAATTCTTTGCCGGCATCGCTGTGTGTTGCCGTTGCATCCAGCAGAACAATGGCAAATTCACTTTGCAGGAACTGCGACAGCGCGCCATTGGTAGTGGTGACGTGTGTAGTGGTGAAGTTCAGCGATAAATGCTGGCATATCTCTTCGGCACGGGTTTGGTCTGGCTCGAGCAACAACAGGTTTAAGCGACTGCTTTTCTCTAAGTGCGTCGATAGTACATTCGCCAATACCTGAGGCAGTACATCCTGACGCTCTAAAGGCAACACGGCATCTATGCTATAACTACGGGCAGTGGTTTCCGCAATGCGTTCACAGTAGGTTGGGGGAGTCAGTACAATTGGCGTATTGTTGGGCGTTTTTAACAGCCCGGATCGCACCATACGCGAGAATCGCCAGCCATCAATTTTGCCAACATTAAGCCCGGTAATGATCAAATCAACAGCTTGGCGCTTTAATACACCCAGCGCTGCTTGTGTATCATTGTGCTCAACGATCTCAAATACATTCAGGGAGGATAGCGTTTTGACGATCAGCTGTCGCTCTTGTTGATCTGCATTGACCAGCAATAATGTGAGTTGCTTTGCCATGGTGTTACTGCCTTAAACCCATGAAATAAGTAAACAAGTTTATGCCCTTTTTGTCGATGAAGTGTCTCGCTGTATGTACCTTAGAAGGCCCGGGGCTGGGTCGTTTGCTGTATGGCACGTTTTAGCTGCGAAATTTCGTACAATAGCGACTAGATTAAAGCTATTTTGGAGTACTGACAAGCGTTACATAGTTTTACCTCAACACTTGATTTAGCGTAGGCGGATCACTAGACTTGGCGCCTATTTGCATTAATTTGAGGTCTTCTATGCGCGTTGCTGACTTTAGTTTTGAACTCCCTGATGAGCTGATCGCTCGCCACCCAAAAAAAGAACGCTCCAGCAGTCGTTTATTAACGCTTGATGGTAATACTGGTGAATTACAGCATAAAGTGTTTAAGGACATTGTCGATCTGATCAATCCGGAAGATCTCATAATTTTCAACAATACCAAAGTGATCCCGGCGCGTATGTTTGGTCAAAAAGCCACTGGCGGTAAGCTGGAAGTGTTGGTTGAGCGGGTATTGGATGCGCATAGTGTGCTGGCTCATGTACGTGCCAGCAAATCGCCAAAAGAAGGTACTGAGATTCTGCTAGAGGGTAAGGCGACAGCAACCATGGTAGCACGTCATGGTGAACTGTTTGAACTTAAGTTCCATGGTGACTCATCGGTGCTGTCTATTCTGGACGAGATTGGTCATATGCCATTACCGCCTTATATTGATCGCCCGGATGACGAGGAAGACAAAGAGCGCTATCAGACCGTGTATGGTGAGAAGCCTGGTGCTGTCGCTGCGCCCACCGCCGGACTGCATTTTGATGACGTGCTCATGGCACAATTAAAAGACAAAGGCGTTGAGATGGCGTTTGTTACTTTGCATGTCGGTGCGGGTACATTTCAGCCTGTTCGGGTAGAGAACGTCAACGACCACCATATGCACTCTGAGTATATTGAAGTGCCTCAGGATGTGGTTGATGCCATTGCGGCTGCACGCCAGCGTGGAGGCCGGGTTATTGCGATTGGCACAACGTCAGTACGCTCACTGGAGTCTGCTGCAAAAGCGCATCCGGATGAATTGAAGCCTTTTTATGGCGATACTGATATTTTTATTTACCCGGGCTACAAGTTCCAGGTGGTGGATGCCATGGTCACCAATTTCCACTTACCCGAGTCGACACTGATCATGCTGGTCAGCGCGTTTGCGGGTCAGTCACATATTATGCATGCCTACGAGACGGCAATTGCCGAGCAATATCGCTTCTTCAGTTATGGTGATGCCATGTTCCTGACTAAACAGGACAATGCATGAGCCTTGTAAACCCAGCCGAACGGCTGGGTTTTTCTGTTTTAAACCGCGAATTCTGTAGCCTGGCGCTTTAAAGTGCTATTTTAGCCCCAATATTAATGCCGTTATGGTAGAATCTGGCGGTTTTCAAAGTTGTTGGGTGTGGTGCCCGACCTAGAATAAGTTGGACTGTTTTTCCGACCAGAGGTAAGTATGAAATTTGAATTAGATTGTACACAGGGCAAAGCACGCCGCGGTCGCCTGATCTTTGACCGGGGCGTCGTCGAAACGCCTGCATTTATGCCGGTAGGTACTTATGGCACAGTTAAGGGCATGACACCGGATGAGTTGAAAGACACGGGTGCACATATCTGTCTTGGCAACACTTTTCACCTGATGTTGCGCCCTGGTACAGAGATCATCAAGCAGCACGGTGATCTGCATGATTTTATGAATTGGGACAAGCCTATTCTGACAGATTCAGGTGGTTTCCAGGTATTTAGCCTGGGTGCTATGCGTAAGATCAGTGAAGAGGGGGTGTTGTTCCAGTCACCAGTCAATGGTGAACGGATCATGTTATCTCCTGAAAAAGCGATGGAAGTGCAGCGTGATCTGGGTTCTGACATTGTGATGATTTTTGACGAATGTACGCCTTATCCTGCGACGGAAAAAGAAGCCCGTGATTCGATGGAGCTATCTTTGCGTTGGGCAAAACGCTCTAAAGAGGCGCATGGTGATAACCCATCGGCATTATTTGGCATTATTCAGGGCGGTATGTACCCTGAGTTACGCGCAGAATCTCAGGCTGGACTTGAAGATATTGGCTTTGACGGCTATGCACTGGGCGGCCTGTCAGTGGGGGAGCCAAAAGAAGATATGATCAATATCCTTGATCATTGTGCTTATAAAATGCCAGAACAAAAGCCGCGTTACCTGATGGGCGTGGGTAAGCCGGAAGACCTGGTAGAAGCTGTGCGTCGTGGTATCGATATGTTCGATTGCGTAATGCCAACTCGAAATGCACGAAATGGTCACCTGTTTATCACCGGTGGCGTAATCAAGATCCGCAACGCGGTTCATAAAACAGACACTGGTCCATTGGATCCTGAGTGTGATTGTCACACTTGTAAAAATTACTCACGCGCTTATTTGCATCACTTGGATAAGTGTAACGAGATCCTGGGCGCACGTCTTAATACTATTCACAACCTGCGCTATTATCAGCGCCTGATGGAAGGCATGCGTGAAGCGATTGCGGCCGGTACGTTTGATCAGTTTGTGGCTGACTTTTATGCCCGACGTGACAGACCGGTTCCGCCGTTGGCCGATACCGAATAACAGTTTGCAATAAAAATTAAATGAGGAAGAGCTATGAGCTTATTTATGTCTAGCGCGCATGCCAGCACGGCAGCCGCAGCACCAGCCGGTGGCGAGTGGAGCATGTTAATCATGCTGGGTATTTTTGGTCTGGTATTTTATTTCCTGATCTACCGCCCACAAGCTAAGCGTGTAAAAGAGCATAAAGATCTGATGGGGGCGCTGACCAAAGGTGACGAAGTACTGACTCAGGGTGGCCTGGTCGGCAAAATCACTAAGGTTGCAGAAGACAAAGATTTTATCGTTATTGCCCTGAATGATCAGGCTGAGGTAACGGTACAAAAATCAGCGGTTTCAGCTGTGCTACCAAAAGGCACAATGAAATCGCTATAAACCAGCAATAAGGATGATCCAGTGTTAAACAAGTATCCAATGTGGAAATATTTACTTGTGCTCGCTGTATTGGCCGTAGGTATTTTATACGCTACACCAAACCTGTATGGTCGTGATCCGGCCATACAGGTTTCTGGTACTAAAGGTACCAATGCCGATCTCAGTGTGCTTGACCAAGTAAATGAAACACTTAAAGACAACAACCTCACCGTAAAATCGAGTGCTCTGGAAGATGGTCAGGTGCTGATCCGTTTCACCAATGTGGAAGATCAGCTTAAGGCGCAGGATTTGCTGCGTAATACCCTAAGTGATGATTACATCTCTGCCATCAACATGTCACCGGCTCAACCTGACTGGCTGAAGAACCTTGGGGCTAACCCTATGAAGCTGGGTCTGGATCTGAGCGGGGGCGTCCACTTTACGATGGAAGTTGACATGGCCACGGCCATGGACAAGGCATTCGAACAGATGGAGCAGGACTATAAGAGCGATCTAAGAGAAGAAAAACTACGTTATCGTTCGATTCGTCGTGTTGCTAATAGTGACCGTATTCAGGTAGTAATGCGCTCTGAAGAAGACAGAGATGCGGCTGAACGGTTCCTGCAAAAGCGTTACCCGGGTAACCTGTTTATCAACGACAGCAGCAATGGGCTGGCATTTTTCTCAACGCTAAGTGAGCCAAAGATTAAAGAGCTACGCGACTACGCCATCAAACAAAATGAGACCATCATTCGTAATCGTATCAACCAGCTGGGCGTGGCAGAACCGAATGTACAACGTCAGGGGGCTGAGCGAATTATTGTTCAGCTGCCAGGTGTACAGGATACTGCGCGTGCGAAAGAGATCTTAGGGGCAACGGCTACGCTTGAATTCCGCGAAGTGGACCAAAATGCCGATGCGCGTGCCGCAGCACAAGGTCGAGTGCCTCCGGGTTCAGAAGTGATCATGCACCAGGCGGGTTATCCGGTTGTTGTGAAAAAGCGTGTTATACTGGAAGGCTCGCACATCACAGGTGCTCAATCAGGCCTAGATGAATATCAGCGCCCGAAAGTAAGTATCAACCTTGACTCTAAAGGTGGTGCGAAAATGAGTGCCTTTACTAAGCGTGCGATTGGTAAGCCAATGGCAACGGTATTCATTGAATACAAGCCGTCAGGTAAAGTCGACAAAAATGGTAAAGCGCTGCCGCCTATCAAAGTAGAAGAAGTGATCAATGTCGCCACCATTCAGGCACGTCTGAACAGTTCATTCCAGATCACCGGGATTAACAGCCCGGCGGAAGCGCACAATCTGAGCCTGCTTCTGCGTGCCGGTGCACTGGTTGCACCTATTCAAATTGTTGAAGAACGTACGGTTGGTCCTAGCTTGGGTCAGGAAAACATTCAGGCGGGTATGACAGCGGTTGTGCTGGGCTTTGCGTTTGTACTGGCATTTATGTTGATGTACTACAAAGGCTTTGGTCTGGTTGCCAATATGGCACTGGCTGCCAACCTGGTGATGATTGTGGGCGTTATGTCGATGATCCCGGGTGCGACACTGACCTTACCGGGTATTGCCGGTATCGTATTAACAGTAGGTATGGCGGTTGATGCCAATGTGCTGATCTTCGAGCGTATTCGTGAAGAGCTCGCGGAAGGGCGTAGTCCTCAGCAAGCGGTTCATCACGGCTACGACAGTGCCTTCAGCACCATTTTCGACGCCAACATTACCACGCTGATCGCTGCCGTCATCCTATTCTCTGTAGGTACGGGTCCGATTGCAGGCTTCGCCGTGACGCTAGCCATTGGTATTTTAACGTCGATGTTTACAGCTATCGTCGGTACTCGTGCGGTGATCAATGCGGTCATCGGTGGCAAGCGTATTAACTCGCTTTCAATCTAGGAGACGAAGATGCAGTTATTAAGAATCAAAGACACTATCCGCTTTATGGCGGCGCGCAAAGTGTCTATGGCGTTTTCTGCGCTACTGATCTTGGCGTCTGTTTTCAGCCTGGTTTACAAGGGCATGAACATGGGTCTGGATTTTACCGGTGGTACAGCGGTTGAAGTGGGTTTTTCCCAGCCTGCTGACTTACCGAAAGTACGTAGTACACTGGCAGAAAGTGGCTTCCCTGATGCGTCTGTGACCTTGTTTGGTTCTAGTCAGGACGTGTTGGTGCGCCTTGCCCCTCGTGATGACGTGAAAGCTGAGATCCTGGGTAACCAGCTGGTCGATGCGTTGAAGCAGGTCGACAGCAATGTTGAAATGCGCCGTATTGAGTTTGTTGGCCCAAGTGTGGGTGAGGATCTCAAAGAGCAGGGGGGTCTGGCAATGCTGACTGCGCTGCTGTGTATCCTTATCTACGTAGCGTTTCGTTTTGAGTGGCGTTTTGCCGTTGGTGCCGTCGCGGCTTTGTTCCACGATGTGATCCTGACTATGGGTCTGTTCTCTCTATTGGGTTTAGAGTTTGACTTGACGATTCTGGCCGCTATTCTGGCCGTAATTGGTTACTCACTCAACGATACCATAGTTGTATCCGACCGGATCCGTGAAAACTTCCGTAAGGTCCGTATCGACGATACGCTTGAGATCATTGATATCTCACTAACTCAGACACTGAACCGTACCTTAGTGACATCAATCACCACGATTCTGGTATTGGTTGCACTGTTTGTCTGGGGCGGTCAGACTATCCATGGTTTTGCGACTGCACTATTATTCGGTGTATTCATCGGTACTTACTCGTCGGTCTATGTGGCCAGCTCGGTAGCCGTTGCTATGGGCGTGAGCAAAGAGGACCTGATCCCGGTTGAGGTGGAAAAAGAAGGCGCCGACCTGGATGCCATGCCATAATCAACCAGCAATGTAATAGGAAGCCGCGATTGTATCGCGGCTTTTTTGTCATCACCGGAGGAAATACAATGCGTAAGGAATTAGCGACCCTGTTACTTGGCCTCGTTTTGGTCGGCTGCTCAGAACCGTCAGAGCAGGTGGTTAACGCCCAGACTGCCGCATCAGCAAAGCCTGATAATGAGATTGAAACCTATCAGTTGCTCGCCAGCGAACTGCTTAAGGACATCCGGATTCAAAGTGAAGCGGGGTTAGTCCGTACCCATGCAGATAACCTGATACAACATGGCAGCCAGGTACTTGAGGCGTTTAACCTCGCGTATCCACAGTGTCAGCCCTACTTTAACGCTGTGCTGGCAATCAGAGGATTACTGAGTGGCTTGTCGCTGGATGAACTGGAACAAGGTTATCATGATGGTAATAAATTACCTGAGCTGCCTGACCCGGTTTGTTATCATGGTAAAGAGCTGATACTGCATCCTGCCAGGGTGTTGATCATAGTTCAGGATGGCTTAGATGACGACGAAGCCTATCTGGAAGCAGAGCTGGAAATGGTCGAGGCCATGGCGCATGCTGAGCAGGTCAAACGGGCAATTAAGCGCTCTGAAGCAGCCGCTGAGGAACAGGCAATTGCAAATGATTCAACATCAAATTAGGTACAATTTTCTTTTTGACATATAAATGTCATGTAAAATTGATAATTTGCTCGATTATCAATCAAACCTCATCTTGGTCATCGAGCAGTGGACTCAACTCAGATCCTTTTGGATGAAATCATCGCAAACAAAGCCGTTTATACGGCATTCCAGCCAATCTATGACTTGGCGAAGGAGCAAGTGCTGGGCTTTGAAGCGCTGAGCAGAGGCAAGCGCGGCTCTGCGCTTGAGCAACCCGACAGCTTGTTTGCAGCAGCCAGTCGCTACGACCGACTATCTGAGCTGGAGTTACTGTGCCGCCAAAGAGCGATCACGCAATTTGTGGCGCTGCAATTACCCGGTAAGCTGTTTCTCAATGTCAGTCCAAAGGCGTTACTGGATCCGCGCCATCCCAAAGGCGAAACCTTGCACCTGGTTGAGCAGGCTGGGCTGGCTGCTAATCGCATTGTGATTGAGGTGACTGAGCAGGATAAAGTAGATGATGGCTTCTTACTGTTAAAGACCATCGCCCATTACCGCCAACTGGGGTTTACCATTGCCATCGATGACTTAGGTGCGGGTTACTCGGGGCTTAAACAATGGTCAGAGCTATGCCCAGACTTCGTCAAAGTGGACCGCTACTTCATTGATTATTGCGATCAGAGTATTGTCAAACGTGAGTTTCTTAAGTCCATTATTGAACTTGCCAAAGCGACCAATACGGCGGTCATCGCTGAGGGTATCGAGCGTATGGAAGAGCTCGCTTTGCTGGAGCAGTTGGGAATTGTCAATGCGCAGGGGTATCTGCTGGCCAAGCCCAGTGAACGCCCGGATCGTGAGATGATTAATCTGGCCCAGCATCGCCACAATGACAACAAAGACAATCCGTTTGAGCAGTCTATTGCCATTGGCTGGCTGGCAAAAGATGTGGCAGCCATCCACACTTGTACGCAATGCCTTGACGCTCACCGGCACTTTGAACGTGATAAACGGCTGATGAGTCTGACTGTGGTCAATGATGCCAGAGAGCCGGTGGGGTTGTTACACCGGGATCAGCTCACCGAAGTCTTTGCCGCGCCCTATGGTCATGCCTTGTTCGACAAAAAACCTGTGACAGAGCTGATGGATAAGCAGCCTCTGATTGTCGATGAGCAGGAACAACTCGATAGCGTCAGTCAGCTTATTACGGAACACGAATTCGATATACGGCGGCATATTATTATTACCCGGGAAGGGCGTTATCTGGGGCTGGCACCCCTTCGGGACATCCTCAAGCACATCACAGACGAGAAAATTCGTCATGCACAACATGCTAACCCGCTCACCATGTTGCCGGGCAATGTGGCTATTAATGAGGCCATTGAACAGCGTCTGCGTGCCATGCACGGGTTTTCGCTGGCCTATATAGACCTCAACCACTTTAAGCAATTTAATGACTTGTATGGCTATGCCAGTGGCGACAGTGTGATCAAGCTGCTGGCTGAAGTGACGGTGGCCGTCTGTAAGCACAGTCACTGCTTTGTGGGCCACATTGGCGGGGATGATTTTATGGTGGTGTTTGATGAGGACAATGCAGAAACCTTATGCCACGAGATAATCCAGCGTTTCGAAGCTCAGTCTAAGGCCTTTTTTACCCCGGAGCATGTGGCTGCAGGTGGTTACTGGGCCAGCAACCGGGAAGGGCAGAAGCAATTTGTTCCTTTGCTGACTTTATCAATTGGGCTGGTTTCACCGGATGTAGATTCTTGTAGTAACAGCCACCAGGTTGCTGCGCTGGCAACGGATGCAAAAAAAGAAGCCAAGAGATACCGCAATAGTTATTTGTTTGTTTGTAATCGCCGCAAACCCAGTGCCCCGGTAGTACGTTTAGACGCGGTCAGCAGCGTATGATACCAATTTCACTTGAGTATTGTTGCAGTTAAGTGCGCTAAGGTGTAGTTTGAGAGTCAACAACGTTAGCGCCTGAGATGCCAAATTGCAGGGCTAACACTTCAACGTGAGCTAGGTGGTGTATGATAAAATGGTATGTTTATCTGATGCTATTTCTGCTTGGGGCTGTTGCCGAAGCTAAGCCAGCCATATATGTTGCGAAAGAAATGCGGCCGCTCTATGACCGTGACTTGTTCCTCTATGAACTGCTCGACTTATCTCTAAAAGCAGCTGAATATCCGGTTGATATTCAACATGTTAAGGTCCATCCTCACCAGCAAAGAACGCTGTTGGCACTGAGCAAAGGGGAAGTCGATTTACACTGGAGTATGTCCAGCCCGGCACGGGAAAAGCTGGCCATCGCGGTTAAGTTCCCACTCTTTGATGGTTTGATAGGGAAACGGGCACTGCTGGTTAATCGGACACAGTTAGCGCGATTTCAAGCCCTGAAGGACAAAGCTGAGCTGGCGAAACTGGTGGCCGTGCAAGGTCATGACTGGCCAGACACTAAGATACTGGCGGCCAATGGTTTAAAAGTCAGGCCGATTGTAAATTATCAGGCGATGTTCGATTTAATTACGGCTCAGAAGGCCGACTATTTCCCCCGCTCAGTGATAGAAATTGACTCAGAGCTGGCGGCACAAGCCTCAGCAGACCTGATAAAGCTACCGCAGTTTTACTTGTCTTATCCGGCACATTTCTACTTTTTTGTGAACAAGCAAAAGCCTGAGCTGGCAGATAAACTGGCGCTGGGATTATCGCGCCTCAAAGAAAGTGGTCAGTATGAGCAGTTGTTGGCGCGCTATTTTGATTTGTCCTTTTTGAGCACAGCACGCCCTATTTATCTGGATAACCCATTTTTTTACAGCGACTGACACGATTGGAAGCCTTTTCTTCACGTGCAACAGCTTAAAATCAGCCACCATCTCAATAAATATTTGGTAAGTCTAATAAGCTTTTATTAAGTATGTGGCTGTGTAAACGCATGATTCAGAATATACGGGTCTAAAAAGTGGATTTACTCTTTAATAGCAGCCACTGGCTTGTGACTAGTACTCGGAGCAACACACAACTCATTTAATCAGATCATCCATAATCAATGAGATGAGAGTTTATATCACTTTCTACTTGGGCTTTTTAAACTAGGTTGCCTGAAGTCATAAGCATCTCTGTAAGTTAAAAATGCTAGAACTACCAAAATACCACAGACTGCAGAGTAATTGAGATATCCCGTTATTTCAAATGCGTAGAAGAAAAACGTAATGTCATAACCTTTTGCATTCCTGAAGTAATTCTCTATCAGTGCGAAAAAGCTCATCGCAGCCGTGATAATACATAACCATGGTAAAATACTGTCTGCAAAGGTATAGCGGATTTTATGTTTTGGAAATAGCTTTTTTGTTAACTCCACTCGATACGTTAGTGGCACTAAAATAAGCAGCTCTTTTACCAAGTGTGCGCCAAAAATAATGCTGTTTTGTAGTAATCGGTTATCATCGGTAGAGTCCAGGCTTATCAGTCCTGAGGTGAAAATGATGTTTTCGTACAAAACGGGCATAATTGCTATGATAGCTAAAAAGCAAACGTTGATATCTTTAATTCTGTGGCCGATTAAAAAAACCAGGCTCACTAAAGCTAAATATGCAAAGAAAAAGAAGAAAGTAGCGTCTTGGATAATAAATATTACTACTACCGTGACGACATACGGCAGTAGTAAATCTTTAAGTGCGAAACGTTTTTGCATGGTGATTAATCAAGCTGACCTATATAAGTTAACTATGTTTTTAGCTGAAGGTTGTGTGTTTAACCGCATCGAGGTTGGGAGCTCGTCCGGTCTGATAGGATGCATCAATCCGGAGCCTGCAGTCACTTGAGAGCATTGACGAAGTTTTAAAGTCTTCATAGCTGATAATCCTTATTTCATTGTTGTAAGCCTAACCTAACTACCGCTTTACTTGGCTAGTCTGTGAAAATAGTTGGCACAACAGGTGACTACCAAATTTTAATACTGGTCGTAAATACACTCAAACCCTTTTTCGGATTTCATACGTCCGCGATGTATTCCAACATAAAAGTAGGTAGTACTACATTTAGGCACATGTGATAAAAAATCACTCTGTACAGCCTGCATTAATAAATCTACCACCAAGCTCAAAAAAGTGAAATGAATTTTTTCATACTAATTTAATTAATTGTTAACAGTGTTGGGGTTGAAAATATTTTTTCTTTATTATCTTAGTATTATCCGTCCAGCTAAACTTTGAATTTTGCCATTTCTTTTTCCAGTTGATGCGTCAATGCCGTGATACTGTCGGTTGCCTGGTGCGCGTGGTGCGATACATTGGCGGTCTGACTGGCAGTGTCTGATATGGTTACGACTCGGTGGGCCGTGTCTTCCCCTGCTGCAAGTTGCTCTTTGGCTGCCTGTGCTATCTGAAAGCTCATTTGGGAAATTGCACTGAGCGATTCGGCAACTCGCTTCAGTGCCTCACTTGCCTCGCCAGACATTGTGACGGTTTTTTCACTGGTGGCAATGCTGAGGGTGACCGAGGCCTTAGCTTCTTGTGTCGCCGACTGAAGATTGCCGATCATGGTATGTATTTCCTCTGTGCTGCTTTGTGTCCGTTGAGCCAGCTGTCTTACTTCGTCGGCAACGACCGCGAAACCACGGCCTTGTTCGCCTGCTCTTGCCGCCTCAATGGCCGCATTGAGTGCCAGTAAGTTGGTTTGCTCGGCAATGCTTTGGATCACACTCAGTACATTCGCAATGTTTTTTACCTCTTCATCAAGCACCTGGATGTTGTTGCCAGCACTGTCAATCTGTTGCTCCAGCAGTGCAATGGCCTCTGATGCTTTGGTGGTCAGCTTATCAGCGCTTTGCCCTTGATTCTCTGCCTGTTGCACAGAGTCAGCTGCTTGTTCAGCATGTTCAACAACGGTTTGTGCTGAGGCAGTGAGCTCAGTAATGGCTGACGCGACCATTTGGGTCTCTTCACTCAGACTACGGGTTAGGGACTCTAATTCGGTAGAACGTTTTTCGCCATTATGGCTTTGCTCATTCAGTGAATCACTGACCGACTTAAGTCCGCCTACCACGCCCTTCAGACCCTCCTGCATATATTCCATACCGGCCAGAATACTGTCAGGTTTGGCGTTATCGCTGCGGATCTTTGAGGTCAGATTGCCACGAGAAACTTCCTGAACAATGTCGAGTACATCGTCCAGTTCGGCACCCAACTTATTAGACAGTGACAGACCAAACCGCATTAAAGCAAAAGTGAGCGCAACGGCTATCAAAAGCGACAGGGAGGCAAGCCAGCTGGCGGTATCCCAGTAGCGCTCATCGACTTCCTGATAGCTGATCCCGGTGCCAACATACCAACCAAACAGAGGCGTTTTTTGCACTACGGAGGTCATGGCTGCAATGGTGCCGTTGCGCTCAGATGTCCAGTTATAAGTAATGATACGATTGGTTTGTGATCCAACCAGTCGCTCCACCATACGGCCAATACTATTACCACTGGCGTCTTTGAAATCGTTAAAGCTGGTGTCGTGTAAATGAGGGTCGTGCGGGGCGGCGATAAAATTAAGCTCATTGTCTACCACATAGACATATTCAGAATCGTGGTATTTATTTTCCCTTAGGATTTGCGTTGCCAGCATTTTGGCTTGTGTTTCAGTGAGTGCGCCGCTGCGTACAAACCCTTCGAACTGTTGCACTATATTTGCAGTGCTTTTCATCAGTTGGTTGATGCGAGCAATATTATCTGTTTCGCTCGCATGCCTGAGGGATTGCAGTCCTACGATGGCCACTAAAATGAGCGCGACAAAAATGGAGGCTGCAAATAAAATGATTTTTGTTCTTAACGTAAGTGATGAAAACACGTGATGCCCCTTTAGCAGAACCTGACTTTATGATTTAACACGAATTCCGTGTTGTGGAAAGCTGAAAAGCGTCAGGATCCGCTAGTTTTTAGATGATTTTTCCTCATTGTGGGGCATGACAGCGTTTCACTTTGCATTAATTATGTTAATCTCGGCGTCATTAAGTAAGCGATATTCTCCTGGCGCAAGTTGCGCGTCCAGTTCGATACCAGCCACGTTTTCCCGGTGCAGCTCAACAACCTTGTTACCCACCGCCGCCAGCATGCGTTTTACCTGATGATATTTCCCCTCACAAATAGATAAGCGTAGCGCATACTTATCCAGCTGCTCCGCTATGGCGGGCTGGGTGAGGTTTTTTTCGTTGTGTAGTGCGACGCCCTGGCGTAATTGTTCGAGTGCATCTTCGGTGAGTTGCTCTTGCGTCTCCACCAAATAAGTTTTGTATTTTTGCTTTTTGGGCGAGGTGATTTGATGTGACCAGTCGCCGTCATTGGTGAGTAAAACGAGCCCTGTGGTATCCAGGTCCAGTCTGCCTGCAACATGAAAATCTTTTAAGTTAGGCTCGTCTAAAAGCTCGAAAACGGTGGGGTGAAGGTCGTCCTGATTGGCACATACATAACCGCGGGGTTTATTCAGCATAAAGTAGCGTTTACCTAAATAAGCAAGTGGTGTGCTTTCCCACTCTACGTGGTCATCCTGGCGAATTGCATGATCGGCTTTGCTAATCACCTCGCCATTGACGACGGCGAGACCTTTCTTGATCCCTATTTTGACTTGACTGCGAGGTAATTCACGAATGTGGCTGACAAACTTATCTAAACGGCAGGGGAATTTCATAATAATGACTCTGTTAAGTAAATATGGTCTGCACAGTCAGTGCAGTTGAACTGAAGTCAGCTCTGACTCGGGCTATATTATACGTCAGTTCTTGCGGTAGATCTCAGGGTCTAAGTCATAGGGATGAACACTCAGGTTTATCTGCTGGTCTGGTATGAGCAAGCGCAGGGCACTGAGTAACGCATCGCTCAGCAGCTGTTTTTGTGCCAGAGTTCTTCCTGAAATAATATGGGCCTGAACATGAATAAAGCCCTTACGTTCCCCGCCAAGTTGATACTCACTGTAGCCAATTGCCCGGGTTTTTATTGATGCAGGGTCAAACAGTTGGGTGGCCTCAGCGCTTTGATGGACTGCCTTAACAAGTTGGGAGACCGGAATATCTAAGTTTTCAGAGTGTTCAATGATCAGGTGGGGCATGGTATCACAGGGTATTTATCGCTAATATGGCGATATGATAAGAATCTTTTCTTACAATGCCAAGTGGTTCATGGCGCGAATAAGCGTTCCGATCTCACAGGCATGTATAGGGATAACAGGATATTATGCTGGCGATATTTAAATCTAAACCGCTACTGGAAGAGGCTCAGGCTCAACAATTGATTACCTTGTTCGGCTGGGCGGTTGAACACTTTGATGTAGACTTTTTCCTTGCACATACGCGGATTGTTGAGCCTACCGTGAAGGATTTCCCTGATCAGGTTAGCAGTGTTGAGCAAATGGCACAGACCGTATTCAATCGGGTGCGGGACTATGCCGGCATGCAGCATTGGCCAGTTGCCTTATTATCACCACAGCAAATGCCGATGCAGCAGGTTTTTCCGCAGTTTAGCTTGACGGGTGGACTTCGCGGTGAGCAGGTTCGCGTGTCTCAGCCACCGGCTATGCCCATTGCAATGTCATATAACCCTAACCAGATCAATCAGCCTCAGGATATGGTCGCGAGTCTGGCAGGCACTCTGGCTATGATATTAATCCACCGAGTTGGCAAGTTACCGCCTGGTGGTGAGGCACATCTGCCAGTCGCTGCGGATGTACTGGCTATTTATATGGGATTTGGAGTCATGCTGAGTAACAGCGCTTATCATTTCAGGGGCGGGTGTGGTTCCTGTTACAACGCTTATGCGAATCGTCAGGCTGCGCTCAGTGAAGCGGAAACTGTATTTGTGCACGCGCTCGTGTGTTACTTTAAACCTCAATATAATGGGGCTAAACACCTGAAGCCACATTTAAGAAGTCTTTATAAGAAAGCCCAGAAACAGTTAAAGGGGATCATAAAATCGTCACCCGATCCAGTTTTACTGGCACTTGAGGAGCGCAGCCGTGTCGCCTTACCTGGATGAGTTTATTCTGATTGCGCTTGCCCATTTTTTTGCGGTGGCCAGTCCCGGACCCGATTTTGCGATAGTGTTGAAACAGAGCATCAGCTTTGGTCGGCGTAATGCATTAATGACCAGTGCGGGTGTTGGGCTTGGCATTCTGGTGCATGTCACCTATTGCTTGTTGGGTGTTGCATTGTTGCTATCTCAGTCTCCCGAATTATTTAATGTCTTCAAATATCTTGCTGGCGCATACCTGGCATATATGGGAGTTCAGGCATTGCGGGCAACTGCTGCGCCGGCTTCTAAGCAAAATGATGCCGCGCAACCGGTGCAGGAAAGTGCTTTTTCGGCACTTCGCCGCGGATTTTTGGTTAACGCCTTGAACCCAAAAGCCACCTTGTTTTTTCTCTCCTTGTTTACCCTAGTGATAGATCCCGACACGCCGCAGTCCGTACAACTTTTCTACGGATTATATATGGCTGTTGCAACCTGGTTATGGTTTTCATCGCTGTCGCTGGTGTTGAGTAAAGCAGCAGTCCGTGGTTTTTTTCAGCGTGCCGGACACTGGTTTGATCGCGCAATCGGGGTCGTTTTACTTTTGCTGGCACTGAGATTAGTTATTTAACGCCGGGAGTTCGTATGGCAGCAAGAGAAATACTGAATTTTGCTTTTGGTTCAAACTTAACACCTGCGCGCCTGCAAGCGCGTTTGCCCCACGCCAGGTTACTCGGCACGGCCTGGTTACCTGGTTATACCTTAGGTTTTCGTCATCGAGGTCAGGACGGCTCTGCAAAGTGCTCTATTGAACCGGATAACAGCGGTGACGCTTGTGTCCATGGTGTGCTGTATGCGTTAACCGAACAAGAGGTTGTGCTGCTTGACAGCATAGAAGGAGAGGGTTATGCGCGCCAGTGTGTTGATGTGATCCGTCAATGTGGTACTCAGACCACCGCGCACTGCTACGTCACTCAACAATTTCACAACGACTTGTTGCCGTTTTCCTGGTATTTGGAACATGTGCTTCGGGGTGTTCAATATCATCAGTTTCCCGCATCATATCAGCAGCTGTTATCAAGACAGCCATGTATCCTGGATTTGGACTATCACAGGGCCCAGCGGGAGTTGTCTATTTATCAATAAGGAAGAAAAATAAAAATGAAATACCAATTTGGCAGAGGTCTTATTGCCGCAGCGCTGTTGGCTGTTATTAATCCCCCAGCATTGGCGGGACAGGCCACCCCTAAAGTCAATGTTGCCGAGGTTGAGCGGGCAGTCGTCGAAGCGATGGAGGCATTCAATATTCCGGGTATCGCATTGGCTGTGGTAGAGCGCTCTGAAGTGGTATTGGCTAAGGGATTTGGGGTGCGCCACGTTGCACGCCCAGATAAAGTGGATGCGAATACCTTATTCGGTATTGCGTCAAATAGTAAGGCTTTCACGGCTGCGGCGTTGGCTATGTTGGTGGATGAAGGCAAGCTGAGCTGGGAAGACAAAGTCATCAAACATATTCCGGAATTTCGCTTGTCAGACCCCTATGTAACGCGAGAAATGACGATAGCTGATTTGCTCAGCCACCGTAGCGGCCTGGGTAAAGGAGCCGGAGATTTAATGATTTGGCCGGACACAGACAAATCCATGTCAGACCTGCTTAATGGTATTGCGCATTTACCGACAAGCAGCAGTTTTCGCAGTGAATATGCCTACAATAACCTGATGTTTGTCGTAGCAGGTGAAGTTGTGCATCGGGTGAGCGGCCAGGATTGGCGTACATTTGTTGAACAGCGACTGTTTAAGCCTTTGGGCATGAATACCTCTAAAGCCGGGTTTTCACGGATACCGGCACAAAACACCAACTGGGCCACGGGCAGCATTTACTGGGATAACCAACTTACGCCATTCTTCATCGATTATCTGGAAGACTTCCGTGGTGCAGGCGCCATTGCCTCCAGCGCAAATGACATGAGCCGCTGGCTACTGACCCAGTTATCACAAGGAGAAACACCTGAAGGTAAACGCTTGTTCAGTAGTGAACAGCAAACCCAGATGTGGTTGCCTCATATTATGCGTAAGCCCAGTAAAGAGGGTAAAAAATACTACCAGCAACAATTCAGAGGCTATGGTCTGGGCTGGGCCATTGAAGATTATTTTGGCCATAAGAAAGTGGGTCATGGTGGCGGGATCCTGGGCATGGTTTCCCAGGTGGCAATGATACCGGGCAAAGAGCTGGGTGTGGTGGTGTTATCAAATCAGCAGGTTTACCCGGCCCTGACCGCCATCATCAATGAGGTATTTGAAGACGCACTCGGCTTGCCAGACAGAGACTGGGTAAAGGAAACCGCAGAGCGTTATTACGCAAAGCGCGAGGAAGCTTATAGTGAGGCGGGTGTAGTAAAAGTTGACAACCCTCAACCGGCACTGGCTAATCAGGTGTATACAGGCACCCTGAGCAGTCCCTGGTATGGTGATGTCATTGTTGAAGAGCTGGATGGTCAGTTGTATATCGATTTTACCCACACTGCGATGCTCAAAGGAAAGTTGGTCCATCATACGGGGAATACCTTTGTTGTTAAGTGGCAACAACCTATGCTGGAGGCAGATGCCTATATTCACTTTACCTTGTCCCCATCGCAACAGGTTGAGGCGGCAAGTATGTCCTGGGTAAACCCGGATATCACGGATTTCAGTTTTGATTTCCATAATTTGCGGCTTACAGCTAAATCGTTACCAGAACAGTAAGCAGGCAGGTTACACCAAAGTATCAGGGTCTGCTCAAGTTGGCTCTGATACACTTGGTCTATTACTTCACGAAGGACTGGTTTTGCTATGCGTACGGCGTTGATCACTCACCCACTTTGCCGCAAACATAAAATGATTGCGGACCATCCGGAATGTCCTGAGCGTCTGGATGCCATTTCTGATCGTATTTTGGCCTCCGGATTGGATGTGGCTATTGAATATAAAACAGCCCCTAAGGCAACATTAGAAGATATTGCTCGAGTACATGACCAGGCACATATCTCTCGGGTATATGAGGCATTACCTGAGTCAGGTTTGGCAGAACTCGATGGCGATACCTGGTTATGTCCGGATTCAATGAAAGCTATCGAGCGGGCTGTGGGCGCGGGCATCCTGGCCGTCGATGAGGTGTTAGCGGGTAAACTGGATGCAGCATTTTGCGCCGTTCGACCACCTGGTCATCATGCCAACCAATATAGTTCATCAGGATTCTGTGTATTCAATAACCTGGCAATTGCGGTGGCTTATGCAAAACAGCAAGGAGTAGAACGCATTGCGGTACTGGACATCGATGTGCACCATGGCAATGGTACACAGGACATAGTTCGGGATGATCCTCAGGTGTTGTTCTGCTCTTTGTTTCAATACCCTTTCTATCCCAACACTGCGATTGAAAATACCGACTCAGTGTTAAATTCGCCGTTGCCCGCAGGCAGCGATGGGCGTGACTTTCGGGCATTGGTTGAGCAGCAATGGCTGCCCAGGCTCAAGACGTTTTCCCCTCAGCTGATCTTCATCAGTGCCGGATTTGATGGCCACCTTGAGGATGACATGGGTGGCCTGAGCTTTGTAGAGCAGGACTATGTCTGGTTTACCGAACAAGTGATTGCCTTTGCCAAAGCCCAGTCATGTTTGGGGATCATTTCCTACCTTGAAGGCGGTTATGATCTGTCATCGCTGGGACGCAGTGTCGAGTGCCATGTCCGGGCACTGGCAGAAGCCTGAGGTTTTGTTAACGAATATTTTCTAACAGTGTAAAGGCATCTTCTACGCTGCATTCACTGAGTTTAGACACGCAACACTGACCTTCTTGTACTAAGGTTTGTTGCACTAACCGGGTGAGTGCATCGGCCGACAGGGGCGCTATCGCCTCCCCGGAACGGGTCAAATACTGACCGTCACGGTAAATACAGATCCCCTCGTCAGGGCCCGAATAATGGCACATTTCCGTTAATTCAGTCTCATTACTGACATAAGCTAGACTTTGGTCTAACCATAATAGGAACGGGTAAGACTTTATTGTCATTATTTGTTCTTGGTCAAGGTTGTTTAAATTCTCTCCATTATACTCGATTAGATTGGCTGAAAGCGAGGCTGTGCTTATGATGGGCGATACACGTCAACTGCAAATTAAAGATGTTTACTCAAATAACCTGCTGTGTTGTGACTACACCACGCGTCTGTATGATGCGCTGAGTATGATGCGAGAACGGCGGGTCAGCTCAATATTCATTACGCAGGACGATAAAATCGTCGGAATTTGGACTGAGTCAGACTGTGTTAGCCTGGATTTCGAACACAGTGGGCTGGCACAGACCGCCATCGGCAATATCATGAACTCTCCGGTTCAAGATATCCTGATCAGTCAGACACTGAGTGAGGCGACCATCAAGTTTCATCAACTTGGGATCCGTCATTTATTGGTGAAAGATGCCCATAACCGTCCGTTGGGGGTGGTTTCTCTGTCTGACATTGTACGCAATCAGGGGCTGGATCACTATCTGCACTTTCGCCCCATTGAGGATCATTTCGAGTCACAGATCAGCACTTTGGATGCACAAGCGTGTATTTCTGAGGCCATTTATGCAATGCGACGGGACAAGACCACGGCCGTTTTGGTGTATCATCAGTCCTTGGCTGAGTATGGTATTATCACGCAACGGGATGTGGCCTATGTGATCCTTAATCAGGACTGGCGTATGCCTTGCTGGGAACTGGCCAGTTATCCCATGGAATCTATGACACCTAAGGATAGCTTGTTTGATGCTTATCGTCTGATGACTGCCCGCTCTATACGCCATCTGGTGATCCGTGAGTCAGAGTCCAACAAGGTGATTGGCTTACTCGCACTGAAAAATGTACTGACAGAAATAGAAACGGCCTACTGTAGTGAACTGGAAAAAGTGCTGGCTCAGCGGGATTTAGCACTGCAAAAGTCGGAGAAAAACCTCTATCTGGCGAATCGCATTATCGATGCATCGCTCGATGGTATTATGATCACTCGGGCAAACGGTGAGATCATCCAGATAAATCCCGCGTTTAGCGCGCTAACCGGGTATCAGGACTATGAAGTACTGGGTAAAAACCCCAGCATTCTCAGCTCCGGAGTACATGGTCAGGATTACTATGAACGCATGTGGAAGGAGTTGCGAAATAAAGGCGTCTGGCAGGGAGAGATCTGTAATAAACGTAAAAGTGGTGAAGTCTACGTTGAATGGCTGACTATCATAGAGATCAATGAACCCTACAGCGATGATGTCCTTTATGCGGCCATTTTCAGTGACATTACTGAGCGTAAAAATGCTGAGGAAAAAATTGCCCGACTGGCCTATTTTGATGAACTGACCGGGCTGCCTAACCGACGCTTATTTTACGATAGACTGTCGATGGCACTTGCCTCAGCACAGCGTGATAAACACAAACTCAGCGTGATGTTCATCGATCTGGATCGCTTTAAGGAGGTTAATGATACTTTAGGCCACAGCGCCGGAGATAAGTTGCTAAGCCAGGTAAGTGAGCGGATCAAAGCCATCCTGAAACAAGGGGATACACTCGCTCGTCTCGGTGGTGATGAATTCGTGGTGTTGCTTACCGAAGTAGAGCACATGGAAGATGTTGTTAATTTTGCCGATCAGATCCTAAGTGAGCTCAGTGTGCCCTTTGCACTTGGAGAGCTTAACGTCACTGCCACGGCCTCTTTGGGTGCGGCAATCTATCCCGAAGACGGCCTCGACAGTGAAAGTCTGCTCAAACATGCGGACGTCGCAATGTATCGCTCAAAGGAACTGGGGCGTAATTCGTTTCAGTTATACAAAGCGTCAATGAATGCGCGTTCGCTGGAACGTTTGTCGATGTTAAGCCGGTTTCAAAGTGCGCTGGAAGGGGGGGAGTTTGAGCTTCATTATCAACCACTGCGCTGTCTGACCAGCGGTCGGATCATGAGTGTGGAGTGTCTGCTGCGCTGGCAGGATCCTAACCTGGGGACTATCTCGCCAGCTCAGTTTATTCCACTGGCCGAAGAGCTGGGCTTAATTGTCAAGCTGGACCAATGGGTGATTAACGAAGCTTGCCGGAAAATGTCTCAGTGGCTCAATGAAGGGTTGGATATACGCCGTATTGCAATTAATATCTCTGCCAGTCATCTCAGTCAGGGTGATTTGGTGATGACCATGGCCAAAGCACTGGAGCAGCATAATCTGGATGGTCGCTATGTAGAGCTAGAACTGACTGAAACCAGCTTTGTCAGTAATTTACACGATGCTAAGGTCATGCTGAAGAAGCTCAAAAGCCTGGGGGTGTCGATTGCATTGGATGATTTCGGTACTGGGTATTCGGCGCTGAGCTACCTGACCAAACTGCCCATCGACATACTGAAAATTGACGCCAGTTTTATTGCTAAAATTCCGGACGAGTATGGGAATAGCGAAATTGTGACTGCGATTGTCGCTATGGCCAAGGCATTGAATTTACATGTAGTGGCAGAAGGCGTTGAAAAATCGGTGCAGCAGAAGTTCTTGCAAAAGCTGGGTTGTCACACGATGCAGGGGTATCACTATTGCCGTCCGCTACCACAGTCAGACTGGCTTAACTTTTATCGCTCAGAGCGGGGGATAAGCGAGCTTGCGCCCCCGCAACGTCTGGTAAGCGGCCGTTAAATAGCCGTGTATAATTTAGTCCAGGCTTACCGAGACTTCGTATGAAGTGAACTTGCGGATATTGATCACACCGGTGTCAAAGATTAGGTACTGACCTTTAATACCTTGTAAGGTACCGCTGACAACCGGCTCTTTATCAAAGTTAAAAGAGCTGATTTTACTAGGGTAGCTGGTAACCGGGAAGTTCAGATCTACCACGTCTTCATCCAGCCGCTCAATGGCCGTGGCGCCAAATAGCTCCGCTAATTCATCCAGCTTTGCTTGGATCTGTGGGATAAGCTCTGCTGCGGATGCTTTGAGGTCCAGCTCAGGATTTATGCCCTTGAGCATATTGCGCCAGTTGGTTTTATCGGCAATAAATTCCGCCAATGCCACTTCAACCAAGCCAGATTGCAATCGGGTCTGTACTTTGAAGATGGGCACTGCCTGTGTGGCACCCTGGTCTATCCAGCGGGTTGGGATCTGGGTATGACGAGTGATACCGACTTTAAGACCGGACGTATTTGCCAGATAGACGTAATGCGGGATCATACAGTGGGTTTCGCCCCACTCAGGTTCGCGGCAGGTGCCCTGATCGTAGTGGCAGGTTTCTGGCTTCATGATGCACATATCGCAGCTGGCCAGCTTTTTCATGCACACAAAACAGTGACCCTGAGAGTAGCTTTTCTTGGTTTTCTTGCCACAGTTACAGCAGAATATATTGCCGCTGAAGGTGAGCGTCAGACGCTTGCCAATCAGGTCATTCAATGGCAACAGGTCGTCGCCTACGGGTAGCTGATAGTTTATGGTTGGTGCTGATGCACAATTCAATTGTGCCTGCATCTTACGTAGAGTACCTTGCATCTTTACGCCCCTAAAGATGGTTGAAATAGGCGATCCTAGCAAAGCACGACACAGAGGTGAAGGAAGGGAGGAAATAAAAAACCGGGTCCGTGACCCGGTATGATATAACTTATTGCTCGCGAGCAATGGCACGATAGGCGATATCGGTACGGTATTCAACACCGTCCCAGCTAATCTCCTGTACCAGCGCATACGCGCGCTTTTGGGCTTCTGTTACCGTATGACCTAACGCCGTGGCACACAATACACGTCCACCTGCAGTCACCACTGCGTCACCATCTTGCTTGGTGCCTGCATGGAAGACTTTCTCACCTTCCGGGTAAGCAACACGCAGACCAGAGATAGCGTCGCCTTTCGGATAGCTGCCCGGGTAGCCCTTAGCCGCCAGTACAACGCCCACAGCAGCACGAGGATCAAACTGAATCTCAGTTTGATCCAGTTCCTGACGGTTTGCTGCTTCAATCAGGGTCACCAGATCAGATTGCAGACGTAGCATGATAGGTTGCGTTTCAGGATCCCCAAAGCGACAGTTGTACTCGATCACTTTTGGCGTACCGTCTGCCGCAATCATCAGGCCTGCATACAGGAAGCCCGTGTAAGGGTGGCCTTCTGCCGCCATGCCTTCAACGGTAGGTGTGATCACCTCATCCATGATGCGCTGGTGGATCTCTGCGGTTACAACCGGAGCTGGGGAGTACGCGCCCATGCCGCCCGTATTAGGACCTTCGTCGCCATTATAAGCGCGCTTATGGTCTTGGCTGGTGGCGAATGGCAACACGTTCTTACCATCAACCATTACGATGAACGAAGCCTCTTCACCTTCGAGGAATTCCTCGATCACCACGCGGCTACCAGCTTCACCAAATGCATTACCCGCTAGCATATCGCGAATAGCGTCTTCTGCTTCAGTTTCAGTCATTGCCACGATCACGCCTTTACCGGCAGCCAGGCCATCTGCTTTGACGACAATGGGGGCGCCTTGTGCTTTGACATAGGCCAGAGCAGGTTCGATCTCTTCAAAGGTCTGATAGGCCGCTGTCGGGATCTGGTGGCGTGCTAAAAAGTCTTTAGTAAATGACTTAGAGCCTTCCAGCTGGGCTGCACCCTGAGTCGGGCCGAAAATAGCGAGGCCGGCTTCACGGAAGCGGTCTACTACGCCGATCACCAGTGGCGCTTCAGGGCCAACAATGGTCAGCTCGACCTTATTCTCTTTGGCAAAAGCCAGCAATGCATCAATGTCTTCCACACCAATGGCGACATTGTGCAGTTTTGGCTCAAGTGCCGTCCCTGCGTTGCCAGGCGCAACAAAGACGGTTTTTACAGATGGGTTTTGTGCAGCCTTGAACGCCAGAGCGTGTTCACGGCCGCCGCTGCCAATGACAAGTATATTCATGGCAATTGATTCCTATTAAAGCTTCTTGAATTTCAGGGTCATTCGATCGCTTTCCCCGATGGCTTTGTACTGCTCGGCCTTTTCATCACCCAAAGCTAAACGTGGTGGTAAAGTCCACACGCCTTTCGGGTGGTTGGCACTGTCCAACGGGTTGGCGTTGATTTCACTGCTTGCAACTAGTTCGAATCCAGCTTGTTTAGCAAGACTGATGACATGGTTTTGCTTCATATAACCAGAATTTTGCTGATCTTTATCATCGCGGTGATCAGGCAAACGGTGCGCAACAACACCCATAGTTCCACCTGGTTTCAGTGCTTTATTGAAAGCTTGAAAGGCAGACAATACACCTTCGTCACCCTGACGCATATACCAGTTATGTACACTGCGGAAGATGAGCACCATGTCGGCGCTGCCTGCAGGTGCGATATTGGTGTGAGTGCCGGGTGCAAACTCAGTGACTTTAACTTCACTAAAACGCGCATCTTCTGCGATTTTTTTCTTGAAGCCATCCAGTGAACGTTTGAAGTAGCCTTCACTGTTCTCTGGGAAGTGCGCCGCGTAGTAGGTACCTTGGCCTTTAACAACCGGTGCCAGAATTTCACTGTACCAGCCGCCACCTGGGGCAATTTCAACGACTGTCATGTTTGGCTGAAGGCCAAAAAATGCCAGTGTCTGTTCAGGGTGACGATACTGGTCACGAGCCCGGTTCTCAGCTTTACGCTCTGCGCTTGCAACAGCTGAGGTGATCTCGCTGGGTGCACTGCTGTCAGTCGTGCTGTTACAGCCGCTCAGGGCGGTCAGAATGCCTGCTGCGATGATAGATTTAATGGCAAATTTCATAGTCAGTTCCTTCACTGTCATTATTTTGATTGTCTGTGAATCACAATACTGGAAATTAGCGCAAACAAAAAGCGCGAAACGGTGAAGGTTTCGCGCTCATCGATTAGTGACGGAAGTGGCGCATGCCAGTGAAGACCATGGCCATGCCCGCTTCATCGGCTGCGGCAATGACTTCCTCATCACGCATTGAGCCGCCAGGCTGGATCACCGCAGTAATCCCGGCTTCTGCTGCAGCATCGATGCCATCACGGAATGGGAAGAAGGCATCAGAGGCCATCACAGAGCCTTTGACTTCCAGATTCTCATCTGCGGCTTTGATACCGGCGATTTTCGCAGAGTAAACACGGCTCATCTGGCCGGCACCCACACCAATGGTCATGCCATCGCGTGCATAAACGATGGCATTCGATTTAACGAACTTGGCGACTTTCCAGCAGAACATCAGATCTTTCAGCTCTTGCTCGGTTGGCTGGCGCTTAGACACGACTTTCAGATCGCTCGCCTGAACCATACCCTGGTCGCGGTCTTGAATAAGCACACCACCATTAACGCGTTTTATGTCGACACCAGTTGTTGCCGTTTGCCATTCACCACATTCCAGTAGACGGACATTTTTCTTCGCCGAAACGATTTGTGCTGCCGCATCAGAGATTTTAGGCGCGATGATCACCTCAACGAACTGACGTGAAATAATGGCTTCTGCCGTATCAGCATCCAGTTCACGGTTGAAAGCAATGATGCCACCAAATGCAGACGTTGGATCGGTTTTGAAAGCGCGGTCATAGGCGCTCAGGATATCTTTGTCTTCTGCCACACCACATGGGTTGGCGTGTTTAACGATCACACAAGCAGGTTCTGAAAAGCTCTTCACACACTCAAGGGCGGCATCGGTATCCGCGATGTTGTTGTAAGACAGTGCTTTACCCTGAATCTGTTTCGCCGTTGCCACTGATGCTTCTTCAATGTCGTTTTCAACATAGAAGGCCGCATCCTGGTGTGAGTTTTCACCGTAGCGCATATCTTGCTTTTTGGTGAACTGCATATTGATGGTACGCGGGAACTTAGTGTCTTCGGCAGCCTCTTCAGTGTAATCCGGGACCATTTTACCGAAGTAATTGGCGATCATGCCATCGTACTGGGCTGTGTGCTCATAGGCTGCAATGGCCAGGTCAAAGCGCGTTTTGTACTCGGTTGAGCCATTATTTGCTTTCATCTCGCTGATAACGCGGTCATAGTCAGAAGCATTCACAACAATGGTTACGTCTTTGTGGTTTTTCGCTGCGGCGCGGACCATAGTCGGGCCGCCGATGTCGATATTCTCAATCGCATCTTCCAGTGAGCAGTCAGCTTTTGCAACGGTTTGTGCAAAGGGGTATAAGTTGACTACCACCATATCAATGGCTGAGATATTGTTTTCTGCCATCACGCCTTCGTCCTGGCCGCGACGTGCCAAAATACCACCGTGGATTTTCGGGTGTAGGGTTTTGACCCGGCCGTCCATGATCTCCGGGTGACCGGTGTGGTCAGATACTTCAGTAACAGGAATGCCGTTTTCGGCGATGAGTTTACAGGTGCCGCCAGTTGATAGCAGTTCAACGCCTTGCTCGCTCAGCGCGCGGGCAAATTCAACGATACCGGTTTTGTCAGACACGCTCAGCAGCGCGCGACGAATTGGACGATGTATATCCATGATGGTTCAGGTTTCCTCAATGATAAGTTAAGGGCTAGCTTAGAAGTGCTGTATTTTAGCCTAACTTGGCTCAGAAAACGATTGAAAATGCGTGAGTGAGATTGAGAAAAACAGAGTTGCTTTTCGCTGTGTGTCTTTAATTGTCGGTAAGTGTTTTGTTTGTGGCAATAATCTGCCAGAGAGGAGGGGAAACAAAAAAAAGCACCCGCAGGTGCTTTTTTTAATTCTGACAGGAACAGATTAGTTCATGCCGTACTTTTTCAGTTTCTTACGCAGTGTACCACGGTTGATACCCAGTAAGATGGCAGCACGAGTTTGGTTACCACGTGTGTAAGTCATTACTTCTTCAAGTAGTGGCGCTTCAAGCTCAGAAAGAACCAACTCATAAACGTCTTGTACGTCCTGACCGTTAAGCTGTTTCAGGTAGTGGTGTACAGCTTTTTTCACTGCATCGCGAAGTGGTTGCGGTTTCTCTTGTGACTGAACATGAGCGTTAGTGATAAATGGAGAAGTCACATTTTGTTCGAACATCTTTATGTCTCTTTCTTAGTTAGCTGCTAGTGTTTCAAAATAGTGTTCTAATGTCTCGACCTGCTCAGTGGCATCGTCCAGCGCATTGAATACTCGCCTAAATTGACCTTCTTGGTCATGGGCCTGCAAATACCAGGACACATGTTTGCGTGCGATGCGTACACCCATTGGCATACCGTAGAATTGATGAAGGTTCACTAAGTGCTCCATCAAAATACTGCGTACCTCGGATAACTCCGGGGCAGCAAGCGTTTCTCCAGTACGCAAGTAATGGTCTATCTCCCGGAAAATCCAGGGACGACCTTGGGCTGCTCGACCAATCATGATGGCATCTGCGCCCGTAAATTCCAGCACCTGTTTGGCTTTTTGTGGAGAATCTATATCCCCATTAGCCACAACAGGAATGCCAACCGCCGCCTTGATCGCTTTGATCGTGGCATACTCGGCTTCGCCTTTATACATACATGCACGGGTGCGTCCATGTACGGCTAAAGAAGCAATGCCATTACGTTCGGCAATGCGGGCAATCTCAATACCATTGCGATTTTCTGGATCCCATCCTGTACGGATCTTTAGCGTGACCGGGACATCGACTGCGTTGACCACAGCCTGAACTATCTCTTCCACTAGTTCCGGATATTGCAATAGTGCTGAGCCTGCCAGCTTTTTATTCACTTTCTTAGCGGGGCAGCCCATATTGATATCTATGATCTGCGCGCCATTGCTGACATTGAACTGTGCGGCCTGTGCCATCAACTCGGGATCTGCCCCGGCAATTTGCACAGAACGGATACCCGACTCACCACTGTGATCCATGCGGTTCATCGACTTATCGGTTTTCCATACCTTAGGATTTGAAGACAACATTTCTGACACCGCCAGTCCAGCACCTAAGCGCCGACATAATTGTCTGAAAGGTCTGTCGGTGATCCCCGCCATTGGCGCGACCATTAAGTTGTTTTCAAGTTGGTAAGGACCAATACGCACTGCAGTTCAATCCGCCTCTTTTCAAGGGGCGCTAAGTTTACGGTTTTTTTTGCAAAAATCAAAGGCTATAAATTGAACATAAGTGCTTTTTTTTTGAGCTTGACGGGTTGACTTTTTATAACAAACTGACTGAACGTCAGAATTGCTTTAAAATTGACCGCTTTTCATTTGGATGAGATGAAGGAAGCACTGTAAAAAATGCGTAAAGCCTGTTAATTAAGGGCTTTACGCGTGATAAGGCACTAACCTTTTTTTCCGCTCACTCGGGTCCATTCGCCTTCCTGAGCAATGGCATCAAGAGTAAGAAACGGAGCATAGACATCGGCAACCGATTGCGCCTGCTCTTCCAGAATGCCTGACATGGCAATTTCGCCATCAGGTTTGAGGAATCCGAGGATGACCTCATGGAGTTCTCTGAGCGGCTGTGCCAGGATATTTGCGACTACAATATCCGCAGAGAAATCAGGTTGGTTCTCAGGCAAATACACTTCCAGCTGTTCGGCTACGCCATTGCGTGCCGCATTGTCTCGGCTGGCAACCAAAGCCTGTGGATCGATGTCGATGCCGATCACTCGCTCTGCGCCCAGTTTGATCGCCGCGATCCCCAGGATCCCTGAACCACAGCCAAAGTCGACCACAGTTTTGCCACTGAGGTCCTGCTGTTCCAGCCATTTCAGACATAATGCTGTTGTGGCATGGGTACCTGTACCGAAGGCGAGCCCTGGGTCGAGTAGTACATTGACGGCATCCGGATCTGGCACATCGCGCCAGCTGGGACAGATCCACAAGCGTTCACCAAATTTAATAGGGTGGAAGTTGTCCATCCACTCTCGTTCCCAGTCTTTGTCTTCAAGCTGCTCCAGCTTATATTTGAGCGGCTGATCACTGGCTGTTTTTAAATAATCGACTACAGCTTGCATATCGTGATTTGCTTCAAATAAACCAATGACGATGGTCTGTGGCCATAACAGGACTTCACCTGGCTTAGGTTCATAAATGGGGTTATCTTGTCCGTCAATATAGGTGACAGACGGGCAGCCGATTTCCATCAACAGATCGCTGTAATGGTCGGCACTGGTTTTATCGGCATCAATGCGGATCTGGATCCAAGCCATAGTTCTTACCTATTTATAAATTGGGTCTATCTATCCCAGAGTAAACTAAAAAGGCCGCAAATGCGGCCTTTAATGATTCTGAATGAGCGCGTTTAGCCTTTTACATCCAGGAAGCTCTTAAGTAAGTCAGAGCGTGAAGGGTGGCGCAGCTTACGCAAAGCCTTAGCTTCAATCTGACGGATACGTTCACGTGTCACGTCAAACTGCTTACCTACTTCTTCCAGCGTATGGTCAGTGTTCATGTCGATACCGAAACGCATGCGCAGTACCTTCGCCTCACGTGCCGTCAGGCCGGCAAGTACTTCATTGGTGGCACCACGTAAGCTTTCCATCGTGGCTGAATCCACGGGCGACTCAATCGTTGTGTCTTCAATGAAATCACCCAGATGCGAATCTTCATCATCACCGATTGGTGTTTCCATGGAGATTGGCTCTTTGGCAATTTTCAGCACTTTACGGATCTTATCCTCTGGCATCATCATGCGCTCTGCCAGCTCTTCCGGACTGGGCTCACGACCCATTTCCTGTAGCATCTGACGAGAGATACGATTCAACTTGTTGATCGTCTCAATCATGTGTACCGGAATACGGATAGTACGTGCCTGATCCGCAATAGAGCGGGTGATTGCCTGACGGATCCACCAGGTTGCATAAGTCGAGAACTTGTAACCACGGCGGTATTCGAACTTATCAACCGCTTTCATCAGACCTATATTACCTTCTTGGATCAGATCCAAAAATTGTAGGCCACGGTTGGTATATTTCTTGGCAATCGAGATCACCAGACGTAAGTTAGCTTCAACCATCTCTTTTTTCGCACGGCGGGCTTTGGCCTCACCAATGCTCATGCGGCGGTTGATGTCTTTAATACGTTCAATGCTCAGGCCAGTGCTTTCTTCAATCGCAGTTAATTTGTTCACACAGCGTTCAATCTCTGGCTTAACGTCTGCCAGTTTAGCTGAATGTTTGTCACCTGCGGCAATTTCCGCATCCACCCAGGCCATGTCTGTTTCATTATTAGCAAAGTGCTTGATGAAGGTTTTCTTCGGCAGCTTTGCAATCTGCACAGCTTGCTTCATGATGATACGTTCTTGTACACGAACGCGATCCATCATGTCGCGCATGTTATTTACCATGCGGTCGAACTGTTTTGGTACCAGCTTGAACTTACGGAAAAGCTCGCCAATCTCCGCGATGGCCGCTTGAGAATCCGGGTGTGCACGACCTTTTACTTCAAAACACTTACGCGCGTTGTTGTATAGGGTTCTTAATTCTTCGAAGTGCTCGCGTGCAATTTCAGGATCCGGGCCTGTATCTGCATCTTCTGAATCGTCGTCGTCTTCATCGCCATCATCATCTTCATCATCTAAGTCTTCTTCGCTTAGCTCTGAACCGATGTGAGTTGCTGAAATCGGGGCTTCATCATCTTCTAACGAGTCAAAGAAACCAGAAACGATGTCGCTCAAGCGCATCTCTTCGGCTTCGTATTTGTCCCATTGTTCAAGTAGGTAGGTAATTGCTTCGGGATATTCAGCAACAGAGATCTGTACCTGGTTAATCCCCTCTTCAATACGCTTAGCGATTTGAATCTCGCCCTCGCGTGTCAGCAGCTCAACCGTGCCCATTTCGCGCATGTACATACGCACTGGGTCTGTGGTTCTGCCGATTTCTTTTTCTACCGTTGCCAATGCGGCAGCCGCTGCTTCGGCTGCATCCTCGTCGGTCGTGGTTTCCTGCATCATCAGTTCATCGGCGTCAGGAGCAGACTCTGCTACCTGGATACCCATATCATTGATCATGCTAATGATATCTTCTACCTGATCCGAATCTATGATGTCTTGTGGAAGATGATCGTTAACTTCTGCAAAAGTTAAGTAACCTTGCTCTTTACCTTTCTGAATCAGAAGTTTGAGTTGTGACTGAGGAGATTGATCCATAGAGATTATTGCTTCCACTCTGATAAAGTTGTTACAACGGGCGTCAGCTAAAAACCACACTATTTTGGTTGACGCAGTGAATAGAACATTATAACAGCAAAAATTATTTTTGACCAGTTCTTCGCGCACCTAACGCTTGGGTCAGAAGCGCGCATTCCAGTCGTTCATCGCTGTTTAAGCCTTCGGTTTTGTCTTTTATTAATAAGGTCTCAAGGCGCAAATTTAAACACTGATCTTCAATAAACTGAAAAGTATTTTTAAATTCATCAACCAGCTTTTCTTCATCTATATTGTGTTGCCAGGTAGCCAGTTTGTTCAGTGCTGCGTATTCCGGCGTGTCCCGAAAAGCTTCAAGAATATGCGCTGTTGTATAATCGGGTCGCGATAAACAGGTCGCCTGCAAAGTCAGGAACAGCTGCATACCGGGTAAGGGCAGCTCCGCCAGTTCGGGTAAGTGCTCAACGACTGAAGCCAGACTCGGATGTTGTAGTAGCAGGCCGATAGCTCGACGCATTGGTGTCACTTTAAACTTGCGCTCTACGGCATGCTGCTTACGGGGGGTTGCCAGTTTGCTGCTAAGCTGCTCGCGAGTGCGGCCAATCAAGCGTGCCAGGGTGGTCAATAAAGATTCCTGATAATACTCGCTGGGCAGTTTTTCAATCAATGGCAGCGCTTCACTGAGTAATTTGGCTTTGCCGGCATCTGTGGTCAAATCACATTGTTCTGACAAACGGGCGAACAGCACTTTACTGTAATCTTCAGCGTTTGCCAGACGCTGCTCAAAGGTTTCTTTGCCTTCTTTTTGCACCAAGGAATCTGGGTCTTCGCCATCCGGGAGAAACACAAAGCGCAAAGACTTGCCGTCTTTAAGATTAGGCAGGGCATGCTCAAGTGCCCGCCAGGCGGCATCTTTACCTGCGCGATCCCCATCGTAACAGCAGATTACTTGATCGGTATTACGAAATAAGGTTTGCATGTGTTCGGCGGTCGTCGCTGTGCCCAATGCCGCCACGGCATAGTCGATGCCATATTCTGACAGAGCGACGACATCCATATATCCTTCGACAATCAGTACTTGCGTTAGCTGGCGATGAGCCTGCTTTGCTTCGTAAAAGCCGTACAACTCAAAGCTTTTATGGAAAATTCTTGTTTCCGGCGAGTTGAGATATTTTGGTCCCTGATCTTGTCCCATAACACGACCGCCGAAGGCAATCACCCGCCCGCGTTTATCACGGATGGGGAACATCAGTCGGTCGCGGAAAAAGTCAAACTGACGGCCCGGTGACTTTTCTGTCGCAAGTTTCAATTCAACCAGTTGCTGACGTTGAGCCGGATTACGTGCCAGCGTGCGAATAAGTTGATCCCACTCGGGCGGCGCAAAACCCATTTGAAACTTATCGACGGTTTGCTGGGATAAGCCACGGCCAGAAATATAGGCCTTAACCTCTGCTGATTTTTGATGCTGGTTAAGCTGTTGTTGATAAAAGCGCGCGGTTTGCTGCATCAGGTCGTAGTCGGACTTTTTCTCTTCGAAGCTACGTTGTGGCCCACCCAGACCTTGCTCTCTGGGGATCTCCAGGCTGAATTGCCCTGCCAGTTCTTCAATGGCATCGACAAACTCCAGCTTGTCGTACTCCATTAAAAATGAAATAGCATTGCCGTTGGCACCGCAGCCAAAACAGTGATAAAACTGTTTGTCACGAGAGACAGTGAAAGAGGGAGATTTCTCGTTATGAAAAGGGCAGCAGGCCTGATAATCTTTGCCGGCTTTTTTCAGACCGATACGGTTATCGATTAATTCAACGATGTCGGTTCTGGCCAACAAGTCGTCGATAAATTGTCTTGGAATTTTTCCTGCCATTTTTACCCTATCGCTTAGACGAAGAAACCGAGCGCTAGGCTCGGTTTACTCATAATCATACTTGATGCGGGGCTTATGCGCTAAGTTTCTGTTTAATTAAACCTGAAACTTTACCCATATCAGCACGACCTTCAGCTTTTGCTTTGATCACGCCCATTACTTTGCCCATGTCCTGCATGCCAGCGGCGCCGGTATCGGCAATTGCAGAATCGATCAATGTTGCTATCTCTTCTTCACTCAAAGGTTGAGGTAAGAAGGACTCCAGCACAGTGATCTCACCAGCTTCTACGTCGGCTAAGTCTTCGCGGCCAGCGTCTTTATACTGAGTATAAGAATCGCGGCGTTGCTTTACCAGCTTCACTAAAACGGAGGTAATACCTGCGTCGTCCAGTGTTGTTTGGTTGTCGATTTCTCGTTGCTTAACTTCAGCAAGGGCAGCACGAATCGCAGTAAGACGAGGTTTGTCTTTGGCTTTCATTGCTGCTTTTTGCGCGTCTTTTAACGTAGCTAACAGGCTCATATGCAAGACTCGCAGCGATTAGTATAATTTAACGCGACGTGCGTTTTCGCGAGAAAGCTTTTTCATGTGACGCTTAACTGCAGCTGCTTTTTTGCGCTTACGCTCAGCTGTTGGCTTTTCATAGTGCTCGCGACGACGAACTTCTGAAAGGATACCTGCTTTTTCACATGAACGCTTGAAACGACGAAGTGCTACGTCAAACGGTTCGTTCTCTCTTACTTTAATTACTGGCATTAAAAATTCACCTACCTAATTAGTGAGCTTTGCTCTAACCGACCAAAAAACGGTCAATTGGTTCAAAAATGGTGCGGTATTGTAAGCCGAAGCATCACCGCATGTAAAGTCCAAATTATAGTTAAAATTGCAGCAGCTGTCATGCCCAAAGCCCGATGCGAGATTGGGTACGAGCATTTATACTAAACTGCCCATTATTTCAGCTATTTAGCCTTGTTATTGCTGAGCGACTAAGTGCGCTGAAAGAGTCGGCAACAAACCTGACCCGCCAGCTTTTCCTTTAAAATGGTCCAGTTTTCGGGGAATTCTGGGGTATTTTCGCGTTCAAACTCAACATAAATCAGAGCATCTTCGCTTAGCCAGTGATTGGTTTCGAGTAAAGCACAGCTAGTTTGTACCATATCGCGCCTAAAAGGCGGGTCAACAAAAATCAGATCATAAGCATGTGGCGCCTGAGAGGCCAGTTTAGCTAAGGCGTCGCCGTGCTCAACCTGGGCATTGTCCAGCTTAAGAGTGACAATATTTTGTTGTAACTGTTGAGCAACCTGCTTGTCGAATTCGAAAAAAGTGGCACTGTGGGCAAATCGTGACAAAGCCTCAAACCCCAGACTGCCGGAACCCGCAAAGCAATCTAATACTTTGGCATCTCTGACATCCTGCATCAGCCAGTTGAACACGGTTTCTTTTACTCTGTCGGTGGTTGGCCTGAGCCCCTCAACATCTTTAACGGGCAACTTACGACCCCGAAATCGACCACTGATCAAACGAATATGCCCGGATACCGGCTTTTTTGACTGCTGCTTTCTCATTTTTTACCAACTGCGTGCAAAAGATAACGCTCAGTATACCGTATCCGGGCAGGTGTATAGCAAGGTTTATTGCTGTGCCTGAGTGTGATCTGCACAGATATCATTAAGCTGTGATTTTTCATCCTATTGGAACATGGTACACTGTCGGGCAATAATGACAGAGCTTGTTATCAGCCATGTACATGGCCTGTCAGGTCTTCCACCAGAGCGCTTGTGCGCATGGATCATCTGCGCCAATAAGTTCTCACTAATTGATTGCACACTAAAACGGTATTTAGCGAGTTATGGGTAAAAAGAGCAAAATTCTATCCTGGTTAGGGTTCGGAAAGTCAGACAAAAAACAGCAAGAAGCTGAACGAGAAGCCGCTCGCTTAGCCGAGGAGCAGGCGAAGCGTGAAGAAGCCGAGCGTTTAGCCTAAGAGCAGGCAGCGCGTGAAGAAGCGGAGCGTGTAGGGGGGGGGGAGGGGGGGGGGGGGGAGGCGGGGCGCGGGGGGGGGGGGGGGGGGGGGGGGGGGGGGGGGGGGGGGGGG
>NZ_PNCJ01000129.1 GCF_005887115.1 Pseudoalteromonas rubra | reverse complement strand
CGGTAATATAATCTTGGTTAGATAAGCCGACTTTAGGCTCAAGGTACTCATCCGCTTGGATATCTGATATTGCAATGGTGCTGATAACCTCACCGTTAACTTTAATTGTAGCAGTACCATTTTGCGCGATCGCGTGCAGATCTTTTCGAACCTCTAGTTTGAGCTTTTTGGCGTGCTCAAAGAATACGCTTGTCACTTGTGTAGGTTGTAGGTGAAACCAGCGCTCTGTATCTTGCGCTAATTGCAGTATTTGGTCGTCAAGTCCTGGCAGTCTGAGTGCTCTT
>NZ_PNCJ01000128.1 GCF_005887115.1 Pseudoalteromonas rubra | reverse complement strand
GTAATTCCAACAAGATATTTCAACATAAACCTTCCTTTTTCTTACAGGATACGGCGCTTTAAGGGTCGGTAAAAGTGAAAATTGCTCACTATCACTGCTGGAAATAGCCGTTATTTTCTAGTGAGTTAGCTATATACAGTTGGCTAAGCTAGAGTAAATAACAGCAGTAATAAGGGATGCGACCTGGGCATGAACCTAAGACAAATTGATTTAAACTTGTTGGTCTATTTGAACGTGTTGATAGAGGAATGTAGTGTGTCTGCGGCTGCAAACCGCCTCGCTCTTACCCAAAGTGCGATGAGTAACGCGCTCAAGC
>NZ_PNCJ01000127.1 GCF_005887115.1 Pseudoalteromonas rubra | reverse complement strand
GGGGGGGGGGGCGCGCGGGGGGGGGGGGGGGGGGGGGAGGGGGTGGGGGGGGGGGGGGTGGTGGGGGGGGGGGGGGGGTTGGGGGGGGGGGGGGGTGGGGGGGGGGGGGGGGGGGGGGTGGGGGGGGGGGGGGGGGGGGGGGGGGGGGGTGGGGGGGGGGGGGGGGGGGCGGGGGGGGGGGGCGGGGGGGGGGACGCGCCGGGGCGGGGGGTGTGGGGTGGGGGGTGGGTGGGGGGGGGGGGGGGGGG
>NZ_PNCJ01000126.1 GCF_005887115.1 Pseudoalteromonas rubra | reverse complement strand
CAATTAGATGCATGTCACAGTGCGCTGCTGCCACAAGACAAATTAGCACTGATGCAATCGTGGCATAATCAAGGAGATATCTGTGCCATGGTTGGCGACGGCGTCAATGACAGTCCGGTATTTAACGCCGCACATTTATCGATTGCGATGGATAGCGGCGCCGATATTTCGAAGAACACCGCCGATGTGGTATTGTTAAACAGCGATTTACGTTCGGTGTCTAAGCTTATCACCATTGCCAAAAAAACACGCCGAATTGTTCGTCAAAACTTGGCACTGTCGCTGTGTCATAACGGCGCTATCTTACCTTTGGCAGCGATGGGCCTCGTGGCGCCGTGGATGGCGGTCATAGGTATGTCTGCCAGCTCCATTATTGTTATTACCAACTCGTTG
>NZ_PNCJ01000125.1 GCF_005887115.1 Pseudoalteromonas rubra | reverse complement strand
ATCCCTTCTCACAGCAAGCGATACAGCTCAGCGCATTAGGAGAAAGAGCGTCAACCGCGAGCCCATGGGGCCGGGCCCGCAGTCCAATATTGGCAGCTATTTACTTGTACAACAGCGAGAACTGCTATGAGCACAAAGCAATCGTTAAGGCCACTTAACCTCGGATGCCAACACCCGCTCGGGGGCAATGTAATGAATGATATCGCCACCTTGTATGGTATAATCCAACGGCGGATTTAAATCCATATCTAAGGCGCTGCGATTATGAGCAATCCCTAAAATAGTGGCGTCGT
>NZ_PNCJ01000124.1 GCF_005887115.1 Pseudoalteromonas rubra | reverse complement strand
CCCCCCCCCCCCCCCCGCGCCCCCCCACCCCCCCCCCCCCGCCCCCCCCCCGCCCCGCCCCCCGCACCGGCCCCGCCCCCACACCCCCCCCCGCCCCCCCCCCCCCCCCCCCCCTTTTTTTTTTTTTTTGGCCCCCCCCTTTTTCCCCCTCTATCCCCACCACCCCCCCCCCCCCCTCACTCCCCCCCTTCACCCCCGCCCGTCCTCCCCCCCCCCCCCCCCCCCGCCCCCCCCCCCCCCTCCCCTCCCCCCCCCTGACAAGCTCCCGACCCCCCCCCCCCCCCCC
>NZ_PNCJ01000123.1 GCF_005887115.1 Pseudoalteromonas rubra | reverse complement strand
CCCCCCCCCCCCCCCCCCCCCCCCCCCCCCCCCCCCCCCCCCCCCCCCCCCCCCCCCCCCCCCCCCCCCCCCCCCCCCCCCCCCCCCCCCCCCCCCCCCCCCCCCCCCCCCCCCCCCCCCCCCCCCCCCCCCCCCCCCCCCCCCCCCCCCCCCCCCCCCCCCCCCCCCCCCCCCCCCCCCCCCCCCCCCCCCCCCCCCCCCCCCCCCCCCCCCCCCCCCCACCCCCCCCCCCCACCCCCCCCCCCACCCCCCCCCCCCCCCCCCCCCCCCCCCCACCCCCCCCCCCCCCCACCCCCCCCCCCCCCCCCCCCCCCACCCCCCCCCCCCCCCCACCCCCCCCCCCCACCCCCCCC
>NZ_PNCJ01000122.1 GCF_005887115.1 Pseudoalteromonas rubra | reverse complement strand
CCCACCCCCCCCCACCCCGCCCGCCCCCCCCCGCCCCCCCGCCCCCGCCCCCCCCCCACCCCACCCCCACCCCCCCCCCCCCCTCCCCACCCCCCCCCCCCCCCCCCCCCAACCCCCCCCCCCCCCCCCCCCCCCTCCCCAACCCAACCCCCCACCCCCCCCCCCCCCCACCCTCTTGGCGGTGCACCCCTTCTCCCCCCCCCTCCCTCCCCTCCGGCCCCCCCACCCACACCCCCCCCCCCCCC
>NZ_PNCJ01000121.1 GCF_005887115.1 Pseudoalteromonas rubra | reverse complement strand
CTGCACACTTGCGCCATTTTTAACGGAATAGAATTTAATCGCATGAACAAAGTAATCTTGATACCCGTGGCACTGACCGTTCTGGCTGGGTGCAATTCCACACCCAAAGCACACAATGACATGGTCAGGTTAAGCAGTTCAGAGGTCAACGAAGAAGCGCTCAAGCTGGAGCTTGCTTTCGGTAAGGCAACCACACACGTAGTGCCTCATGAAGGCAGCATAGACGCGGAAAGCGAGTCGAAAGGGCTGACTTCTGCCAAGCTTTCGCTGGGCTTCGGGCTTGAACTTGACGCCACCATT
>NZ_PNCJ01000120.1 GCF_005887115.1 Pseudoalteromonas rubra | reverse complement strand
GTGGAGGCTGTACATCGCCAGTTCCGGAAGCTGACCAAAACCAAGGGCGGTTTTGCCAATGAAAACAGCTTACTAAAGCTACTCCATGCCGGTATACTTAAAGCTCAAGAGCGCTGGACGCATCCTATCCAGAACTGGAATCTCACGCTATCGCAGATGGCCATCCACTTTCCAGGGCGCTTGGATGACTACATAGAGCTTTTAGCTCAGTAGGCTGACACAGAATTATGAACACCCTC
>NZ_PNCJ01000012.1 GCF_005887115.1 Pseudoalteromonas rubra | reverse complement strand
AAAAATGGCGCAAGTGTGCAGTATTGTCCCTTAAATTGCAACTTCGGTGTGTAACATCAGGCACATTGGCGGTTTTTTGCAGCGAATATGAGAAAAGAATTGCTCATCTTAAGCATCAAAATTGATCGTTTGTCTCTGGCCTGATTTTTACATACAAATAGCGTTATACCGGTTTAAAAAACCTTCATTAACAGGTGGCCTGTTGCGCTATGTTAACAGCATAAAGCTGGGCTCACACTAAGGATTAAAATATTGTCTACGCTATTTGTTGTTGATCAAAATGCAGATATCTTACCACTGAATGACAATGTGGTGACTTTCGAAACTTACCTGCAAGCGTATCCTAAACTTGGCGAATCTAAGCTAAGGGTCATTAACCTGTGTGACTGCCGTCGATACCTCAGTCAGGGCTACTATTGCTCCTTGCTGGCCGAGGCACGTAATCATCAGGCGTTGCCGAGTGTTAAAGTGATCAATGAGCTGGGTGATGAAGGCTGTACTGTGTATTTGTCACAGGCCTGGTGCACGCAGCAGGATATTGTGGTGCGACAGTCCCTGTCATTGCTGGTCTGTATGGGTGAAACGCAACAGGCGGAATATACCAAGCTCGCAGCGCACTTGTTTGCGCAATTCCAGGCGCCGTTACTGACTGTGCATGTGCAGCCTCAGAGCAACGGGTTACAGGTGCAGGTACTGCGCAGCGACTTTTCCTCAATTGAGCAGGACGAACTGGCATTTTGTACGCAGGTGCTTAGCCGAGTCCATGCAATGCAATGGAAGAAGCGCAAAAGCAGTAAAAAACACCGCTGGGATCTGGCTATGCTGGTTGATCATCAGGAGCAGTTGCCGCCGAGTAACAAAAATGCCGTGAGTCGCTTTGTTAAGGCCGGGGCCAAGCTGGGTATTAAAGTCCATCTGGTCAAGGCGGCTGAGCTGTATAACTTAAGTCAGTTCGATGGCTTGTTTATCCGTGAGACCACAGCCATTGATCATCATACTTACCGCCTTGCTCAGGAGGCGGAGCAAAAAGACTTAGTGGTGATTGATGACCCCAGCTCTATTTTGCGTTGTTGCAATAAAGTGTTTTTGCACGATGCGTTTAACTATAAAAAAGTGCCGTCACTGGAAACCCGCTTTGTCAGCCAGTGCTCAGAAGCGGTAATAGAAGAGTTGGTTGAACAGTTATCACTGCCTATGGTGTTAAAAATGCCTGAAAGTGCGTTTTCTAAAGGCGTGTACAAGGTAAAAACCAAAGAGGAGCTGCAATTTCGGTTGAATCTCTTACTGGGCGAATCGGCCATTGTGCTGGCCCAGGCGTATTTGTACACCGAGTATGACTGGCGTATAGGGGTACTGAACGGACGCGCCATTTACGCGTGCCGCTATCATATGGCACGTAATCACTGGCAGATCTATAACCACAGCTCAAAGCGTAACTTCTCGGGTGGGTTTGATACGTTACCAACTTTTGAAGTCCCTAAGGCTGTGCTGGGCGCCGCACTGAAAGCGGCGGCCGTGGTGGGTAACGGCTTGTATGGCATCGACATTAAAGAGCATGAGGGAAAGGCCTACGTGCTGGAAGTAAACGATAACCCCAGCATTGATCAGGGTGTCGAAGACAAGTACCTGGGCGATGAGCTGTATATGCAAATCATGTCTGAATTTTTGCGCCGTCTTGAAACGAGAGGTAAAAAGTAATGTTACAGGCCTGTATGGTGATTGAAAAAGCCCGGCCAGCGGATTTAGCCGAACTGGTTGAGCTGGAAGGGCGTTGCTTTAGCAACGACAGGCTCAGTCGCCGCCAGTTTAAGCATCATATTGGGTTTGAGCACAGTCTGCTGTTGACGACTCGGCTGGCAGGTGAGCTGGTAGGCTATGGGCTGTTGTGGTTGCATCAGGGAACACGACTGGCACGCTTGTACTCACTGGCAGTATCGCAGGAGCACCAGGGTAAGGGCATTGCCGGGCAGTTAATGGCGGCACTCGAGTCGCAGGCAGCCCAATTGGGCTGGCTGTATATGAGACTGGAAGTGGCCAGACGCAACATGGCTGCAATCGCGCTGTACAAGAAGCTGGGGTACCGGGTGTTTGGTGAATACCATAACTACTATGAAGATCACGATGATGCACTGAGAATGCAAAAGTGTATTCGTAAGCGCACTGAGCAGGCGACTTTGCAGGTTGCGCCTTGGTATCAGCAAACCACAGAGTTTACCTGTGGGCCAGCATCTTTGATGATGGCGATGGCCAGTATCGATCCGGGTTGCATGGGAGATCAAAGTCTGGAGCTGGAGATCTGGCGTGAAGCAACAACCATTTTTATGACCTCGGGACATGGTGGCTGCCATCCGTTTGGCCTGGCACTGGCTGCAGAAAGGCGCGGCTTTGCCACAGAAGTGGTGGTCAACACGGCGCAGCCTTTGTTTATCGATGGGGTGCGCAACGAGCAGAAAAAACGGGTGATGACGCTGGTACACGAGCAGTTTAAACAAGAGTGTGAATATCGGGATATCCCCATTCAGTGCACCAGCCTGAAACTTGAGCAGGTAGGGCAGTGGTTGTCTGAAGGCAGCTCAGTGTTGGCCTTGATCAGTACCTACCGCTTAAACGGCAAGAAGGCACCACACTGGGTCTTAATCACCGGCATTGATGCACTGTGCTTGTATGTCAATGACCCGGATGTGGAAGAGGATCAGGAAGCAATCGATTGTCAGCAGGTGCCGATAGCCCGCGAGGACTTTGAAAAAATGGCCACTTTTGGCGCGGGTAAACTGAGTGCCCTGGTGGTGGTGCATGAGTCTTTCTGACTAAAGAAAAGGGCCGCTCATTGAGCGGCCCTTTTTATATTCCGTATCGATTGAGATCAGACTCGGAACTGGTCAACCGACTGTCTCAGCTCTTCGGCCAGCTTGGCCACTTCTGAGCTTGAGATAGACGTCTGGTTTGCGCCTTCAGCCGTTTGTTCGGCGATGGTTACAATAGACTCCAGACGTTCACTGATCTCCTGAGAAACCTGCTGCTGCTCGTTGGCGGCATTGGCAATTTCCTCACTGACGTCGTGTGCACGCGACACCGCATCTGTGATTGAGTTAAGCGCTTCATTTGCTACATCACTTTGATGAACACATGATTCAGCCTGCTGCTGGCCTTTCGACATCGCACTCACGGCTTCTTCGGCGCCGCTTTGCAGCGACTCAATCATGGCCTGAATTTCCTGAGTCGACTCTTGAGTCTTGCTGGCCAGAGAACGAACCTCATCAGCAACCACCGCAAAGCCACGACCTTGTTCACCTGCACGGGCCGCCTCAATGGCAGCATTCAGTGCCAGCAGGTTCGTTTGCTCTGCAATACCGCGGATAACATCCAGGATCCCGCCGATGGCTGAACTGTCCTGATGCAGTTTGTTGATGACCTCAGAGACGGCTTCCACTTCATGAGCCAGTTGCTCTATAGTGTGCTTGTTATCCTGAGAAATGCCTTTGACTCGCTCGGCTTCTTTATCGGCGTTTTTGATTTCCTGCAATGCCTGGTGCGCACTGTTGCTAACACCATGGGCTGTGCTGCTCATTTCTGTGGTGGCCGTCGCTGCTTGTTCAACCTGAGACTGCTGGCTCTTAATTGCCTGACTGGACTCTATGGTGATGGCTGAAGTCTCTTCTGAGGCTGCTGCCAGCTGGGTTGAACGCGAAACAATACCTGTGATCAACTCTCGCAGGCTGGCAATAAGGCTATTACAGCTACTTGCCAGTTCACCAAATTCATCTTTTGCTGAGTCGTCCAGAGTTTGAGTCATGTCGCCGCGCGCTACAATATTGAGTACTCGGTTCACTTCTGCCAGTGGTTTAGTTATGCGGCTAACAGTCAAATAAGCGATAATAATCGCTAGCAAGGCAGCCAGGATCATGCCCACCCAAGTCCACATATTTGCAGAGGTGACATCTGCGCGTACTTCATCCTGAATATCAAACGCCAATTGTTTGGATTGTGCAACCAACTCACCAAGTTGCTTCAATGCCGTATTCGTTGTGGTCTCTGCAGCATCCAGCTCAGTGCGGGTCTTTTGTCTTGCTTCGATCAACTGACCCACATTGCCAGCAATACCGTTTGAGCCTTGTAACTGAGTCAGAAGGTCACTGTAATACTGCTGTAAGTCATCTGAGAGTGTGCTATCAAGTTGCGCGACGGTCGATGTCATCAACGCCATATTACGTTCCAGCTCTTCCAACACGTAGGCTTGTTCTTTTTCAACGATATCCAGTGTGTTGCGCTCTTTGATGGTCATCATGTCTGTACTGGTGGTGACCGCTGAGCTAAACAGGTTTTCCAGTTTGGTTGCGGCCTGATAAGCACGGTTGTCATTTTCCTGCAAGCCATCCAGATCAAGAATGTCTAGTACCACTGTGGTGGCATCTTCTGCTGCCATTTCAGTGTCTTCGAGTTGCTGTTTAAGGGTTTTTACCAGCATAAGCTCACGGGCTTTGTTGCTTAGCAGGCCCTGCACTGAAGCTGAAAATTGATTAAAGCTTGTTTCGACCTGGCGTTTGCTTTGTGCCAGACCTGGATCTTGGTCAACCACAGCACCTAATTCAGAAAAGGTTTTATTGAACGCTTGCTGGCGCTCATTAAATTTTGCTTTAAGTGAATTAAGTTCGTCGGGTGACTGGGTAAAATAACTGCCCTGAGCAAGTTTACTCATTTGAGTAAATTCGATCTGTAAAGCAGCACTGCTGTCGAGTGCGGGCAATGACAGCGAATTAACCAGTCTTGTGGAATTATCAATATTGGCGATCCTTAGCAGCGAGTTTCCTCCGATCATCAACAGGAGCAGAGTGATTATTATAAAACCACCCCAGATACGTTGGCTTACAGTCAAATTCATACGGGTACCATCAAATTAAAGCTGAATGAATGCTTATCGGATTTATTGCGCGATAGTTAAGTATTTTATAGCAGATGTGAATTCAAAATTCAGTAAAATCGGCTGAGAAACAGTTAATTGCTCGAAATTTGCTCGTTTTTGTCTAAATCAAGCAAGGTCATAGGTCCACCCCATACACACCCTGTATCTAAAGCGGTGACATTTGGGACATGTGTGATACCTTGCAAGGCGGCCCAGTGACCAAATATGTAACGATTTTGGTCAGTTTGAAAGCGTGGATGCGTAAACCACGGACGTAATTCGCCAGCATCATCCAGCGTACCTTTATTGTCAAAATCAAGATGCCACTGAGAAGTCAGGAAGCGCATTCGAGTAAACACATTGACTATGGTATTAAATCGGCTTTGTTCATCTTTATCCAGCACCAGACGCGACTCTTTGCCATACATGGCGGGTAAAAACTGGCTGGCCTCATTGCCCATATATTTTTGCTGCGCCCACTGCCCTAATGACAGAGCTTGTTCAATCTGCCACTCGGGATGAATACCGGCATGAGAAATAAAGGTACGATATTTTTCCAGATAGACACACAGAGGCTGGCTGCTTAAATAGCGTAAGTACTCGGGTAATTTACTGTGCTTGTATAAATCATCAAGTTTGTCTTTGGGATTAGGGGCATTGCCTAGCATTACATTGCAGATAAGGTGCAAATCATGGTTGCCGAGCGTAATGGTTGTGCAATCCTGGTGGCGAAATACAAAGTCCAGGCAACCGAGGGAGTCGGGACCTCTGGCAACGATATCGCCGACCAGATAAAGGTGGTCACGTGCAGGGTTGAAGGCGACCTCCTGCAATAGCTGCTTTAATGGCGTAAAGCAGCCTTGCAGATCACCGACCACATAATTGGCCATTAGTGCAGGATATCCGGGCGACTCAGTCTGAATACCTGAATCGGTGCCCGAAACTCGGTACCAAATTCGTTGCGCATGACATAGTAGCCTTCCATCGTTCCAACAGGCGTATCCAACACAGCACCGCTGGTATATTGGTAACTCTCCCCGGGGCGAATGGTGGGCTGCTCGCCGACCACGCCATCACCTTCGACTTCAGTCTCTTTGCCATTGGCGTCGGTGATCAGCCAGTAACGGCTTTCCAGCTTGGCATTACACAAGCTGTGATTTTTGATGGTAATGGTGTAAGCAAAGACGTATTTGTCTTTTTCTGGCTGAGATTGACCTTCAACATAGAAGGTCTCTACAGATACTTTGATCGGTGAGCCGATCTCACTCTTTGTTGTCATAAATCCAGTTTGCTATCTCAATAAATTGCGAAAGGGAAATATTCTCTGCACGTAAACCAGGGTCTATGCCAAGATCACTTAGTTGCTCAGCTGTCATCAGGTTAGACAAGCTGTTGCGCAGCGTCTTACGTCTCTGGTTGAACGCTTCAAGACACACAGTGTTGAGTACTTTGGTGCTTTTGGCACTGCGTTGTTGCGCATCTTTAGGGATTAGCCTTACCACTGCGGAGTCAACTTTAGGTGCAGGCTTAAAGCAAGTCGGTGGTACTTGGATCACAGGAATTGCGTGACAATAATACTGAGTCATCACGCTTAAACGGCCATAGGCTTTGGAGCCCGGTCCGGCGACCATACGATTCACGACTTCTTTTTGCAGCATAAAATGCATATGCTCAACATGATCTGCAAATTCGAATAAATGAAAAAGCAGTGGGGTAGAGACGTTGTAGGGTAAGTTACCAAAAATCTTCAACTTCTCATCGCCTTTAAGGAGCGAAGAAAAATCAAACTTCATGGCGTCGCCCTGGTGTACCGTCAATTTGGGCCCCATAAAAGGGTGGTGGATCAGGCGCTCAGCCAGATCACGATCTAGTTCCACAACAGTTAGCTGGTCACTCAGTTCGACAACGGGCTCAGTGATGGCGCCTAAGCCTGGACCTATCTCAACCAGGTTATCTGTGGGCTTAGGGTCGATGGCCGTAACAATCTTATCAATGATATTGCTGTCGTTAAGGAAGTTTTGGCCGAAGCGTTTACGGGCTCTGTGGCCCAAATGTACTTTATCTGTCATGAACTCTGTGTTTTCTCGGTGGCGAGCTTAATTGCTTCGCGGATCGCTAATTCGAAACTTCCGACTTCGGCGTTGCCGCTGGCGGCAAGGTCAAGTGCCGTGCCATGATCAACGGAAGTACGGATAAAGGGCAATCCCAGGGTAATATTTACCGAATTGCCAAATCCTTTGTATTTTAACACAGGTAAGCCCTGATCGTGATACATTGCCAGCACGGCATCGGTATTTTCGAGGTATTTAGCCTGAAACAGGGTATCGGCGGGCAATGGGCCAACAAAATGCATACCCTGCGCATTGAGCTCAGTCAGAACCGGTTCTATGGTATCGATTTCTTCACTGCCCAGGTGTCCCCCTTCGCCTGCATGCGGATTTAACCCGCACACCAGCACATTTGGCCGCTCAATGCCAAATTTAGTTTGTAAGTCCTGATAAAGAATATGGGCAACTTTCGTCAGGCGCTCATGGGTAATGGCTTTAGAAACGTAAGCAAGAGGAATATGCGTTGTTACAAGCGCCACACGCAGTCCTTCGGTAGCCAACATCATGACCACATCAGGTGTATTGGATTGCTGAGCAAAGTATTCGGTATGGCCACTAAACGAAATACCTGCGCGATTAATGATCCCTTTGTGAACCGGCCCGGTGACGACCGCATCGAACGTGCCGTCCATATTTTTTTCAGAGGCAATACGCAAGGTATCTAGCACATACTGACCATTGCGCTCGTCTAGTTCCCCTGGGATTACATCGCAGCCTCTGTCGACTTGAAGGTAATAAATACTGCCGGATGGTGCTGCCGTGGCTGGGGCATTGGGATCAAACGGAATGAGCTCAATGGTTGTATCTAACTCCCGGGCACGTTGTAACATGATGTCTTTATCAACAACGGCGACCAGCTGAGCTGGCCAGTCGTGTTGCGCAAGTTTGATGACCAGATCTGGTCCTATCCCTGCCGGTTCACCGGGGGTGATTGCGATTCTTAAACTCATCTTAGTTCTTCTTAGTCGATTACTTCTACGTGTGCCTGTTCGCGCATTTCGCGCATCCACTTAAAGCTCTCTTCTTTAAACTTACGACGAAACAGAAGTTGATGGGCACGATTTGCTTTTGCTTGCTCTGTTTTATCAGCAACGCGTTTGTCAAGCAACTGTACAATGTGCCAGCCATAACTACTTCTGAATGGGTCACTTATCTCATTTTGCTCCAGAGACAGTAAAGCGTCGCGAAACGCTGGCGCATAAGTAGTCGGGTCTGTCCAGTCGTACTCGCCGCCTTTGAGCGCTGAACCGGGATCTTCCGAGTGCTCTTTTGCTAGTGCCGCAAAATCGGCGTTACCTTCACGGAGGTCGGCAGCAAAACCAGCCAGCATATCTCGTGCTTTTTCTTCACTAACAATGATGGATGGCTTGATTAGGATGTGACGTGAGCGCACTTCGACTCGCTCAACGACCTGGCGACCACGAATGTCCTGAACCTTCAGGATATGGAAACCTGCACCTGAACGCAGTGGACCAATGATATCATCTTTTTTCTTACCTTTTACTGCTTCAGCAAACAAGGTCGGCATTTCATTGATCCCCATCCAGCCAAGCTGTCCTCCGTCTAGCGCTTTTGCACCACTCGATGACGCAATGGCGATTCGTTTGAACTCTTTACCTTCGTCCAGAAATTCCATCACCTTTTCAGCGCGCGTGCGCGCATCTTCAATGTCTTCGGGGTTTGCTTTACTATCAACTTTGATCAGGATATGGCCTATATCATATTCTTCTGATTGACCCGTTTGCTCTGCTAAAATCTTCTGCAGATTAGCAATTTCCTGCGGGCTGATGTAAATGCGGCGATCAACTGCGGCGCGTTGTACCTGAGACATCATGATTTCGGTACGGATCTCTTCGCGGTACGCCTGGAAGCTCTCGCCAGCTGCTTCGATTGAGTTACGCAGATCTGAGATTGTTCCACCCTGATCTCTAGCCATGTTAGCCAGAGTCTGATCCAATTGGGCATCGGAGATTTCCATTCCCATACGGTCAGCCATTTGCTGCATCAGCACTTGGTCGATTAGTTTTTCAACGGCTTGAACTTGCAAAACCTTATCCGAGGGGAGCTCCGTATTTTGCTGTTCGGCTTGCTCTTTCACACGTTTGAGGATTTTGTCTACTTCACTTTTTAACACCACGCCGTCGTTAACCGTCGCGACTACTTTGTCCAACTGGATACGCTCTGCCCATACCGGCTGTGCCAGCGTCATACTTAATATTGGAACTAATAACAGCTTTTTTAAATTCATAAGAGTCTTTGTTGTTAATTATTTAAAAAGAACGGTCTGCGGTAACCAAAGATACCCGAACGTAGTAACTGGCTAGCATCATATCTTGATTTGCTGCCTAACCCTTTTAACACAAAATTGATACCAAAGCTTGTGTCAAAAATGGCGTCATCACGCGATATCGTTTGATTGAGATCCGTTTGTATTTGGCGTTTACCTGTGATGCGTACCGCCCAGCAGCACGATTCGTACTGAAGCCCGGCAAACACTTCAACGCTTCGGCTTGCTGTCAGATCACGGTGATAGCTGGCAACCAGCTGCCAGTTTTCATCTATGGGTAAACTGCTAAACAGGCCGATTTGATCAATTTCATATCCTGAGACATCACTGGCATAGTGATGGTTCAATTGAACCAATTTTTTGTTACTGCCACGGTAATCCAGTGTCATGTGAGACTGGATCAGCTCTTTTTCATCGGCATCGTATTGCAGGCCAGCTGAAAAGTACCATCGGCGGTGCCAGTGCAGCATGCTTTCTGCAGCAAATAGCGCATTATAATTCTTGCTGCCAAATTCCTGATTATCCCGTGTGAGTGCATTTGTCTCCAGAGTTTGCTCGGTCGGTTTGGCCGAGTCACTTAGATAGAGGATCTGCCCCATGCTAAAGTTGAAACGCTCGCTATTGTTACTATCGAACAGGCGCGTGGTTGCCCCGAGGGTAAACTGGTTTGCCTGAGCGATAAAATCGACGCCTGAAAAGCGTTGTTCACGGAATAGTCCAAAGAAGTCGTCCTGCATTTTAATCGTGTCATACAAAGCGATACCAGACTGATCCTTTTTCGGAGTATACAAATACTGGATTTGAGGCTCCAGTGTTTGGGTACCCTGTTCAAGAATGAAGTTAGTTTGCCGCTCCAGATTAAGTTGACCATGCAGACGCAGTTTAGGCACAGTGCGGGACACGGATTTTTTGTACTGAGATTGCGCAAACGCGTCGTCTCCATCCTGCTCATAATAGGTATGCATCAGACCCAGGCTGGAGGCAAATGACCAGGCATAGGCATTGTAGTCATAGGACACACTGGGCTCCAGGTGTATTCGGGTTGCATCTGTGACAATTAATTCATCGTTTGTAAAATGACTAATTTGACCCGTCAGCCCCCAGTTAAACCCCTGGTAATTGTGTGTGACATTATTAATAGTAAGCTGTGGTAGCACAGCATACGACTCGGTGTGATTGCCCAGCACCTCAAAGTTCTGCACTTTCAGGTCAATGGCCCAATCATCTCCAAGGTAGCTGAGTTGCCCGGTACGATATAGCTGGGTGTCTGTCTCATTGGCATATTCAGAATCTAAATCTGAAATATAGGCATCATCACTGACATTGGTAATATCGACACTGGCTCGCCAATTTTCGTCAAAATAGCTGTTTTGCGTCCAGTTAACCAAATACCTTTCATCAAGCTGTTTCGCTGAATCATCCTGTTCTAAAAATTCGATGGCAAGCTGGCCCTGGTGTTGTCGGGTCAGATAACGAAACTCAGAAATGAGTTGCGTGCCTTTTTTCGACATATATCGCGGCGTAATGGTTGCATCGTAGTTTGGAGCCAGGTTTATGTAGTAGGGGATTGCAACACCCAGGCCGCGTTGACTCGAACTGCTAATAGTCGGCGTCAGTACACCAGACTTTCGGCGATCATCAATAGGGAAAGTGAAATATGGTACGTAGACTATTGGCGTATCGAGTATTTTCAGGATGGTGTTGTGCGTTTCTCCCCAGCCACTGTCGCGATTCATAACGATATTGCTGGCTTCGATTGACCAGAAGGGGGTTTCTCCCGGACAGGTGGTAAAGCTGGAATTAAGCAGATCAACCTGGTTGGTGGTCGCATGGAGTTTTTCTGCACTGCCATGGCCGTTTTGCTGAGTCAGCCAGTAATCGGCACCCAGCAGACTGAATTCATATTCTTTTAAATTGGCAAACATACCAGTACTGTTGACTAAGGTATACTCATCCTGAAAAACCAAAGGACCGGTGGCATTGAGTAGCCCCTGTTGTTTGTCTATCAGTGCCGCCTGAGCGGACAAGCTCATAACATTGGAGCTGATCACCACATTTCCGCTAAACTCTGCGCTGTCGGTACCTTGCAACTCAACATTATCAGACTGAATGTCGATGGCACCACTTGGTAAGTCAGCGATAGGTTGCCAGTTTTTAGGCTGAAAGTAGTCTTTACACTGAAGGCCATCAATGTTCGAATTAGCAAAAGTCGCTGTACTGATTAGGGGAAGCACGAAAAGGCCCCAAGCTTTGCTCATTTATCAACCTTGTTTGCCGAAATTCATTTTCAAGCCAGACATGATAAATGAAAAGCGTGTTAATTACAGTAGTTAAGAATAGGAAATAGTAAGAAAAATGACCCAAAACCTGTCACAAGAGGGTGTGTCACGAGCACAGGCCAGATCGGCTTTTTTACACAACTATTATAATGCTGTCCCGGAGCAGGTTACTGCCCTTGATGGCGACGCCAGTTTTCGCCGCTATTTTCGTATTATCCATGAAGATAGTCGGTTAATTTTATTGGATGTTGCCCCTGAAGTGGGAGACGTTCATGCATTTGTTGAATTGAATGCGTTGTTCAGAAAAGGTGCGGTGCGCGTGCCACACATCGTGGCTGCAGATGGCGCGCTTGGGTTTGTATTGCTGGAGGATTTGGGCACTGAGCATTTGGCTGACAGGCTGGGCGCACAGGATGATGACTTGGAGTACTATGAGACACTGATAGAGATGCTACCTGACATTGCCCGCCTTCCTGAAAGTCCCCATATGAAGCCATATGATGCCACATTCATTGATATGGAACTGGATATTTTTAGTGAGTGGCTACTTACTCACTGGCTTAATTATGAAGTTACCGAAAGTTGGCAGCGGCAGTGGCGCGCTTTGAAAAAGACGCTGATCTCAACCATGTTGGAGCAAGCTCAGGTCACTATGCACCGGGACTTTCACAGCCGAAACATCATGTGGCATCAGCAGCAGTGGGTGGTCATAGACTACCAGGATGCTGTGCAGGGTCCGGTTTGCTACGACGTAGTTTCGTTACTCAAAGATTGTTATCACACCCTGCCTGAAGAACAGTTCGAACACCTGCAACGCCATAGTTTCGATGTACTCAGCAAGGCGGGGCTAATAACTGACAGTAGCTATACAGACTATCAGCAACAACTGGCGCTGACCGGGTTACAGCGACATCTCAAAGCTGCTGGGATATTTGCGCGTCTGTATTTACGTGATGGCAAACCCGGTTACTTACGGAATATTCTGCCGACACTGCAATATATTTATGACGCAGCAAAATGTGTTGATACATTTCAGTGGCTTGCAACCTGTGTGCAATCCGAGATAATACCTTTGACAAAAGCAAAGCTGGAACCACTTAAATGAAAGCAATGATTTTGGCCGCGGGCCGGGGTAAGCGTATGATGCCACTGACGGCATTGATGCCAAAGCCTATGTTGGAGGTCGCGGGCAAGCCCTTACTTGAATACCACGTGATACGCCTGGCGCAGGCTGGGATCAGGAGTATTGTGATAAACCTGGCCTGGCAAGGTGACAAGGTACGCGAATATTTTGGTGATGGCAGTGCTTATGGTGTATCCATTCAATATTCACAAGAGCCCGAGGGGGGGCTGGAAACCGCAGGCGGTATCGTACGGGCTTTACCATTATTATGTGAAGACGAAGATATATTCATCGTGATAAATGGTGATATTTTTACAGACTATGCTGTGCATGACTTGTCTCGTCTGCACTTATTACCTGGCGAGGCGCACCTGGTGTTAGTGGAAAATCCACCTCACAACCCACAAGGAGACTTTCCTCTCGCCCACCAAAACACCAACGCACAGACGTACACGTTTGCAGGCATTGGATTGTATCACAAAGACTTTTTCAGTGGTGTAAAGGAACATTTTTTAGCTCTGGGCCCAATGCTCCGAGAGGGGATGGCGCAGGGCCAGGTCTCAACGGAGCTCTTTCTGGGACAGTGGCACGATATAGGTACTCCAGAGCGCTTAGCACAGATCAACAATGCAGTGGAGCAGGTGCATGTGGGGTAAGTTATTAGGCACAGGGTTCGGCTTTTTATTTGGCAAGTGGCTGGGTGCGATCCTGGGGTTTTATTTGGGTCATTTATTCGACAAAAGCCTCAGGCAGGATTTCGACAAGGTAGGCGGCTTTCAGGGGTTTTTGAATGGGGATGATCTCAGTGAGCGCCAGGCTTTGTTTTTCTCCAGCTGCTTTTCTGTGATGGGGCACATTGCTAAATCAAATGGCAGAGTCAGTGAGGTCCATATCCGTGCCGCGACCGCTTTTATGGATGAAATGGCGTTGGCTGGCGATGACCGACGTGAGGCACAGCATGCCTTCCGGGCCGGAAAGGACGCTGATTTTTCTATTAAAGACTCGGTTCGGGAAGTCAGAGAAGCCTTTGCCAGACGCTATGACCTGTTGCAGTTGTTTCTGGAAATCCAAATCCAAATGGCCTTTTCTGACGGACATGTCTCGGAGCAGGAACAGGTTCTGTTACGTGAGGTGAGTAAATATCTGGGGATTTCCCAGACTCAGTTTAGCTTTTTACTTAAGCGTTATCAGGCCGAATTCCGGTTTCGACAGCAGCGTGCTCAGTGGCAGTCTCTGCAACGTCAGAGTCAGGGGCAGCAAAGACAACACCGCAGCTCCTCCGGGGCAACTCAGCAGTCGATGGTATCTCGCAATGAGGCACTGGCAGTATTGGGGTTGAGCGATGGCGCATCGGACAAAGATATCAAGCGTGCCTATCGCAAGCTGATGGCACAACATCACCCTGACAAACTGGTTTCTCAAGGCCTGCCCCAGCATATGATGGAGGTTGCCAAGCGAAAAAGTCAAAGTATTCAGTCTGCCTATGAGCTGCTGAAACAAAAACGCAGCAGCTGATCGTAATTGTTAGGCAAAAGAGTCAAAGTATCATGACCAGTAGCAACCTATGAGCTGTTGAAACAAAAACGCAGCAGCTGAGTATAGGTTACAGGCGGCGTAAAAAGCCGGTTAGCTCTTTGCGCAGTCTCTGATGTTGCATTGGCTGGTGTTGTTCACCGAACAGCTCTCTCTGGCGATAGTCGAGTTTGCTGTTACGTCTGGCCCAGCGCCGGCGCTCATCAATGGTATCCAGCACCAGAGGACTGTCAAAAGTATAAAATACATCCAGCAGCGCGGGGGCAACCAAAGAAAGACTGGCGGGCAAATGACTGTTGCGTTGTGCATTGGCTAGTTGTGCGCTGACCGTGATCAGGGCGTCGACACGAATATTGGGCAGGGTCGCCAGGTATTCTGCAAAAAGCCCCGCACTGTTACCAAATGCCACAATCGCAATATGCTCTTGCTGGCGCAGTGCCAATGTTTTGTAGAGTGCTTCAAAGCGAGCAACTAACGCGGCTTTGTAATTGTCTAGCGCAAATTCACTGAGTATCGGTAGTGCTGTACTTTTTACTTCATTAGGTTCACTGTCCATGATGCCCTGTGTAATATCATTACCTTGGGTAAGGTCAGGAACGGGCAGTGTATAAGTATCGTACCCGTCATCTGTGAGTGTCTGGTGTAAGTAACTCAAACCATTGTTGTATAGAGGGCTTTGTTCAAGACCTGGTAGCAATACAATAATGCCGCGTTTTGGTGCCGCCATATATTCAGAAAACAACACCGCTATTTCCTGTTCTTCATCTTTGATAGTCAGCAACTTTTCGCTGCTAAGCCAGTAACGTAGGTCGCTGTCAAACACGGATGACTTACTGGGCGGTGGCTGGTGCTCGGCAGCGTTTGAAAACGTGCTGACAGCACTGATACAAAAGCTTGCTAACAGGCTGATTATGAGTGACAACAGGGAATATTTAAACATAGCTCATGCACTTTATGACTCTATTGCTTAGGTATCGGCTATTTATTGCAAAGCTTGAGAGTAATCTGTTTACTGCTATGTGCAGCGTCATAAAATTTCGGTAAACTCGTGCCGGAAAAAAACAATGGAGAGTGCTTTGAGCAATAAAACTGATACCAAACGTGACTTTATTTGGTTGTTTTTTAAAGGTGCCGGCATGGGGGCTGCCGATGTGGTGCCTGGCGTGTCTGGCGGAACCATCGCATTTATAACCGGTATTTATGCGCGTTTGCTTGGCGCTATCCAAAGTGTCAACCTGGACGCCATCAAAACGCTTCGCTCTGATGGATTGCAGGCAGCGTGGCGACATATCGATGGTACCTTTCTACTGGTGTTATTTGCGGGCCTGCTAACCAGTGCAGCTTCTTTGGCTAAGCTAATTACTTACTTGCTCGAGCATCACCAATTATTTGTCTGGTCTTTCTTTTTTGGTCTTATCATAGCGTCCTTTATTCATGTTGGTAAGCAGGTTACCCGTTGGGACTGGCGCACGGTGACAGCCTGTTTGGCTGGTGCAGCCATTGCTTATGTCATTACTTCTATGGCGCCCGCTGAGGCGGTGCCACAAACCTGGTACTATTTTGCGGCAGGCGCCATAGCTATTTGTGCGATGATTTTGCCGGGTATTTCAGGGAGTTTTATTCTGTTACTGTTGGGTATGTATGGTCATGTACTGAGCGCAGTCAATGAGGTTGAGGTAATCTTGATTGCCTTGTTCCTGGGTGGATGTGTAGTTGGTTTAATGGCGTTTTCGCGTTTATTATCATGGCTTTTAAGTCGTTTTGAGCAAGTGACGTTTGCACTGCTGTGTGGCTTTTTACTGGGGTCTTTGAACTTACTTTGGCCCTGGAAACAGGTGCTTACGACCTATACGAACTCCAAAGGGATTGAGAAACCTTTGACTCAGCAAAATGTACTGCCAGCAGAGTTCGCTCAACTTTCAGGTCAGGACCCTTATTTACTGGGGTGTGTGTTACTGGCAGTTGCTGGTTTAGTGTTGATCCTTGCCATTGAGTGGATCAGCAACCGAGATGCCTAGTCGACCTGTTCTTTCGGTCAACTGATAAAATTTCATCATGATATCATACGGGTGTGTGACGCTGTTCACGCACCCGTTTTTTGTTGTCTGCCGGGCGTTAATTAACTCAATCATGCGTGGGCTTTAGACTTGAGTCGAATGCAGGTCGTGTGAAAAATATGCTATCAAGTAGCCGCGCTAAAATTAACCACGTTTTAATCTCGTTTCGGACCTGATAACTCATGAAAAACTCGCTATATGTTCTGCTCGCCTTAGCTACTCTACTCTGCCACCCTGCAGCCATGTCGGCTGCGGCGAATCATGTTGCAACGCCTGTTGATCTTACCTCAGCCACGCTGGGCTGGTTCTGCATCGCCATTTTTGTACTGGCCTATATTTTGGTCATGCTGGAAGAAAAGCTCCACATGCGTAAGTCTAAGCCTGTGCTGGTTGCGGCAGGGGTGATCTGGATGATGATTGGCGGTTATTACGTCATGAATGATATCCCCGAACTGACAGAACATGCCTTTCGGCATAATTTACTTGAATTTTCTGAGTTAATGCTGTTTTTGTTGGTTGCGATGACTTACATCAATGCGATGGAAGAGCGGCGACTATTCGATGCCTTGCGCGTGTGGATGGTACGGCGGGGTTTTAACTTTCGCACATTGTTCTGGCTAAGTGGGTTTCTTGCGTTTGTCATTTCTCCGATTGCAGACAACCTGACAACGGCTTTGCTAATGTGTGCGGTGGCGATGAAAGTAGGCCAGGGTGATAAGGAGTTTATTAACCTTAGTTGTATCAATATCGTTGTGGCGGCAAATGCCGGGGGCGCTTTCAGTCCGTTTGGAGACATTACCACCTTGATGGTCTGGCAGGCTGGTATTGTCCACTTTGCTGAATTTTTCTCTTTATTTTTCCCTGCGCTGGCGAATTACCTGGTGCCGGCCGTCATTATGAGTTTGTTTGTGAAAAACAAAAAGCCAGCGGCCAGTGATGAAGAGATTGAGCTAAAGCGCGGGGCCCGACGAATTATGGTACTTTTCCTGATCACCATCGCTACCGCAGTCTCCTGTCATAGCTTACTACATTTGCCACCCGTGCTGGGCATGATGATGGGACTGGGATATCTGCAGTTCTTTGGCTATTTTTTGCGAACCACTTTGCCGAACTCACTTGACCGAAAGCGGGCTGAAGCAGAGCGGGCCGGCGATCAGGAGCGTCTCAGGGCGCTGGGCAATGTGGTACCATTCGATGTGTTCGCTAAGGTGTCACGGGCTGAATGGGATACCTTGCTGTTTTTCTATGGCATTGTAATGTGTGTAGGAGGACTGGGTTTTCTGGGTTACCTGAGTCTGATGTCGGAGCTGCTTTATGGTGGCTGGTCTGCCACGGCTGCCAATGTTTTCTTAGGAGTTGTGTCTGCGGTGATTGACAATATTCCGGTGATGTTTGCCGTGTTATCTATGCAGCCTGACATGTCGCATGGTCAATGGTTACTCATCACGCTAACTGCCGGGGTTGGCGGCAGTTTGCTTTCTATCGGCTCCGCGGCGGGGGTGGCCTTAATGGGACAGGCACGCGGTTATTATACCTTTTTTGGTCATTTAAAATGGACGCCTGTCATTGCGCTGGGATACGCCGCAAGTATTTTGGTTCATTTGTGGCTCAATGCCGAGCTATTTACGGTGTTTGGTTAGATACTCCGTTAAGATATCACTGTGTGCTTCAACCCAGCGGCCGTCAACCGGTTTGGCGGCGCTGATTGCATACGACAGGGGAACCTCCTGTATCTGGTTTCCTTGTTTCCCTATCATAACCCGGTCTCGGTTATTGGCGACGGCATGGACAGCCGCCAACCCTAACTCGGTAGCAAGTAACCTGTCTTCAGGAGCTGGGCTGCCACCACGCTGGATATGACCGAGCACACAGACTGCGCTATCAATACCTGCTTGCCCGGCCAGCTGTGTTTTCAGGGCTTCAGGGCCGCCCGGCCAGAGGTTTTCAGCTAACACAATGACAAAACTCTCATGATTGTGTTGCTGCTGAATCCGAATTTGATCAATCAATTGTGCCAGTTGTGGTGCGGTATGTGTGGGATCACAATTCTCGAACGACAAAATGGCTTCAGCCCCCGTCGCCAGTCCGACATTAAAAGCAATATGTCCGCTGTGTCTGCCCATCACTTCGACAATAAACACGCGTTCAAACGCGTTTGCGGTATCACGGATCTTGTCGATTGCATGAGTGGCGGTTGTGACAGCGGTGGCAAAGCCGATTGTGTTATCTGAGCCTGCCAGGTCATTATCTATGGTGCCGGGTAGCCCTATCACCTGTCCTTCCCAGTGTGTTTTTATTGCTTCGAGCCCATGGAAGGAGCCATCTCCACCAATCACTATTAGCGCATCAATTTGGTGTTTCCGGAGTGTATTGGCCGCTTGTTTTGGGCCGTCAGGGGTGCACATTGCGGGACAGCGAGCACTTTTTAACAGGGTTCCGCCAAACTGCAGGATGTTGCTAACATCACGGTGTGTCAGGGCTTGCCACTCATCGTTTAGCAGGCCATTGTAGCCATGGAAAAAGCCGATGCACTCATATTGATGGTGCTGACAACTATGTACTATGGCACGGACAGCGGCGTTCATACCGGGCGCATCGCCCCCGCTGGTGAGTAACGCAATTTTGGTCATTAAGATCCTTGTACTGTGACTGAACTATACACATAGATTAATGTACAGCACTGTGCCGTCACAGTACAAGATAAGGCATTTATTTCTGGGTGAGTGACCAGATGGCAATGCTGCCCGAAATTTCATTACCAACAATCAGTAAAGGTGTATTTATCGGGCTGTGTTCAGCACTGACAAAGACCATGCCTTCTGGTGCCAGATCGCCCGAGATGTCAGCGCCTTCTTCCAGTCCCCGGTTGATCAGGTAGGTGGTAAAGGTGACATTAAACGGATTGGTGATGTCATAGACTAAAATACTCCCCATACGCTCTAGTCCAATAAAGGCATAAGTGCGCTCACCTATCTGTCCCAAAGCCAGTGCTTCGGGCTCTGCGCCCTTAGCATCTGAGCGAGTGTCGCCTTCATTGGTATCTTCATCGTTATTAAACTGCTCACCGTGTAATGCGGTGGTGATCCGTACTATCTCGTCTCCCGAGTCGAATACGCGAGTACCGCGTTGATCCCAGATTGAGAAAGAACGAGCGCCGTAGGTATACAGACGCTCATACTGACCATCATTGTCCTCGTCGCCCATCACTGTGGTCACTTTCAGGCGACCCAGGTCATCGTTGTCGTTGTTAACGTCGGTAAAACTCGCAGCTAATGTCAGGTCTTTGGCGCGAATTTCATCCGTATAAGCCAGGCAACCATCGTCCTCATCAAAGTCTAATCCACCGTTAGCTGTACATTCAGCTTCACTGGCTGCCGGGAAGAAGTACTCTCGCCCGTCACCTTCGTTTGCGGTCACGATGAAGTTGGCACCCAGCCAATCGTAGGCGGCGATGGAGTCAGGCTGGTACATACCGTAGAGCCCCGGGTATTTACGCAGATTGATGCCTCCGTCTTTATCCGATGCATCCATGCTCCAGTTACCCCAGTCTTTATAACCTAACCCCTTTATAGTAAGTGAGTTGTCACTTAGGTCGACAATGGCGAGCGCATTGTTTTCTTGTAGCGAGACATAGGCATAACGGTTATCTTTGCTGACGGTGACATACTCTGGCTCGAGGTCCATCGCGACACTGGTGTTGATTTCTTGTCCTTTGATGGTGCGTCCGGTTGGGTTGGCGAAGACCACGCCTTGCGCCTGTAACTGAGCTTGCTGGTTGTTAAACGCTTCGAAACCCAGTAGTGTGGCCTGTTCGGCAACCTGACCGTCATTAATGTCAATAATGGCGATACTGCCTTGCGGATCCACACTGTAATCTCCAGCAGGCTCACCTTCGTTTGCGACGAGTATTTTGCTGCCATCCTGATTGAAGGTAACCATATCTGGCAGATAACCTACTTCAACGGTTTTCAGCAGCTGTGGTTGCTCAGCAGCGATATTATAGACCAGCACAAACCCTGTTTGACCCGTGGCGCGAGCCATCGCAACAGCGAGCATATCCCCATGGATTGCCAGACTGTTGGCGTCTGCGGCGACCACTTCATTAACAGCAATTGTCTGAGCGACATTCAGGTTGGTGTTTGTGACGACACCTTCATTGTTCTTAATCAGCTTTGCTGCATCAATTTGTGTAGTCGGGATCACCGCAATTTGCGGGTTATCGCCAGAGCTGTCCAAAGCGAAGATGCGTTGGCTGGGGGCATGATAAGCAACTATTTCGGCTGCACCCTCAGGGCTTTCTACATTGAGTACGGCACGACCAACTAACTGAGCAGACAGCGTACCAGTCATGGTTACGCCAGTCTCTCCTTGCTGACCCTGAGTACCTGTGTCGCCTTGTGGGCCTTTTTCTCCGGTCTCTCCCGTTTTACCGGCTTCGCCTTGTACACCTTGTTCGCCTTGCTTTCCTGCTTGTCCGTCATCGCCATCCAGGCTACACCCGCTTAGCAAGCCAAGCAGCGTTAAAGAGATCAGTGTTTTTTTCATTGTCTTTATTCTGAGTTGAGAAAATCACCGCAATTAAATCAGGGATAATTGACATCAGAATGACAATGGAGTGAATTTGGGGAAGGAAGTATAAAATGGCCCTCGCACTAAGTACGAGGGAAGCCAATCAAGACAGTCTCGTTAGGAGTTTGTGAGACGATCTAGCTCTGCGCGTTGTGCGCTGGGTAAGTTATCAACCACAATCTGATAAGAATCATCAATCATGCGTTTGATTTCTTCTTCCGGGATGCTGCCATCTAGTACGATGGTGTTCCATAATCGTTTATTCATGTGATAACCAGGAACAATAGATGCGTATTTGTCTCGCAACAATAGTGCTTCATCTGGATCACACTTTAGGTTAAGCCACCAAACTGGCTCACCATTCTCACCCATTTGACCTTCTTTCCCTTCATATAAGGTAGCAAACATCTTGTGCTGCACCTTGTAAACGTCCACGTCCTGTGCAAACGGTTTAGTGATAAAGGTCCCAGGCTTAGCCTGTAAATACTCATGTACGAATTTCTGATCCATAGCCCGTGTCCTTGAAATAACAAATTAAATTAACACAACATGGGGCTGATTTTAGCAGCTTTTGTGAGATTTCTGTAATTAGGAATAAGTAAAAACTATCAGTCAGTTAAGACCAAATAAGAATATACCTGAATAACCTTATCTAAGCTGCGCAACAATATCAGTATATTTCACTCTAAGAAGAAAAATACGTCTTAAACCGCACAGAGGTTAACCAGTCCATTTATCTTTACAGTTCCAATTTCAAATCTGCTCAAGGAGAAAGTATCTCCCGCTCTTTGACTGCTAACCACACCATGACCAAAATGACAAATGCCCACTTCATTAAACATTCACCAGGTTTACATGAGAGAAAACCCTCTTTAAAACTCAGCGAAAGTGCAATCAAATTGGCACGTATAAGCTTCCAATCCCGTTCGGCTTATCCTAAGTGTAGGAAAATCAAACTGGATCGCCAGCGAAAGTGACGGGTCATCAGGTCTGCCTAATACCTGACGCGTCACATGGCACGACTTATATCCGTGTCGCAGCAAATAATACCTTTTTAAAATAATAAGTTAGCATTTATTTGCGAATTTAGAGGTGAGTTAAAACATGCACCTAAGTTAGAAACCATCAGTTTCTGGGGACGTATTAAATTAAATAATGCAATATTTTGCAACAATTTCAGTGTTTTTGCGTGTTTTTTAAACTTAGGATACACTGCGCGGGAAAAAATCTACCCATTTACTTAACGTGGAACGCTGTGTTTCATGGTTTTATTATGAAATCACGGTGTCGGAGGCTGTGTGCTGGTGTTGTACTTTTTATTGATGTGTCTTGGGGCACTGCTGATGTTCAATGAACTGCGTTGTACCGGAGTTACAAGACGCTCCTGGGTATTTCTGGCGGCATTTGCGGGTCCTGTAGTGTGGATACTGTTTCGTACGCACTATCGCCTTGCATGGCTCAGACGAGTCGGAAGGGTGTACGCTGTGCTAAGAGCCTGAATCAGCAAAATGTGTGATTCTACTTTATCTGTAGTGTCAGTTAACTAACTGCAGGTTAGGCTTGTCGGTGAACTGGGATTTAAGAAACTGCTCGAATTCTGTTGCAGACAAAGGTTTTGCGTAATAGTAGCCTTGAATGGTCTGACAATTGAGGCGTTGCAGCTGTTGTAGTTGTTGTTCATGTTCAACACCTTCGGCGACCACATGCAGGCCCAGATTGTGGGCAATGGTCACAATCGAATCGACCATGTTGCAGCCACGCTCTGTGTTCATGTCATCAACGAAGGCTTTGTCTACTTTCAGAGTATTGAGTGGAAACTGTTTCAGATAAGCTAAAGAGGAATAGCCGGTGCCAAAGTCATCCATCGCCAGGTGGATGCCACGTGAACTCAATGAGCGCATAATTGAAATTGCTTCTTGTGGATCGTCCATAACCGTACCTTCGGTAATTTCTAGCTCAAGAAAATATGAAGGAAGTTGATTCTTTTGCAAGATGAGATCTATGCGTGCAGTCAGGTCAGGCAGACTAAACTGTCTGGCGGATAAATTGACAGCAACACGGCCATTAAACAATCCCTGGTCTACCCAGCGTTTGACATCTTTACAGGCCTTGTCCAGCACCACTTCGCCAATCTCGACAATTTGTCCTGTTTCCTCGGCAATCGGAATGAATAAACCCGGACTGATCACGCCTTTTTTGGGGGTAATGAAGCGCACCAATGCTTCCATGCCCACAAGTGCCCCGGTTGCAATGTCCATTTTGGGCTGATAATACACCACAAAATGATCCTCTTTTAATCCAAAGCGCATCAGATTCTCGATTTGCAGGCGCTTAACGGCCTGCTCATTCATTGAATCATTAAAGAACAGATAGTGATTGCCTTTTTGCTTGGCATGATACATGGCTGTATCAGCATTTTTCAGCAAAATTTCCGGTGTGCTGCCATCTTCTGGAAACAACACAATACCAACTGAGGAGGTGATCACCAGCTCATGATTGGCCATTTTAAATGGTGTTGCAATTACTGCCAGAAATTGTTTCGCGGCTTTAGTTATGGTGTGGATGTCGTTCGTGCCCGACATTACCAGGGCAAACTCATCACCGCCCAGACGGTAAAAGGTATCTTGCTGACGACATAGCTTATTGAGTCGCATGGCAAGCTTAGCAAGTAGACTGTCGCCCAGCTGGTGGCCAAGAGAGTCGTTTATTTTCTTAAAGTTATCCAAGTCAAATACCAGCAGGGCGTGGTCACGTTTCTGATCAACCAATTTCTTAAGGTTGGTAAAAAACAAATTCCTGTTTGGCAGGCCAGTTGTACGATCCCGGTTAGACAGGTTATGCAACTGCGACTCAGCTTTTTTTCGTTCAGTTAAATCTGAGAATACAACAACATAATTGGTAATGTGGCCGTGATTATTTTTTATCTCGTCAATTGATATTTCAATCGGCAGCATAGTGCCTGTCTGGTCATAGAGTTTTAGTTCTTCCTGCCAGTGTTCGCTCTTTTTTAATGCTGCTTTTATCTGACTGATAAACTGACCATCGTAGCCTGGTAGCTTAAACTCGGTATTTATATATTGTTCACGAACCCCACCAAATACCCGGATATAGCTTGGGTTCAAATCAACCAGACGAAAGTGATGATCGTAAATGGCAATGGCATCGGTCAGAGACTCGACGCATTTGGCAAACAGGTTCAGCCGCTCTTCTGTGCTTTTCAGGTGGTTTATATCACGAATTGTGCCTGTCATTCGCAGCGGGTTTAAGTTGTCGTCCTTTTCAATGATTTTGCCTTTATCCAATACCCAGTGATACTGATCCAGGCTGTTTCTGACGCGGTAGGTGGCTTCAAAAAAAGCCGTTTTTTCTGCAAAATGTAGTTTAAGTTGTTTTTCTACCAAGGGCAGGTCGAGTGGATGGATCAGGCTGGCGTTTGGAATGAAATTTTTGCCTGTAGCGGTATCCATCATGAACTTGTCGTTAATACGAACAATTTCACCGCTGTGGATGTTCCAGTCCCAAAGTGTGTCACCACTGCCTTCTACGGTACTTTTCAGGCGTTGCTCTGAGTGTCTGAGTGCATTCAGGGAGCGTTTTGCTTTGCGATTTGTAATCACCAGATAGCACAAGGTGATCGCGGTGACGAGTCCTACCACAATCGTTAGTGTCATCTGTGAATTTTGCATTACCCCTATAGACACAGGCGCACTTACTGCCTGCCAAGTCTGAAGCAACAAAATAGATGTAATTGTTTTTATAATTGTTGTTTTTTTCATAAGGCTTAAAGAGTCAATTACAATTGCTAATCTAATCTAAGCCCTGAGTAGAGTCAAAAAGAATGTCAGAAAAAATCCCTAATTTGGGACCTGTTGTTTCTGCTTGTTTAAATTCTATGCGGCAATGCGGGTCTTAAGCACAATAATGAGGTCAGTCTACCTCATTATTGTGTAGGTGTTTTCTTTTTGAAGAGCAAGCGTTTCAGAAGCGCCTGATATGAGTGGCGCCACCTAAACGGTGGCGCTGGTATGTGTTAGTTACATCTGAGCGTGATTTTTGCAAAGTCACTGGACACCAGCTGAACTATATATTTCCTCAGTACCTCAAAAGTCAGGTTATCGAGTGCTTCGATGAGCTTGTCCTGCATGGAGAAGGTATGATCATCGGTGCCAATGGCTATCCATAAACGCTGCGAGCGCAGCCTCAGGTTTTTGTCTTTCTCAGCGATTTGGGCGTGTAGTGCCGCCTTAACTTGTATCCACTGAGTGTCTTCATAACTATCCAGTTGTGCCAATAGATCGGTCAGATATTGATGATGACGTTGCAGTAGCGTTTTGCTGTCGTAATGAGAAGATTGCACATAAAACGCTATGCCCGCGCGGGTGTTAAACGGGGCATATCCTGCACCAACCAAATAGCCCAGCTGCTGCTGGGTGCGCAGTGACTCAAAGTAATCCTGGCTGACCAGTTGGTTGAAGGCCATAATTTTGACCTTATCATCGACGCAGCTGGTGGGGGCCTGTATATATTCGACAAAGGCGTGCTCAGCGCCAGGTTTTTCGATCTCTATTTGCTGATGCGACGAGATCAGGTTCAGCGGCTTTTTAAGGTCGTCCAGGATTTCACTGTAAGCAAACAGGGCATGGAGTTGCTTCTGCATATCCAGCGCATGATCAAGCTGCCAGTTGCCATGCATGAAGGCCTTGATGTGAATTGCTTTAAAAAAGTTATCACGGAACAGGCAAAACTCATTGAAACTGATATTTTTCAGGGCTTTGGCTAACTGATCCGGCGTTGGATTCCAGGGCATAAGGCGTGCACCAAGCAGGCTAAACAGCTCGCTGACAGGTTTGCTCTTGTTATGGTTTTTCCAGTGTCGAATCAGTTGCTTTTTATACTCTGCAAATCGGGTGGCGCTGATTGGTTGTTTGAGTAGTGCTTCGACCAGTTGCAGCACAAGCTTGAGCTGACTGGCGGATAAACCTGCCGTTTGCAGTGTCAAGCCACCCTGATGAGAACTTAGATGATAGCTCAGACCTGCCAACTCAGCGGCATAAAACTGCTCTGCCACACTGTCCATAAACAAGTCCGCAAACAGTCGGGTCATCGCCATGCTCTTATGGCTTTCAACCGAACACTGAGAATCTATTTCTAAATAAAAATGTCCCTTTGTAACACGAAAGCGCGTGTCCTGCTTAAACCAGAAGGCGAATCCGGGCCTGTCCGTTAGGAGTGTCGGCGTTTTTCGGCCGGGCTCAATATCATACAAGCGGTTCTCAAAAGCCAGATAGGGATTTGCAGCGGGTAAGCGCATTTCGGGTAGCGGAGTGGTAATTTGCTCAAGGGTTTGGAGCCACTCAATGTTAATTCGCTCGACCTGATAGGGCGTATTGTACCACTGTGCAACTTTGCGGGTGGCGTCATTCTCACAGGTAATGTCCGGGTGGATCAGGATCAAGCGCATATTATATGGAGAGAGCAGGCCCATGAGCTCTTCATGCAGCGCATGATTGAACGCACTCATGCAGTAATCACCGTACAAAATGTCATCTTCTTCATAATGATGCATATTAATACTGAGTGCACTAACCCAATCAAGCAGTTTACTTTGTTCCTGGTTTTCAAAAGCCAGTTCAAGCAGGCGTTTTTTGTCTTCGTATAGCGCCGGAAGTAGCGCGATTTGTTCACGGATAAGGCTGATATACTCAAACAACATCTCAACGATGTCTTCGTAGTATTCTATGCCATTGTCAGTCAATGCAAAGCTGATATTGAAATCTTTGAAGTTGCTGCCATCCACACCGCCACCGGCCGACAAAGCGTTGATCCAGCCATTTTTCTTTAAAATGGCGTACAGCGAACCATCCCCTTCGTAGCCCAACAAGTGAGCCAAAAAGCTCAGACTCTTAAACTTATAAAGCCTTTCGACATCCGGCATCGCAAAACTGACAATCAGTTTTTGCATATGCTTACGTGGCTCTATGTGAAGCAACAAGCCAAGATCTTGCTGACGATACAGTGGCACGTCAATGGCGGGTTTTGGCGCGTCGTGACCTGTTAATGGACTAAAGTAGAGATTGGCCAGTCGTGCCAGCTCTTCCAGAGGCTGAGGACCAGCGAGTACCAGGGTCATCCACTGTGCCTGATAATGTGCTGTGAAAAAGGATTCGATTTCTTGTTTAAACTCACCACTGTGGTCAGCCAAAGTGTTGTGATTCCCAACAGAAAACTTAGCAAAAGGGTGAGCCGGATTGACTGTTTCCTTGTGCACCTGAATGATCCGGCGGTTGTCGTCTTTGACTTTCAGATTGAACTCGGAATCGATGGCATTACGTTCATCCTGTAAAGCATCTTCAGCGAACAGCGGGGCATAAAAAAACTCGCTAAACCTGTGTAATGCCTGTTCAAACATGGCACAGCGACAATCGAAAAAATAACAGCTGTGCTCTGTGCCTGTCCATGCATTACTCTGTCCACCGGCCTGGCTGACAAACTGAGAGAATTCTCCTCTTGCTGGAAAGGTCTGGGTACCCAGGAATAACATATGCTCAACAAAGTGCGCCATGCCCTGACGGCTTTGGGGATCGTCAAAGTGACCAACATTAATGGCCAGTGACGCAGCGGCTTTGGTGCTTGATGTATCTTCTACCAGGAGTATTTTAAGACCATTGTCCAGTGTCAGGTGACGATAATTTCTTTTATCATTATTACTCAGTTTCAATTGTGTGCCGCCGATATAATGGTTAGAGACGTGGCCGCTGTTTCCGAGCTTGATGCTGGCAACAGACGCTCAGGGTCGTTGCGATAACTGGTCACCTCTGAATTAGCCTGTATTTTAAACTTAAGGTTTAGGTGCTTTTGTTTTAATATAGCGGACAATTTGGGGCAATAGCTACTGGTTGTCTTTAATTTTCTTGCCAACTTTTCGGAGTGCTATGAAAACAATTCTGATCATGCGTCATGGCGAAGCGGGCCCTATGCAGGCCAACGATGCTGCCAGAACACTTACATCACGCGGAATGACTCAGTCTGCGGCGATGGGGCAGTGGCTAAGTGAGCACTTTCCTCCCCAAGCTGTCCTGGTCAGCCCTTACGTCAGGGCGCAGCAAACAGCACAGGGGGTGTTACAACTTAACCCAGTGTCTTTTGAAGAAACGTGTCAAGATATTGTGCCCAGTGGCAATGCTGCTGTGGCTGTTGACTATCTGGAAACTTTGATAAGCATGCACGACACTCTGGATACCTGGTTGGTTGTGGCGCATATGCCCATAGTCAGTTATTTGGTTGACCAATTGGTACCGGGCGAAATGCCCATATTTCCAACGGCTGCGGTTGCCGTGATCCAATATAACCCAGACACGTTGAAAAGCGAGTTACTCCAGCTGGCCACACCACCCAACTAGACAGGCACTGAGTGTAAATAAGATCACTCTGTGCGGTCTAATGTCCTCCTTTTCGTTACGACGCTTTATTACAATGGCGTCGCTTTCATGACACCGGTTACCATCTTTGGGCGGATGGTGCCCGGTTGTATTATATTTCGTCGCTGAGTCGCTGAATAAGTCAGTAAATAAGCGTACCGCTGTTTGTAATTTAATGAACGGGTATATGCAGTGGCTTGTCTAACCTCGTGCGTTTACGTTAGTGGTATTTTGCTATAGGTTGTTGAGTAGAACGAGACAGTGACATCTGTATTTCAATTCGGTAAATCCGTTTCCTGCCACCATATAGGTAAGGGTTTGGTAAGGACAAATGTCCTTATTTTGAGGCTTTTTGTTGCGAAAAGTTGTTAACTCTTAGCTAACTTTCACGATATTTACAAAAATGTGGAAAATTTATATGCATAATTGCAGCAATTTGAAAATTTGCTGCTATAATTATGGCCGTCTCGTTCAGCCTCACATAGTCGCTTTGCACTCTCGCTAGTGAGGTCCGCGCTGCTCGTCATTTGCGCGTAAAATTGAGCGAACCTGCCATTGTGATACGGCGCCCAAATTAAAACCGTTGAACTCAAGAGTGCATATAAAAGGTTAAATCCCAACATGAAAGCAATGAAAAGATCTACGTTAGCAACTTTAATCAATGCGACGTTGTTCTCTGCTGTAGCAGGTACTTCATTCTCTACGCTTGCAGAAGAAGCGCAAGCTAAAAGCAATCAACTGGAAGTGATCCAAATCACCGCGCGTAAGCGTGTTGAGAACGCACAAGAAGTGCCAGTTTCTGTGTCTGCTTTACAAGGCGACAACCTGGATGCATACAGCTCAGCTGGTATGGATATCCGCTTTATGAATGCGAAGATCCCGAGTCTGTCGGTTGAATCTTCATTCGGACGTACATTCCCACGCTTTTATGTTCGTGGTCTGGGTAACACCGACTTCGATCTGAACGCCTCTCAACCCGTTTCTTTGGTGGTTGACGAAGTGGTTCAGGAAAACCCCATTCTAAAAGGCTTCCCTGTATTTGATATTGCCCGCATCGAAGTATTGCGTGGTCCACAGGGAACGCTGTTTGGTCGTAACACACCAGCAGGTCTGGTTAAGTTCGACAGCGTTAAACCAAGTCAGGAATTCGATGGTTATGCCGCGGTTTCTTACGGCAGCAACAGCTCAATTGATTTTGAAGGCGCTGCTGGTACTGGTTTAACAGACAAACTTTCTACCCGTGTGTCTGTATTGGTTCAGGACAAGCCTGACTATATCGATGTGAAAGCGCCAGGCTTTGAAAAAGAAGATTCTCTGGGTGGCTACAACGAAATGGCTGCACGTGTACAATTTTTGTATGAAGGCGACGACTTCACAGGCCTGTTAAATTATCACGTTCGTGACCTGGACGGCCGTCCTATCGCGTTCCGTGCTAACCTTATTGAGAAAGGTTCGAACAACATTAACCCATTGTATGATAACGATGTGGTATACCATGATGCAGCATCTCGCTCTACTCAAGAAGTCGACACGCAAGGCCTGAGCCTGAAGCTTGAATGGGATCTGAAAGAGCACACCATCACCTCTATTAGTGGTTGGGAAAGTGCTGAAATTTACTCACGTGCAGACGTTGATGGTGGTTACGGTAATAACTTTGCCCCAACAATGGGTCCAGGTTTCATTCCGTTTTCTTCTGAAACAGCGGATGCCATCCCTGAGCATGACCAGTACACGCAGGAACTTCGTCTTTCAAGTAATTTCACGGGTGACTTCAATTATCAGGTTGGTTTATTCCTGTTTGAAGAAGACCTGACTATTGAGAGCTTTAGCTTCGACACAGGCACATACGATGAAGCCGCTGGCAACTATGGTCTGCAAAACGGCTATGCGGTCCAGGAGCAAGAGACGTCGGCATGGGCACTGTTTGGTTCATTTGATTACACTGTATCTGAGCAGCTGGACGTGACTCTGGGCTTACGTTACTCGGACGACGAAAAAGATTTCTACGCAAAAAGAACGGACAACCCAACACCTTGGAACGGTTCCCCTGATTTCCTGGAAGGTCGTGCAAATCCAAGTGACAGTCACGTGAGTTGGGATCTAAGTGCAACTTACAAGCTGACGGATGATGTGAACCTGTTTGGTCGTTTGGCAAATGGTTTCCGTGCGCCAAGTGTTCAGGGTCGTATCCTGTTCGGTGACGTTGTGACTGTAGCTGAGTCAGAAACTACTAACTCTATTGAATTCGGTGTGAAGTCAGACGTACTGGATGGTCAGGGTCGTGTGAACGCAACTGTGTTTTATTTCCAGATGGATGACCAGCAATTGACCGCAGTAGGCGGCGGCTCTAACTTTAACCGTCTGATCAATGCAGATAAAACCACAGGTTATGGTTTTGAGCTGGATACTGAATGGGTATTAACGGACGAGCTAAATGCAACCTTTAATCTGAGCTACAACAAAACTGAGTTGGATGATGATTCGCTGGCAGTAGCCGTATGTGCTCAGTGTACAGTGACTGATCCTACTTACATGGTTGAAGGACCAAATGGTCCAGAAGCACGTGCGATTTTGGATGGCAATAGCCTGCCGCACGCGCCAGAGTGGATTTCAAACGCGACTTTGCGTTATACCAAAGAGCTGGAAGACGGTGAATTCTTTGTATACACCGACCTGTCTTACCGCAGTGAAATCGACTTCTTCTTGTATGAGTCGGTTGAATTTAAAGGCGAAGCGTTGTTTGAAGCTGGTGTACGCGCGGGCTATGCGTGGAACTCGGGCGACAACGACTATGAAGTTTCTGCCTTCGTACGTAACCTGTTCGATGAGCAGGTGGTTATCGGTGGTGTAGATTTCAACAACAACACAGGTATGCTGAACGAAGAGCGCTTTGTGGGTGCTGAGTTCAAAGTGAAATTCTTTTAATTTCACGCCAATTTGAAGCGAAAACCCGTGGATGCCAGGCATTCACGGGTTTTTTATTAATACTGTCATGCAACTCAGTCCCAGTACTGGTAAAGTACAGCTGGTTTAGACAGAATTTTAGAGGAAGAGAAGATGTCCGCATTTTGGAATTACCGCGTTATCTATTGCGAAGCTAGCAAAGATGCGCCAGAGCAGTATCAGGTACATGCGGTTGAGTACAATGAAAATGGTAAGGCGGTCAACTGGTCGGAGACGGGGGAATCACCTTATGGCCAGAGCATTGATGACCTGAAAGCCGATTTCACTCGGTTGCAAACGGCATTCGATAAACCGGTACTGAAAGTAATCCGCAAACCCCGCGGCTACGAGCTGGTAGAAAAAGACACAGGTGATGTTGCACACGCCGAGCCACCTGCCAAAGCAGAGTAAGACCAATAATGAAGGAGCGATGATGAATTTAAAGGCAATCTTGTTTGATTTTGATGGGACGCTGGCGGATTCGGAAGCGCTCCATTATCACAGCTGGCAGCGCGTACTGGCACCTTTTGATATCACTTACAGCGAGCTGGCTTTTTGTGATGAGTTTTCTGGCGTGCCTACGCTGAAAACGGCACAGATACTGCGCGCGCGGCACCAGTTGCCCCATGAGGCGCAGGCATTGTGTGAGGAAAAAAATCGTCTGTTTGTCGACACCTCGGCCACCATCAGGCCCAGGCTCATGCCCTATGCGCGAGAGATCCTGAGCTATACGGCACAACATTGCAAACTGGCGCTGGTGACTGGCAGCACCCGAGCTGAGGCCATTCCTGTACTGGAACACTATGACCTGTTGCACTTTTTTGAGTGTATTGTTACCAAAGACGATGTAAAACATCCAAAACCGCACCCTGAACCTTATATTCAAGCTTTGGTGTCATTACAAGTTTCACCCGAGCAAGCCATCGCGATTGAGGATACAACAACCGGACTTACCTCTGGTTGTACTGCGGGTCTTCAGGTGCTGGTGATCCCTAATCAGCATTCAGCTAAACAGGATTTTTCACGTGCAGCCTGGCAGGAAACCTCGTTGCAGTCGGCTCAGCCCTTAATTGAGCGCCTTATCGGTCAAGATTAGGTAGCAGTTTTGCTGTCGTCTTTTTGCGCGATATCTTAAAGCTGGCTGCTGGCATTTCTGTTATCCCGCGCTATGCTCTGATAGTGAACGGAATTGAATAGTTAAACTACAAGGAGCGTAGCATGCACACCAAACTGTTTGGGTGGTTGCTGCTGGCCTGTCTGTGCCAATTGCAGCCCGCCTATTGTAATCCCACACATGCTGTACAACTCGCCAAAGTATACCAGGCACAACGCCCGGTCATGCACTATCTGGTGAGCGAAAAGTTTGACGGTGTCAGGGCCATCTGGAATGGCAGGCAACTGTTAACACGCAGTGGCCAGCGGATCCATGCTCCGCATTGGTTTACTTCAGCTTTGCCAGATACAACGCTCGACGGGGAGCTGTGGGCGGGGTATGAGAACTTTGAATTTGTCAGTGCAGTGGTACGCCGCCATAAGGCGTCTGAATCGGACTGGCGGCAGGTTCATTACCTGATCTTTGATGCACCGGATATTACGGCACCCTTTACGCAGCGCTATCAGGTATATAGCCAGCTGATCAATCGGCTGGCACAGCCGCATATTCGTGCGGTAATACAGCATCACTTTTCAACTAAGGCTGAGCTCGATGATTTCTTTGCACAGGTTTTGGCGCGTGGTGGGGAAGGGGTAATGCTGCACGAGCGTCAGGCACTCCATCAGCAGGGAAGGACATCGGCAATTCTGAAGTATAAACCCTATTTTGATGCTGAAGCTGAGGTGATTGCCCATTTACCAGGCAAAGGGAAGTATCAGGGGATGATGGGGGCGATTAGGGTGAAAACAGCACAGGGAAAGATATTTAAGATTGGCAGCGGGTTTACCGATGCACAGCGACGAAACCCGCCCCCGATTGGGAGTGTTGTGACATATAGATTCCAGGGGGTCACCAAGTTCGGTAAACCGCGATTTGCTCGCTTTCTGCGAACAAGGCAGCCACTGTAAGGGTTAGCCGCAATGGGTTGAGGCTTTTACTTGCCACCTTGCTGTGATACAGTTCGCGACCTTTTTTATAGTCGTGAGGTGAAAAATGATAGCCGGATTTGATTACGGTAGTTCCAATTGCGCCATAGGCGTGATGCGCGAGGGTGACGTGACACTGGTTCCGCTGGAGCAAGGTAAACACTATCTGCCATCGACACTTTACGCTTTGCACAACAGCCTGGTGAGTGAGTTTGTGGCGCACAAACTGGCAGGCTCTGCGCTTGCTACTGACTACCAAAGCGCACGTAAGCCTCTGCTCAGTAGTGCAGCAATGGCGAGACGGGAACTGGACTTACAACCGACAGAGCAGGGCTTGTTTGTCGGTCAGCAGGCAATCGATGAGTATATAGCGTTCCCGGAAGAAGGATACTTTGTGAAATCCCCTAAATCCTTCTTTGGCGCTGTTGGCCTGAAACCGGCACAGCTTGCGTTTTTTGAAGATATTGCGACGGCTATGATTATGGAAATAAAAAGCCGTGCGGAACATCATCTGGGATACTCCCTGAGCCATACTGTGATCGGTCGTCCTGTGAACTTCCAGGCAATTGGTGGAGAGCAAAGCAATCGCCAGGCAATCGATATCCTGACTGTTGCCGCAAAGAGAGCAGGCTTTAAGGACGTGGAGTTTCTGTATGAGCCGCTGGCGGCTGGCATTGATTACGAGTCACGTCTGACCCGGGATCAGAAAGTACTGGTCGTTGATATTGGGGGCGGTACCAGTGATTGCTCCTTTGTGCAAATGGGTCCGAGCTTTCGTGATAAAGCTGACCGCAGTGCCGACTTTTTAGCGCACAGTGGTAAGCGGATCGGAGGTAATGACCTTGATATTGCGCTCGCTTTTCATACCCTTATGCCGGTGTGCGGCTTGGGTGGTCAGTTCACATCAGGGTTACCTTTGCCAAATCCTCTGTTCTGGCAGGCGTGTAAAATTAACGACATTCAGATGCAAAGTGACTTCTACAGCGACCAGATGCAACGAGAGCTGACTGGCATGCTAAGAGATGTATGCGAGCCTGAAAAGCTGCGCCGTTTGTTAAAGATACAAAAGAACAAAATGACCCATCAGTTTGTACGCGAGGGGGAGTTGGCTAAAATTGCCTTATCGGAGCAGGAACAACATACTGTGCCGCTGGGTTTTCTGGACAAGGCGTTGCATGTCAAGGTGAGTGCGCAGACAATGGCTGAATCGGTGGCCAGCTGTCTGGAACAAGCCGCGGCGCTGGCAGAGCAGGCGATCGTTGAAGCTAAAACACAGCCCGATGTAATTTACCTGACCGGGGGAAGTGCCCAATCTCCGCTCATAAAGCTGGCATTACAGCAGCGTCTGGGTGATATACCTATGGTCAATGGTGACAACTTTGGCAGTGTTACAGCCGGCCTGACTAAATGGGCGAATAGACTTTACCAAAACGCTTAATGTCATATCTTATCTGAGTGTAAAAGCTGCGCGATAGTTCGGTAAACATTGCGCAGCCTGCCCTGTAGGGGTCATAGTTAATCTGGCTGACCTCTGCTTTGCTGCGACAAACATTAGCGTTCCAGTCGCTCTGACAGATACTGCTCGTAGTCAGGTAACTGGCGCTCTATCGGAGTGGTCATCATCATCGAGGAGAGCAACATATCTGCGGTAGTTTCATTACAGGCGACCGGAATATTCCACACCGCCGCTAGCCTGAGCAGGGCTTTTACATCAGGATCATGGGGCTGTGAGGCCATGGGATCCCAGAAAAAAATCAGCATATGAATTTCATTTTCGGCAATCTTTGCACCAAGCTGTTGATCCCCACCCATTGGGCCGCTCAGAAGTTTATGGACGGCCAGGCCTGACGTTTTTTCAATAAGGCTACCGGTCGTTCCCGTCGCATACAGCTGATGCATAGCGAGCTTATCAAGGTGTGACTGGCACCAGCTCACCATGGCTTGTTTTTTACCATCATGTGCTACCAATGCGATGCGTTTTTTAGCCGGAATAACCTGCGACGTGGTGTCCATACTTACCTCATAATAATAAGTTAATTGCCAGTGCGACAAAGATAAACGCAGAGATCCTGTCTATCCAAATTGGCGCACTGGGATGAGCGCGAAAATAACCGGCGATTTTATCGCCGCTGTAAACATACACACAATCAAGGGGAAAGGCTAGGAGCGGGTAAAGTAAACCGAACATGGCCAGTTGCACTGTGGTTGATGTTGTGAGGCTCTGGTCAACAAACTGAGGAATAAAGGCAATAAAAAATAGTGCCACTTTAGGGTTAAGTATCTCGGTCATCATTGCCTGAAACAGGACATTTTGCTGTTTCTTATTACTTACATGGGGCTTTTCATCATCACAGTCACTCGACTTGGAGAGCGTGTCTTTAAAAGTGCGTATACCCAGATAGGCAAGATAAGCAGCACCTAAATATTGCACTGTGGTATAGGCGGTTTCTGATGCTTTGAGAATGGCTGACAAGCCAATCACAGCAAACAGGGTATGGACCACACCGCCGAGGGCAAAGCCGAAGGCACTTTGCATGCCTGCGGCCCTACCATTGGTAAAAGTCTGAGCCATAAGAAAGGCATTTGAAGGGCCCGGAGCAATGGCAATGATAAAGCTGGCAAATAAAAAAGAGGCGAGTAATTCTGGGTTCAGCATGATGTGCTCTGGTAGACAAGATTGCGCCTAGTGTAACCAGCTTAAAATAAAAAGCCCATAAAAAATGCGGGCATATGCCCGCATAAAAATTTGGTTGGGGATACTTAAGCTAACTTAATGCGCGAACGCCCGATTACCGGAGAAGTTGCGCAGAAGCATAACATCCGCTATGTCGCTCAGTATCAGAACACAACAGTCTGACTTGCAGAACAAGCCGATGTGCTGCCTTGCTCACAAACCTGATAAGTGTAGCTACCGCCACCTTTACCACTGATGCTATCTGTATAGCTATTATCGTTGCTGGTTGTGACAATCTTGCTACCGTTACGGAAAATATCTACCTGAGATGTTGAGGCGCCCTGCCAGTTCAGGTCAACATATTTACTGCCCTTAGACTTATACCCATTGGCCGTTAGCTGCAAGTCGCCATTATTGCCGCCACCTGCACAGCCATTGGTAGTCAGGTAAGCATTTGCGTCTGCCGCTTTAACAATACCGTAGCCAAAGTACACATCTTTACCCGCTGCACCGCTATCTTGTGCCGTTGCTTTAAGTGCGGCACGGATTTCCTGGCCGGTACACTCAGGGTGGTTTGACCAAACTAGGGCTGCAATACCAGACACAGCTGGGGTTGCCATTGAAGTCCCACTCATCAGGCCATAATCAGATGTACCAATTGTAATGTTTGCGGTGGAGGCAGCCAGCAGAGCGGTGCGGTCTTCAAGTGCTGCGCCAATTGCCGGGATACTGGTGGTATTGGTATCACCCAGTGTGCCGTATAGCATACCCGCTTCATTATTGATAATGATGGCACCAACGCCGCCTGAATTTTCGCAGTTGGCCACTTTGTCATGGAAAGAAATATTGCCCCGATCAATCAGACAGACTTTACCGCTGGCGTTGGCATCAGTGGCTTCCGACGTACCCATAAAGTAAACTGATGAAGAGACGCTGCCGCTGTTTTCCATCGCAGATGAAGCGAGTGTCGCGCCATCAACGCTCAGGCTGGACGATGTTGCCAGGCCTGCCGGGTAAGTAGACAAGGTATCAACGCCACCGGCTGTTACTTCAACACAAATGGTTTCATCTTCACCGGCATTTTTGCCTTTGCCACTTTGACAGCTTGGAAACTGAGAAAAGTCAGCAATGTTGTTGTCGGCATCATTCGCACCGACCATCATGACTGACGGGTAACCGGCTGGGTAGGAGCGTACATTGTTACCGTCATTACCTGCGGCTGCAACCACCAGACCACCAGCATTATTAAAGCTTTCAAAGGCATTTTCTTCGGTGCTGTTCGCGCCGCCGCCGCCCAGGCTCATGCTGATGATGTTGGCACCTGCCTGACTACACAGGTTTGCTGCGTGGGCCAGATCCGATGAATAACCCCAGCCGTCTGCATTGAATACTTTAATAATGTGCATGTCTACACCAGGTGCCATGCCAATCACACCTATGTTATTGTCCGCAGCTCCCACTGTGCCTGCTACGTGCGTACCATGCGGACCGCCATGCTCGAACCAGTTACCAGTACCCGAGTCGTTGTCTCCCGTGATGTTGCCCCAGATGAAGTCCGGGTTGGACATGTCCAAACCTGAGTCGATGACACAGACTTTCATACCGGCGTTGGCATCAAAGGTCACCTGGTTGGCTTGCGACTGATAATATGCGTAAGGAGCAACCTGTTGCTGCATTGGGTCGCCAGCATCGTCGTTATACAAACCCATCAGTTGACGCTTCTGGTCGACTTCAATTAGTTTGATGTGCGGATTATTAAGGAGTCCCTTAACTTCACTGAGCGCTTTGCCGCTAAATGTGGCAGCCAGGAAGCCATCACCGTCAATGTGTAGCTCTGCACCCATTTTCTTGGCCAGTGCTTTAACGACCCCTTTTTTACTGTTGTCTACCTGGATGATGAATCTGTCGTCGTTTGCTTGTGCGGTGGTGGCAGCACACAGGCCGGCAAGTAGGAGTGAAGTCGTAAACTTGTTGAATGTCATTATTATTATCTCACAATTTATAATTATTTAACTTGGTTACATTGCTAACCACTGGTTAACGCTTATTAAGGTAGACGTAATATTGCGCTAACGTAAAGAAGAATTTTTCTGTTTGAATGGAACTTTTGGGAATTAATTATTCAATAGTTAGAATAAAAAAGTATGAGGGGAAGTCTGGAGATGCGGAATATTTATTCTTTAAAATAAATGAAAATCGGTATCATTATCTGTGCAGTGCCCATTTAAAGGATAATGATACCAATTGATGTGTTTGGGTTATCAGGCCGGACTATGCAGGTTGTCTTTGCAGCGGCTAAATAGCAGACACAGGAAAGGCAGCCCGAGTAGCAGGTGCACAGCCAATTGTTGCGGTGCAGGTAATGCCAGTGGCTGGCTGAGCATGGCCAGTAGACCGGCACCACTCATTTGCATCACCCCAATCAGTGCCGATGCCGTACCTGCCTGATTGGCAAATGGAGCAAGGGCATTGCCTGCTGCGGCGCCAAGTGTAAAAGCAAAGCCCACGGATGCAAGATACATAGGTAACAGATAGGCAAGCGGTTGGCTTTGTGGTGCCATCAGCAGTAATACACCGCCGAGTGTAAATAAGCTCAGGCCAAACCGCAGTGCCTGCTGAGAGTTACGCTTGATAAAATGCGGTGCGATAAAGCTGGCAGCAATGCTGATGGCAGCATTGATAGTAAACCACATGGTAAATTCTTCGACGGGTCGATTCAGCTCGGTCATAAGCCAACCGGGCGCACCAACTACAAACACCAGCATAGCAGCCATACCAGCCATAGTAATACATGCATTGAACATAAACTGAGGGCTACCCAGCATAGGCCGGAAACGACGTAAATCCAACAGATGGCCTGAGTATACAGTACTGTCAGGTTTGGTTTCCCGATACAGCACCAGCACCAGAATGAGGCCGATGGCAGCAAACCCGCTCAGAAAAGTAAAATTACTACGCCAGCCAAACTCTATGGTCAGCCAGGCACCCAAAATAGGAGCGAGGGCCGGAATGAAGCAGACGATACCGTTGAGATAGGTGATCATCTGGCCACTGCCCTTATGCCCGAAACTATCCCGAACAATGGCAAAGGCACTGACGAAGGTAGCACAGGCACCTAAACCCTGTAGCACGCGGGCAACCATGATCCAATGCCATTCATCCAGTAAGGTAGCCAATAAAGCGCCGCTGCCGAATAATATAATTCCGCATAAAGCGACAGGGCGTCTGCCATATTTGTCGGCCAGGGGGCCGGCAAGTAACTGTCCCAAACCGACGGCCAACATATAAATCCCGACGGTTTGCTGGATCTGTGCTTCGCTAACGGCTAAGTCTTGTTGCATATTGACGAATGCGGGTAAGTATAGATCGATCCCCAGTGGACAAAACACCACCAGTAGAGCGAGTATAAAAATCAATAGTTTGCTGGTTTTTTGCTGCATGCTGTCTCCTTATGGCGGGTATTGTAGGGATCCTAATAAAAAAAGACAGGACAAAGCGCCGGAACTAGAAATTTTTTATTGCTATGCCTGGGGGAATCTATGCTTCAGCATGCGAATGACAGTCAATGGTATGAGTGGAATAGTATTGGTGAGGGGTTTTACCTAGTTAGTTGCGGCAGCAAGACTGCCGCGAATTAAGAACATTGCTTCAAATGTAAGTTCCCATTAGGGGGAGCCTGTTTTTAAGCAGCGCATGGCAGGTCATTCGTCGCTAAGCAGTACAAATGCTCTCAGCTGAATTTTTGATTGCATCTGCGGCGGCGATAGCTGTGGTGCGCATGGTTTGTCCTGCGTTGTCATTACCTCCGTCGTGGGTATCTATGCCACCTGCAATATTTGCGGTCATCAGCATCGGTAAACGAGTCGCGTCTTTAGACAGCATTTTGATTTGTTTTTTGATGAGCTTCATTTTATTTTCCTTATTGTATAAATTATCTCAATGTGTACCTTTTTTGTTTTATCTTATAATTTACAACTAATCAATAGTTTGTTTTTTATTCTTACCGGTGCTTTTACTCTCGCTGAGTGGGTTTGGGTTCGGTGAAGCTTTGGGTATCACTTAGCAGAATACTTTGCCAATGCCTTCTTGGGGCTGGGCTTCCTGTTATTTCTGGCTCTCCGAATCGCGCGAAAAACACCGGAAGTTCTGCCTGACTGAGACACTCTGCCAGCGCCTGCCTGGCATTGTCATGTTGAACCAGTACGCTAATTGGGTGCATAGCCCACCCCCATTGTTGCAGCCTCAACCACAATGCGCCTAAGCCAATGCCGGCACGAAACATCGCTTCATCACCTTCTTTACTGACATTCAGCGACAGGTAGTGAGGCCCGCAAGCGACTAATTCAGCCAGGCCTTTTGCCATTTTATCAGGTAGGCGGAGCAACTTAGTCAGGCTGTTAAGGCTGGGGTGGAAAGCCATTTTAAAAAAGTGCTTAAATCCGGCGGAAACCGGACCAAACAGGTTGTGCAGATAAAAGCCATCTTCATATTGGCGACGCTCGTCAAACCGAATATAGCTGTAGGTCTCACGCCAGGCTGCCTTGTTGGCAAAGTCTTGTCCTGCATAGGTTTGAGTCAGTCTGGACAGTGCCTGTCCGTGGGTCTGCTGATAAAAAACCCCAAGGGAGACCGGGTAAGGTTTCAGCAAGGCAACTAGCTCGTCGCGCTGTTGTTCGCTCAGTGCGGTCCTGAGATAGGGCGAGCGTACGGTATGGCGCTGTTGCAGCTGCTCAGAAAGGCTGGCAAACGCATCGCTCTGATAGTCTTGTTCAGGCCCGGGCATAAAACGTATTAGCGCACGGTCGTTGCCTGCCAGCTTTTGTTGCTCTTGCTCATCACACCAGCGCCAGTGCAGCTCGTAGCCTCGGCTGCGGATCAGCGCTTCCAGTATGTAAAAAAAGATCCCGCAGCTGAGTAGCATTTCTCGCTCTAATGAGGGCAGGCCGGTGAGTTTGCGGCGGTTATCTATGGCCAGATAACCGCAATGTATGACGGGGTCAAAATGAATCGCCCAGGGCTGACAGTTGTGCGATGAAGGCGCAAGCCTCGCCAGCTTCACCGCTTCTGTCAGTGTCTGTTCAAATGCTGTATGTGTCATTGTCATTTCCCGATGTGAAAAGAGAGTGTTGGGTTGATGTCCCAGTCGCCTGTAATACAGACTGCGCAGCAGAAATACAGCGTGTGCCAGAGCCAGTAGCTGGCGGGGGCCAGAGAGGCGCTGTGGGTATAAACGCGGCCATATTCTGTTGCTCCGCGGGTGTTGTATTTTTGGATTGCGATGTCAGGTAAGTCAAAAGGCAGGCCGCGGCCGAAGGACTTTAGATAGGCTTCGCGCACTGACCACCGAGCTGTTTGCGCGACCAAACTTATTGGCTTGGCTTTATCACAAAAGATTTGTTGCTGAGCACCGGCAGAGAAACCTCGATAAACCTGAAGGTCGATACCTACAGGGTGTGCTGCACACGCAACAGCAGCCCAGGGACCGCTATGACTGATGGACAAAGGCACCTTAGGTTGACCCTTTCCTGGCTCACCATATGGCTGACCGTTTGTAGTGTGAGCAAGCCGGATTAAAGAGGTGGGACTGGCCCGTTCTAAGGCCAAAGTTGCCAGAGTTCTGCTCAGTTGTTTGACTACCAGTCCCTGAGCCAGGCGTGGTACAGAGCGTATCGCATTATCGACGCTGCGACCGATATACACAGTGGGTGAGACGCAGGCCTCTCCCACTGGTGCACTGGTGTGCGGGGAGATCACTGCTGATAGCCTTGTGCAATCCGATCACCTTTGAATTCTTCAACCACTTCAGCCATTTCATCAAAGCGGCTAACCAGGCTTTGAAACAAAGGCGTCGTCATGTCTTGTTCAAAGGCTTGCTCGGACTCCAGATAGATAGTTTCAACAAAGTGAAACGCTGCATCAGCCTGACTGGAAGCTTCAAAAACAGCGAACGCTTTAACTGAATCTAGTTTTTCGCATGCTTTATAGTCCGTCGTTTCTACCCAGTCGCGAAAGGCTCCCAGATGTTTTATGTCTTTAAGGCGAATTTTGTGAACGATGAGTTTCATACTGATTCCTGTGAATGAGAATGTAATAAAGTCAGGTGATAATTGATGCCACCGGTGCCAAAGGCGTTAATTGCACCTATCCGTTGTCGGTTTGACAGTGCCGGCCAGGGCAAGGCTGTTTGCGGGACTTGTGCCGGAATACTGTCAAATGGCAATGCATCATTGAGTTCACCCAGGATTGGAGTAGGCGGCATACAGCATTGCTCCAGCGCAGCCAGCATTTTTGCCAGGCTAATGGCACCGGCTCCTGCAAAACAGTGACCGAAGTTGTACTTGCCTGAACCCAGGTAGAGCGGCTGGTCGTGCTCGCGGCTATAGGCAGCACAGAGTGACTCCAGTTCAGCCTGATCACCCAGCGTAGTGCCTGTGCCGTGGGTTTCGAGATACTGCACCTGCTCGGGATTAACCGACGCCAGCTGAAGAGTCTTGTACATCGCCAGTGCCTGGCCCTGAGGGTCAGGCGCTGTCATAGAGCGGCTGTCGCAGGATCCGGAAATGGCGTCTATGTGGGCGATGGCGTGTGATGTTTCGGATTTAGCCTGCAGCACAAACAGGCCACCACCATCACCCGGGGTAAAGCCATCGGCACCTTTAGCAAAGGGTCGAATACGGGTTGTGGAGAGCATCATCTGTGCGCCACATAGCACCAGATCCCGCTCCAGTGTGGCGGTTTCAATGCCCCCCACAACTATGCCATCGTAGCGCCCTGACTGTAGTCCTCTTACTGCGTTATGCAGCGCGGCCATTGAACTGGCACAGGCAGCTTCGACGGCGATGCAGTCGGCGTGAGGGAGCCCCAGCTGTTGTGCCAGTAACTTTGCGCCACCCAAGCCTGTCGCACCGTACCAGCTCCAGCGATTAATTTCAGGCATATCAGGTTGTGGCAGATAGCGCGATGCTTTTGGGAGTTGTGCCCACAGTGCTCCAGCGCCTAACTGCCGGTCTGCGCTGAGTGCCAGGTTACAGGCCAGGATCACGGCAGGTCGCTTAAATTCACCCAGAGTCAGGGACTCAGCGCCTTTGAGCAGCTGTAATTGTGAGACATCAAGGCGGGTTTTCTTAGAGGGCATCATAGGCTTACTCAGGGCGACATCAAGCGGACTATGACTGTCAAAACTCATGGCTTTGTCTATATAGGTGCTGAGTTTTTGCGGCGTTTCCCTTACAAAGGCCTGTGCATTGAGCTGTTGTGCAGACTGCGGGCGTAATACATCCTGCCCGTCAGCCAGAGTTTGCCAGAATCGGTCTTTGTCATTACCCAGCGCGGTAATGGGCCGATAATCTGTGATCGCGACCTGATCGTCACTGGCCGCGACAAAATTGTGTTGTCTTGCAGCAAAGATTTGCCAGTTCTGTCCAAGGGCCGCTGCACCACTGCAGTCAGTCTGACCATTGAGATACATCTCAAGTAACTGATAAAACACCTGACTTGCACCAGCAAAATAGCCTGCTTGCAGTTGCTCCGAGTCGCTGGTAACAAAAGTGCTGAGTTCCATGAGTATTGGCCAGTTTTGTTGTTGGGCCAATGCTACCGGGCAGACAACCAGGCTTATCGCACCTTCGAGCCAGGGCTGCTGTATTGAGATCCCTTGTTGATGCAGAACTTCGCTCTGAGGCTGATGATGAAAGCACTGAATGCTGGTGAGTACAGCAAGCAGGCTGTCCTGATAGCGAAAGTTATCCTGTGCTGCCTGAAGCAGTCGCAGTCCACCTAAATCACCGCCATCGAGTGTCTGACACTTTCCCCGAGTGTGCGCGAAATGTGCTATCCGGGCCGGGATCGTTGAAGCCATTTCACCGACCCGATCGTGGGATGTGGCGCCAAAAGTGCTTGCCAGTGTTTGCTTGTACTCATCTATGCGTGCTTGCGCATTATCCAGGTTGCCCAGTTGCTCAGCCAAAGTGCGCAGCGCGGTCACCTTAGTCGCATTGCGATAGGCTGAGTCGCTTGCCATATGGGTTGCACACAGCTGGTCGCAATGATCGCGCAGTGATTCATCGAGCGTGAGCTGGCTTAGTGCTTCTTCTGCTGCGAGCATCGCCATGCGGGTCTCACGACTGACGGCCTTGCGAAAGAGTGGCGGAATAGAAAACTTTTTGTAATCAAAGTCATCTGTGTTTACCTGTCCGCCTATGAGCGGCTCAGATGCGACCGACCAGCCAAAGGGGTGAGTAAACTGACTCGGGCTCAGCGTGCCATGCTGCTTTAAAGCCGCAAAGTTAATATCTTCAGGCAGCGCGCAGCCGATCCCGACTATGGCTAAAGGAGAAGTCTTGTCTTTGTTCATAGCACCAACTCCGCCAGTCGTTTACGATCCACTTTGCCGTTGGCGTTATGTGGTAGTTGCGCTGCTACCACCACTTTGTGTGGCAGCATATAAGCGGGCAGGTGTTGTTGTAAGAACTGTTTCAGCGCCAGTAAAGAAGGTTTTGCAGCACCTTCTTTGAGGGTGATCACGGCAATCAGTTTATGCTGTTGTTCGCCCAGAGCAAGGTGTAACGCGGCCTGCTCGATGGCGTCATGTTGATGCAGCAATGACTCTATTTCACCGAGTTCAACCCGGTAACCGTTGAGCTTAACCATATCGTCGATACGACCGAGATAAACCAATCCGTCTTCGGTCAGCTCAACCAGATCGCCGGTCGCATGGCAGTGCTGTTGATGCAGCTCAGTGGCACGGGGCAAATCCACATTGGCATACCCAGGCGTCACGCAGCGACCGCCAATCAGCAGTTCTCCACTTTGGCCAAGGCACTGTGAGAGAGGCAGGCGTGTGCCAGACTCATCTTCCAGCCAGCCGTCCAGTTCAGGCAATAATTTACCTATCGGCAGGTGGCGAAGATGGCTCAGTTGGGTTTTATCAACCTGCCAGGCGACACAGACATTGGTTTCGGTCGGACCATACCAGTTGTGTAACTGGGTTTCAGCGCTCAGGCAGCCGACCAAACGTTGTAATGCTGCGACAGGATAGGGCTCCCCGGCAAAAATCACTTGCTTTAATGACGCCGTATGGCTGCTATTGAGCTCACCACTGCGAACCATCATTGAGAGGATCGAAGGTACGCTGTACCAGATACTGACCTGATGCTTTTTAACTCCCTTGATCAGCGCCAGTGGATCTTTTTGTTCCTGCTCTGTGATAAGCCACACACAGGCGCCCGTGCGCACGGCAGCAAAAAGATCAAAGGTGCTTAAATCAAACGCAAAGCTGGCATGATTGGCAAATATATCTTCGCCGTCAGCTGCGGTGGTTTGCACGGCCCAGTCAATGAAAAAATCCAGCATATCGTGGCTTATCTGCACGCCTTTGGGTGTGCCGGTTGAACCTGAGGTGTAGAGGATTGCGGCAATGGTGACGCCCCGATGCTGACGTAACCGTGACATATAGGCCGCGAGGTCTTGCTCATAGTCGCTCAGATGGCCCAGGCTGTCGAGTGTACTCAGCCAGTCCTGATCCATCACCAGTGCCGGCTTCGCCGCTGCGATGATCCGCTCAACACGGGCATCTGGTTGGCTGTAATCAATGGGAATGTAATGGTTGCCACTGAGCCAGCAGGCATAGATGGCAGCCACTGTATCTGGCTGCTTTGGCAAATTGAGCAACACCGGCGCCTGAGTTAGACCCAAAGCACACAACGCATTGGCTATCTGGCAGGCACGAGCCGCGAGCTGAGCATAATCCCATTGTTGCTCAGCACAAATCAGCGCCGCTTTGTGTGGCGTCTGCTGAGCATGGCTCAGCAGATTTAGCGCAAAACGAGCCGATGACGGAATCTTCGTCATACTCAGGCCTCCGCCAGTCCCGCTTTAACATCCTGATTGAGTGGCACACCGACTTCCAGTGCCCCTTCAACCAGAATTCGATAGGCTTCATCCAGGTCTGCCTGAGTGTGCTCACTGGTGATGCTCAGGCGCAAACGTGCGTCGCCAACCGCGACACCGGGGAAGACTACGGTCTGACAATACAGGCCGCGGGCACGTACGGCGCGTCCCAGTGCCAGCGTTTTTGCATCATCGCCAACCACGACAGGGACTATGGCCGAGTCGGAGTTTTCCAGATCAAAGCCTGCCTGCAATAACAAGTTGCGGAAATAATAAATATTATCCCACAGCTTGGTCAGGCGCTCAGGCTCGCGCAGCATCACATCAATCGACGCAATAACACCCGCTGCAACGTGGGCTGGAATTGTGGCGGCGAATACATATGAGTTGGAGTAGAAACGCAGGAATTCCACCACGTCACCATCACCACAGACAAACCCGCCCAGACCAGACAGGGCTTTACTCATGGTACCCAGCTCCAGGTCGACTTCGCCTTTCATATTGAAGTGCTCAGTAGTCCCTGAACCTGTTTTACCCAGTACGCCGGTTGAATGGGCATCATCAACCAGTACACGGGCGCCGTAGCGCTTCGCCAGTTTCATCAGGCGCGGCAGGTCTACGATGTCGCCGTGCATACTGAACACGCCGTCGGTCACAATCAGTTTGCCACCCGGGTGGTCGGCGTATTTGGCCAGAGATTTTTCCAGGCTGTTCAGTGAGTGGTTATAGATCTTACGTTGTGCACCCGCCAGCTTACAGCCATCTGTGATACTCATATGGTTAATGGCATCAGTAAAGATCAGGTCATGTTTAGACGTCAGGGCGGAAATACAGCCCAGATTTGCAGAGTAACCGGACGGGTAAACAATACAGGCTTCGCGGCCTTTCAGTTTGGCCAGTTTACGTTCCAACTCCAGATGCAGAACGTTACTGCCCGCAATAATCCGGCAACCTGTGTTGGTGGCGCCATATTGCCCTGCGGCATCCTGTATCGCCTGGATCACCTCAGGGTGATTCGACAGGCCAAGATAGCTGTTGGAACCAAACATCAGAAACTCACGACTGGTGCCAGTGACTTCATCAAACATGACCGCACGGTTTTTACAGGGGGTTTCCAGTGGCATACCGTACCAGTAAAGTTGCTGCGCTTTTTTCTTGTCGTAGAATGATTTGAACTCACTGGCTTTGTGGAACAGATCCGGGTGCTGGATCCCCACAAAGTCACGCATTGTCCGGTTATCACCATCGTCACTGTCTATCTGGTGCTGTACTTCGTCATTTTTCGCCGCCGGATTGAGCAGCTCATTAATCAACGGGTTTTTGCTCACCAACTCAGCGGCCCATTGCGCGCCTTTTTCTTCCACCAGTAAACTGGCAAACGCCTGTTCAAGCTCAGCCAGTGTTTTACAGCCAGGAATTTTTAAATTGTCTCTCAGTCCCAGTGTTTTCAGCAGCTCACCCTGTGCTGAGACCACAGTGACTGAATCTATACCCAGATCGCTCTCAATCTCGGCATCCATGCTCAGTTCATTGGTGTTGTAGCCACTGAAGCTGGCAAATACAGAGATCACCTGCTCGCGCAGCCAACTGTGTGCATCTTGTGCGCCATCGGTTTGCACTGTCGCCTTGGCCTCACTGAGGTGAAACTCCTGTGCGGCGATTTGCTCAACCGCATCGGCAATACAGTGAATGTTCTGAATAGACAGCGGGCTTTTTAGCTGTAGCTGCTTAGTCAGTGCTGCGGTTACTTCGGCCAGCGCAATAGAGTCAATGCCAAAGTCGTTTTCCAGGTGACTGGTCAGGTCCAGAGTATTGGCAGGATACTCAGTCAGTTCAGCAAATGTTTTCAGGACTTGCTGTTGCAGGGTTTCCATAATGTCCGGATTTACTTTTGGATTCGTTGCACTCATTTCAAGCCTCCTTATGCTTGCTCTGTCTGAAGGCGTTCAACCAGGCTGACCATGGCATCGACTGATGCAAAGTTGCCTGGGTGTATCTCCTGCATACCTATGTTTAACTGGGTTTCTTGTTTGAGATAATCGACCAGGTCAAAAATGGCCGCCGAGTCAACGATATTTAATTCAAACAAGGGGGTTTGCGGCTCAAGGCCGTCTTTTTCGCCGTCCAGAAACTGCTCGGCGATATGGTTTAGTAATTTAGTGGCTAACATCCTGCTACTCCTTCTGTTATTGCCTGATCACGCTTTTTCGCCGACGATCAGGGTCCGTGGCCCAGGGATCTCAAGGATACGGGCGTTGTTGAATCCGGCTTCGTGGAAGCGTGCCAGATATTCTTCGCTGCTACTTTCAATACCACCGTCTGTGGATACCAACATATTCAGTGATAACAGGGCGGTGAACTCAGGGCCCGATTTGTCATCATTCAGCGGCGTTTCCGAGGCAATAAAGCGGCCACCAGCTGGCATGGCGTTATAGATATTTTTTAAGATGGTGACCTGGGTTTCTGGTGCATAGTCGTGCAGCATCCAGCCCAGGTGAATAAGGTCATAGTCACCAATGGGCAGATTACCTGCGATGACATCGCCTTCCACGACTTCGATACGATCGCCATAGCCTTGCTCACCCAGCTTGTCGCGCAAAAATGCAGACGCCTGAGGCAATTCACAGATGGCCAGTGACACACCCGGATGGGCATTGGCCACGGCAATCGGTAAGGTGCCAATGCCGCTGCCGATATCCAAAAAGGCGTGGTGCTGTGAGAAATCGTAATCTTTGACGAAGCCTTCGATGAAGGGAGCGGCAAATTTGCCCAGGAACTCCTGAAAATCTGCAACGTCGTCTGGGTTTTGATACAGAATGTCGAACCAGCTGCGGTTGTCACCAAATACCGCTTCACGCTGGTTCGTATCGCTTTTTACCGCGCTGCTCAGCTCTCCCCACAAGGGATATAAGAAAGTATCGATATGGCGGCCCAGCCAGCCCAGCCACATAGGCTCATCACTTAATAAAAACGCGTGATGCTCTGTGGGTAGCTGGTACTGGTTATCTTGTTTGGTGAGATAACCCATGGCATGCAGCGCGATGAGCATTTGCTCAGCAGAGCGCAGTGGTGCGTCGATTTTGTCGGCCAGTTGCTGGGCGCTTAGATCCGTGTCGCGAAAATGGTCAAACAGTTTCAGTGATAATGCAGCGGTCACGGCTTTGGCCTGGAAAAAGCCCATCATATGGTTGACCACGTCTTGTTTGTTGAGAGTCATAAGTAATCCTTATCAATCAGTCATTTGTTACGGTTTGGGTCGCAACTGTGTGTGGCAGTGCGACCCAGATTTCATTAGTCTAAAAAAGTCGACAGTTCTTCACAGACACAAGAGAAAGCGCTGACAAAGCGATCAATCTCAGCTTTTGTGATCACCAGAGGCGGCTGGATCCGGATCACCGTCGAACTGTTGGCGGTGACAAAGGTCAGGATTTGGTGGTCCAGACAGAACTTAGTGACAAACTTAAGGCAGAACATTTCACCCAGTGTCTGCTCCATGCGTTCCATGGCTGCTTGCAGGTGCTCCCGGACCGGATCGGGCAGGAACTTCCAGGTGCTGTGCCAGTCGCCGGGCAGACGCGTGGCGAACTCTCTTGCAGAGGCGGCCACCGCTCCGTCAAAGGTTTGTTCGAACTGGATCCCCAGCATCAGGCCTTTACCGCGAATTTCGGCCACAAAGGGGTATTTATCGGCAATGGCCTGTAGCTCAGCTTTAAAATAGCTCCCCAGCTCATCAGAGCGAGAGGCCAGATCCTGCGCAACGATTTCACGCAGTGCAGTCAGTGCGGCAACTGAGGCGAGGTTGCCGCCACCAAAGGTGGAGGTATGTACTAAGAAGCGATCTGAGGTGCCATAAGCACGTTGCCAGACATCGCTGCGACACAAAGTTGCCCCGATGGGCATGAGTCCGCCGGACAGAGACTTAGAGAGCATCAGCACATCGGGTTCGATGCCATCCCACTCACAGGCAAACAGTTTACCGGTACGTGCCAGACCGGTCTGGATCTCATCGACCATCAGCAAAGTACCGGTATCCCGACAGATCTGCTGAACGGCACTCAGGTAGCCGGCTGGTGGCACATGGACGCCGCCTTCACCCTGAATAGGTTCTATCATCAGTGCACCTACATCATCACGTTGCAGGGCGTCACGCAGTGCATCTAAGTCGGCAAAAGGCACTTCAACCATGGCCTGGATCAGCGGCTGGAAGTATTTACGGTGTTTTTCCCGCCCGGTAATAGACAGCGCACCCAGGGTTTTTCCGTGGTAGCTGTTTTTCAGATAGGCAATGCCCGGCTTACCGGTTGCAGCCTTGGCCAGCTTAATCGCTGCCTCAACGGCTTCGGTGCCTGAGTTACTGAAAAACACCCGGCCCATATCGCCCGGGGCCAGATGACACAAGACCTCTGCCAGCTTGGCGGTGTGCTCGGGCACAGAAATATACTGAATAAAGTTAGGGCCTTGCTCATCCAGAAAGGTCTTCACAGCTTCGCTGACGGTGGTTGGGTTATGACCCAGGTTCAGACAGCCATAGCCTGCCACCATATCGAGATAGCCGGTACCTTCATTGTCATACAGCATAGTGCCTTCGGCTTTACGGAATACATTGTCGCAGCGCTGTTGTTTTAAAAATTCCACCATCATAGGGTTAATAAACTGATGGTGACGGTCCAGGGTGTCTTCTTTGGCAGGATCCTGGGCCAGAATGTTATCAATAAAGGTCAGTCTCTGACTGGTGTCGCCTTTGTCGATGGCATAAATGTCCTGATGATAATAGCGCTTCAGGTTGGTGACATGCTGACGGTCGATTCGCTCACCGAAGGAGGCCAGCGGATAGGCATAAAAGCCATGTTTTTCGGCCAGCTCGCCGATTTCGAGTACTTTGACCGGCTCCAGGTAACGACCCAGTGAGTAGTTCTCACGGCGTTGCTCCAATGCCAGCACGATCGTTTCAGCCATACAGCCATTGAGCTGTTGTTTGATGGTGACATTCAGTGATTCACCACCCAGTTTCACCGCGTCTGTCGCGGTCACACAGCCGCCATCGATGATTAAAATGTCATCGCGGGCCGGGCGGGCATCGACATTGACATCACGCGGCAGCGCTACATCAATGAAGATGGAACCGGGCTGGAGTTTCGCTACATCAATCACGTCACCGGCGGAGGTGGCCCCGGCAAACAGCTTGCATTCGCCATACAAGTCGTCCGGGTTGCCAGTCAGGCTCACCCGATTGTGGTATTGCTCCGGCAGGTGGCTGAGCATGTCTGCTTTGTCTTTATGACCGGCGCGGTGCAGCAGTTTCAGATTAAACCCTTCCGCCAGCAACAAGCGGCTCAGTGCCAGGCAAATGGAACCCGGGTACCCTACGATGGCCACGGTTTCCTTTTCCGGGTTGATGTCCAGCCACTCTTTGATTTGCATCAGGGCTTTGTAGCCGGCATAAGTGGTCAGCGAGTTACCCGAGGTAATCGGGATCGGGGATTTGGCGGCGGTGGCTTCGCCGCGGCGACCGACAATAGAGGTAAAGCCACCCAGACCAACCAGCTCTGCGCCGTCAGCTACGAATTCTTCCACACCGGCGACAACACGTTCGGCAATGCCTCTGGGATCGGCAATCATTTCCTCGGCTATCAGTGGCATATATTTGATCATGCCTTCACAGGTCGCGCCGCTGGCTGAGGTGATCTTGGCAAAGTTCATAAACGGAACCAGGTTGGCTTTGCCCCACAGTTCGCGGTTGTAGCCGGTATGCTGATCCTGAGTGTTGCGTTGCAGCAGATCGAGCATTTTAACGTAGCGTTTCAGGCCGACTGAGGTCGGGTGGGCGATAAATCCAAACTTCATGAGTTAATTTCCTGTGCTGGTGGCGTATCTGAATCGGTGTCGGGGGTAACCGGCTCTGCGCTGTCGCGCTGCCAGCCTTTGGCGGTGGCCAGTGAAATACCATCCCCTTCATTGTTGTGGCCCAGTACCACCGAGAACAGCGTCAAACGTTTGTTCGCTGTCAGTGCTGTGCGAACTGCCGTTTCGTCAAACTGAGTCAGGGTTTGGGCGGAAATGTCGAAATCACCGATTTGTTGCTCAAATTGAGGCTGCTCTATGTTGACCAGACGCATCTGACGTGAGGTGCGGTTGAATAAGATCCGTTCCTGGTAGGTGTTGATCACCGACAGACCGCCATTGCAAAAATAGAACACGCTGATGCTCTTATCGAGCAGCTGAGGGTGAGTCAGGATATTGTCGATAAATGCCGGTAAAATATCGGGCACAATGCCTTTGGCTCCGTCGCCAATAAAGGCGATAACATTGGTAGGACTGGTATAGGCGAGATAGCCACTGGCCAGCAGGGCGTCGCCCATCAGGGCACGACCATACCAGCCCGAAAAGCCGCGGCGTGTTTTGGCCACGTTACGCACGGCGGAAATACCACAGCGACCCACATCGTAGACACCGGTATAGTCAAAGTTTTCGTGCTCGATTAAGTCTTCTATCACGCGATTAAGCTGACAGAAAAAGTAGTTCGGTGACATTGGCAGGCTGGGTAGCTTGCTGAGTACGTCAGACTGGGTATCCGGGTAAGCCATGATCCGCGCCATTCGCGTGGCACGCAACGACTCGCTGACATTGAGGTGCTTTTTCACGGTCTGCAGGAAATCTCGACAGCGCATATGTAAATGCAGATCGGCAAATGGCGAGAGATGGGTTTCTTCCTGGGTCAGTTGCACCAGGTGGACCTTGCGCTCCAGGCGACCATCGGAAAACGGCGTCGCTATCTGAGCAACCCGGCTTTTGATCATAAACAGACATTGCTCGTCGGTGCTGTTGAGCTTATCTTTGGTATGGAAGTAGTTGTAAACTCGCGGCGTATAACCATAGATAGCCAGTGTACCCAGGTAGTTGTCGTTGCGTTTACCCTGGTAATATTTAGGTGCCGTACCCGGGTGGGCGAGGCTGTCTACCAGCGCAATGCCAGCTTGTTGGGCTATGTCATGGATCAGGGCATATTCGTCCTCACTGACCGGACCAAGCTGCCAGACCAGCTTTTCTGGTCCGTTATTGATAAGCTCGATGGCCTGACGGAGCTCGTCGGTCATGATCTCAACGGGCTCATCGCTTGGATTCGCAGGCAGGGCTTCGAGTGCAGGCAGATCCAATTCTAAAGAAGACTCCAGAACATTCTGAGTGGCCAATACCACAACCGGCCCCTGACCCTGATGATACAGTCGGTAAACTTCTGCCAGGTTTTCACCTATCTGTTCAATTTCATCCATGTATACATAGGGAATGCGCTTAGCGGCCAGTACCTCACGCATGTCTTCGCTGGCCGTGATGGTGCCCTGGAAGCTGTACCACTGACTCAGGCGGTTTTCGGCAACAACGATGATCCCCTGCGCTGCCGTTTCTTTCAGGTTGGCCAGGGTACCTTTAAATTCATCCATCATGCCGGAGGTGACCACCGCTAAAAACGGCATGCGGTAGAGCTGCCAGTTGGCAATCGCGCCACAGGCAATGGCATGCTCATTCGGGCCCCTTAGCACCAATGCGCCTTGCTTTTCGGCATGACGATCGAGATGACCGATGAGGTTGGAAACCACAGAGCCGGTATAGTAAGACACCAGCCAGTGCTCGGGTGCAGTTCGGGCAAAGAAGTTGATTAGCTGGTCGCCCAAAGTATTGTGTAGCTCTAAAGAGCCAACAGGTTTGACCCGGCGGTTGGCATAATTCATTTCGAAAAAGTCCATCCACAGTCGCAACAGCTCAGTCTGGAAGGTGGCCGGATCGGTGCTGCGCACGATTTCACGATATTGTTGCGGCAGGTAGCTGTAGGGCGTGCGCAGCGCGCGAATAAAGGTCACGGTCGAGAAGCTGGTGTAGAAAGCGGGAATACCTATTTTCTGCATTGCACGGTAAAAGGCGTCCAGATCGCGGTCAACCTGATCTATGCTGTCGTCCTGAAATCCCATTGAGGTTTGATCATAAAACAGCATGCCAACCTGAAAATCCGGCTGATCGTTCAGGGCATTGCTGTGAATGATCTTACCGGTTGCTTCAGCCAGACTGGCACACTGAATGACCTGAATATTGATCGCTTTTTTCTGTCCCTTCAAGAACTGGATCGCTTTGCTTCTTACCTCGTCGTATAGCGAGCAGGGGACTAGCGAAGGGTTTTTCAACGCCAGCTCCGACTGAATATGAACCCGGTTAAACACATAATCTCGGATGTCGCTCAGGACGCTCAATCCGGTGTGGAAAAACTGCTCGTCACGGGTGACTACGATTACCCCAACCGTGATAGTGTCTTGTTTTGCACCACTGCGCTGCGTCTCGGCTTGCCATATATGCTCGAAGCCGGATGCGCTCGACTGAGTGCTTAATCCTGTAATGCTTGTCATAATTTATTCCTTCTGCTGCCTGTTAAAAACTCGGTTCGCTGGGAAAATTGCACGCAGCGACCCGCAACGGCGGCAGCACGCCACTTGCCGTTGTACTTTTAAGTTGAATGTTAGGTGTGCTGCGGGTCAGTGACCCGCAATGGAAATCGCTATTCTCTTTGGATGATCACTGTGCCCTGGTCACCATCAAGTATCAGCGTGTCGCCACTTTTGATGGCCGCAGTGGCACTGTGTAAATTCACCACCGCTGGAATGCCGAACTCGCGGGCCACGATGCAGCTATGCGACAGGGTTGAGCCGATGTCTGTGACAACGCCACTGGCAAGCGCAAACAAGGGGGTCCAGCTGGCATCGGTAAAGCGCGCGACCAAAATTTCACCCGGCTCCAGTTCACCAGCCTGGGTTTGCAGGTCAGTGATGACACGGGCTTTTGCAACTATCTTGCCGGGGCTGGCGGCCAGTCCACTCATTGAATCGCTGTGATCCTGCGTGGTGGTTTTCATCTTAGGCGTATAAGGCCCAATGATGGCCATTGGGGGCTCTTCGGCATGGAGGTTAAACAAATGACTGTGACGATTGGCATTGAGCAACGTCTCGCTGAATGCTTCGGCGGCGCCCATGCGTCCGGCGACATAGTCACGCAGTCGATTGAAGTCGATGTAGGGCAAGTCTTCAACTTTAGCCAGGTTGTCTCGCTCCAGACGTGACAGCACCTCCAGAATGATGCAGCGATAGAACCAGGTTTCGGTGATAAACGTCGGACGTGTTGCTTCGCGGCGCTCTGCCATCACACCATACAGTTTAATGATGGTTTTGAGTTTAAACCGTGCCCCGGCTGGCAAGGCTTTAAACAGCTGCTCGCTGTCGGCTTCGCGCAGGCTCTCGGTTTCTTTGAGCTTTTTCTCCAGATCAACCGGGTGCTTAAGGTACATTTTCATCACCTGCAGCAGGTAACTTGGGTCATCACGCCAGCGCGGGATACTCAGTTCGAATTCCTGACGGCCACGGGCGCCAAACTCAAGTAAAAAGGCTTCAAACGGACCCTGCCAGAACGGCTGCCCAAGTGGGTGAGCTGGCAGTATATTAACCAGTTCTTCGGCTTCAAAGCGCTCAAATACGGCTTTTAGCTCTTTGTTCTTCTGAACATGTTCAACCAGATCCAGGATCCCACGTGTGACTTCAATCGTACGCAGGTTGTTCATCGAGGCTTTGATGCGATTTTGCAGCCCTTCACCTTGATCTTTAAAGTGTTCTTCACAGGTTTCCGCCAGGGCATCGTACAAAGCAAATGACTGCAGAAAAAACGGCATATAGGCAGCACAAGAATCAAGGAAGTACTGGTCGATGCGAGTCAGCTCAGCATCTAACTCATTGAGTGACATGCTGGACAAGTCCAGTGCCAGAAAACGCTTAGTCTCGTTTTCTCGCAGGGCAATCATGTCCTCAACAATTTTGCCTGCATTACGCATATTGTGTACTTGTTGTTTTAGCCAGTGCCAGGCACTTTTGGCGTAGTCCCAGCCCTCAACACCACGACCATAGGGATTGCGGTAGTTGCTGAAATCTATGTCTGAGGTCGCATAACGGGTGGTGAACTTCATCTCGTCCCGGGTGGGTGGACACTGACGCAACATGTGTGCGGATCCGGAGATATTCAAATACACCTGACCCTGGATATAGCCCATGTAAACTTGCCAGTCACTGATGTCTGCCAAGCCCATCGTCTTGATAGCGGGGCCATGAATGTGCTTTTGATAGAATTCACAAAATGACAGGCCAAGTGGCGTCATCAGTCCGGTGACTATTTCTCCGGTATCCATGCGCGAAAAGAAGGCACCGTCTTTAATGCTCTGATCCTGCTCCCAGGGGTTGGCGTAAATGGGCTCGGCTTTACTCGCCTGAGTGGTGACCGGACGAGCCTGTAGCAGCCAGATTTTGTTGTCTTTTAGTGCCCATTCGATATCCAACTCAGTCTGATACAGGGCCTGAGCCTGCTTTGCCAGTGTCAGTAATTGCGCCAATTGCTCTTGGTTCAGGCTGGCGGCTTGCTGTTGCTCTGGCGGGGTATTTAGTAAAGTAACCTGACCCTGTGCATTGCGTTGGCAGTACTGAGGCTTGACCCGGATTTCCTGTTGCAACAGTGCACCGTTTTCTTTGTCGAGAATAAAGCTGTCGGTACTGACCTGACCTGATACGACGCCCTCGCCCAAACCCCAGCAACTGTCAATAACGACTTTGTTGGTATCGCCGCTGAGTGGATCCTGAGTGAACATCACTCCGGCTGCATCGGCATCGACCATGGTTTGCAATACAACGGCAATAGCTGTATCAGCAGCACTACTGTTACGATACCCTGCGGCACGTTCGGCCCACAATGAGGCCCAGCATGCGCGTACTTTTTCCATGACGCTGTCACTGCCCTGAACATGCAGGTACGTTTCATATTGACCGGCAAAACTCTGGCTTTGACCGTCTTCATCCAGTGCAGAAGATCGCACCGCGATTTGCGCATTATCACCCAAGCCCTGATAGGCAGATGCAATGGCCGACCGCAATTGTTCGGGGATATCAGCACTGAGAATGGTTTCACGTACTTTATCCAGCTCTGATGCGCTAAGTAGATCGTCTGGCAGCGCCGTGTTAACAAAGGTCTGATAGGCCTCTGCGGTAATGCAAAAGGCGGGTGGTACGGGCAAGCCCGCACGGATCAGATGATTCAGTGAGTGGCCTTTGCCGCCCAGATGACCGAGTTCCAGTTGTTCGTTGCCACTGAGGGCGACGACGAGTGATTGGCTCATGATACCGTCTCCTTGCTGCGCGGTATGGCAGTTTTATCCGTGTGTAGTAATGCTTCTTTCACCTGTGCAGAAGCCTGTTTACCTGCAAAAATGGCGCTTTCCAGATTGCCTATCCCAACGCTGTCCTGGTTGGCAAAATAGACGCTCAAATATGGTTGTGAAGCTTGCTGGAATACCCCGTTGGCCTGCTGACCTATGACCGAGGTGATCAGTGCCCCGGGCCAGTACCAGATCTGAATGTCTTCGACAATGCGCGGGTCTATCCCTAAATTATTCAGCATCAAAGAAATTTCCTGATAGGTTTGCTGCTGCAAGCCTGTAAAATCATGCTCCGCTGTGCGCCCCTGTCGCTCCGGCCGTGTCGTTGGTTTTAACAGGGTAAGTACACCGCCTTCGCTTTGGTTGGTGCTGTCCATCCAGTTAGCAACTAAGCAGGTTCCGGCTTTACACCAGGCGTAGGGTTGCTCAGGGCGGTCTGGCTCAATCATATAGCCACCAAAAGAATGGCTGAGCACCGGGCGTGATAACAGTGCATTGGCCAGGTAGTAATCCTCATGACGGATTTCTTTAATGGCTTTGAGCTGGGCTTCAGGCAGTGAGGGCAGCCACTGTGAAAGCTGGTGTTTAGGGGCTGCCCAGATGAGTTTTTTACCCTTCACCGAAATATTGTGATGCTGTACTTTTGCTGTTAACTGAATGCCAGCTTCGGTGTTGTTCAGGTTGACCAGATTAACGTCGCTTTGCAGTGTGACATTAGTTTGCCGATTTAGGTGTGCGACTAAGGCCTCACTGATATGTCCGTTGCCTCCCGGCAGTGTCACTAAATTGCCTCTGAGATAGCCGACCAAAAAGTGCAGGCCGACATAGGCAGAGACCTCATGAATATCGAGGCATTCTACTCTGAGCGTGGTAGTGACTGCGTTTTCAACCAGTTTGCCCAGATTACGAGGTGGTTGCAAATCGTTGGGGAAGGATGCGGTTTTTTCTGGTTCAAACAGGTAACTATAGAGAGAGATGTTGTCCAGCTGTGTCATTTCTTCTTTGCTCCAGCCACTTTGCTCGTGCCAGGGCACCTGAGGAAAGCGCTTGGTACCTGGGGCAAAACCATCCAAAAAGTGGTACAGATCGGCAAATATCGGGTCGCCCAGTTGTTTTGCTGCGACAACATAGGGTTTACCAATTAACGCGTTGAGCAACAATTGGCCCGTTAATCCCCATACCGCAGGTTTGAGCAAATAGCTGGGAAATTTTATAAAGCCCAAAGTGATCTCATTCAGGCACTTGAGCAGTAGAATCGTATCGAAGAAAACCAATGTGTCTTGTGCGTTGGTTTTAAATTTATCTTGCAACCCCAGTTTGGTCAGTAACTGATCCATATCCGAGCCTACTACGGGTTGTTGAAAACACACGCCGGCAATGGGGTGGGGCAATGAGCGGTGACTGTTACAGCGTGCATTACCGCCAAACGTTGGGCTTTTTTCCAGTACCAGCACGCGTTCCGTATCAAATTCGCTGGCTGCCGTCAGTCCCGATACACCACCACCGATAATGATCACGTCATACTCCTCAGCCAGCTTAGGTTTGTCAGGCGTTTTCGCCAGTGCCTTTGGCTTGGCAAAATCCTGACTGGCAAAAACGCGTTTTGCACCGGTGCGGCGGAATTGCTGGCGCAACATATAGAGCGCCGCGATAATAAAAATGGCATCCAGCGGAATAACCTGCGGCTGAGAGCGGTGCAAAATGGTGATAAACACGGCCATCATTGCCAGCTGGCCGTAAATAACAAAACGGGTCCAGCGCGGATTTAGCCACAGCACCAGGCCCGAGCCGAACAATACGACTGCGACCAGGATATTCGCAATATCTCCGTGATTGGCTAATAGCTCACTCAGTCCGCCATACCAGGTACCCTGATTTGCAGCGGCAGCCTGGCGCAGAATTTCAGGCACATTTTCTAACTGTGGAAACGCTTTGGCCAGTCCGGCCAACATATAAAGTACAGCAAAGATCCGTTGAACTAGCATGTTCAGGCTCCTCTTAAGCCAAGTTTTCGGGCAATGATTTCGCGTTGAATATCATTGGTGCCTGAGAAAATACGGCTGGGCAGCGTATCCAGCAGAACCTGCACAATCCCCATATCGGCATCGATTGCTGCACCGCCAAAAGTGGCAATGGCATCCAAAGAGGACTGTACTGCATACTCCGAAATCAGCAGTTTGCTCATAGCAATGTCGATTTCGGCATCCTGACCCTGATCGTATTTCCAGCCCGCGCGATATAGCATCAGACGGCACTGTTCCAGGCGCAATTTAATGTCGATAATGCGGTTTGATACTGACTGGAAGTGTCCAATCTTTTTGCCAAATTGCTTGCGCTCCTGCGCGTAGGACAACGTCGTCTCAAGTAATCTGTCCAGCGCACCAACGAACAAGGCAAACAGGCATCCTTTTTCCCAAATCATTGAATCATGGAAAATGGCTCCACCGGCCCCTTCAAACCCAATTCGCTGCGATTCAGGAACAAAGACATTGTCAAAAAATACGTCGCCCATTGGGCAACTGGCCAGGCAATCCTTTGATTGATTGGAACCGGTTGATAATCCGGGGGTGTCCTTTGCAACGATGAAAGCAGACACGCCCATAAACCCGTGACTCGGGTTGGTTCGCGCGTAGGCGACGAATACATCAGCGACAGGGGCGTTAGTGATATAGGTTTTCTGGCCATTAAGACGATAACCCCCCGCTTCTTTGGTGGCTGTTGTCTTCATGCTGTAGATATCTGAACCTGCACCCGGCTCGGTTGCTGCGTTGGCAGCAATTAATTTGCCAGCGACTAAAGGCTCCAGAAAATCACGTTTGAGCTCCTCACTCGCAAACCGTGTAACCGGCATCACGCAGGCGAACAGATGGGCACATAAAGAGAATGACAGGCCAAGATCCTGACTGCCTTTGCCCAGGGCTTCTACCATTAACATGGTGTTAAGTGCCCCAAGGTTAGCTCCGCCATAAGCTTCTTCTACAGCCAATCCGGTAAAGCCAAACTGAGCCGCCTGACGCCAAAGCTCCTGGGAAAAATGATGATCTCGTTGACGCTGGTGTGCATCCTTATTTAACACTTCAGAAGCAAAGCGAAGTGCGGAATCGTATAGCTCGGTCTGATAGTCGGAAAGTTGAAAATCCATAATATTGCACTTTGAGTTGGTTGAAATACTGCTTTTGCATTAATTGCTATTATGGAGACTTGTTAATGTACCTGTCAATCCTGTTAACCTGTGTTTTTTAAATGTTTTATTTGGGTTTTATTTTTGTGTTTCACATTCTCTACACTTTTTTATGATAATTGATTCAATAATATGTTTTTAAAGGGCTTTTGTGCTGGTGTTTATGACCTTTTTATGACGGGTAGGGAATAGTTTATGGATTCTTATTGTTAAATTTTGATTAACTTTTTATTTTTTTATCATGCTCTGAGAGCTTAAGTTGGGTAAAAACCTCTTCATTTTCACTGCAGAAAGAGAGCGGTTTTGTCGGTATTCGGCTCTGTACTGAGCGCATTGAGCTCGTCAACTCCGGGTATATGCCATTGACATTGAAGCCTGACGTGATAAAACGGACATTCAATAAACAACAAGAAGAAATTCATGACCTGTTCAACCGTTCTTACAATGCACAATACCTGGCTGCTCAATTCGGTCAGTGTGTGGCGTATTGTCAGCGGTTTGTAAACGTCACTTACTAACCGCGGCAGTATCAGCGGTTAGTGATGTTTCTTTACTTTAGCCTCTCATACTGCCCCGCTTTCGGGAGCTTATTATGCCAGTCCAGGCATCTTACATTTTGGTTATTATGATTTGGTCAACGACCCCGCTGGGGATCGTCATCAGCAGCGCGGGTATGTCACCAACATTAAGTGTGTTTTTACGTATGGCTATTGCGCTAGTGCTGTGCTTTTTTATCATACTGATTGGCCGTTATCGGGTTCCTGTGTCCCGCCGGGCCTGGATCTTGTATTGTTACTCAGGTTTAGGGATTTTTGGTGGTATGTTGCTCAGTTACCTGGCCGCTCAGACCGTACCTTCCGGGGTGATATCATTGGTATTTGGTCTTGCTCCGGTACTGTCGGGCCTGTTTGCTCAGCATTTGTTGCACGAGGCTCGCTTTAGTGTACTCAAGTGGCTGGCTTTGGCTTTATCCTTTGTGGGTTTGTATTTGGTTGTTATGTCACAACTCACAGAGTTGGATCTAGCACCCCGCGGATTGATTTATGTGCTGGGCGCGGTCACCTGCTTTAGTCTCTGTGGCGTGATGGTTAAGCGTGTTCGTTTGGTTGTTCACCCCTTAGCCACCACCTTTGGATCGCTTTTACTGGTGACACCTATGTTTGGTCTGGTGTGGTGGGTGAGTGATGGGCAACTCGACACACAGAGCTGGCAGCAAAGCTCTGTGCTGGCTACGGTGTACTTAGGTGTGTTCGGCTCTTTGATCGGGTTTATCGCTTATTTCCATGTGTTACAAAAACTAAAAGCGAGCACGGTTGCATTAACGACCTTGATCACTCCTGGATTTGCCTTGCTGCTGGGGGCCTGGATCAACAATGAACGGATCACCCTGACTTTACTGACTGGCGCATCCATAATTATGATAAGTCTTGCGGTATTCCAGTTTGGTGAAAGCGGCTGGTCAGCCGTGTCAAACAGAATGAAAAAGCGATTGTTATAAATCGTTACATTGGGCTACTGATCCGAGGTTGGGAACATGTTAAGCTTGTCGAACTGATTGGTAGAGAGTGCATAATCGGGCGTCAGCACTGGACGCGCTCTTATCATTAAACACTTATTATAACTATAAAGCTGAAGGACGATGAAGTTAACATTCCAAGATTTCGAGTTTGACTGCCAAAACCTGGCTTTGTCTAAACAAGGTAGAAAAATCAGTATAAAAGAAAAGCCAGCAACCCTGTTAGGTTTGTTCTTATCTGATCCCCAAAAGATCTACAGCAAGGCTGAGATTCTGGAGCATGTCTGGCCTGGCAGAACTGTGACAGAGCAGGTCGTGTTTCAGAATATTGGTCACTTACGTGCACTATTTGGTGATGATGCGATTAAGACCTTTTCCAAAAAGGGCTATCAATGGCAGCTGCCAGTACAGTCAGCAGAGCCAATCGAGGAGTTGTCACACCATCACGAGACTGCAGAGCAGTCTGTTTCTGCGCCGGTGAAAGAGCACTCAGGGCAAGCAGAACAACCACAGCGCTTACCCTGGAAGTGGTTAGTGCCATTGGCAGCATTAGCCATTGGAGCCGGTGTTGTTGTCATGGTGGTGTAAAGCTGGCGAAACATGGTTGTCGTATGTCAAGTTAGCGATTTTGTCTGAGTGACGGTCACACATTGATATTTTGATGACCAACACAACGTACTTCCCTTGATGTCGATTTTCAGATTATTTATTGGTCTTACCTCAAGGGAGGTTTGTTGACAGCGTTGTTAACTTTATATTAATTTTTACTCCGTATACTGGTGTTCAAACAGTAAGATAAGCCGTTTATTGTGAATTTCAGGTCAAATTTGGCCGATAATTCCGCAAAATCTGGGTTAACTTGCAACAGAAGGGATCATCACCAAGGAGTGCTTTTGACTACTATTGCCTACCACCACAATTCTAAAACTATCTGTACAGATAGCCTGACCTCGACCAACCAGACTATTGTGTCCTGGGCAACGCGCAAATGCCAACGTGTTGAAGACGGTTATCTCTTTGCGTCTGGCAACTGTGCCGAAATTCACCATCTCATAACTCAATGGCGTGAGAATCAATTTGGCGATATTACTTGCTCATTTTTTTTTGTGGATGATGGAGGCCATGTCTTCTTTGGTGAAATTCGCCATGGTCGACGCTTTTTAGAGCCTCTGTCGCTAAACTGGGCCATTGGTAGTGGCGCAAACTGGGCGATCGCAGCGATGGATTTCGGTCGCTCTGCATTTGAGGCCGTTGAGTATGCGTGCCTGCGGGACAAATCCAGTGGCGGCTCTGTTATGACCTACAGACACAACGAAAGGGCGCTTTGGCTGTGTACACCGCTGCACGCAGATGCCGCTATGAGAGTGAACTGACAGACACCTGATAATAGCTGGCGACCAGCGTGAGGCGTTCTTGGCGCAGGGGGCCTGCGTGTAGTTGTGACATTACCTTCTCGAGATTATCACTGTTTACGCCGGACAGTTTTCTGTGTGCTTCGCATAAGGCAAGCCAGGCGGCAAGCTCATGTTGTGGCAGTTCGCAATAATGCGGATTAAAGCCCAGGTATACTTCCAGCGCGCTTAGCCCCTGATGATTGCGCACAACGAGCGCGTCGGCCAGAGACTCATTACGTTCAAACAATAACAAGGAGCGTATGTAGTTAAAGGGAGGCGGCTGGTTTTGTGGGTTGGCAAACAGGCAGTGTAAAAATGTATTGCCCTGATGGTTAGTGACATTAAACGCATTGGCAGCCTGAAGTGCGGGCATAAAAAAGTCCAGCCGTTCACTCGTGTTGATCCCCGCAATAACACCCGGAGGCAGGCCATGATGCGTTATGCAGTGAGCTGCGATATTTTGATAATGCTCGTAATTTGCTGCATGATTACTGGCTGCCTCAAAGCAATGTCTGAGCTGAGCTGAACGCTCTGCGGGTGTCGCTTGCTCAAAACAGCTTAGTATACGTGACAGGCTGAGACTGTGTATCGCCTGGATCATACCCGTGACCGCCGCAGTGGTATCCGGCACAGTTTGAGCATCTTTTTTGTTGTTAACCATATCCATTTACCCGAAGTAGCAGGTTGATGAGTCTGCCATATCTATTTAGCATTATAGGCAGTATACCAATTGGTATGAGCACGTATCCAGTCAGTGAGAGAAAATCTGACTCTGGTCTAAGATGCTTGATGTGGGGAAAATACCATGACGTGTTAAGGATAAAAGGTACAATAGAGACATTATTTATTCAGGACAGTAATTAATGAAGGACCTTACTCAGGGAAAAATCCTCACTCACCTTATTGCTATGGCCGTTCCAATGGCGGTTGGGATGTTTATCCAAACCTTGTATTTTTTGGTTGATCTTTATTTTGTTGGGGCACTTGGAGCACATGCTCTGGCCGGGGTCAGTAACGCGGGCAGTGTGTTCTTTTTTATCATGGCACTGACTCAGGTCCTGAACATTGGTTGTGGTACTTTGGTGGCCCATGCCGTTGGCAGAAAAGATCGTGTACAGGCCAACACATTATTTCATCAAAGTATGCTGATTGCTGCGATTTGCTCAGTTCTGTTGATTGTACTAGGTTACGCGTTTGGTCATGTTTTCTTTGAGTTTATGACGCCCGATGCAATGACTCGCCAAGCCGCAGTGGACTACTTTTACTGGTTCTTGCCTGCATTGGTGTTGCAGTTTGGGCTGACTGTTATGGCTGCAGCACTGCGCGGAGCCGGCGTGGTTAAGCCTGTCATGCTGATTTCTGTTGTGGCTGTGGTTCTGAATATTATTCTGTCGCCTGTTTTGATCTCCGGATGGGGAAGCGGAGTTGCGCTCGGTGTGTCAGGTGCCGGTCTTGCCAGCTCTTTGTCTGCGATCTTCGCCATGGTAATGACGGTTGGGTACTTTGTTCGTAAAGTGGATTATCTTACCATGCCCGCAAAGACGCTGGTGCCTGAACGTCAAGTTATGCTGAAAGTGATTAATTTGGGCTTACCATCAGGTGGTGAGTTTTTACTTACATTTATGTACATGTCGGTAATTTACTGGGCGCTTAGCCAGTTTGCCGCGAGTGCTCAGGCGGGGTTTGGGTTAGGTGTCAGGATCATGCAAGTGCTTTTTTTACCCGTAATGGCAGTCGCGTTTGCCGCTCCTGCGATTGCGGCTCAAAACTATGCTGCGGGTAAATACGACAGGGTGCAGGAAACCCACCGATATACTAATTTACTCACTTGTACGCTGATGGCTATTTTGACCTTGGTATGTTTGATAAATTCAAGCTGGTTTTTCACGCCTTTCAGTGATGAGCCGCACGTCATTTTAGTCGCGGCAACATTTTTGGGATATGTTTGCCTGAACTTTGTACCGGCAGGTTTTACATTTGCCGCCTCTGGCATGTTCCAGGCATTGGGAAACACTTGGCCTGCCTTGTATAGCACGGCCAGCCGGTTGGTCTTGTTTGCAGTTCCTGTTATCTGGTTAGCGGGACAAAGTGACTTTGAAATCGAGCAGATCTGGGTGTTTTCTGTTGCCACGGTTTATTGTCAGGCGATGATCAGTTATCTGTTGCTGCGCCGCGAGATGAATAAAAAGCTGGTGCATACCGGTGAAGAGCCAATGTCCTCTCCTGTTAGCAACTCAACAGGGGTATAAAGACTTAAAAGTGACAGGGATGTTGCTACAAAAACCTGCGCTTGGGCTATTCTTAAGGGGAAGTCAGTGAGCTGATATCACCTAAAGCGCAGGAGAAAGGTATGCATAAAGGTGAAGTGGATTACGGAGAGCGACATCCGAAGGTATTGATGATCTGTGATGATGCACATGAAATGGTGGGCGTATGTAAAGTGATCAGTTCTCAGGTTACTGCATTTAGAACACATGAAGGAGCCCGAGATGCACATAAGGTTATCCGCGAGGGAAAACCGCCCGTGCTTATTTTTGCTATGTTGCATGTTAAGGCGAGCATAGAAACTTATAACTCACTTGCGCAGCGTGGGCTACTGGGCTACCCCCACAAGAGCATCTTGTTATGTGAAAACAAAGAATCGGGAGTTGCTTTTCGTTGCTGCATCAAAGGCATTTTTAACGATTATTTCGTTTTTAAGCCCATGTATGAAAATTACCGACTCAGGATGATTTTGCATAATATCTTGCAGCAGGCAGAGGACACCCAGCAAATCACGGAGTTAAAAGAAGAGCATTTTGGGCGTATCGATAACGGACTAAAACAGCTGATTGATCAGGCTGCCAGCTACCGAGTTAACACAGAGCAGTCTTTCCAGCAAGTCAGAGAGTCACTCAGTGAAGTTCAGGAAGAAGATGAAGTTAACGCACAGTTATTACAACAGCTTAAAGAAAAGCATGTCTTACCTTTGCTGGATAAGTTGCAGCAACAACTGGTGAAAGATATTCAACAGATCACCAAACAACTCAATGACAGCCACTTTACTTTGAATGAACTTGCCGATTTGTTCAGTAATTCACATACGTCTGCTTTTACCTCCGTACTTGAGCACGCTGGTGAACATAAGGAAGAGGTACATTATGATGAACCCGAGCACGATGTAATCGAGCATGAGGCGTCAGCTCAGCATGCAGACCTTCACGCTCACGAAGCCTCACATTCTGACCACGCTCACAATGATGAGTCGACACACGCCTTTGATAGCAATGATGTCCCCGAGCCTGTCAGGGCCAGAGACAAACGGATTATGATAGTTGAGGATAATGAAATTTATCGTGAGATGATTTCAGGGATATTACGGGAGCAGGGGTTCTCCGTTGACGGTATGGAAAATGGGCTGGCTGCCATTAAGGAGCTGCGTAAACATCGCTACGATATGATATTTATGGACCTCTTTATGCCGGGACTGGATGGCTACAATACCACGAAAAATGTGCGTGCCATTGAGCATTGTCGTGGTATACCCATTGTCGCCTTAACCAGTAATCGGAACAAAGATCTTATTCGAAAATGGGCCACACTGGGGCTTGGGGGCTATATTGTTAAGCCTTCCACTAAGCGCAGTATCTTGGATGCCGTAAATAAGCTGCTAGGCACGGAATGTGTCTGATCTGATTACACACAGCGGGTGAAAGGCCGATTATTCGCCGTGATTGATAAGTGCGTTAAGTGCTTTTATCTCCTGAGCTATGTTGATAAGTACAGAACGGCAATCTCGACGGTCGCCGGACAAGGCGGCGTCTTCTAACTCAGCCAGATATTCGCTGCAGCGTTCAGCGCCAATTGCTCGGGCTGATGTTTTTAAAAAGTGTGCATGCTCTTTAAGCTCAGTATAAGCTGCATTGCTGTAAGCGCTCAGAAAAAGCTTGCAGCTGGATTCTGCCTGAGTCACAAAGTCACGCTGAAATCGGGCAATGGTGTCCATGTCTTCGCCAATTAAATCAACAAGTGTTTGCGCATTTAGTCTTGCCAATTGTGAGTGATCACTTGCCATACCATTTCTCTATCACTGATTTGAAACGTTCAAGCTGAACAGGCTTGCCAATACAATCATTTATGCCATAAAGATGGCAGTTTTCCAGCTCATTTTTGACCGCGGCGCCTGTGACCGCCACTATCGGAATGGCTTTGCGTGCCAACTGCTTTTCAGTCTGGCGGATACGTTTGGCCATTTCGTAGCCATCCACAACGGGCATATGACAATCGGTGAGTATGAGTTTGTATTCATCCCGCTGCCAGCTTTCAAACCCTTGTTCACCGTTTTCTGCCAGCGTACAGGTGTATCCGAGTTTCGCGAGCTGTTTCACCATCAGATTTTGATTAAAGGTGTTATCTTCAACCAATAATATACCGGGGCGTAGCCCTGACATACTGGCTTGTGTCTCCTGTTCCTTTGACTGGGTTTCACCAGGAGGGGTTTGTTCTGTATCGGCACAGTTAGCTTGCTTCCCAATAGTGTGAGTCAGTAAATGCATGGCTTGTCGGGTAATACCATAGCGCGTTGCCAGGCTAACATTCAGCGGTGCCGCATCCGGAAGTATCGCCCTTAGTTTCTCTGTTACACCTGTTTGATGACATACAAGCACTTTATGCTCAGTGAGTATCTCTCTATACGCTTTTAACGCTGTCAGCTCCTGCTCAGACTCTACACAGCAGCACACCAAAGTACCTGAGCCGATGGGGGAGGTTAGCTGATTTAGATCTATCTGATGCAATTCATCGGTGAGCGTGTTTAGTACCGACAGCAAATGTGGGTGTAATTGTGTACTGTGGGCTGGGATCACATAAATATGTTGAAACAATGATGGCGCAGTGTGATGTGAGAATCTATGTAACGGAATACACACGCGGAATATACTGCCGCGATCCAGTTTACTTTTAAGCCCAATACGCCCCCCCATCAGGTCAACAATTTTCCTGGAAATGGCGAGCCCCAGACCGGTTCCGCCGTATACCCGGGTGGTAGACTTGTCTGCCTGAGTAAATGGGTGAAAGAGCTTTTTCTGTGTTTTTTCATCAATACCGATTCCATTGTCTTTCACCAGTATACTGAGCTCTCCCTGACTGTGACTTTGTACTTGCCAGTCTACTTCGATCACTACGTTACCACTGGCCTTGGCTGGCGGGCCACTGAATTTTATAGCGTTACTTAACAGGTTGAACAGTACCTGACGAATACGGTTCTCGTCACAATAAAGCATAGTCGGAAGCTGTTCCGACTCAATGACTTTCAGATTAACGCGCCGTTTCTCCGCGTTAGATGCAAAGGTCAGCAGTACATTATGCAGCGTTTTTGAAATATCGAATTCCCTAAATTCCAACTCTAACTTACCTGCCTCAATTTTATTGATATCCAGAATATCATTGAGTATGTCAACCAGGTTTTTAGCCGAGACAGAAGCCGTTTCGAGCAACTCCATCTCTTCCGGATTGTGCTTTTGTAACGAGAGTAATTCGAGCGAACCTATAATGGCATTCATTGGTGTTCTTAGTTCATGGCTGATCATGGCCAGGAAATCGGATTTAGCACGGCTGGCTTGTTCTGCTTTAGTAACGGCGCATTTCAGATCCGATGTGCGGTTCTTAACTCGTGTTTCTAATTCTGCATTCAGCTGAGATAACTTCGAATACGCGCGATAAACCTCCGACTGATCAACACATACACCGTCAAGTCGACAGTGATTTCCATAGCCGTCATCTGTAACAACCCCTTTGGCAAAAATATGCAATTCATCTTTATTGGGCAGCACGGCTCGAAAGACATGTTCGAAGTCCTCACCTGTTTCAAGCGCTTCTTTCAGACCATTTGAAACTCTTTCCCTGTCCTGGGGGTGAATGCGCTCAAGCCACTTTTCATAGCTTCCCGTATCCTGAGCGGCAAGATCAAATATGGCACTGGTTTGAGGGTCCCAATCCCAGTGCCAGCGAGTATTTTGTTTGCTGACTCGCCATGTGCCGACCTTGCCGGCTTCCAATGCAATGCGGCGACTTTCATGCGCGTTATTAAGGTGGATCAGCATTTGTTTTTCTTGCGTACATTCACGCAAAATACCAAATAGACTCAACTGGGTATCACTGTTACGACGCTGATCACCACTGAGCTCAAACCAGTGAGGCACCGAATCGAGCATCACTCTGAATTCAAACTTCAGCCGTACATTTGACTGTATGTGTTCCTCAATGAAGCTTAGCGCCAGTGGTTTATCGTCTTCGTAAATCAGGTTGATGAAATCTTGCCAACTGGACAAAGTTCGGCAGTGCAGGAGTTCACAGAATGTGCGCGAAAAGTAGGGCTGTTCAAAGTCAGCGCTGACTTGCCAGACCCCAATGTCACCGCATTGAAGTGCTAACTCAGCCAGTTCATTCAGATATGACTGGCGTGGGTGTTTAACCGGGTTAAGTATCAAGCAGGTTTCTGAGGTCAGATTGCCGCTGATAAGCATATTGAGTTGTGTACCGCAAGCCAGCAGCGCTTGCGCTGAGCTGCCAGGTGTCTGATTCAAAAACGTACAGCTTTGTTCGTATGTGTCAGTGAGCTGACAAAAATCAAAAAAATCGTGATGTCTGTCGCCTTTCACAGTCAGGCTAAGCAGTGCGCTTGCTGCCTGATTGCAATCCAGTACCTGCCATTGCTCGTTTACGGTCAGTAGTGGAAGATCCAGTAGATGGATATCCATATCATGTCCCTGCCTGATTTTGCCTAATATTAGTATTGTTCAAATTATGAGTGTTGTGGGAAAATTTGCTCAGCTAATTGCATCAAATAAGCTGGTTTGGAAGCTGCCTGCCTTTGGTGTAGTGTTAGTTAACAAGGGAGGAAGATACCTAGGGTATCTTCCAGGTGATTGCTGGTGGCCATTAAATTCATCCTGTGTGAGGTCAGCCTCGCTTGCGAAGGCTGGCCTAGCAGACAGAGATTAGAATTTATTGGCTGGTGGCCAGTGAGGATTGGCGACTTCGTCTTCACCAACGGCCGTGTTTGCTTCTATGGTAATGGAGTGGGGTGTATCTTCTTTGGGAATGGTCACTTCTACCACATAGTTACTAGCTGGGTTGGTTCTTATCTCTTCCATGACCGCCATTAACTCGCTGACTGAGGTAACCAAGCGCCCCTCTCCGCCAAATGCCTGGGTAATATTAGCGATTTTCCAGGCTGGCAGGTCATTGTAGCTATAGACCTTGTCGAGTAACTTGTCCTGATAGTCAACAGGAGGCGTTCTGAATGGGTTTGGATTGACCAGGTATTGTTCTATGCCATAGATGCCGTTTGCCAGCACAAAAACCACCGTGTTTTGCCCATAAGCATGCTGGTCCGCAACTGCCTGACAGGTTTCATGAAAGGCGCCATCACCCACGACCACGATAGCCCGTTTATCCGGAAAAGCGCACTTAATGCCAGTACCAGCAGGGACTGAATAGCCTATTGACAACCACGCCGCCTGGGCGACAAAACCATCCTGCGTCGGTATTTTAACGCTTTGTGCGCCAATCAGTGGGAACCCGGCATCTACAGCCAGAATATCATCTTCATCCAGCCACTGGCTGAGCGTGGCAAAAAAACTGTCATAGCCCAGTTGTGACTCAGCAGGTTGGCTCTTTAGTGCAGGCTTGTCCATACGTAAGCCTTTCAAGTTAGCGCTTTGTTGCTGTGCCAGAGCAGTAAACTCGCAGATAAGGCATCGCAGGTAGTCTGCCAATGTCGCTGACGCATAATAGGTGGCGCCAACGTATACGCCGCCCTGTGCGGCAAGAACGGTTCGGCTGCTGCGAATGTCCTGATTGCCAGTGTCTTTACCAGTCGTCCAGGCACCAACGCCAACCAAAACACCATCGTCCCCAACGAGCGTCTCAACTTCCGCAGGCGTCAAGGTAACACAGCCTTCAAACCATGGGTGGGTTTCTGCAATAACTGATTTGCTCAGCGCAGAGGTGACAAAGTGAATATGCCCTTCCGGCACGGTATGACTGCGGTTTATAACTTCGAGCAATTCTAAAAAGGTATCCTGCAATCCAAAACGCTGCAGCTCTACGCCTGCCCAGAAGATGCTTTTTGGCTGACTGAGCATCAGCTCGATAGTTGCCTTGGCTGCCTGCTGCGCTTCACTGACCGTGACGCTGGCGGGATTGCTAAGCTTGAGAGGCTGGGCCGGTTGAATGCATTCTGCCCGCCACACATCTTCATTCACTTCAAAGTAAACAGGGCGGCGTTCCGTTAATAGCGCTGCCAGTGCTGAATCAATCTGGTAGGGAGCCTGGTTCGCATTCACAATACGCTCTGCGGCAACTGTGATGGGGCGAAACATGTGAATGTCGACAAACTCGTACCCTGTGGTGTGTGAGTAAAGCAGCCCTGCATTTTTTGAGATCTGATCTTCTTTGTTGGTAGGGGCGCCATTTATTAAGATCACCGGGACTTGTTCTACGAAGGAGCCGGCAATGGTGTTGAGCAGGCTGAATGCACCAACGCTGTATGTTACGTACAAGGCACTTGGCCCTTTGAGTCGGGCATAGGCATCTGCGGCAAAACCCGCACAAATCTCATTGGCATTGCCACTAATTTTTATGGGGGAGTGCTGATCAGCCAGTATGGTATCCAGTAGCGCTGCGGTATAGTTACCTGCAACACCAAACATTTGTTCAACACCAATTTCTTCCAGTCGCGCTTTAAAGTAATCGGCAACACTAAAGGTCGGGGTAGCTTGAGTCATTTTTGTTCTCCTGAACAAGCTGGGCGGGTTTCCCCGCCATTGGAAGGAAAGGCACCTGTGTTGGCGCCCGGTGCAGAGCTACTTGAGATCAAAGTAACTGAGGTTGACACCCAGAACGTTTTCAACTTCTGTCTGTTTCTCAATAGGCGCGCTACCTGTTGAGAAGTTGGGCTCTATGTACTGGTTGATTAGCTTGCTGGCATTTTCTTCATAAGCGACTTTAATGGCTTCTGACGAACTAATGTGCGTTGTCTGCTCATAGACCTCGCTCAGCGGTTGTAGCCCAAACCCCTTATTGAGGGCCAGATCGGTTGAGCGTAATGCGCCTTCTACCCAACCCTGATAATCAGAAAAGGCTTCACCACAGGTAAACAGGTTAGGTAAAGGCTCTGTCAGTTCTTCCATCACTTTTTTATCATCAGCACCGACCGCCCATTGGTGCACGCCGAAGCCAAACTGCTGGCTGGGCGGCACATCAAAGCGGACACCACCTTGCCAAATTCGTGCGCTGGTCAGAATTGGCTCTGGCACATAGTGTGTGTTGAAAATATCTTTGAAAAAGCGGGTCGCTTGCTCGACCACGGCCGTTGAGGCCGGGTAGATATCACCCGGGATGTCGGTCACATACTTGTCCTGATGCGGGTGATGATAGGTTTCGCCAATATTTTGCAGCGCACTCCAGAAGTTAATGTTCAGATAGTCACAATAGATAGTCAGGGCGGCAGGGCGCTCGTACTTTTCGTTGCCAATGTGATCCAGCTTGGCCTGTGTACTCTCGGATGGGTCGGTTTTGCGCTCCTGATACATCAGGGCCGCGACCAGTTCCTCGTTGACTGCATAAAAGGGGTAAACAGAGCCGGTAGGCAGGTCCGCAAAGTTCGGGCCGAACTCAACAGCCGGACGGCCAGTCGTGCCGCGTCCCCACCAGGCATTGTCGTAGTAGAGGTTGATCTTCAGCAGCGGCTGGTTCGAGGTGGTTTGCAGGGTATTCCACAGTTGTTCAGAACGTTCTTTGTCCAGGGTATTAAACGCATTTGAGCGAACGAACAGTTTTTCCAGTGCCAGACGAGGAAGCGCCAAAATGACTTTGTCAGCTGTGACTTTACCCTTATGGCTGCGCCCGTTTTCATCAGTGTGGAGATAGTGTAGTTCGTAGCGGTTGTCCGCCTCAAGATAAGAAATTTCCTCAATACTGGTTTGCAGGTGAATGTTGTCAGTGCCTATTTTATCTACAAGCGCATTTGGCAGGGTGCTGAATCCGTCTTTGAATGTTTTAAATTGTACGCCAGCCGGGAAATCTTCCAACAATTGATAGGCTACTCCTGCATTCATTTGAGATAAAAAAGTGCCATTAAAGCCAAGTACTCGATACAGCATATTAATACATTCCTGAGAATACCCCATCGCTGTGTACAGATCCCACAGGGTCCACTCATTGAGTGTTTTACCTTGCCACTGACATTCGAGGCGGAATGCTTGCCAGAACTCAGGGCCTCTGACTTCGGGACGTGCCTTAAATTGTGGATTGGCTTGCAATATCCGATTGAACACAACATTAACAATGTCTTTTGGGTTAACGCCTTGCTCAGACGGGGCCAGGTTGTATAGTTCAGACCAAATCTTGTAATTGTCTTGAGCAGCTGTATTCACACTGAAGCTCTTACCGCGGAAGAACAGGCGATTGTCACCACCACTGTTCATCGGGAAAGGGACAATTTGATCCTGCAGGTCGAGATTAAGAAACAGCGCCATTAAATCGTCCATACCATCAAATAAAAAGCGCATCCCACCTTGCTCTTCTTTTACTGTGATAGTGGGCGGGGTATTACTATGCTGATTTTTGAATTGAATTAAATCTGAGTCAAGTCGGCCGCCGGTACGATTGGAGCGCTCAAAGATGGCAAGTTTTTCACAGTTTGATTCGTTTTGCAGGCGCCACGCACTGTATAGCCCAGCCATACCGGCCCCGACAATGGCGACCTCCAGATGATTTGGAAGGCTTTTATCATCGATTTCATTGCCAAAAGAATAATGCGTCATAGTAGTTCCTTAGTTTGCTATTTACCGTTTTTGTCACAAACGACGGCAACAATCTGTACGACGACTTCTGTTCAATTGTGTGGACTTGTTTTGTTTGCCTTTCAGTAGATAGGGTTGAAAGCATGAGAAGGGCGCAAATCAATCAAGCTCTATTACAATGCTGACACCAAAAAGACATAACTCATATCAAATGTAGCACAAGGGTTAATTTTTATGCTAATTGCATTCAATAAATCACATTGAATGCACTATGCTATTGAATATTTTAAGGTTAAATTTATCCAATAGTCTGGTTCTCTGCAGCAAGTCTGTTTTTCAGGGACTTGAGCCTGACGGGGAAATATTGCACACTCCTGATGGGGACACTGGCTTGGGCTGTGTGTGTATTGTGAATCTGAGAGATGGATCTATGCGTTATCTGCTCAACAATGTCGAGGTAGACCTGGTTAAAGGCATCGCAACGACCTCTGATGGATCACGAGATATCAGAGCTAAAACGCTGGCGGTGTTGCAGATATTGATCCAGTACTCTGATCGGATTGTGACCAAGGCACAGTTGCTTGATACGGTGTGGCGAGGGGTTGTTGTACAGGAACAGGTGCTGGTACAGTCCATTCGAGAGCTGCGGGAGATCTTTGGGGCAGACGCCATCAAAACCCATCCGCGTATTGGCTACCAGCTGACCATAGCACCTGTGTCGGTAGATAGTTCAAAAGCAGGCCAAAAGTACTCTGTCGCAGCGTTTTTGAGTGTCATAGTATTGGCGATGTTCTGGGTGCTGCTAAGCCAATGGTGGGAAAAGGATTTATCTTCAGAACACTATCCTACCGTGGCATTTTTGCCTGTCGACAATGCTATGCTGGATGATGTTCATGCTACTGTGCCCCTCACGGGGCTCTCATATCTGAGTGAACAGACCCTGCAAGAGTCTGCGTTGCCCGTTGTTACCGCTGAGCATGTGCTGACCACCATATCTCATAGTCCCTGGTACTCTGACGATACTGCACAGATCAGACTATCGCATCGACAAGAGGTCCTGCAACTATTAGAGCGATTGGGTGCTGATATATTGGTCGAAACACGTCTGAGTGGCTTTCCGCAAGACATGCAATTGCAATATACCTTACATTTCAAACACAGTGAAGAGCAGGGAGTGGTGTTTGCTGCCAGCCCAGAGCTTGCTTATCAGGACCTGATTACACGATTGACGGCCCGTTATGGTAAACCCTCTCAGACCCTGCATACGCAGCGAAATTTAGATTTTAGCAATGAGGCATTCGCCAGAGGGGTGCAGTTATATCTGGCGCGCAATTACCTGGATGCGATAGCTTTATTACGCACTGCCCTCAGTCATTCTGAGGATCCGTTAACTGTCAGGCGTTATCTTGCCGCAAGCCTGGCAAATCAGGGGGACATTTCGGCTGCTTTGGCGTTGTTGCAGCAAAACATCGATGAAAAAGGCGACGATTCAGTCACCCGCCGTGAACGTATGCGTGCTAATCTGATGACCGGTTATTTGTTGGTGAATTGGCCGCAGGCAGACGATCGTGCTCAAGAGCTTGAGCGTGCGCAGCAATATATCGCCATCGCTCACGAGCAGGCTACTGATAATGCAGACCAATTGTTTATTGCGTATGCACTTGAAGAGCTGGGCAAGATTAAGCGTATTCAGGGTCGCTATAGCGAAGCGTCTCGTTTGTTGCATTCGGCATTGGGCTACCATCAGCGTTTCGACGCTATCTATGGCCAGACTAACGCACTCATAGAGCTAGCCCGAATTGCAGCGCAGCAGGGAGAAATGAAAGAGGCAGCGCGCTTGTTTGAACAGGCGCATCAGGTGGCAAAAGCGAGTAACGCCATCCCTAATCAGATCTGGATCTGGCTGGCCGAGGCAGATCTGTTACGCCAGTCACAGAAAGTAGAGCAGGCACATCGACTGGCATCACGTGCCAGAGCACTTGCGCGTGACGCCGATGACCCGGTTTTGATTGAGCGGGTTGAAGCCTGGTTTGCCCGGGCTTCTATATACACAGTTAACTGAAATTTATGCTCCGGACAGACTGCTCACAGGCTGCAATAGTCTGCATACTCAGACGGGGCTACAGTATCTTTTTGTTTAATGTTCTGGCTTCGTAATTGTTGAACCTGCTTGCTGACTTCATTGACCGCAACAATACTGTCTTTAACAAAATAGACCCAGTCGACATCCTGATAATACTGACGCATCTCGCTGGAGTTAACGATTTTATTGGGATCGAACCACTGATTAAAGTTAATTGACATAGCGACTTCCGGGTAAACATCGCTGCCATGTTCTGCATACAGCTTACCATTGATATAGTATTTTAAGGTCTCATTGCCCACTTGCAGAACCAGGGTGTTCCATCCCTCCAGTGGATTTATGTCGTAATCGTATGCATTCACTTTGGTCCAGGGCGTAAGCTGGAAGGTTTCCCAGGAGGTAGCAAACAGGGCGTGTCGGTCGGTACCCCAGCCACCGTTGGGCAGGTATTCAAAATCCATTTCACTGTAGTTTTTATCCATCGGTGCGGCCAAAGGGCTGATAGCATAGAATGTCTGGATCACACCATCTCCATCGGGCCCGTATTGTGGTTTGTCAGTAAAATATACCCGGGCAGCATAGGTACCTTCCAGATATTTCCGCTTATGACACACTTGCACATGGCGTGTATTTGCTGCACTGCCATCCGTTTTGGATGTTAGGCGCATAACGCGGTTGTCGGGGTTATGTGGGTCAACATGAAAGCTTACACCTTCATGCCACCAGGTAGCATTTTTGATCCCTGGGTGGCCGACTTCAGAGCGAAGTTGCCAGCCGTGCTTTTGTGCCTCAGCAAAGCGTGTATAACTAAAGTCATCAAACATGACCTGGGTGGGTTGTGCACCCAGAGGTTGACTGGCGCAGGCTATCAACATACTGGCACCTAAGGTGGCCAGAGAGAAAAAGACAGAGTTTTTCATCACGTATTCCTTTTTTGTTATTGGACAGGAACAGCGTTGACTGGTGGGAGGAGATAAGCCAGTTAAAAATGCTTAAATTAACCGAGTGAGCGTATTAAAAAATATTAAATGTTTGATTTTTATAAATTGATTTTAAAAATGAGCCTTAGCTCTTCCTTAAGCAGGCTCATTGGGCTAGTAAGCTTTTTAATTTTGCACGTCGACTTCCTGGCCATTGGTCAGTCGTTCAGCTCCACGTACCGCGACTCTATCTCCTGCCAGCAGCTGGTGTTCAGGTTTGGGAGCAATTGCAACCAGTTTGCCCTGACCCTTGCCAACCGTCACCGGTACCTGGGTTGCGGTGTTATTGTCTTCAATTTTGACAACATGAACGCCCTGCTTACGCAGGATGAGGGCATCGCGATTTACCAATAATGCTTGATCACTGACGGCCAATGGCACTTTGACATCAACAAGTTGCCCGACGGCCCAGAGGTGTTTGCTAGCAGGCGCATTTTGTTGCTCGAGTAAGGCACGTACTTCAAAGGTCTGTGAACGAGGGTCGGTGGCAGGGATCACGGCACTGATACGTGCGGCAGCGGTCTGCGGGGCATCTAGATTGCCTGCGCTGACGGGAAGTGTCTGCCCGACGCTCAGATAGCTGAGATACTTGACCGGCACATAAAGACGGGCTTCGAGCTGGTGTATATCTACCAGGTTGAGTAATTCATCAGCCCGGCTCACATCGCGTCCTGCACGGTGGTAGCGTTTGCTGACCGTCCCTGCAAACGGGGCTCTCACAGTGGCACGGTTGAGTTTGTCGTCTATCACTTTGAGCTCAACCTGTGCGAGGGCAATATCAGAGTGCACCAAGTCATGTGCATTTTGGACCTTGTCTACCTGACTGGCCGCCGCACTGCTGGTTTTGGCCAGCTCTTTGAGGCGCGCCAGTTCCTGTTGTTGAAAACGCAAATTGATTCGAGCACGCTTGAGCATCTCTTGCTGGCGCGCCTTTTCGAGCTCCAGGGGCAGTGTGTCTATACGGACTAGTACATCGCCCTCAGCAACTTCAAGGCCGGGCTCGGCAACATATTGCAATCTGCCTGTCACGCCCGCGGTAATCACCATATCGCGCTTGCCATGCAAGGTACCGTTTACTGCCAGCTCACTGGTGAGTTGGCCCTGAGAAACTGCTTCTACAGCGACGGGTTGTGCGGCATCAGCCTGCTGGCTAAAGGTTACTGCACTGGCGGCAATAAGAGTGACCAGTGCGCACTTAAATTGATTTGCAAACATAAGGGGCTCCTATTGATTCGCGACCAGATTTAACTGAGGTTTAGTATTGTTAGTAGCTTTAGGGGTTGGCTTTTTATCACTGCCAAGTTGCAACAGGCTGGGCATGAGTACCAGGGTAAACAAGGCACTAATTGCCATGCCACCGACGATGACGGTTGCCAGGCCACGATAGATTTCCGATCCCACGCCAGGCATTAACATCAGAGGCAGCATACCGAAGAGGCTGGTCAGTGTACTCAAATATACAGGACGTGCTCGCATCAGCACTGCTTGCTCAACTGCATCGCGACGGTCCATTCCCTGGGCCTGTGCATGACGCGTTTGGTCGACAAGCAAAATGGCATTATTTACGACCAGGCCCAGTAAGATGATGAAGCCTATCATGGTAAGTAAATCCAAAGACTGAAAGGTAAACAGGTTCAGAATATAGAGCGCCAGTACACCACCGGCAATGGCCAATGGCATCACCAGTAATACCAAAGCGCTATCGCGAACGGATTTAAATAGTGCCGTCATCAACAGGAACAAAATAAACAGGGCGAGGAAGAAGTTGAGAGTCATTTCTTCGATAGCACTATTCATTTTCTGGGCATTACCGCCAAGAATGACGCCGGCTGTTTCGGGCAGCTGAGCTTTGATTTTAGGCATTACCTGCTCAGCCAGAATCGCCTGTGCCTGTTGCAGACTCATTTCGGCAGGTGGTGTCACTATGATGCTGACGGTGCGGCGACCATTGATCCTTTGTAACTGACTGGGCCCGACGGTGCGCGTTACTTCTGCAAGCTCCCCTAAAGTCTGGATCCCGGCATCTGGTGTGAACAAAGGCAGTGCTTTAAGCTCTTCGGGTGTCTGCCAGGCCTGGGCACGCAAAATCACGTTCATCCGCTCGTTACCGTTAAAATACTCGTTGATAAACAGGCCACCGGTAAAGGCCTGAACAGCCTGAGAGACATCCTGACGGCTCAGCCCCGCTTGAGTAATTCGCCGGTCATTAGGCTGTAGCCTGAGTTCAGGCTCCGCCATATCAAGGCGAGGTTGCGGTCGGGCTGTCGCCTCAGGCATGGCGGTTTGCACTGCCTGAAGTGCCACTTGGGCACCCGCGATAAGGTCGTCCATATCCGGCCCGGTAAGCTCAATATTGATGTCGCGGCCATCACCGCCATTGGCAATGTTAATCATGGATCCGCGGAAAAAGAACACCCGAGTATCGGGCAGATCGACAAAGATTTCCTCTCTGGCGACCTGCATGAGCTCTTCAACACGCTGTGGGTCGGCTGAATAGATAAAACCTCCCGCGTTTGCTCCAAAAATATAAAAATTGAAGTCCTTAATACCCGGTTGCTTATCACCGTGATAATAGGGCATCAGACGTGCACGGACCCGTTTGAGTAATTCATCCTCCATGTAGGCCATGTTTCCGCCAGGCGGCGTGACCAAATTAAAGAAGAAGCCATCGGTAGGCGCACGAGGCATGAAATCGGTCTTTGGTAACATTGTGAGAGTTACTATTGCGGAGCCACCTAGCAGTGCACAGATCCAGCTCAGTTGTTTTACTTTGCTGTTAGTCAGACGCATGATTAGGGTTGTCAGCTTGTGCCAGTAATGCTTATACGGGTCGGTTTGTGTTTTGCTATCCGGCAGGTATCGATTGGCAACCGGGATAATCGTCAATGCACAGATCATGGATGCGACCACGGCTATTGAGAGTGTCAGAGCCAGATCTGAAAACAGTTGCCCCTCAATACCAGCCATGAAGAGAATGGGCAGGAAAATAGCAACACTGGTCGCCGTAGAGGCAAACAAGGCACCGGCTACCTGCCCAGCACCACGCAACGCGGCTTTGTAATCATCAAATCCGTTGGATTTTAATCGGGTAATGTTTTCCTGCACGATAATCGCAGCATCTAATACCAGACCAACAGCGAACGCCAGACCTGCCAGCGAAATAACGTTAAGACTGCGCTCAAAAGCGCTCAGTGCAAGAAACGCAACCATCAGAGATACTGGGATAGTCGCAGCAATAATCAGCGTGGTTTTGATGCCCCTGAAGAACAGCCACAAAATGGCCAGCGACAGCAGCACACCGAGTCCAAGATTACTTTTGACCAATAGTAGTGCATTGCGGATATGGACAGAAGCATCATAGCTTAGCTCAATCGAAATGCCGGCTTCAGGCAGTGGTCCTGCGTTTAATTCATTGATAGCCTGATTGATGCCGTCGAGCAAAGCAACAGTATTGGCACCGTTTGCCCGAGACACGGTAATATAATAGGCCGGTTTACCATTTCGGCCACTCATTGCCCGGCGATCTGAGTATGTTTCGGCGACAGTGGCGACGTCACCCAAATAGATAGGTCGTTCCTGCGAGTAGCCAATACGCATTTGCAGCATATCTTGCAGGTCGTATTGGCCTGTGAAACGTACAGTATATTGACGTCGACCAACGTCTGCCAGACCTCCCGAGGTATCTCTGGAGCTGGCAAGCGTTTGTCTGATTTGTCCCAGCGAGATCCCTAATGCGGCTGCTTTATGAGGGTCAAAGGTGATACGTAATTCTTTTGGCCTTTCACTGGCCAAATTAACTCGGGCCACACCGGGTATGCTTGCCAAACGAGGTTCAATTAGCTCTTCTATGGTTTTTTGAAATTGAGCCATATCCAGATCTAAACCATCTCCCTCATAGTTGAGAGGTGTTACAAGCAAGGAAGCGGCATTGGGCCCGGCTGGTCCGCCATTACCTCCTGCACTGACAACAGGGTCAATGGCATCCAACGGTAAAGGTGGCGCCTGATTCAGGTTGGTCAGGACATCCAGCATGGCTTGCTGCATATCGGTGCCGACGGCAAAAGTTAACGAGATAAAGCCGTTCCCTCGATTGATAGTGGTATTAACTTCCAGCGCGCCCGGGGTATTTTTAACCGCGTTTTCGAGTGGCTCAATGATCACCGACTCAATCTCTTCGGGTGCAGCTTCCCGCCAGCCAGAAAATATGGTTATTTGTGGTTGTTCTATATCTGGTGTCAGCTGGATTGGTAACTTGAAAATACTGAGAATGCCAAACAGTATTAGCAGCACCAGGATCACCACGACAGCAGCGGGGTTTTTCAATGAATTGCGTGTCAGGTTCATAACAACGTCCAAGTGTTGATCTTCACTGTGCAGTTTAATGAAATGACAAAAAACTGCTAGCGGCAGGTAAGTAGGTATTTTTGAAAATCACGACAAATAGCAACATATTAGCGGTGATTTGCTATGTCGTAATACCTTGTAACGATTTAACAGAGTCAGACACAGTTTTAACACCCATCTGAAGTCGTGTTTTGGCTGTTTTTTAGACTGTGCCCAGTTCTGGGGCAGTGATCGGATTGGCGCTTTGGTTGAATGCCGGGTACCTGGCGGTTGGGTTATTATTTTCTCAATTCACATCAAAATATGTCATGAAAAAATTCATTAATTGACTACTTTTTGACAACAATTTCCGGTAAGCTGCGCGCGCATTCTGGAGGATGCCCGCATTTACCATGCAGGGTTTCGATCTAACCGAGATAAATTGAGCTTAGAAGGAGAGTTGAGATGTTTGTTGCGTTGAAGTGGGACCATCAGATTGGTGCCCATTTTGTTTCCTGGATTGTGGTTGAATGTTCGGCCGTAAGAGAAAAGTTTGGTCTTCCGCAGGCCTTACCACCACGGCGTGATGTCGCCTATTTTGTTGATCCAGCCACTGCTGAGGAAGACGCAAAAGCCTTTGCTGATTATAAAAATGGTGTAACCAGCATTGAGAGTTGTGCAGATTATGCCCCTTATTTGTCTGATCATCATGGATTCTGCCACTATAGCTGGGATCATACTTACCTGGAAGAGCTGGTGAAGCATGCCGTGTTGTACTGGGAAGATGGTCAACATAACCGGCCAGAGCCGGTGCGCGACGATGTCGCTTATTTCGCTTGCCCGAGAGACTCCGAGTCTGATAGCCGATTTTTTGCGCAGTATAAGCTGCACACATCCACTGAGGCATTCGCAAAGTCAGCTTAAGGTTGTACAGAGCAAGCCCGCACTATCGCGGGCTTGCAGGAAAGCTACTGTGCCGCTAACACGTCAGCGGTAGTGAAAGTAGGATATCCCGTGGGTTTGAAGCGGTTAAGGTTAGTTAAAAATCGACTGTCCTTTACGGGTAAGGTCGCTGAGCCATAATCGTATTGATTTAGCTTATCGCGCAAACCTTGATTATCTATGCCATCTCCGGACATTTCGTACCAGCTGATGATTGCTGGTGTGACAAAGCGATTATACCCATTCTCAGCTGCTTCATTCGATTTTGCAAAACGAAATGCGTGAGTAAGAATACCATCCTTGTGGTAGACAATTTTCAGATGACCATTTTCAAAGGGGAGTTCGTTAGCTGGCTTGGTAAATAAATCACCGTGGGCGCTGTAGCTGCCGTGTGTGACCTGGCCGTCTTTGGTCCATACTGCGGCATATTCCCAGTCATGGCGATGTCCACCTCCAAAATAGGGGAATACCTGGTCCTTTTTGAAATACATAGCGTAAAAGTGACCACAGTATCGACCTTGCCCAGTTTCTGCGCAGGCGTATCGGTGCACGGTGTTTGAGGTGGCTAAAAACTGGCTGTCTCTGCAACTGCCACCCAAACTACCCGACGTTTTCAATCCTGCATTCTGTTGTCCGGTCCTGCTGATCCCAGCGCTTGGTAAACAGCCATCTCCGTCAAAATCGAATACGGGCTCGGTACCATTGATCACATACCCACCAGGCAGCGCTTGATCGAGTGCGGCGAAATCATTGGCCACAGCGCCACCGCTTAGCAGGGTGGTGGCGACAAATGAGAGGGCAGTAGCACGTGGATGGTTTGTTGTCATAATCATTCCTTACATCATAGAGAGTTGTCATTGTGAGGCGACAATATGACATAAGGGTAAATGGTGTGTGAAGTTTTTTGTTGTTTTAAAGTTAACTTACTTCCGAGTCCAGTTTATTTGTGAAATCGGCCTGAACTATCTCAAGTGCGGCCAGCACCTGCTCAGCAGGTACTTCGTTTTGCTCGAGTAACATGATCAGGTCTACGGCGAGCTTGATGTGTTCAGGTGCGCTTTCGAGTGTTTTTTGGGTCATGGTTGAAATTGTTTCTTTTTCGCAATTTGTGCCAGTGCATAATCCACAGCCTCTTTTACTTTGGCTTCCATCTCAGTTCTTTCGTCGGTGGGCAGGTAAAACTCCATGTCTACGTCATAGCGAATGTAACGAGCTGGCAAACGATTCAGTGCGGTACAACACAGGTCTGCCATCACGTCTTCATCGTATTTATGGTCAAGGCCTCGCTCTTCAATGTTTTCGAGCACAATTTTCTCGTAATAATTGTGCAAATCATCATGAAGTTTCATTGTAGTGCTCCATTTTGAAGTTATTGTAATTGTACAACATAAACCACCTCTGTGGTTAATGCTACCAGCAATTTTAAAACCTGCAAAATGTCACTTTATGTAGGTAGTTTATTGTGCAGAGGGGGTGTTGAAGCGTTCTGGCCAGACTTGTTGCAGCGCGATAAACAGTTGCTTATGTACCTCAACCAGTCGGCTGATATTACGCTGATAGCCACCTCCAAGTACCGCCATCAGAGGGGTTTGATGCTGCTTTGCATGTTTCAACACCTGAATATCCCGTGCCAATACGCCCTCCAGACTAATGTCTAAATGCCCTAGCTCGTCACGGTGATAGATGTCTGCTCCCGCGTTATACAGTATGATGTCGGGTTGGTGAAGACGGGTACACAGGCTCAGGGCTTCATCGAGTGTTGCGAGGTAAGCTTCATCTGAGCAGCCAATGGGTAAGGCAAAGTCGTAGTCGGACGCTTGCTTCAGCTTGGGAAAGTTCTGCTCACAATGGAGTGAGCAGGTAATTATCTGCGTGTCTGATTTTAGGATTTCAGCACTACCATCACCCTGGTGTACGTCACAGTCCAGCAGTAATACTGTATCGGCCTGTCCGTTTTTGATAAGGGCTCTGGCGGTAATGGCGAGATCGTTGAAAATGCAAAAACCAGCAGCTCTGTCGCTGAAGGCATGATGATAGCCACCACTGAGGTTGGCTGCAAATCCGCAGCTCAGCGCAAGCTCCGTGGCTTCCAGTGTCGTACCTATGGAGCGCAATGTGCGTTCAACTAATTGCGGCGACCAGGGAAAACCCATGCGTTTAATAGCACCAGCCGATAAAGTACCATCGAGGAACTGTGCAACGTAATGTGTATCATGACACACCATGAGTTGCTCAGGTGTGGCAATACGCTTTGATTGCGTAAGCCATTGTGCACACGGTGTATGTGTTAGCTGCTGATAAAGAAGACGATATTTATCAATCGGAAACCTGTGCCTTGGCGGTAAAGAGAGGTCACTATAGCTGGGGTGATAAAACAACATAAAGGAGGCAATTTTCCATATCAGAAGCGGGTCTGCTTTTCTTTTTGCTGGATTTTGTCTTCAGTGGCACTGATGGCCTTGCGACATCGCCCGAGCCGGCCATGTAGCGCAAGAATTTCTTTATTGAGCTGACTGGCCTGCTCTGGCGTTGCTTTTATCAGCTGATCCTGACGCAGCGAGATCATTTCTTGCAGACGCCTTTCAAATTCATGGTTTTGCGACAATTCCTGATAAAGTTCATGGGTAGGTTGCATGATCTTTTTGACGGCCTGACGAAAGACTTTTGCCTTCTTATGAGGCTGAAAACGGTTTTCTTTCGCCCATACAGGGGTCGATTTTAGCACTTTAATGATGGCTTCAATCTGTTCACCGATGTGCTCTACGGCATATTGCAGCGCATGGCGTTGCGACGGCGGTGGTAAGTGTGCCAGCGCTTCGTTGACTTCATCGACATAGTCGCTGAGTTTGAGGCTTTTACTACGAAACACATGACCGTCAAACAGACTGGGTTGTGACTGAATATAGCGGTTTTTATCAAACCACTTTGCGTTATCAAATTGCTGGGCGTGATGTTGCAGTTCTTCAACGCGCTGCCTGAGTTTATCCAGTGGCTGACTCATACCATATAAGCCTCAAAAATAAGTTTTGCTGTCAGGATAATCACCACAGTATTAAACAGGGGTTTGATCAGCCGACTACCAAACTTTATCGCTGAATGTGCGCCAAGCCAAGCGCCCAGCATCAAAAATGCGCCCATAGCCAGGCCCAGCAGGTAATTCACATGACCCAGTGCAACGAAAGTGATCAGAGAAATAAAGTTCGAAACAAAATTCATCGAGCGCGCTAGGCCACAATTAAGCAGCAGGCTCATCTTATAGAGCATATCATTGGATGCGGTCCAGAAAGTGCCGGTCCCCGGGCCTGCCAGGCCATCGAAAAAACCCAGTGCCAGGCCTTGCAGCCACTGCTTTATCTTGAGTACGGCGGTTTTCTTGGGCAAGTCTATGGAATCACTGTGGCTCATTTTGCCAAACAGACTATACAGTGCAACCAGTAAAATAATGACAGGAATAAGCTTATTCAGAAACTCGATACTGAGTGAGTCGACTAATAAAGTGCCCAGTGCAGCACCAATGGCGGTGGCAAACACAGAGGCTGCCCAAAATCTCGGGTTAAAGAGATTTTTCTTGTAATAAGTGAAACTGGCCGTTAAAGATCCGAAGCTGGCCGCGAGCTTATTGGTGCCCAGTGCCATGTGCGGAGGCAGACCTGCTGTGAGCAGAGCGGGTACCGTGAGCATACCGCCACCACCAGCGATCGCATCAATAAAACCTGCGGCCAGTGCAACCGTACATAACAACGCCAAGGTGGCTGGGTCTAAAGCAAATTCGAGCATGGATCAGTCTATTTGTTTCGCAAAGGGTGGCAGCGTGTCCAGCATCGCTTTGCCATATCGTTTGGTGACTAAGCGTCTGTCGAGTATGGTGATGCGGCCAGAATCCGTTTCTTTGCGCAGCAGTCTACCACAGCTTTGGACTAATTTCTTGGCAGCATCTGGCACCGTAATCGATAAAAATGGATTTCCTCCTTTAGACTGAATGAATTCAGCCTGTGCCTCTTCAACTGGTGACGTAGGAACCGCAAAGGGGATCTTAGTGATCACCAGGTTTTCCAGGTACTTGCCTGGCAAGTCTAACCCCTCAGACAAACTCTGAGTACCAAATAAAATACTACCCGCGCCCAAATCAATGGCGGCGCGATGGCGCTTAAGCAGCTCTTCTCGGGACAGTTCGCCCTGCACCAGGATCTGCCAGTTTTGTTTGCGTAGTTTGGCAACCACGTGATCCATTTGCCAGTAGGAGGCAAACAGCACCAGGTTGGCCTTTTTCTTGTCCAGATAGTCGGGCAGCGCTTCTGCAAGATAATCACTGAAGGCTTTGTCTGTAGGCTCCGTTTTGGTTTGTGGAATATGCAGCTTGGCTTGTTTGGCATAATCAAAGGGAGAATCGGCTTTGATATATTTGACACCGGGTTCGTTGCTGAGTCCGCTTTCTCGCGCAAAGTGGTCGAAGTTACCCATAGCACTTAGCGTGGCCGAACACAGCACGGCTCCTGCACACTCGCGCCAAAGGTTATCTTTAAGATAAAACCCCACTTCAATGGGACAGTCACACAATAGATAATCATGATGGTGTTTGTAGTCCAGACGTTTTATCCAGCGCGCGTGCGGAGTACCTTCACCTTTTGTGGCATAACTGAACCACAATTTGTTGAGCTGCTCCAGGCGGTTAATATACTGACCGCTTTCTGCCAGTATGGGATCGGCAAGAAAGCCCTGGACGTCACCATCGTTGACATCCAGGGTCAACGCATCATGCATTTTACTCAGTGCGCGCAGTGCATCCTGAGTGGCATCGGCGATGTCTTTGGCGCGCTCTTTAAGCTGTTCCGGCACTTCACCGTGCAAAAAACGATGGGTATCATCATCGTTGTAATTGTAGTCAGATTGATCCAGCATGTCTCTGACTTGACGGAGTACTTTACCCGCATCATTGGCTGCGTCATTGAGCTTGAAATTTTGCCCGATGGCTTTTTGTGACACGACAACATTGGCCATTTTACCGCTGAACTTGAGCAGTTTGTCCAACCACTCTATCGTACCTTTAATCGTTGCTGCTGCGGATGAGAAGTCCCGGGTAATATGCGGCAAATGGTGAGCCTCGTCGATAACGTAAAAGGTCTCTTCCGGGTCACTCAAAATGGTGCCGCCACCGAGTTCCAGATCGGCAAGTAACAGGGCATGGTTGATCACCAGTACATCCATTTGTGCGATTTTCTGCCTGGCCAGATGAAAAGGACACAAATTGTGAGATTTCAGCTGTCGTTGGCAAGCATGTTTGTCACAGGCGATGAGGTTCCAGACTTTGTCCGGTATGGTATCCGCCCAACTGTCTCTGTCACCCTGCCAGCGTTTATCCTGATAAGCTTTTGCCAGTTCTTGTAAGCAGCGCTGCTCCATTGCCGACAAAGGTGAGCTGGTTGTTGGCACCAGAGACATTTGTGTTTCTTCGCCGCTCACTGCGGCTAGTAGTTTCTGCACACAGATATAGCGCTGTCGACCTTTAACGAGATCAAACTTAAAATCAAGGCCTGAGTGCTCTCTAAAAAAGGGCAGCTCTTTGTTGAGTAATTGTTCCTGCAGTGCAACTGTGGCAGTTGAGATGATCAGTTTTTTCTTTTTTGCCAGTGCCATGGGCAGGGCTCCCAGGCAATAAGCCAGTGATTTACCGGTACCGGTTCCGGCTTCAATGACACAGATACGTTGAGATTTGTGATAGTCACCACCCAGTGTTTTGGCGATTTCTGCAACCAGATAGTTTTGTCCGGCGCGAGGGCGGAAGCCTTCGAGTTGTTCAGCTATGTTGGTGTGCGCCTGACGTATGGTTTTTTTTAGAGAATCTGACAGCATGTAGGATCGCTTAAGCAAAAAAGTATGGATATAATTACAGGTATTCTATTCTAGGCGGGGATCCCCTTTGGCACAAGCGGTATATCAGGGCTTTATCCTTTCACGGCAGCACATCCATTTAAATAACAGGCTACACCTGTGCTATTGGTTAAAGTCGGCTGAAGGGTTGCTAAAAGTGATCACTGAGCCGCAGAAGGCGGTCTTGTTTATCCGCAGCGCGGACGCTGAAAGCGCGCAAATCCGTGTAGCTGAGCTCATCTCAGGTGTTGAATTTAAGCCGCTTACTCTCAAACACCTAGACCAATCACCGGTTACCGCCCTGTACTGCTCTAATTTAAGTGATTTCTATCAGTGTAAAGAGAGTTTGACCGACCATGTTACTTTGTATGAGGCGGATATTCGTCATGCCGACAGGTACCTGATGGAGCGGTTTATTCGCGGAGGAGCTTGGGTATCTGGCCATGCTGTGAAAAAACCAGGATACATAGAAATCCGACAGACGCGGTTAAAGCCATCACCGCATTTTGTCCCTAAGTTGTCTATGTTGTCACTGGATATCGAGTGTAGCGGGGAAGGCGTGCTGTTTTCCGTTGGGCTGGTCACAGAGTCACAACGACTTGTAATTATGATAGGCGAGCCAGAAGCCGCAGAAGTAAATGTGCGCTGGGTTGCTGATGAGTTGTCATTATTGCAGGCTCTGGTTGAGGAAGTGAACCGCATGGACCCGGATGTGATCATCGGTTGGAATGTGATTGAGTTTGACTGTGCGGTACTGAATGAAAGAGCTGAAGCGTTGGGTGTCTCGCTGAGCTTTGGGCGAGATGGTTCCCCCATGCAAGTATCGAAAGGAAACTTTACGCGGGTACTCATAGCTGGGCGAGTCGTATTGGATGGCATTGATACTATGAAAAATGCCACCTATCATTTTGAAACCTTTAAGCTGGCTTATGTCGCTCAACAAGTGTTAGGGACGAGTAAATTAATCGAACAGGACGACAGACTTGAAGCGATCATACGCCTGTTCCACCAGGATAAACCCGCACTGGCGAGATATAACTTGCAGGACTGTGTGCTGGTCTGGGATATATTTACTAAGCTGTCTTTACTGGAATTTGCTATCGCCCGAACCCAACTGACTGGTTTGGAGTTGGAGCGTATGGGTGGATCCGTGGCGGCATTTACTAATCTATATCTGCCCTTGCTGCACCGTAGTGGCTATATTGCGCCTAACCTGGGTGAGCATGGGCTGACATTTGACAGCCCTGGTGGCTATGTGATGGATTCACGGCCCGGGTTATATCAAAATGTATTGGTACTCGATTTCAAAAGTCTGTACCCCTCTATTATTCGCACCTTTCATATCGATCCTATGGGTTTGATAGAAGGGCTAAAATCACCACAGGATGCTATTCCCGGCTTTAATAAAGGGGCTTTTTCTCGTACTCAGCATCATCTGCCCAGATTAGTCGCACAGCTGGCACAGGCACGTCAGGAGGCTAAGGATCGGGGGGAGAAAATGCTGCAGCAGGCCATCAAGATTATTATGAATAGCCTGTATGGTGTTCTGGGGTCGCGGGGGTGCCGTTTTTACGACCCTCGATTATCCAGCTCTATTACCCTGCGTGGGCACGAGATTATGCAAACTACACGGGGATGGATTGAAGAGATGGGATATGAGGTCATTTATGGTGATACGGATTCGACCTTTGTATGCGTGCCTGAGTCTTTGTCTGCGGCGCAATGTCAGCAACTTGGTGAAAGCCTGATGAGGGAAATCAATTTGCGCTGGGGTGAGCACATAGACAGTCATTTCAATCTGCCAAACTATCTGGAAATTGAGTTTGAGACACACTATAGCCCTTTCTTTATGCCGACTATCCGAGGCCAGGAAACGGGGTCTAAAAAGCGCTATGTTGGCCAAATACAAACGGAGCAGGGCACTGAATTGGTATTTAAAGGCCTGGAAACAGTGCGAAGCGACTGGACTGAAATTGCCAAGGAGTATCAGCAAGCTGTCATCAGGGCACTGTTTGATGGGCAGGATGTGGTATCTGTAACAGAGCAATATATTGCCTTAATCAACAGTGGGCACGCAGATAGCAAGCTCATCTATAAGAAACGCCTGGGTAAGCCACTTAACGCCTACGTTAAGAATATTCCGCCACATGTAAGGGCTGCAAAAGAGGCGCACAGCGTGGGTATCAACAGAGTACTCGGTAAAGGGAGTCAGGTTGCCTACTATATTAGTAGAACGGGCCCCAAATTGGTCGATGGAGCGTTGGTAAACCCTGACTACAGTCATTATATAGAAAAGCAGATCTTACCAATTTATCAGATGCTACCGGATATCGATCTGGAGGCTATCACTCTACATGGCCAGCGTACGCTGGATTTGTCTTCTGATTTGTAATTGCGTGCAAGCGGTTTTTTAGCTGCTTGTAAGCAAATCTTTTTTTCAGTCTATTTGCCACTCATCATTGAAATCCCGCCTGAGACAAAGCTTTATTTGAATGTAAATACATACTAACTTTTTGAAAACGGTTTGTTTTAACGGTATTTTTTGAATAAAAAACCAGCGAACGAACTGAATTTTAAAATATTTTTTTTAACCAAAATGCGACTTGCATTTCTTTGCTTATGTTGGTCTCTGCATTCTTAATGAACAGGTTCTTTGTGAATTCAATTAATAAATGCATTTATTTTGAAGTGAGTGGTAATTAACTTTAAAGGGCTGTTAAATCCTTGGGTTTTGATTGTGTTTTTGGTGTGCTTGTCTGTTAAGTCGTGGTGGTTTGACGCTTAACACAGGTCGCGATTAGTATCCGTCGCGAAAATTCAGAGCCTGCTGAAATTAGACTCTGCAGGCTCGTTATAAATACCAACAATACTCATGCTTACCGCCACGAGTAAGCCCAGGGAGAAAACACATGTTGAACACTAAAGTAACTAAGGCCGTGCGTTTAGCACTGGCATTTGGTGCTGCGTCTACGGCTGTGATTGCACAGTCAGCCACTGCACAAGACGGTGTCGAAAAAGTAGAACGCATTGAAATCACAGGCTCGCGTATCAAGCGTGTCGACATGGAAGGTGCAAGCCCGGTTGAAGTAATCTCTACCGCTGAATTCGAAGGTCAGGGCCGAGTCTCTGTTGCCGAAGCACTGCAAAGCGTGACTTCTAACAGCTTTGGTTCTGTTATCCCAAGTTCTGGTAACAGCGGTCAGTCACAGTCAACAGTAAGCTTGCTGGGTGCAGGCTCCGGTCGTACTTTGGTGCTGATCGATGGTAAGCGTATGGGTAGCTCGCCCTCTCTGAATGGTGGTGGTGCTAACCTGAGCTCAATCCCAATGGCGGCGGTAGAGCGTATTGAAATTCTTAAAGATGGCGCTTCGGCAATCTATGGCTCGGATGCGATTGCTGGTGTTATTAACGTTATCCTGAAAAAAGACTTCGAAGGGGTATCTTTCGATATCCAGGTTGGTCGCCCTGAAGCAGAAGGCGCAGACACTAAGCAAATGTCAATGGCATTTGGTGTGAGCTCTGACAAAGGTAACATTACGTTTGTATACGATCACCAGCAGCGTAACCCTATTTTTGACCGTGACCGTAGCTACACAGCGGCGTCTATGGAAGATAAAAATGGCGATGGTTTAATCTCCCTAGGTGATGAAACTGTAGGTATTAGCCATTATGGCGAAACATATAGAAAAACCTCAGGTGGTGGTTATATTGCTTCGCCCAAATGTGATGAACTAACAAAAACTGTACCGGGCTTTGTCGGTGTTCTAGACCAGGGGTCAGGTAAAGGTGGTATCGGAGGTGGTCAAGTTTGTGGTTTCGCTTTTGCTGACGTTTCAGCCAATATGGCCTCAACAAAGCGCGATTCAGCGATGGCTAGTGTCAACTATGAACTCACCGATGAGTTAGAGCTGTATGCACGTGCAATGTTCAGTCGTAACGACTCATTTGGCCGTTATGCGCCACCGGCGGATTACTTTGAAAAAATGGCGGCTGACTACCCATTAAACCCAACGGGTGAAGTTGCAAATGGTTACTTCCGCTGGCATCAGACTGGTAATCGTGATGGTGAAGTGACGGATTACCAGCAGGATTACACTCTAGGTCTGAAGGGCATGTTTGGTGACACCGCTGAATGGGAAGTGTCTTACCATAAAGCTAAACTAGATTATCGCACAGCTGGTCGTTATTACCTGAGTGTTGCGGGTTTGTCGCACAACATTTTGAACAATATTTCACTGGACTCTGAAGAGGGTAAAGCGAATATGCGTGCCACCACTTACACAGAAAGTCAGAGCGAACTGGATCACGTGTTTGCTGGGTTGGGCTTTGAACTGGGTGAGCTAGAAGCCGGTGCGATTGCACACTATGTGGGTGCTGAATACTTCGATATGACGTTAGATCAACGCTACGACGCACAAAACGAAGCAGGCCTGATTGGTGGTGATGCTGGTGGCTCAGGCGCAGGTGAGCGTGATGTAACCGCAGTATTCTATGAAGTGGCATTCCCTATCCTAGACAATCTGACTTTGAGTGCAGCATATCGTTACGACGATTACAGCGACTTCGGTGGTGAAGGTAACCCAAGTGTGAAGCTGGACTACCGCCCGATTGATGACCTGCTACTTCGTGCGTCTTACTCTGAGGGTTTCCGTGCACCATCTCTGAAAGAGCTGAATGCAAAAGACTCTAAAGGCAGTCCGAGCGTGACCGACTATGTTAATTGCGCAGCGCAAGGTATTGCGGCTGTGGATTGTTCTACAGGTCAGGTAAGCGAAATGCGCAAAGGCAATGACCAGCTAGGCCCGGAAGAATCAACCTACATGAACCTGGGTATGGTTTACTCTGGCTTTGAAGATGTCTCAATCAAAGTAGATTACTTTGAACTTGAAATCGACAATGTCATCTCAATCATCACCGCTCAGGACCTGGTACATATTGAAAATGCCGGTAAACTGGAAGAGGTTCAGGCAAGATACCCGTATGTAGACATTGAGCGCGGCGCGAATGGATCTATCTCTAAAGCGTATACTCAGTATGCCAATGGCGCTTCTATGTCCCGTAAAGGGTTCGATATTGACTTGTCTTACAAGCTAGAAACTTCATTTGGTGACTTTAAGTTCAGAAATGTAACCACCTTGCTGACAGAAGTGGGCGAAGATGTCTACTTCACCGGTCCTCGTGAAGATGAGAAGGGCGCGCCGGAAACACCTGAATGGCGTTCTCAGTTCACGATCAACTACGCAGTTGATAACTATACAGTTAACTGGACTACAGATATCATTGCAGATACTTATGAGTCGCAATCAGTGGTTAAAGTAGATGGTAAAGAACCGTACAATGTGTACGACGGTTCACTGCCGACCTACGTAACTCATAACCTGAACATGAAGTACTACAGCGATGGTTATGGCACGTTTACACTGGGAGCACGTAACCTGTTTGATAAAGGTGTTGTGTATGATAGTAAGGATAAATACGTTGACTATTCAATCTACAACACAGGCCACATTGGTCGCGAAATCTTCGCCGGTTACAACATCAGCTTCTAATTTGCTGCTCAGCAAATTGCAAGCGAGCGCGCTATAGCGTGGCTTAAAAGTAAAAATCCGACTTCAGAAGTGAAGTCGGATTTTTTGTGTATGCAAGAGTATGATTCATATCAATATTTATACCAATCTCACTTAGTGTCTGTTCAATTTGGCGGAACAAATATGACGCTAGCGGTGTTAAAAATTTCTCTTTTAGAACAAGTGAATAGCAAAATTTTTGGCTGGTTATCGAACAGTTTTTCTCGCCTTTAAATAGAACACTTAATTAAGCAAATTGGTATTAGTAATTATTTTTAGCGCAAGTACATATCTATCCACTTCATTCGTCTCACTTATCAAAGTTATGTTGTCTGAGACTGATACAGGCGAGCAACAAACATAAATTAATAAGCGCAGGAAATTGCAACCATTCGTCTGTATGCAAGAGTCTTTGTTGCTGGCAATAGTCGTCTATTTTGTTTTTAAACACGCCGTAACAGCATCAACAGTCATGCTTAGTTAGCTTGTACCTTAATGGGGTTTTTATATTGAAGCTGAGGATGGGTAACCAGGCAATTCTGACAATTAACGACTCTTATTTTTAGCAGTGATAAAAATGCTGATTGTCTCAAGTTTTTAATTGTGTTTATAACAATAATTTAACTTTGAGTGAGAGACAAGTGAAAGGTCTATTGTCCTTTACGCAAGGTTTCTGAGCACTAACTTGCCAAATAGCGTAAAACCTTACCCTGAATAAACCAACAGACGACTAAAAACCGTCATTCATCCTCGTGTAAAAAGCCGTTTTTGGTTCAAAAAACAACCAGTCTTTGTGTAAAATAAAGTGTAAGATAATTTTTGTTGTCTATCTATTTGATATTTAATGTTTTTTAGGTTTTTTTTGTGGCGTTTTTATTCCGATTTTGAAAAAGGTTGTTGACCTTTTGTTTTTCATGCGATTAGTATGTTTCACCAATATGGCTAAAAGTGTTGTCACTTGTTACCCATATAAAAGTAAGAAAATACATAAAAACAAAGCTTTAAAGAAATATTTAAAGCCAGGGAGAAAACAAATGTTAAATAGCAAGATCTCGAAAGCAGTGCGCTTAGCACTTGTGTTTGGTTCTGCTTCTACAGCTGCTTTTGCTACGCAAGTGCAAGCTGAAGCTGGTGCCGAAGAAGAGAAAGTTGAACGTATCGAAGTAACAGGTTCTCGTATTAAAAGAACCGACCTTGAAGGTCCTTCTCCAGTTCAGGTGTTCGACAAAGAATACCTAGAGCAAACCGGTTCACAAACTGTTACCGATTTCCTTTTCCAGTCTAGCTTCGCTGGCCCGGGTATGACTTCAGAAAGTGCAACACTGGCTCAAGGCGCCGGTTCTGCAAACTTCGACGCTCGTGGTTTTGGTGATGATTACACAGTATTCTTGGTAAATGGTCGTCGTCTGCCAGGTTCACCTACAGGTGGTGATGCTGCAGCTGACCTTAACCTTATTCCTATGGCAGCTGTTGAGCGCATCGAATTCCTAGCAGACGGCGCGTCTGCAATCTACGGTGCTGATGCAATCTCAGGTGTTATCAACATCATCACTAAGCGTGACTTCGAAGGTCTGAGCGTTAAAGCACAATATGGTGCAAACGTTGAGCACAACGATGGTCAAAGAACATCTTTCGAGATCGTTGGTGGTACTAGTGGCGACAACCACAGCACACTATTTGCATTTGACTACTTCAAACAGCGTACAGTTGATGCAGTAGACCGTCCACTTGCAAACTCTGCAAGCTCAATCACTGGTGCAGATGGCCGTTCACCAACTGGTCTGCCTGGTACTTGGGTTACTGGTGATTTCTCAGAGTCTTTCCCTGTTGAAGGCTGTCCACAAGAAAGCATCCGTGCAGCGACTGTAGTTGACAACGGTACTGAGTGTGCGTACGACTTTGCTCAATTGTATCAAGTAGCGCCTCTTTCAGAGCGTTTCAACATCTTTGTTGACCACAAGCACCAGTTCGGCGAATCTGTATCTGTGTTTGTTGAAGCTAGACACTCACGTTCAAGAACTGAAGTTCGTAACGGTGCGGCACCTGGTTTCTTCTCAATTCCAGCAGACGCGGCAGAGAACCCGTTCGGCGAAGATATGTTCATGATCCGTCGTACAGTTGATGCAGGTCCTCGTTCACGTGACGGTGTTAACACTCTGACTGCACTAGCGACAGGTTTTGACTGGTACATCGATGACCAGCACACGTTGTCTGCTTACTACAACAAGTCTTGGGCAAACAATAACCAGATGGGTATCTCTGGTAACATCTCTGAAGATCGTTTCAGTAAAGCGGTTGAAGCTGGCCTAATCAGCCTTGTGAACGATAACCGTAAAGATGGTCAGTTTATTGCTGATGTATTCACTGTTAAGCCACACACAGCGGCTGACGGTAAAGATTACTGGACAGCAATCCCAACTCACCGTCAAGGTGAATTGCGTGAAGAAGTGGCTAACATCAGCATTTCAGGTACCTACGACATCCTAGAAGGTTTTGGCTGGGTTCTTGGTGCAGAAAGCCGTCAGGAAAGATACTTCGACTTCACAGACATCGCTCAGATTGATGACGATGTAGCTGGTGGTGCTGCGTCATTCGGTCAGGGTGGTCGTGAGTTCCAGTCAGTTTACTCTGAATTAAGTGTTATGCCTCTTGAGCCTTTAGAAGTGTCTCTTGCATTACGTCACGATAGCATCGAAACTGATATTTCAGATTTGGGTAGCAAAACTACTTATAAAGTAGCATTGTCTTATCGTCCAACTGATAGCTTATTGCTACGTGCTTCAACAGCAACTGGCTTTAAAGCTCCAATCCTGAATGAATTGTACTTAGGTAAGAGCTTCGGTGTAGCGTCAGCAATCGATACTACACGTTGTGCGGCAGAAGGTGGTACTCAGTGTGAAGAGCGCGAAATCCGCTCAGCAACAGGTGGTAACCCGAATCTTGCACCTGAAGAATCAACGTCATACAACCTAGGTATTTCATGGGAAATCATGGATGGCTTCAACGCGACTGTTGATTACTGGAATATCGAAGTTGAAGGCATGATCGGTACGCTTGATACACAGGAAATCCTGAACAACGAAGCTCAGTACCCAGACCTAGTTAAGCGTGTTGGTGGCTCTGTATCTCACCCTGACGCAGAAGTTCGTTCTAACTTCCAGAACCTGAACGAGCAAAGCGGTGACGGTATGGACATTAACCTGACAAACACCTTCGACGCGTTTGGCGGTAAAATGACCGTAGGCCTTAAATCATCTTACCTGATGTCAATGGAACGTCAGACATCAGCGGTTCAGCCTCTGTGTGATGATGCTGGTACAACGAGTGAGCCAGAGTGGCGCCACAACCTGCGTACTTCGTGGGAAACAGCGGATTACGGTGCAAGTGTTGCAATCCGTTATGTTGGCGAAACAGCTGACCACCCAGGTAGCCGTAAGTCTGGTACTTGTGAATGGGCACGCCCAGATGACATCCTAGAAGTTGACTCTTACACGCAAGTTGACCTACAGGGCTTCTACTACCTTGAAACAGGTACTAAGCTGACTGTTGGTATGCGTAACCTGTTCGATGAAGAGCCTCCGTACTCAGAGCAGGCAGCTAACCGCTGGCCTTGGTACGACCAGGCACTATACGACAACATGGGTCGTTACCTGTACTTCTCTGTTAGCCACAAGTTCTAATTGTAACTTAGGTTAATAGCAAAAAAGCCCGGTTTACCGGGCTTTTTTAATTTCATCTCTTTGTATTTTGGTTATCTTTCTTGGCCTTCCGTGGCTGACAATCAAAGTTCAAAAGTTAACCCTTTGCAACCCAGCTTGTCATCCACCTCCGATAAACTTATTTCACATCTACGACTTTACTGGCCTTTTTGTAGCGTATTTTAAACCCAGACCAGGCAGGTAATTCCCAGCGTTTGGGGGCATCTTTGCGGTTGCCGTGTAAATATTCGAGAATAATGCGTTTCGCGGTAAAACTGTAGGTTACAGTCATCGTCAATTCTGGCAAGACCACTTCAAGGGGAAACTTCTCCATAAAGGGCTCAATTACCCAGCTATCAATAGGTAGATAGAATAGGTCCTGTGCCTCAATTAGCGTCAGATCTTCCTGTGTCTCAATACCCAAGTCCCCGAGTGTTTGTGTCAACCACTGAGTTGTGCTCGGCACGGCTGGTATGTCGCTTTGTTCATACTGGTGATAAAGGTATTGATAATCCAGCATCGCATTGACTTGCTGCCAGACCCCGCTAAACAGCAGGTTTTGTTCAATTAGCTTAACGCAGGCGGGGATCAGTTGAGAGCCTGTTGCGATGTGACTTTGTCGTTCCAAAGCGACGCCAGCATAGTGGCGGACAAACTCAACCCAGATGGTGCCTTCTTCCAGATAGGCCCGCTCCAGCGTAGTGCCTGTTTGCGCATGCTGTATCAGCAACGAGCGTGTGACTGGGGCGGACAGCGTAGCCAAGGTGGTGGCCTGTTTAACGCCTTTACCGGCCAGTGCGTAGGTATCTATGACCAGGATTGCGTCACATGTGTCTGGCACCCGAGATTCTTTTGCTGGCACCACCTCGCTATGACCATTGCTAAAACCACCGCGACGGTTGTCCTTTTTGATATACAACCAATCTGGGCGCACCGAGGCAATTGCGCTAAGCAGCGCATCGCGGTCATAGCTGGCGGCTTTGTCGAGTGATGGCAGGGAAAAGGCCTCTCTCAGTTGCGAGCTGAATTGTCTCGCTTCGCGCAGGGCGTCCTCCTCCGCTCGTATGCCAGGGGCTTTGCCTCGTATCAGGGCGATCACCAGCTCCAGATCGCAACTGTGGGGCAGTGCCTTATTGAGGGTTTCGAATTGTTCAGCAGAGCTTGGTAGTTGGTAAACCCGTGCCGGCACCGACATCACAGCTACGGCATCGATCATTGCCTGACGCAGACGGTTGTCTGGCATTTTGGTTATCAGGTGACCCAGTTCGACATCGACAGGTAATGGATATAACTGCTTGCCCAGCTCAGTAGCGCGGCTTTGTGCGTCAAGGGCACCGATTTTTCTGAGCAGGTCCAGTGCTTTTTGTCCTGAACTGGCAGGCAACGGGTCGATGAAGCTCAACGAGTCGATACCCTCAGTGGCACAGCCGGCAGCCAGTACCAGCTCAGTAAGGGCTTCTCTTTGTACTTCCGGTGGAGTTCTCTCCAGCAATGGCGCATATTGTCCGTAAAGGCGCAGACAGAGCCCTTTCTGAGTTCGTCCCGCGCGGCCCAAGCGTTGTTTTGCCGAGTCTCTGCCGATGGCATCCAGACCCAGTACCGTTTTGCCATTTCTCAGGTGTGTGCGTCGCTCCAGGCCTGAGTCGATAACACAGGTAATGTTGGGAATGGTCAGTGAGGTCTCTGCCACATTGGTTGCCAAAATGATCCTTTGTCTGGGCTGCTGATGCAGGGCAAGCCGTTGATCATGTGGTGCACAGCCACTGAACAGGGGGACTACCAAAGCATCGAGTGTTTTGAGCTGAGCGGCACATTGCACGATTTCGCCTTTGCCTGGAAGGAAAACCAGCATATCGCCGCGGGTATTTTGCAGGGCATACTCGCAGGCCGCTTTGACTCTGTCACTGAGATTGTCGCGACTTGGCATAGTCCGCATATCTTTGGCAAGAAATTGCTCTTCTACATCGAACATCTTGCCTTTGGACGTCAGCAGCGGCGCATCGAGGTAACTGACCAGCCGCTGTGCTGATAAGGTGGCAGACGTTACGATCAGGCGATGTGCTCCCTGTTGCTTTAACATTGCCAGTAGCAAGTCCATATCCCAGCGTCGCTCATGGAACTCATCCAACATAACGATGGCAAAATCACTCAGGCGGTTTTCAAAGTACCAGCGCAGTGCCACACCCGGCGTTACAAAGACGACCTGGGTGTTTGGGCTAAACTGGCCTTCGAAGCGAATAGCATAGCCTATCTGCTCACCAAGCGGACTGTCTTGTTGCTCGGCAACATACTCAGCCAATGAGGTACAGGCGATCCGTCGAGGCTGGATCACTAATACCCGACCTTGTTGGGCTGCCCAGACAGGCAGTTGTGTGGATTTTCCTGAGCCGGTGGTGGCGGCCACAATGACGTTACCAGAGGATAGCAGGTGACAAAAATCGGATTTGATCTGTTCGATGGGCAGAGACATACGGACTTGATACTGTTAGATATTTTTTTAAGTGTTGAGGATTTTAACAAATCCTGCTTGAAAAGGCTGCCTGCAAGGCGCATCTCAAAGTAAAATATCAACGCGTAAAAACCAATGACAGAAATCAGTTTACTCCTTGCCCTGGTGGTGTTCTGTGCCATCTACTGGCGGCTCGATGATATCAAGCGCGCATACTGGCAACATAAATATAAAACGCAGTCACTCAGTGAGTTAGATAGGCAGGTTCTGCTACGCTATATGCCCATTTACCGTAATATGACGGATGCAGACAGAGCGCGCCTTGAGCGCCATATCCTGTGGTTTTTGGGTGAGAAGCGGTTACTCGGCCGTGACGGCCTGAAAACCAATCGGGCAATGGCACTGATTATTGCGGCAGATGCCTGCCTGCTGGTACTCAATCAACAGTGGCCGCTGTATCCCAATGTTAAAGAGATCTTACTGTACCCCAGCAGCTACTATGCCGGGCAGAATAGTCGTGATAGTGCAGGGCTAGTGAGCTTTCATACCGTGGTACGTCAGGGCGAGTCATGGCCAGGGGGGACTCTGGTATTGAGCTGGCATGATGTGCTGGAAGGCAACCGCCTGCCCGAAGATGGTCACAACCTGGTGTTTCACGAATTTGCACACCAGTTAGATCAACAGACTGGGCAGACAAATGGCACTCCACAATTGCCAAAGGGCATGAGCTACAAAAAGTGGGGAGAGGTGTTATCACGCGCTTATCAGCAGCTTAAAACGCAACTGGCGTATCATATGCCGCACGTGGTACATGAATATGGCGCGACCAATGAAGCGGAGTTTTTTGCGGTGATCACCGAAACCTTTATTGAAAAGCCACTGCAACTGAAACAGGAGAACCCCGAATTATTTAATCTGTTGAGTGAATACTATCGATTCGATCCGCGCGACTGGATCAAGTAGCTAATGCGCTGGGTGCCTGGCGTTCCATTCAGAACCGTTCTTGCCGGATTTCGTCAACTTATAAATCGCAGGCATAAAAAAACCGCTTCAATTGAAGCGGTTTTTTCGTCTAAATCAGCTTATGAAAAGCTGATTTCGCCGCGCTCTTTGCGCTTATTGTCACGCTTGTCACCACGTGGATCTTTGAAGCTGCGCTTGCGGTCACCACGGCCTTCGCCACGACCTTCAAAGCGACGCTCATCACGACCGCCTGAACGACGTTCACCACCGCGACGCTCGCCACCATTGCCTTGATCGGCAGGGTGCGTGCTCTTAGTCATCTTCATTGGGCGCTGACAAATGTAAACGCTCTGGAAGTGTGACAGCGTATCTGCTGGCATATCCTGAGGCAGCTGAACTGTACTGTGCTCATCAAACAAACGGATTTCACCGATAAACTTGCTTGAAATATCAGCTTCGTTTGCAATTGCACCAACAATGTTCTTGACCTGTACGCCGTGCTCACGACCTACTTCGATACGATAGGTATCCATTGGGCCCGTGTTGCGACGTGCATTGCCTTTGCGTTCACCACGCTCGCCACGTTCACCACGACGCTCGCGGTTACCATCGCGTTCGCGACGTTCACGTTGCACCTGAATTTCCTGAACTTTCAACGGTGACTGCTGCTGTGCCAGGCACAGAAGTGCAGCGGACAGCTCAGTTTGGCTCAGTTCCAGTTTTTCAGCCATGCCCTGTGCTACTTCACTGAAGAACTCGATGTCTTTGTGATCCAGCGCCAGGCTTAGCTTGCTTTGTAGTGCTTCAATACGCTTTTGCTCAACGACTTTCGCGTTAGGCAGCTCAACCTGCTCGATGTCAGAGCGGGTATGACGCATGATGTTACGTAGCAGGTAACGTTCATTACCTTTCACGAACAGGATAGCTTTACCTTTACGACCAGCACGACCCGTACGGCCGATACGGTGTACATAAGCTTCGCTGTCTTGCGGGATATCATAGTTGATAACCAGGCTCAGACGATCTACGTCCAGACCACGCGCCGCAACGTCAGTTGCGATAACGATGTCTAACAGACCGCTCTTCAAACGCTCTACCGTACGTTCACGGGCTTGCTGGTTCATGTCACCATTTAGTGGTGCCGCAGAGAAGCCTTCACGCTCAAGTAGCTCAGCCAGCTGAACAGTATCGTTACGTGTACGCACAAACACGATAGATGCATCGTAATCTTCCGCTTCTAAGAAGCGTACGATGGCTTTGTTTTTATGCGTAGTTGCACGCCAGTATACTTGCTCAATTGTGTCAACAGTTGAGTTACGTGGCGTGATTTTTACTTGCTCTGCGTTATCTAAATACTTAGAACAAATAGATTGGATCTGCTTCGGCATGGTTGCAGAGAACAAACAGGTTTGCTTCTCTACCGGTGTTTTTTCCATGATGTTTTCAACATCATCGATAAAGCCCATGCGTAGCATCTCATCGGCCTCGTCCAGCACTAAGGCTTTCAGATCCGACAAATCAATGGTCTTACGGTTAATATGGTCAATCAAACGACCCGGTGTTGCCACAATGATCTGTGCGCCACGGCGTAGTGCACTCAGCTGCACGCCATAGCTTTGTCCGCCGTACAGAGCCAATACTTCAACACCTTTGGTGTATTTAGCGTATTGGTTGAAGGCTTCCGCGACCTGTAAAGCCAGTTCGCGTGTTGGAGTCAATACTAATATCTGTGGTTGCTTAACGGATGCGTCAACATTGTTTAATAGCGGCAACGCGAACGCCGCCGTTTTGCCCGTACCCGTCTGCGCTAGTCCCAGCACGTCCTTTCTTTCTAGCAATAACGGTATACATTGAGCCTGGATCTCAGAAGGTGATTGATATCCCAGCTCTTCGACTGCCTTTAAAATTGCAGGAGAAAGATCTAAAGATTCAAACGTGACTGGTTCTGACATTAATGCGCCTCAACAAGTTAAAAGAGGCGGCATTGTACAGCAAAGAAAAAACAATTGCTTGCATAAATTGGCACTAATTTTGTAGGTATTTGATATTGGTCAAAAAATAAACTTATTTATTTTTCTTGATTGTTAGCTTGACAGATAAGTGACTATTTTAAAGGGAAAATCATGCCTGAATTGCGGGTTTATGGCGACTCAGGCAAGGGGGATTCAGGGCTGTGTTACTGATACAGGCCCAAATTCTCTTTGGCATAGGCTTCAAACTCTGTAAAGCCGCCAATGTGGGCCTGGTCGACGAAAATTTGCGGCACAGTTGGACAAGGCTTACCGGCGGATTTTTCCAAATCGGCCTTGCTGACACCTTCTTTGTTGATATCAATGTAGCGAAACTTAAAATCGTCTCGTTCGTTGGTCAAACGCTCAGCTAAGTCTTTTGCACGGACACAGTAAGGGCAGCCTTCTCGGCCAAAAATCACAGTAAACATAGGGTTCTCCAAATCATTGAGCTTGGTAATCAGTATATCGGCCTGCAGGCAAATTGAAACCGTCAAAAACCGATGGCCATGATTGAGAAAACCGATGATGCCTCAGGAGCGATATACGGTTTTGATAAGGTGGTAGCCAAACTTGGTTTTGACCGGACCGTGGACTTCATAAAGTGGCTTTTTGAACACCACATCATCGAATGCTTTGACCATATCACCTTTATTAAACTCGCCGAGATCGCCGCCTCGCTTTTTCGACGGACACAGAGAATGCTGTTTGGCCAGTTTGTTGAAGTCGCCGCCTTTCGCAAGCTTGGCTTTAATGGCAAGGCACTCTTTTTCGGTTTTAACTAAAATGTGGTAAGCACAGGCTTTTGGCATGATTCAGGTCTCCGGACTATCAAAGGCGCCGATCATGCAAGGAGAAGGCCTAAAACGCAAGCTTCAATTGTCTGCGTCCGGCCTTTTCAAGGGAAGTATTAGAAGGTCACGCTAAACCCAATCGACGGGCGGATAGAGAAATCATCTTCCTCTTCTTCTATATACAGGTCGTTAACGGACTTAACTCTGTCGTAGTCCAGGTCAATATAGGCAATGTTTTCCTGACCATAGGCATTCATGAGTTCAAAGATCAGCTTGCCATCATTGCCGAATATCTCTGTTTTGCGCTCAAAGCGAATATCCAGGCGGTGATACACTTTGAACCGCTCTGAAAAGGGGTCGCCATAAACAGGTAAGAAGCGGTCATCATGATCGGGGTTTTCTCTCACACCGACAATGGGGGTATAAGCCTGACCGCTGCGTGCGGTAAAATTGAAACCGCCTTGCCAGCGCTCATTGATCTCATAATGAAATACCGCGTTAAATACCAGTGGCGTATCGGCGTAATAGTCGCGGGTTATATTGCGGCTCAGGTCGGTACGCTCACTTTTTGAGTAACTCAATGCGACCCAGCCATACCAGTTATCGGTCTTGTTTTTGTTGATCAGCAGGTCGACACCATAGGCGCGTCCTTCAACGTCGTTGCTATACAGGTCGGCAGCATTCGGGCCGTCGTCAATGGCAAGCGGCAGGTCATCCATAGTCTTATAATACCCCTCTAGTGACCAGCTCCACTCATTCTCCAGCTGCTGGCTGAAGCCCAGCGTATAGTGATCCGACACCTGAGATTTTAGCTTGGGGTTACCAATTTCTGGCAAAATGTACTCCACATTTTGCATGCGATTATAGCGACCTGCTTTGGCGCTGATAGTGCTGTTTTCCGTCACATAGTAACTGATTGCGAGGCGAGGAGAGGTAAAGGTTTCATCGGTGTATCTGTTATGCTGACTCTGCACTCCAAGCTCGCTCTGCCAGTCGTCGCCCAGTTGCCAGATATGCGCTAGGCCAACAAAGCCACTGTCGATGTCGATGCTGCGCTTGCCGTTGATCCGCTCACCTTTTTTCAGGTCGCAGTCGGGATCCAGTTCTGTACATAGGTACTGGAAAGTGTCGTAGCTATATTCTGTTTCTTTATCAAAGTAAGCTGCATCTACAACAAGCTGATGAGCCGGGTTGATACGGTAGTTCAGGCGTGCCTTGTAGGTATATTGTTTTTCCGATTCTTCTTCAAAATAACCGGCTGAAACCGTAGCGCGGCGGCCATATTCCAGTCGGCCTGAATGGTCCAGCGCACCAATGCCTACGCGTAGGTGCATTTTGTCATTGTAGTGGTCCCACAATATATTTTGACTGTTGAATTCTCTGATAAAACGCGCATCACCCTGAAACTCAGGTGTTTTCTGTGCCAGTTCAGAGCGCTCATTAAAGCCGGCTGCTGCTGAGTCTTCCGCACCAGTAAAATTGAAGGTCAAAGTATTGTTGGCATTGATGTCCCATAAAAACTTGCCCTGATAATCATGGTCATCCGGCGCATCATTGATAATCACGCCGGTTGGTTCGCCATCGTCATCTTCGAGTTCCTCGCCTTCTTCGAAAAACAGTGGCAAGGTGCTTTTACGGCCCGAGACATAGAAAGCCGTGCTGTCGCTCAGTTGTCCTTCAACAAATACGCCGGCGTTGAACATGGTCAGGTCCAGCGTGGTGGTGACTGGCTGATATTTGGGATTGCGCAGTGTTACGTCAAAGACTGCACCGGTGGCATTGCTGTAACTTGTGCCATAACCTGCGGAGTAGAGCTGAAAGTCTTGGATGATATAACGATTAAATATCGAGCTTCCGAAGTCATGGAAAATATAGCCCGCGGGCATAAAATCGACTTCAAACATATTGTCACTGGGAGAAGACCCCCGCACCGCCGGAGCACTCATTGAACCACCTGCCGCGACCACACCAGGGAGTGCGTAGACAGCGCGTAGTGGATCGCCCATAGCGCCGGGCATTTCTATCAATTTTTCTGTATCTTCAGTGATTTCCGAAGTAATTGAACTGCGCTTATAATGCACTTCGATGTGTTCTATATCTGCGCTGGTATTTGCCTGAGCCTGTAGCGCCATACATAACATAATGGGCGATAGAGCAAATGGTTTGTTGAGCGAGCAGAGTGTCATGGTAGTCCCTTGTTGAATCTAAGCTGAATAAAAGTGGGGACTAGTGTATGGGAATTAATCGTACCTTTGTTTTACGTTAGGGTAAGAAATTGTCGATTACTCGAACACTTTCTTACACTTAGCTTCTTTGGTAAGTCAGAGCCTGGCGCGTATTCCCAGCTCGCTGGAGTAGCCAACAGAACGCTCGACCACTTTCAGGTCATCTGATAGTACATAATAAGTGGGGTATGCCTTGACCTTATAATCTGATGCGGTACTGCGATTGCCGAGTAATACAGGCATGCTCAGTGATAAATCGTCTACAAAGGCGCTGACAGCGTCTTTATTTTCAAAGTCCAGCGCAATGGCAACGGCATTCACTTTGCCCGCCTCATGCAGCTTGTTAAGGTTTGGCATGCTGTATCGGCAAATACTGCACCAGGGAGCGAAGAAGTAAACCACAGATTGTTGCCCCTGCAGAGACTTTATGGACACTCTTTGTGTGGGTTGCTCGAGTACCGGCAGAGAAAAATAGGGGGCAGAGGCTTGGCCATCGTCTGCCAGCATCCCAAGTTCCTGATAGGCAGTCACAGCCAGAAAAACAATGGCAAAAATAATGAGTTGTAAAACTGTTTTTAACATTCGCGCTCGCAAATAAGGTCTTCCGAGCGCGAGTATAAATAAAAAAACTGCAACAACACAAATCAGTCGTAAATATTTTCTCCCAGATATCGCTTAGCTTTTTGGGATTTTATCCGTGTCAGATCAACCAAAACTAAACCGTCGATACAGTTATTAAAATCTGGGTCTATGCTGAAACTCAGGAAATTCACACCATCGGGTTCACATAATTCGGTATATTGCTTAAACAGGGTCGGGACCTGTGCGCCCATATTCGCCATGATGTGTTTGAGTTCAGCAAAGTCCTCTTTAATATCATCACCACAGAATAACTGAGCAAAGGCCTGCTGCTGGGAAGGCGTAAATTTAAACTCGTTTTTCGGGGTCGCGAGGGAGACCAAATTTGAGAAATAATGCTGGTAGTGGTATATCAGCATGGCTTTGGCTTTATCTGGCAGTGCGTTGGATAAACTGACTGCACCAAACAGATAACGATGGTGCGGATAACGTTTGACAAAGGCCCCTATGCCATACCAGAGGTAGTCCAGGCTTTTGCGTCCCCAATATTTTGGCTGTACAAAGCTTCTGCCTAATTCCAGGCCATGCTCAAAATAGGGTTGCATATGCTCAGAGTAATTAAACAAGCTGGTCGTGTACAGACCTTCCGTACCCTGTTCATTGATGACGGTTTGCGCGCTGGCCAGCCGATACGCGCCAACCAGCTCCAATTGTTTAGCATCCCACAATACCAGGTGCTGATAATACATGTCGTATTTGTCGATATCACGGCGTTTGCCGCTGCCTTCTCCGACCGCGCGAAAGGCAATTTCTCTTAACCGACCCAGCTCACGGAAAATCGGCGAACTACCTTGATACTGATACAGATATATCTGCATACCATCCTGGGTTTCTCCCAAACGTTCACAAGTTTCAATTGCCTGTTTGAGCTCCTTTTTACACTCCGGAACCGCGATTGGAGACTGGGTCTTAAGAGGCAAAGACTTTTTGGAGGTTAGTCGGTAAAGCTGCTTGCGGATCAGGGCGACAACTTCTTTGTCTTTAAGGTTTTCCAGCAGATACGAGGCGGGTGGAATACTGGCGCCAATCTCGAATTCAAGAGACTTTTGGCGCTGTTTAAACATTTCCTTGACCAGAAGCAAGCTGGCTAAAGGTTTGTAAATCATTGAAGTGCCGTAAAATAAAGGGCTATTTTTGGCTTTGATATAGATGGGCAAAATAGGACAGTTGGCTTTTTTAGCCATACGCAAAAAACCGGAGTTCCACTTGCAATCTTTAATCCCTGTTGGCCCGAGACGAGACACTTCTCCAGCTGGAAAAATAAGTAACGCACCGTCTTGCTTAAGATGGTGCTGAATATTGGCCAACTCCTGCTTACGGCTTGCACCGGATAGATTGTCCACCGGTAACAACAGCGAGTGCATAGGAGTGATGGACATGAGCATTCTATTGGCCACGACTTTCAAATCGGGGCGCACCTGAGCCAACACTTTGATCAGTGCCAGTGCGTCTAATGAGCCAATCGGATGATTGGCGACTATCACGACACTGCCTTCACTGGGAATATGCTCGATTTGTTTGGGTTTAAAGCGTGCATCAAAGTCCAGTTCTTCCAAGACTTGTTCTACGAATTCAAGCCCCTGCAAGTGTGGGTAGGTATCTGCAAAGGCGACAAACTCTTGTTCATGAAGTAAGTAGCCCAGGCCCTTCTTTACTAACCCTTTTACTTTAGGTGAATTTTCCAATTGAGGCAGGTTTGCTTCAATGACCTTATCTACACTGATCATATTTAATTCTCACGTTCTATAACCGCTTTTCGTCAAGATTAAAAACTCTCCATGACAAACAAGTTGCAGCTGTATGTCAGTTTGATGGCCATCGTGTAAGTACAATTTAAGGTTGGATTTTTGATACAGTAGTGACGATTGAAAAAGAACAAAGGAAAGAGGATGGCATTTTTAGTCTGTGTAACGGGCAGAGACAACAGCAAACTGATGGCAGAGTTACGCGCGAGCCTGCCGGATGTGGACGTAAGAGAGTGGCCCGATGCCGGTGATCTGGCCGAGATTGAGTTTGTATTGGCCTGGAATGCGCCTGAGTCGTTGTGGCAACAATTACCAAATCTCAAAGTCGTCCAGTCGTTTGGTGCCGGGGTCGATGGCATCGCGTTATCTGCTTTACGGGCTGATGTTCAGGTGTGTCGCATTGTTGATCCCGCGCTGGCCGACGACATGGCTGAATATGTACTGGGACATGTGCTGGCGCATAAGTTACGTTTACCGCAATATTATCAACAACAGCAACAGCAGCTGTGGCGTCCTAAACGGGCAAGTAGTGGCAACCGGGTGGGGATACTCGGGCTTGGTCAGCTGGGGCAGGTGGCCGCTACTAAGCTGCAACGTAATGGTTTTGAGGTATTGGGCTGGTCAAGAAGCGAAAAAGTGCTAGAGGGCATTAGGCAATTCTGGGGACAGGCACAGTTAAGTGAATTTGCATCACAGTGTGATTATATCGTCTGTCTGTTACCTCTGACGGCCCAGACGCACGGCATTTTGAATAAAGCGCTGTTTGAGGCGATGCCTTCGCACGGGGTACTGATCAATGTTGCTCGTGGCGCACATCTTAATGAAGCTGACTTACTTGATGCACTCGATAATCAACAAATTGCAGCAGCCACGCTGGATGTATTCGCAGCAGAGCCTCTTGCGGCAGATCATGCATTCTGGGATCACCCAAAAATCACTATGACTCCCCATGTTGCGGCGCTGACGAGCCTGAAAACAGCGATTGCACAAATTGTTGCAAATAGGCAGGCAATGCAAAAGGGACAGCCTCTGTCACATTGCGTGGATTTGCAGGTGGGTTACTAATAGCGCATTGCTCAGTCTGTTACACAAGACTGAGCATGCGGTTTCAGGCTCTACAGGTGTCTTGAAATCTCTGCCGGTGGTAAGTGGTTGGGTACTTTGGCCGGCAGTATTAGACGACGATTTTTTATGGTACAAAATACTGTATAAAAAAACATCTTGTGACATCTAATTACATTCAGTAAGTTATGAGAAAATAATAATAAAGAGTCGCTTTTTATGAATAGTAACCAAGGTGGCGTTAAGCTCTCCGTTGTGCTTTTTAGCGTTATTGTGTTGGGGGTAATGGCGTGGTTCAATCAGGCTAATGCTGAATCTCACCATTCGATACAAGAAGCGGACGAGGAAGTTGTCGTAACGTCCTCATCACAGAGTTAAAAAGATAGCAGCAAGCGCTGCTATCACCGTTTGGCATGCCGCTCGCGATTTTCCACTTTCTTCTCTTCGCTTTTCTTTAACAGCACGTATGTTGCGCCGTTACCGCCATGGCAGCTTAATGCCGTGTGAAATGCCAGTATTTGTGGCATCTCCTGTAACCATTTGTTGCAGTAGCTTTTCAGAATAGCTGGAAAGGGTTTGCTTTTTAAGCCAATGCCATGACGGATCAGAAGTACCCGGATACTGCGTTGATGGCAGTCGGTGATGAAGTCAAACAGTGACTTTCTGGCTTCACGAAAAGGCTTGCCGTGCAAATCCAGCGTGGCGTCAATCTGATACTTGCCCAGCCTGAGATTCTTAAATACCCCTTGCTGAACACCATCTTTTTTGTAGCTAAGCAAATCGTGTGGATCGAGCAGGTCAACATATTCAGTGGAGAGAAAATTAGGATCGAAGTCCTGCTCCTGCTCTGCCGCTTCTCTGCGTGCAAGTTGCGCCAGGGTAGGTTCGTTTTGTTGACGTCTGAGCTCTGCTTTTTTGTCTTGTGCTAAGGGAACAACGTCCCCCATTGAGGCGAGAAAAAGTTCTTCATCTGTCATGGCCATACTACGTCTCCAAAACCAATGGGTGTGGCCAGATTGTAGCGCAGGCTCAGAAATTAGAAAATATCTTTAAGCCTGGCAGTTTGCTTTTTACTGCCTGCCGGTGCAAAAGCATTGGCAGGCGTGCTTTAGCTATACCTAAGGCGTACCTAAGGTGTACCTAAGGCGTATTATACTGTTCGTGAGTAAAGAGCTTGAACAGATAAAATGAATTAATCAGAATCAAACCCAGGTTTGAGATCACTGAGGTGTTCATCAGATCGAGGCTGAACAAAATAAACAGGATGCTGCAGGTCGCCAATGCCGCGCCACGCAGCAAGGTTTTATGGTTAATAAAAAAGGCACCAAATCCTAGCACTAGCAGTAATAAATTAAGTAGCCAGTCAAATTCGTTCGGCATGATCGTCAAAGTACTCCAGGTTGTTCAATAAAGGGGCGCCATTATGCGCCCCAACCCCGGTCACTTCAAACGAGTATTTTTGTGTTTTTCAGATTAGTTTTTTTAATTCAAAATCAGTGCCATCAACGCAGAGATAAAGCCTTGTTGTTTGATGATTTGATACTTCTGGCAGGAGTCTGGGTCGCGCTCATCCTGGCAAAGATATAGCGTATTTCGCTCTAAAGCTGGACGAATATGCAGGTTTGAATCAAATAAAACGGGGTCTACACCGGGTAAACCAGGCCAGTATACACTTTGTGCAACCAGGCCTATCTTTTCATAGGTAATGAGCTTAGGTTTGGGAAACAGGATAACAAGGAGCAAAATGACTGCAGCTATAATCCAGCGAGTTTTACCAGACTTAGCTTGTGCTTGTTGTGCGGCTGCCAGCTGTGCTTGTTGTTGGAGTTGCTGTTGTTGTAGTGCCTTTTGTTGCTGGGGTGATAAACGTTTTTTTTGTCTGGGTTGTTTTTTCTTTGACCTGGCATCGACCTGACCGAGTAATGCCTGTTTTTTTGGTTTTTGTGCCATGCTTTGCTATAGCCTTTTGTTTGCAGGACTCTATAATAGTTCTATGCTAATAATAGCGCATTTCAATTGACTAGCCCACGGGAAAGGATATGGAACAACAAATCTCTATACTAATTGTTGATGACGTAGGCACTGTTCGCAGTTTCTTGCATCAAACCCTGATGCATCTGGGGATCGATAATGTTAAAGAAGCATCGACAGCGAAACAATGTCTTACCGCCTGTGAGGAACGTCATTTTGATATCGTTTTTTTAGATATCGAACTACCTGACGGGGATGGAAAGGAGCTAATTGCGGAGCTTGCCGAGATTAACCCGGATATCAATGTTGTGATGGTGTCAGCACACTCAACAGTTGATAACGTGAAAGATGCAATTGAACGGGGGGCAAAAGGGTTTGTTGTTAAGCCTTTTTCGCCAAAGAAAATTGCGGCGATGCTAAAGAAGTTTTATCCAAAGCTAGAGTTAGCTTAAGCTGGCTCGTCATATTTAGCTTGGACAATGAGTTTTGGCACACTTCCGTCCAAAGGATTTGTGTCTGCTGCCTGAGTAAGCAGCGTAGAGGTTGTTTTTCAGGCATAAAAAAACCGACTTACGTCGGCTTTTTCATATCCAAAACCACAATTATAGCGCTTTGATCTTAGCGGCTAGGCGGCTCTTATGACGAGCAGCTTTGTTTTTGTGGATAAGACCTTTAGTTGCGTAACGGTCCAGGATAGGTGTAGCAACAGCGAAAGCTTGCTGTGCAGCTTCTTTGTCACCAGCTTCAATAGCAGCTACTACTTTTTTGAAGTAAGTACGCATCATTGAACGACGGCTTGCGTTGTGCTGACGGCGTTTTTCGCTAGTGATAGCGCGTTTTTTTGCAGACTTGATGTTAGCCAAGGTATGCTCCTAACAATCTTAAAATAAGCTTAGTTTAAAGGCCGAGGAATATGCCCTTTTTATTCTTTAAAGTCAATAAAAATTCCCCTCGGCTGGTCAATTTGTTTGCGTATCGTGCTTGTCCCTAGCCCCTCGCAGCCATAAGCGGCTAGTTGGGTTGCACGATAGCTTGTCTGAAACGATTGGGTGCAATCAAACTCTCAGATCGTATACCAAGTCAGCACCTTGAGCGGCACACGGCTTGGCAGTCTGGGCACATTGTAACAAATCCATAATCGCTCTACTAGAGTGTTTATGATGATCCACAGAAACGAGCGTAAATATGCGTGACTATCGAGCTTTGATTGAACCCGATTTATCAGGCTAAGTATCGCAAAAACCCTCATTTTCGCGAGTATTTATCTTTATCTGGTTGTGGCATAATTCCGCGCAAAAATTTATCTGAGGAAATGCAGTGGCGAAGGGGCTGTTTAAATCAGGCATGATTGTGAGTGCCATGACGATGATATCCAGAGTATTAGGATTAGTCAGAGACGCTGTGGTGGCAAATTTGCTGGGAGCAGGACTCGCCGCGGATGTTTTCCTGTTTGCAAACCGTATTCCGAATTTTATGCGTCGCCTTTTCGCTGAAGGTGCGTTTGCTCAGGCGTTTGTTCCTGTTCTGGCTGAGATCAAAGAGCAACACGGAGATGACAAAGTCAGGATCTTTGTTGCTCAGGCAGCAGGTACCTTAGGTACAATCCTAATGTTTGTCACCATAGTTGGCGTCGTGGGCTCGCCAGTGATTGCCGGTTTATTTGGCACCAGCTGGTTCATCGACTGGTGGCAGGGAGGTGAAAATGCTGAGAAGTTTGTGCTGGCGAGTGCATTACTTAAGTTCACTTTTCCTTATCTTTTCTTTATCTCTTTGGTGGCGCTCAGTGGAGCGGTGCTTAATGTGTACAATCGCTTCTCTGTTGCGGCGTTTACACCCGTATTACTAAATATCAGTATCATCAGCTGCGCGCTGTTATTACATGACCAATTTGAGCAGGGCGCTTATGCATTGGCGATTGGCGTATTTCTGGGTGGTCTGACTCAGTGTCTGTTCCAGTTACCATTTTTGGCCCGCCTGGGCATGCTGTCACGACCAAAATTTGCCTGGCGCTCACCTGAAGTGGTAAAGGTGCGTAAGCTGATGTTGCCCGCCATGTTTGGTGTATCTGTGAGCCAGATCAACCTGCTACTTGATACCATTATTGCAGCTGCATTGGCAACCAGCTCTATTGCCTGGTTGTACTATGCTGACCGGTTGATTGAATTTCCATTAGGCTTGTTTGGCATAGGGATTGCGACAGTGATTTTACCTGCATTGTCTAAATTGCACGCCAAGGACAGTATTCAGGAGTTCCAGCAAACGCTCGACTGGGGGGTGCGGTTTGTCATATTTTTGGGAATACCTGCGATGGCCGGGTTGATGCTGATTAGCCCATTAATTATCTCTGTTTTGTTTGGCCATGGAGAGTTTAACCAGGGGGAGCATGACAACGTTGCTGCCGTAAGTGGTGCTGTTACAGCGTACTCGGTTGGTTTGGTGAGCTTTATGCTGATTAAAGTGCTGGCCCCTGGCTTTTTTGCCCGGCAAGACACAAAGACACCTGTTAAAATTGGTATTATTGCCATGTCTCTGAATATGTTGTTTAACCTGATGCTTGCCCCATTTATTGGTTATCTGGGACTTGCACTGGCAACTGCGCTATCTGCTACCTGCAACGCAGCCTTATTGTACAGGCAACTCAATCAACAAGGTGTCTACCGTGTATCCAAATTTACCCTAGCATTCACCGCTAAGTGTATCTTGTCCAGTCTTGTGATGTCCGGCGTATTAATTTGGCTCAACCGCCAGTTGTCTTGGCAGGGTAGTGACCTGATAACACAAATCGGTTTACTGGGCCTTCAGCTGGTGGCTGCAATACTGGTTTATTTTAGTATGATGTACCTGATGGGGGTTCGCTTGAGTACACTTAAAGACAGTTCAGCAGCGCCTGTAAAGACTGCGTAGGCTTTATTCGCATTTGCTGGCAACTTGGGTATAATCGGGCTTTTATACTGCTTTAGTAATCACAGGTGTTAGTTGTATGCAATTGATCCGAGGGATCCACAATATTCGACCCCACCACTATGGCTGCGTGTTGACGATAGGAAACTTTGATGGCGTACACTTGGGGCACACTGAGGTACTGAAAGGGTTAGTTGCAGATGCACACGCACACAAATTGCCAAGCACTGTCATGCTATTTGAGCCGCAGCCGCAGGAGTTTTTTGCCAGGCAACAGGCTCCAGCCAGATTGACCCGACTGAGAGACAAACTGGCGTTGCTGGCAGATATTGGCATTGAACGTGTTATTTGTGTGAGTTTTAACGCGCGATTTGCTAATTTCCAGGCAGAAGACTTTGTGCGTGACGTGCTGTGCACCAAGCTTGGTGTCCGAGCTTTAACCGTAGGTGATGATTTTCGCTTTGGTAAAGGGCGTGTCGGTGATTTCGCAATGTTACAGCAACTTGGCCCCGAGCTGGGTATGGACGTTAAAGATACACAGAGTTTTAGGCAGCAAAATAGCCGGGTCAGCAGTACGTTGATCCGTGCGGCACTGTCCGAGGGGGATGTCGCGCGCGCGCACGCGATGCTGGGCCACACCTATGCGATTTCAGGCCGCGTTATTCATGGCTGGAAAAAAGGGCGTGAGCTAGGTTTTAAGACCGCCAATGTTGCGCTTAAGCGTCAGGTTAGCCCTGTACAAGGGGTATTTGCTGTACGCGTGAATGTAGGTAATACAATGTACAAAGGTGTTGCCAATGTGGGCACCAAGCCAACCTTAAATGGCAAGCGAGCTTTGCTCGAGGTACATATATTTGAATTTGACCAGGAAATATATGGTCAGTTTATAAAGGTGGAGCTTCTTCATAAGCTCCGTGATGAACAAAAATTTGAGTCATTGCAGCACCTAACTGAGCAGATTGCTCAGGATGTCACTGCTGCAAAACACTTTTTTCAATAATTTTAAGTAGCCGATACGGAAAGTAAAGTAAATGAGCGACTACAAGCATACGTTAAATCTACCGGAAACCGAGTTTCCAATGCGTGGCAATTTGGCACAACGCGAGCCCAAAATGCTTAAAACATGGTACGAGCAGGATCTGTATGGTCAGATCCGTAATGCCAAAAAAGGTAAAAAGCCGTTCATTTTGCACGATGGTCCTCCTTATGCCAATGGCAACATTCACTTAGGTCACTCAGTTAATAAGATCCTCAAAGATATTATTATTAAATCAAAGACACTTTCCGACTTTGACGCACCTTATGTGCCGGGCTGGGATTGTCATGGTCTGCCAATTGAACTGCAGGTTGAGAAGAAAGTTGGTAAACCCGGCAAGAAAGTATCAGTGGCAGAATTCCGTGAGAAATGTCGAGAGTACGCTCGTAAGCAAGTTGAAGGCCAAAAAACTGATTTTAAACGTTTGGGTGTGTTAGGCGATTGGGATCGTCCATACCTGACAATGAATTTCGACTTTGAAGCCAATGCGTTGCGTGTATTGGGCCGCATTATTAAAAATGGTCACCTGCATAAAGGTGCTAAGCCTGTTCACTGGTGTACAGACTGTGGCTCAGCGTTAGCAGAAGCAGAAGTTGAGTATCAGGATAAGCAGTCGCCAGCGATTGATGTCAAATTTGATTTTGTCGATGAGCAGGCACTGCTTGATGCCTTTGAGCTGACAGAGGGACATCAAGGTACAGGCCCGGCAAGCACCGTGATCTGGACAACCACTCCATGGACTATGCCTGCTAACCGCGCTGTGGCAGTGCATGGTGCTCTTGAATACGCTCTGGTGCAGGTTGAAGATGAAGGCAAAGAGCAGCGCATGGTGCTGGGTTCTGAGCTTGTTAAAGATGCAATGGATCGATTTGGTTTCCATCGTTACCACGTTCTGGGTTACAGCAAAGGTGCTGCACTGGAAAATCTGCGTGTCGCGCACCCTATCTATGACTACGATGTGCCGGTTATCCTGGGCGACCACGTAACAACGGATTCAGGTACAGGTATTGTTCATACTGCCCCTGGTCACGGTCCAGAGGATTTCGCAGCTGGACAGGCATATGGTCTGGAAGTGGCAAACCCAGTTGGTGCAAATGGTGTCTTTTTACCAGATACCCCAATTTTTGCTGGCCAGCATGTATTTAAAGCCAATGAAGCCATCATTGAGAAGCTAAAAGAAAATGGCGCACTGGTACATCACCATGCCATGACTCACAGTTATCCACACTGTTGGCGACACAAGACGCCTATTATCTTCCGTGCTACACCGCAGTGGTTCGTGAGCATGGATCAGGCCAACCTGCGTCAAGATTCAATGGCGGAGATTGGTAAAACCCAGTGGATCCCCGAGTGGGGTGAAAATCGCATTGCGAACATGGTTGAAGGCCGCCCGGACTGGTGTATTTCTCGTCAGCGCACCTGGGGTGTTCCTATTGCACTGTTCGTTGATAAAGACACGGGAGCACTGCATCCACAGACAGAGACGTTAATTGAAGACGTTGCTAAGCTGGTCGAACAAAAAGGTATTCAGGCATGGTATGACTTAGAACCTGCCAGCCTGCTAAATGAAGCTGATGCACAGCAGTACGTGAAAGTGCAAGATACGCTGGATGTTTGGTTCGATTCAGGTGTAACCCACGCATGTGTGGTGGATGCGCGTGAAGAGCTGACAGGTCCTGCGGATCTGTATCTGGAAGGATCGGATCAACACCGTGGCTGGTTCATGTCTTCCATGATGACGTCTGTGGCAATCAATGGTCATGCTCCTTATCGTCAGGTTCTGACTCATGGCTTCACTGTGGACGAAAAAGGCCACAAGATGTCCAAGTCTCTGGGCAATGTTATTTCGCCTCAGGATATTATGAATAAGCTGGGCGCGGATATTTTACGCTTGTGGGTAGCTTCAACAGACTACACTGCTGAAATGACCGTGTCGGATCAGATTTTTAAGCGCGCGGCAGACCGTTACCGCCGGATCCGTAATACCAGCCGTTATTTGCTGTCAAACCTGAGTGGGTTCAATCCAGCAACAGATCTGGTTGCTGTAGAAGATATGATTGAGCTGGACCGCTGGATTGTTAGCCGAGCTGCTCAGCTACAGCAGGAAATTGTCGAAGCGTATGATAATTACCAGATGCTGGTAGTGACACAAAAGCTGATGAACTTCTGTACCGGTGAGCTGGGTTCTTTCTATCTTGATGTGATTAAAGACCGTCAGTATACCGCGAAAAGCGACAGCCATGCCCGTCGCTCATGTCAGAGTGCGCTTTACCATATTGCAGAAGCGATGACGCGCTGGATGGCGCCTATCATGAGCTTTACAGCCCAGGAAATCTGGGAAGTGTTACCTGGCGAGCGTGGTGAATTTGTATTTACTGATGTTTGGTACGATGGTCTGACCCAAGTGAGCGAAGGGCAGCTGAGCAATGACTTCTGGCAGGAATTGCTGTCAGTGCGTGATGAAGTTAATAAAGTACTGGAAAGTGCACGTAAAGAAGAGATTATCGGTGCTACTTTGCAGGCCGAAGTTACGTTGTACACAGGCGGTGATTTGGCACACAAGCTGATGACATTAAAAGACGAGCTACGATTTGTGTTATTGACGTCTAAAGCGCAAGTAGAAGTTGTAAATACGAAGCCAGAAGCCGCCGTCGCGACAGAAATTGACGGGCTATTTATTGCCGTTAAAGCCACGCAAGCACCGAAATGTGATCGTTGCTGGCACCACAGCGAAGATGTTGGTCAGCACGCGGAGCACCCTGAGTTATGTGGCCGCTGTGTGACGAATGTCGATGGTGCTGGTGAACAGCGTCAGTTCGCTTAATTAGGAGTATTACATGACCAAATCGACCGAACGTAGTGGTCTGGTGTGGTTGTGGCTGAGTCTACTGCTGTTTGCAGTAGACTTCGGCACGAAAGCACTGGTGGTAGAAAATATGCGACTGTATGAGTCGATTGAGTTGCTACCCTTTTTTAATTTTACTTATATGCATAACTATGGCGCAGCGTTTAGCTTTCTTAGTGAAGCCGGAGGCTGGCAGCGCTGGTTCCTTAGTGGCATAGCTGTCGCTATCAGTGCCTTACTGATTTATTGGCTAAAAAAGTTACCTGCCAAAAACTGGTTATTGTGCAGTGCTTATGCTTTGGTGTTGTCAGGCGCACTAGGTAATTTGTATGATCGGGTTACCTTAGGCTATGTCGTGGACTTTTTGCATTTTTATTACCAAGACTGGCATTACCCGGCATTTAACGTCGCGGATATGGCTATCGTTGGTGGCGCAGGCTTATTGTTATTTGACGCCATTTTTGGCGATAACACGGATACGCAGGAGAATAAGGCATGAGTGAGCAGATAATCGGCCCACAATCTGAAGTTTTATTTCACTTTTCGATAAAACTGTCTGACGGTTCTGCAGCGGACTCAACGAAAGTACATGATAAACCGGCAAAGCTCTTTATGGGTGACGGTAGTCTGACAGAAAATTTTGAAAAATGTCTGCTTGGACTGAGATCTGGTGACAGTAAATCGTTTGAACTTGAGCCTCAGGATGCCTTTGGTATGCCGAATCCGGACAACATTTATTATGTTGACCGCAGCAAATTCGGAACTGAGACACCCGCTGAAGTCGGCAGCATTATTGCCTTTACTCAGCCTGATGGAACTGAGTTGCCAGGCCTGATCCGCGAAGTTGCTGGAGATTCTGTTACCGTAGACTTTAATCACCCTCTGGCTGGGCAAAAGGTAACCTTTGAAGTCGATATTTTAGAGGTAAAAAACTAATGGAAATCTTGCTTGCAAATCCACGTGGTTTTTGTGCCGGGGTAGACCGAGCAATCAGTATCGTAGAACGCGCTCTTGATATTTTTGAAAAACCTATTTACGTGCGCCACGAAGTGGTACACAACAAATATGTGGTAGACGGCCTGCGTGCCCGTGGCGCGGTGTTTGTTGAAGAGCTGGACCAAGTACCAGACGATAGCATTGTTATATTCAGTGCGCATGGCGTATCTCAGCAGGTGCGCCAGGAAGCAAAACGTCGCGAATTGAAAGTCTTTGATGCGACTTGCCCGCTGGTCACCAAAGTGCATATGGAAGTCACACGTGCCAGCCGAAAAGGCACGGAGTGTATTCTTATTGGGCACCATGGACACCCCGAAGTAGAAGGGACTATGGGCCAATACAATAATCCAGCGGGTGGTATTTATCTGGTTGAAACACCTGAGGATGTTAGTACGCTGGAAGTAAAAGATCCAAGTAACCTTTTCTATTGCAGCCAGACGACTTTGTCGGTAGATGATACTTCGGATGTGATTGAGGCGCTGCGGGAAAAGTTTCCACAGATCCATGGTCCACGTAAGGATGATATCTGTTACGCGACGCAAAATCGTCAGGACGCGGTTAGAGACCTGGCTAACAAGGTAGACTTACTGTTAGTCGTTGGCGCGAAGAATAGTTCTAATTCAAATCGCCTGCGTGAGCTTGCAGATAAAATGGGCACTCGTGCATTTCTAATTGATGATGATCAGTGCCTGAATGCGAGCTGGTTTGAGGGCGTAAACAAAGTGGGTGTAACAGCAGGTGCTTCAGCACCAGAGGTGTTGGTGCAGCAGGTTATTGCCCGACTCAAAGCGCTTGGTGGACAAACCGTTGTAGAAAACCCGGGTCAGGAAGAAAATGTGGTTTTCGCAGTGCCTGTCGAACTTCGGTAGGTGCGACAGACCATGGATAAGTCAGAGGCGATAGGCCTGGGACTGCTAAAAGCCATGGTATCTGAGCGGGGCGTACTGGCTATGCTGATCGCCTCGCAATCTCTTTCCTTTATTTATACCCTCGCTGACTATGACGACTTCTGGCTGACTTTGGGGCTGGTGAGCCTATTCACTCATGGTAACGCTTTATTGTCTTTAGGTGTTATTGCTCTTATCAGTGCCTTTAAAGTGTTCAAACCGGCTCAAAATGGTGTTCTGGAACTGAGCATCGTCTTTATTGTGTTTATTAGTGTGTGTATTGGTTTGAGTATCGGGATACAATTTTCGCCTTTGTCTTCCCACGTGCCGATTGATTGGGGTCCGGTATTTAGCAATAGCGCCATATGTTGTTTTGTTGTAGTGATCCTGCTGTATTTTATGTCGATCTATATTGACAATGTTAATGCACTTGAGCTGGCTGCCCGAGCGGAAATTGATGCCTTGCAGGCAAGAATACGGCCGCACTTTTTGCATAATACGTTAAACACGCTGGCCGAATTAACGCATGAAAATGCAGCTGATGCGGAACAAGCAGCCTTATTGCTTGCTCGCTTGATGCGGGTGTCTTTTGCGGAAAAAAAATGGCACACCATTGCAGATGAAGTGGCGCTAACGAAGGACTACCTTTGTCTGGAACGTTTTCGTTTCGAGCAAAGGCTGCAGGTTCAGTGGTTAATCGATGATGCCTTGTTGAGTGTACCCATCCCGACACTGACGTTGCAACCTCTGGTCGAGAATGCTGTATTACACGGTATAGAAAAGCGTGTTCAGGGCGGCACCATCACCATTCACATCGAAAAACGTGGCAATACAATCACACTGAGTGTGACTAACCCTTTGCCACATGCAACATATCACTCCAGTGGCAACGGGATAGCGACAAAAAACATCGATAAACGGCTGTCACTCTATTACCAGCGCCGGGCAAGTTTGAGGATCGAGCGAGATAATGATAAATTCTTAGCTACCATTACTTTACCTGACACTGGAGCTTATGAATTATCTGATTTTGGATGATGAACCTATCGCCAGACGGCGGTTACGGCGCTTGATGTCGGAGTTTGAACATTTCACTTGTGTGGCAGAAGCGGCAGACGGTGAGCAGGCGCTGCAATTATGTGAGGATACCTTACCCGAGCTGGTGTTTCTCGATATTGCTATGCCAGGCATTGATGGGCTTGAAGTTGCGGGGTTGCTCAGGCAAAAAATGCCGGAATGCAAAATTGTTTTTGTGACAGCATTTGCTGAACATGCTCTGCGCGCATTCGACCTGCTGGCAGAAGGGTATTTGGTTAAACCCATAGATAAGGACCGCCTGGTTGCCCTACTTGAGCACATCTATGGCGAGAAAATGCAACGTCTGCAGTATCAGGTGGGCCATGATACGCGCTGGGTCGCGGTATCTGATATTCTGGTGGCCAGAAGTGATGAGCGCTATACCCATATTTATTTTACCGGTGGTGAAGCATTGGTAGATATTCCCCTAAAGAAGCTCCTGGCAACCTATCCACGACACTTTGTGCAGGTACACAGAAATACACTGGTGAAAAAGCAGGCTGTGTTGAGTCTGGAGTCCGTGGAAGGAAATCACAGAGTCCGGCTAGATGGCTTTGCTGAGCTCATTACGGTGAGTCGTCGGGCAGCGGCTAATTTTAAGTCGCTATTCTGACCATTAAACCCGACTGATTGACCGTTGAGCCCACGATCAGGTTCATGACGAAGTGATTCATTATATTATGTAGTGGAGCAAACTGACTTTGAATAATGATGGCAAAAACTGTGTGTAGTAACGCAAATCGCGGATTTACCCTCTTAGAAACGCTTATCGCTTTTATGGTGTTGAGCTTTGGTCTGCTCGGTGCTGTAGCCCTGCAAGCGAAGGCAAAGCAAGCCAGTTTTGACTCTATGCAACGCGCAGCGGCTGTGGCCCTGGCTGGTGATATTATGCAGCGGATCCGCAGTAACGACACCCTCAATCTAGATACACAATATCAGCAAGTATTCAGCAGCACGGCGACTATAAATGGCAATAATGGCTGCTTCAGTAACACTTGTACTAATGCTGAAATTGCTGCAATGGATTTGGAGCAATGGGTTATGGCCATACAAGCCAAAGAGAACACCGGTTCGCTTGACGATACTACGGTATGTATTAGTACAACGCCGGTAGCTAATACACAGGGGCGAGGCTTCAATGTGACGGTCAGTGTTGCCTGGGCAGGTCGTCAGGCATTTGTCATGAATGCGGCCAATCAGGCGATTAACTGTGGGCAAAACAATGACTATCGACGAGTAGTGAGCATCAACAGTTATTTACTGGTGAGGGACTGAAATGGGACGCTCAGGGTTTACACTGGTAGAGTTACTGATCTCCATGTTTATTGGCGCTTTGTTATTGGGTGGCGTAGTCACAGCTTATGTCAGTATGAAAGTGACGACACGAGATACAATGGCGATTGGCGAGCTTCAGGAGGTTGGCAGGCTGACACTGACCTTGTTGCGTCGTGACCTCGAACAGGTTGGTTTTTGGGGGACTTTTTATGACAAAGGTTTGACCACGATTAATGCAACCAGTCCAGCGAATCCGACTAACGATTGTTTTGGCGGACTCAATAACGGTAGTTTTCCTAATGCGGTACAGACTAACTTCCGCTCTATCTACGCGGAACAAACAAGCGGTGCGGCGTTAGATTGCATCTCAGGGGCCCGGAATAATACAGAGGTGTTGCAACTTAAGTTTCTCGAAGGAAGACAAATCACAAATGTCAATGATGTTGAAGAAAATCGCTACTACTTTATTGCGCAGCAAGAGCAGGGCACCTTTGTCGCTGGGGATAGTTTTGCTGGCATGCCGACTAACAACTCTACGTTGTGGCCCTACAGTCATCATGTTTACTACATCGAAGAGCAGCAAATTCAAATCAATAGTAAAACCATCACCACTCCAATCCTGATGCGCAGAAGGCTGACCGTGAGTGGTGGCATGACCAAAGAAGCCGTGATTGAAGGAGTCGAAGACATTCGCTATCTGTTTGGACTAGACACCAATGGTGACAGCCGCGTAGATACCTATCGTAGTACACAAGATATGACCGCTGGTGACTGGGAGCGCTCAGGGGGAATTCTGACCGTGCAGATCATCGCACTAGTCAGGGTACTTGAGGCTGATGCAGATCTGGAACTGAAAAGCCAGACTTATACTCTGGGCAATGACCCAGACAGACGAACTCTGACCTTTAATGACAATTATCGTCGGACGGTGTTCTCGACCACAATCCAACTCTATAACATGGGAATTTCAACATGGTAATGGCGCATAAACAGCAGGGTATGGTGCTGATTGTTTCTATGGTCCTTATTGTGGCGGTAATGAGTGTCGCTGTGACCCTGATGAGCAGCAGCACGATAGATATTAAGGTGACCAATGCCGCGCAAGAGCGCGAAGCTGCCGAGGCGCTGTTAATGGGAGAAGTACAGCGTATTATTTCGCAAGAGAAAGTACTGTTTAACGAAAGTGTATTTCATGCCCGTAACGGGCAGTTTGAAAATGGCGCCGGAGAGATGGTTGACCGGGTGATCCGCAATGATGAAGAAATAGAGCTGAAAAGCCTGCAAGCCAATCTCAATAGTGGCCAGTTGTTACTGGAATGTCCGCGTGTTTTTAACTTCACTGCTGGATTAAGCTGTGTCATCACGGAGGTGGAAAGCACAGTGCAATATGGTGACCAAGCTCAACATCAGGTAACTGTTGTGATTGGCGTTGCGCAGGAAGCGCTTAGCAACCTGGGGAATCAATAATGTGGTACAGACTATTAGGCTTGCTGAGTGGAATTTGTATGTTCAGCATCCAGGCCGAAGATATCGAGTTATTTGTTAAACACGACATCTCTAACTCAGAAAAGTCACGAGTGCTGGTTGTTTTTGATACTTCAGGAAGTATGGCTTGGGATGTGAAGGATGGTCAGCGTTGCTACGAGTATCGTAGCGGGCGGTTTCGTAGCATTGATTGCTTTGATTCTTCGCAGACCAGCAAACGATGTTACAAGGTACGAAATGGCTGGTACCAACAATCAAACTGTGGTGACAGTCGCTTAAAGGTTGCGCAGGATGCGATTACGACACTGGTAGATGACAACCCAGATTTCGATATCGGCTTAATGCGACTCTATTCCAGTTCGGGTGGGTATGTGCTTAATGGCCTGGGTGCCGATACAACAACGCTAAAAAGTAAAATTGCTAACTTGCCAGCCAGTGGCAGCACACCTTTGTCGGAAACTCTATGGGAGGCTTATCTTTATTTAACAGGTAAGCGGGTGCTGTACGGGCAGAATAAAAGCGACCGCGATCGCAGTGTTGAAAGTAATGGCTATTATATCTCCCCTTTTAAGCCAGATCCCCTAGCGCCGAAACGTTGCGACACGTCCACCAATATCATTCTGATGACAGATGGCGATCCGACCAGTGACTCAGCGCGCAATACGGATATCTATAATAAATATGTGTCGACATTTGGCTCTGCGCCCAGCCGAGTATCCAATAACTACCTTAACTCACTCGCCAAAGTGATGAGAGGAACACCCGAAACTCAGGTCGATCTTTACCCCAGTACGCCGGAAGAGTTGGACTTTGCCCGCACCTATACCATAGGTTTTGGTACGGGGATGTCCAATGCGGGCAAAACTTTGCTTGAGCAAACCGCTCTTGATGGTGGTGGTGAATACAAGCATGCGAATACAGCCTCTGAGCTTTCTGAGGCATTGAAGGCCACAATCACGAACATTCGAGAAAAGAGTGACAGCTTTTCATCGCCTTCGGTATCAACCAGTAGTTCAGACTTGAGTCGCAGTGGAGACTCAATCTACTACACTATGTTTTATCCTGAAACCCACACTCGGTGGCGGGGCAACCTGAAAAAGCTCAAGGTGAAAGGATCTGTGATACATGGTATGGGAACTAGTAACCATGCCATTAATGAAGAGGGCGTTATCGCGGATAATGTGACCACCTATTGGTCTCAACCTGGCTCTAAAGATGGCTCAAAAGTGGGTGTAGGTGGTGTTAACTATCAGTTATCACGGCAAACAACGCGCAAGCTTTATTCAGACTATGGTAAAGGCACCTTAATGTCTTTCGACTACGCCACCGCATTGATAGCTGCAGGTGGTGACTTGTCAAAATTGAGCACCATGTTTTCGGTGGATAATGCTGGTCTGTTACCCGATGTGATTAACTGGTCCAGAGGGATTGACGTTAATGATGAAAACAACAACGGCTCGACCACTGACCGACGCGACACCATTTTTGGCGACCCCTTGCACTCCAGACCCGTGACGCTGGATTATGGCAATGGCGACTTGCGAGTGATTGTGGGTACCAATGCCGGGTTCCTCCACATGTTTAAGGACAACGGCGACACAGTAACAGAGAGCTGGGCATTTGTTCCCGGGTCCTTACTAGACATACTCAGGCCTCAAATGGTGCGTCAGGATGATACTAAGCTTTACGGTATGGATGGCCCGATAACGGTTTACTTCTGGGATAAGAATGATGATGGTAAGGTCGGCAGCGGAGAGCGCGTTTGGCTCATTGCTGGCATGCGACGTGGTGGTAACGAGTATTACGGGTTCGATATTACGTCCCCTGATAATCCTAAGTTATTGTGGGGAGGACCTATCAAAGGCGGGTCCGCACCTTATGAGCAACTGGCTCAAACCTGGTCTAAACCTTTGGTGACCTTTATTAAATCTAAACCGGATACGCCAGTTGTTATTTTTGGTGCCGGGTATGATACCAATAAAGACAATGCGCTCTTTTCTGACGATAACATTGGCAGAGGCATTTATATTGTTGATATAGAAACGGGCAAGCCGTTTTGGAGTCTGACTGCAGCCAATGGCTTTATTGGTAAGCATAGTATTGCGGCAGATCTTAGCACCGTTGACTCTGATTATGATGGCTATATTGATCGTATCTATGCCTCGGATACTGGCGGAGGAGTTTGGCGCTTTGACATGCCCGGGACCAATCCAACCGACCGTGAAACGCCCTGGACACACTTTAAACTGGCAGATCTTAGCGGAGACACGGACAACCACAAGCGGCGACTTTTCTACCGCCCGGTTGTAGCGCGCACCTACTTTTCTAAAGTATCAACGGAAACGGTAAATGGCAAGACGATCACGATCCGCCGGGATATCCCTTATGAAGGGCTCCTCATTGGCAGTGGTAACCGAGCCAAGCCAACGTCTACTGCTGTGCAGGACTTTCTCTATATGGTTCGGGATGAGAACACCAAAACACAATCATTCAGAGGGGGTAATATACCGGCGACTATCACATCTGCAAACCTACTGGATGTTACTAGCGACCCCTTTTACTCTCGGTTAGATGATTTTGATCAGTTTGTAGAAAAAGAAGTTGAACTGGGTTTGGCAAGTGGCTGGAAGCTGGAACTTGCTGATGGCGAAAAAGCGATGGCGGCAGCAACCATCGTCGCGGGTGTTGCCTACTACACAACCTTTACGCCTGCCAGTGTCGAGATAAACGAGTGTTCTATCACTGCGGGCAGGGGAAGGTTATATGCGTTGCACCTGAACTATGGTATGCAGATGTTGGATCTGAGAAGTTTTCAGACTACCGCAGAAGTGCCGGACACACCCAGAGTACACTATAGCGAACATACCAATGAAGATGGCAGTACCACCATAAAAGCGCAGCTGATAAGTCCTATTGTGACTGAGAACAGTGACGATGTTGTAGATGGCAAGATCCGGCTGGTGGAACCCGACGCTGCCGAGCCATTTCGAAAGTCAGACGGCGGTGTCGGTGGTGTAACGGGTGAAAATGACGTACAAATCGAAATGCAAACTCGGTTATTGTACATATACAAAAAAGAAGAGCATGATGAAAAGAACTAATCGTACAGTATTGGGGTTCACCCTGATTGAGCTGATGATCACCATCGCAATCCTGGGCATTTTAGCCAGCATTGCCTACCCCAGTTATTCACAGTATGTGAAGCGTGCAGCCAGGGCTGAAGCGGCGTCCACTTTACTTGATGCTGCGAACAAACAGGAACAGTATTTTGTGGACAACCGGCAATACGCCAGCACATTGGCTGATCTGGGACTGCAAACCACAACGGAGAACGATTATTTTACCCTGACCATAGCACTGGGTGCGAACCTGAATACCTTTACCATTACGGCCACGGCATCGGGGGGCCCGCTTGAGGACGACCCTGATTGTACAACCTTGACCATCAATAACTTAAATATTCGGGGTAGTACAGGTAACTTCACCGCTGATCAATGCTGGGGACGATGAATACAGGTACGATGGAGGTACGGGCAGGCCCTGTTTTCATCACCCATGGTGACTCAGGTTAATTCAGCGCGTGTGCCAGGAAGGCCACTTTGTGCAAGGCGCATCCGATATGAGTGATTGGAAAGAGCTGGCTAATAGGCTAGCTCAACTGAAGGCGCCAATATGACACTGACGGTGTTAAAAGATTCTCAGGCAGAGTTTTTACCCAAAGTATGAGTTTGTACATTTTAGCCTCTTCTCTATTAGGACGAAAGTGCCTCAGCGATAGCAGGACGCGTGAGCGGTGTTGTCGACCCAATTTCCTCGCCTCAAAATAAAGTACTTAATTAAGCACCTGGTATAAATCCAGCACATCGCAGCTGAAGAATTGATTTTCATTGCTAATGGCATTTTGTCGTTTCTCTAAGTCTGCTTCGACCAACCACACTGACTGACAAAGCGAGTCCGATAGGATCTCCGCGAAGGCGTCTGGCACAGTACACAAAGGTACCATTACCAAACCCTCTCAAAGTACCTGTGTGTTTAAACGTAATTGCTTTTCTGGGATAGTCTAATGTGTCGCTGGCCGTGATCCCCGCCAGTACCAGCAGCTTGATATCTCCGTTATCGAACTGAGCTCTATCCTGATAATCGGTGAACACAGTGAGCTCTTTGTGCCACAGAGTGGTGCACTGACCGTTGACTAATGGGCAAATAGTGACAGGTGCATTGTGTGTGATTGCCAGTAACCTTGATAAGGTCAGATGCCGGTCGATATTCAGTAGCGCTGTTTTGGGCCTGTCGAGTTCGGTCAGCGTATGTATGGCAGGTGCTGAGAGTAGCACCATAACACCAAACAGTGCCATGCAAATGATCAATTCAAATAAGGTAAATCCTAAGCTGTTCCTTTCAGCCATGAGTATGCGTTCCGTGCATGAGTCATTTTTCTAGCTTAGATGGGGCGTGCTATATCACAAGGAATATGAATAATTATCACGGCAAGAGTTGGTGGGTGGCGGCCTATCAACTTGATTTCACGATTGCGGATGTGCTCAGCTCATGTGTACTCATATAGAAGCCGGAGTGAGGCGATTAATTGCAGGTGAGCTGGGTATCGCCGCGATAGAGCGCGGACCCGACAACACTGATCTCTAGTTGTTGATTGGCAAAGTTAGTTGCTGAAGGGCAATAGACAAAGCTGCTGGCTTGCAGCATTGCTGTACGCCCACTTGAATCAAAGCGCAGACTGGCACTTGGGAATGACAGTGCGTCATTTTCAGGCACGCGCTCCATGACACGCAACAGGTCATCGGCATCAGCGTTATAGGAGCCGTTGTTATTCCGGTCTAAAAACACTGTGATGCGGTTATTTTGCCAGTCGGTCAGGCAGTTAAAGTCGCTGTTGGTTTCAACCAGCGCTTGGTTTGCCGGGCAAATGACAATGATTTCATCTGTTGCAGTTGCATGTGCTCTGGCAAATGTGACAGTACGTTTGAGTTCCTGCAGGTAAGTTTCAGAACGGGTGGAGCTAGATATATTTGCCCCAAATGACAAAGCAATGGCTGATAGCAATCCCAAAATAGCAATCGTGACAATGAGTTCAATAAGTGTGAAGCCTGTGTGTTTTTTCATCGTGCACAACCAAAAATAGGAATAACTACTGTCTATTATAGTGCGTCTTTTCGTGTATTAATTCAATCGCTTTGTTTGCCTTGTTTTGTTGGATTGTCTAAAATCGACGCATTACCAAAGGGATAAAAATCAATCATGAAAAAGATAGAAGCCATCATTAAACCATTTAAGCTAGATGACGTGCGTGAAGCCTTGTCTGACATCGGTATCACTGGTATGACTGTGTGTGAAGTTAAAGGCTTTGGCCGGCAAAAAGGCCACACTGAGTTGTATCGTGGTGCAGAATATATGGTCGACTTTCTGCCAAAGGTGAAGCTAGATATCGTTCTGGCCGAAGAAGATGTAGACCGGGCCATCGATGTTATTTTGAAAACAGCACAAACCGGCAAGATTGGCGATGGTAAAATCTTTGTCACTGAAGTGGAGCGCGTTGTAAGGATCCGTACCGGTGAAGAGGATGAAGAAGCGATCTAATATCAATTTTACTTAATTAAGGAATTGATGCAGCAGATCATTGACTTATCGGGAAAAGACATAAAAACGCCGGGCACTGTAAGCAGTCCCGGCGTTTTCAATTGTTCTGTGAATACGTTTATTGCTGACGTTGCTGGTTTTGCTCTTTGGCTTTACGAGCGTTGTCGCTAAGCTCCTCAAGACCAAGCATCGCATAGCTCTTCTCCATCATCTCAAGCGCTGGTACAAGATAGCTGCTTTGTGAGAAGTGCTCAACAACATATTTACCCCGATTAGCGGCGGCAAGATAGGCTTCACGCTCAAAATAGTAGTTGGCAACCTTTAGCTCATAACGTGCCATTTTGTTTAGCAGCCAGGCAAGGCGCTTCTTGGCTTCCGGCACATAGGCGCTGTCAGGATAATTCTTTACCAGAGTCGACAAGTCTTGAAACGCAACACGTGTCCGACTTGGATCGCGGTCTGCGCGGTCGATGCCAAAGTACTCCTGGAAGCCGTTCTCATCAGCCTTAATGTTGATCAGGGCTCGCATATAGTACATATAGTCGAGGTTCTTATGATTGGGGTTAAGACGTAAAAAACGATCTACCGTCGCCAAAGCCTGTTCCGTATTCCCTGTTTGATAAAAGGCATAGACCAAGTCCATTTGCACCTGATGAGAATAAGGGCCAAATGGATAGCGTGAGTTGATGGCACTCAACAGCTCAATTGCGCGGGCATATAGGCCAGAGTCGAGTGTTTGTTTGGCGTCTTCGTACAATGCCTGCACAGATTTATTTGGTACGCGTTCTATTTCTTCTTGTTCTGGGGCGGATGAGCAGGCTGCTAATCCCAATACAGATGCGCTCAATACGATTGCGAAAGCGCGTTTTCCCAACGTCTTTATCATTTTATTTTACTACCTTCGTTATCAGGCTAGGCCAAGTCGGCAAAACCGAGTAAACTATGCATTTATGCGATTCTAACCCAGTCGAGCATGGCTTGCACTGGTATTTTAGGTAAAGTTACACATGTCTGAGCAAATTTCTCTACAAGCCGATGTGCCAGTGGAACTGGGCGGTAAACGTCTAGACCAGATTTTGGCGCAATTGTTCCCTGATTTTTCACGTTCCAGAATAAAAACTTGGATCCTTGACGAAAAAGTCACCGTCAACGGTGATGTACTTGCTATCCCCAAGGAGAAGTTGCTGGGTGGTGAAGTGGTTGCGGTGGAAACGCAAATTGAGGCTGAGCGGGAGTACGAAGCGCAGGACATCGCGTTAGATATCGTTTATGAGGATGATGACATCCTAGTGATCAACAAGCCAATGGGTCTGGTTGTTCACCCGGGCGCTGGCAACCCCAATGGTACCGTGCTCAATGCATTGTTACACCACCACCCCGAGATCATCAATGTCCCGCGTGCGGGCATAGTGCACCGTCTTGATAAAGATACCACGGGATTGATGGTGGTGGCCAAGACCATAGTTGCGCAAACACATCTGGTGAAAAACCTGCAAGCACGTGAAAACTTTACCCGTGAGTATGAAGCGATATGTAATGGCACCATGACAGCCGGTGGCATGATAGAAAAGCCTATTGGTCGTCATGCGACTAAACGCACGCATATGGCGATCCACGAAATGGGTAAGCCTGCGATCACGCATTATCGGGTTGCCGAAAAGTTTCGGGCACACACGCGTCTGCGTTTACGTCTCGAGACCGGTCGTACCCACCAGATCCGTGTGCATATGGCTTATCTTAAGCACCCCTTGGTGGGTGATCAGCTTTATGGTGGTCGCCCCTGCCCGCCACGCAATGCATCGTCAGAGTTTCTTGATACGCTCCGGGGCTTTAAACGTCAGGCACTACATGCGGTAAAATTGCGTATTGCACATCCTGTCAGTGGTGAGGTAATGACCTGGGAAGCGCCGATCCCGGAAGATATGCAGCAGCTCACCGCGGCACTGCGTGAAGACAGCAAACAGAACCCCCAGATAGATTACTAATATGATCTATCCGGATTGGCCGCTACAGGGGGTCGTTGGTGCCCTGTCTACGACAAGACAGGGAGGCGTATCTGCGGCCCCTTTTGATGGTTTCAATCTGGCCTATCATGTCGGCGACACCCCGCAGGCTGTCGCACAGAACAGGGCACAGTTACAGGCTGAGGTGTCGTTGCCAATCGTCTGGCTGGAGCAAGTACATGGTAACACTGTTATCCACGTTGATGACGACTATGATATTGCTTCACTCCCTCAGGCCGATGCCATTTTTACCCGCTCAGCCCAATTCGCTTTGGCAATCATGACCGCAGATTGCTTACCGGTGCTGATTGCCAGTGAAAATGGTCAGGAAATAGCGGCTGTTCACTGTGGCTGGCGGCCATTGGCGGCCGATATTCTTGCCAAAACCCTTTCGTATTTTCAAACGCCCGTAAGTCAACTGCATGTCTGGTTAGGCCCGGCTATTGGCCCTCAAGCTTTTGAAGTTGGCGAAGAGGTCTTTGAGCAGTTTGTCGCTCTCAGTCAGATACATAGCCACGCCTTTATACGTCAGGAAAACGGCCACTATCTTGCCGATATTCATCTTCTTGCCAGACAGCGGTTGAGTGAGCTGGGCGTTACCTCTGTATTTGCACAGGCACACTGTACGGTCACTCATCCCCAATATTATTTTTCTTATCGCAGGGACCGCCGCTGTGGCCGAATGGCCAGTTTGATTTGGCGCAAATAAATCTCGTTCTTTTGCTTTACACACCTTGATCAAACTCTCTGTGATACCCATTTTATAGGTAACTAAGTTATTTATAAGGTTATTTAGGGTATGCGAATAGATAGGTTTACCAGTAAATTTCAAGCTGCGCTGTCCGATGCACAATCGCTCGCATTAGGGCGGGATCATCAGTTTATTGAGCCTGTACATTTAATGTACTCTTTGCTGCAGCAAAGCGGCTCCAGCGTTCGTGCTTTGTTCGCTCAGGCAGGGGTCAGTGCCGATGAGCTGAACACAAAACTTTCTCAGGCTATAGAAAAGCTGTTTAAGGTTGAAGGAGTCGGCGGTGATGTGCAGTTATCAAATAACCTTATTTCATTAATCAATTTATGTGACAAGTATGCACAGAAACGCAAAGACAAATATATTTCCAGTGAGCTGTTTGTGTTTGCGGCGTGTGAAGATAAAGGCCCGCTGGGTGATATTTTCCGCTCCCTGAATATCTCCCAGGACAAAATTGAAAAAGCCATCAAAGCTATTCGAGGTGGTCAGAAAGTGGATGACCCGAATGCCGAAGATACGCGTCAGGCATTGGAGAAGTATACGATAGATCTGACTGAGCGTGCTGAGCAGGGCAAGCTGGATCCGGTGATAGGTCGTGACGATGAAATTCGCCGAACCGTTCAGGTTTTGCAGCGTCGTACCAAGAATAACCCGGTGCTGATTGGTGAGCCTGGCGTTGGTAAAACGGCTATTGTAGAGGGTCTGGCACAGCGTATCATCAACGGTGAAGTCCCCGAGGGCCTTAAAGACAAACGTGTGTTATCGCTTGATCTTGGCGCGCTGGTAGCCGGTGCAAAATATCGCGGAGAATTCGAGGAGCGCCTCAAATCAGTGCTGAATGAGCTGGCTAAAGAAGAGGGCAGGGTGATCCTCTTTATTGATGAAATCCATACCATGGTGGGTGCTGGCAAGACCGATGGCGCCATGGATGCGGGCAATATGCTCAAGCCAGCGCTTGCACGCGGCGAATTACATTGTGTGGGAGCAACAACACTGGACGAGTATCGCCAGTATATTGAAAAAGACGCCGCGCTGGAGCGACGCTTTCAGAAAGTCTTTGTTGCAGAGCCCAGTGTCGAAGACACCATTGCGATTCTGCGAGGTTTAAAAGAGCGTTATGAATTGCATCACTCCGTTGATATTACCGATCCAGCCATTGTCGCTGCGGCACAGTTATCACATCGCTATATCAGCGACAGGCAATTACCGGACAAGGCCATTGACCTTATTGATGAAGCCGGTTCGTCCATTCGCTTACAGATAGACTCTAAACCGGAACAGCTGGATAAGCTGGAACGTCGCATTATCCAATTAAAATTGGAAGACAATGCACTGGCGAAAGAAAAAGATGAAGCCAGTCAGAAGCGTCGCAGTGAAATGCAGACTCTGATCCAGCAGTTGGAAACAGAGTATCGCGAGCTTGATGAGGTGTGGAATGCTGAGAAGGCTTCATTGCAGGGAACACAGGTCATCAAAGCTGAGCTGGAGCAGGCACGTCTTGATCTGGATGTGGCGCGCCGGGCAAGCGATTTGCAACGTATGTCAGAGTTGCAATATGGTCGCATCCCGGAGTTGGAGCGCAAGCTGGATTTAGCCTCTCAGGCTGAGATGCAGGAAATGAGTTTGCTGAAGAACCAGGTTGGTGAAGATGAAATCGCGGAGATTTTGTCACGCTGGACAGGGATCCCGGTGGCAAAAATGCTGCAGGGAGAGCGCGACAAACTGCTGCAGATGGAAGATGAGTTGCATAGAAAGGTCATAGGTCAGGATGAGGCCGTCAGTGCGGTGGCCAATGCCATTCGCCGTTCGCGCGCGGGTCTGGCCGATCCTAACCGGCCGATTGGCTCATTCTTGTTTTTAGGTCCGACAGGGGTTGGTAAAACAGAGCTGACCAAAGCGCTGGCTGGCTTTATGTTTGACACGGAAGATGCCATGGTGCGCATTGATATGTCGGAGTTTATGGAAAAGCACTCGGTGGCACGTTTAGTAGGGGCTCCTCCGGGTTATGTGGGATATGAAGAGGGTGGCTACCTGACAGAAGCCGTTCGTCGTCGTCCTTATTCCGTGATTTTGCTCGACGAAGTGGAAAAAGCACACCCGGATGTGTTCAATATTTTGCTTCAGGTACTTGATGATGGTCGCTTAACCGATGGTCAGGGACGCACTGTAGACTTTAAAAATGCGGTGATCATTATGACCTCTAACCTGGGTTCCGACGTTATTCAGGAGCAGGCGGGGAGCAATGATTATGCCGTACTTAAGCAACGCGTTATGGATGTACTGGTGACGCAATTCAGACCTGAGTTTATTAACCGCATCGACGAAACGGTCGTCTTCCACCCACTGATCAACGAGCACATAAAGCAAATTGCGGACATTCAGCTGTCAAAGTTGCGCCAGCGTTTGCACGATAAAGGGTTTGGTTTTGAACTTACAGACGGTGCGCTGGATAAGATTGCGGCCAGTGGTTTTGACCCGGTATACGGTGCACGACCACTCAAGCGTGCGGTCCAGCACTATATCGAAAACCCGCTTGCACAGCAGCTGCTGCAAGGGGATTTTGATGTCGGGGACGTGATAAAGGTAGATGTTGATGAAGACGACATCGTTTTCACGCGTTAACTCCTCCATAGCGGGCGGCAATATGCCGTCCGTATCTATTTAAATTCAACGTACTGAGGTTGGGGGTTTTACTGTGATATGTTAGAGTTCCTTATCGCCACATAAATACGCATCTTCCATGGAAAAGCTCTTTCGCCAGTATGGCATTTTTCAATTTGGTGGCAGCACTGAATTATGTGTTCAGGACTTGCCACTGACATCACCCTGCGATCAACAGGTGCTGGTCAAAGTTATCTCAACGTCTGTTAACCCCATTGATATCAAAACACGTAACGGCCTTGGGTATGTCGCGCAAGGTAAAGTGACCGATGCGTTCTTGCCTCTGGGCTATGATGTATTGGGCGAAGTAGTGCAAACCGGTGATACTGTAATCGGGTTTGAGCCGGGGGATAGGGTGATAGGTATGGTTGGCTTTGCCAGTCATCCTGGAAGTTATGCCAGCCATGTTTATTGCAACGCCTGTGAATTAATTAAAGTTGAACAGAATGCAGAAGCCAGTTTGGCCGGTCTGTGTCTTGCGGGGTTGACTGCATGGCAGGCGCTGGTCGATTTTGACCCTGAGAAAATGCCTGTATATGTCAATGCAGCGACCGGAGGAGTTGGTCATCTGTTACTGCAAATCGCCAGATTACGCGGTTTTGATGTGATCCCTGTCAGTCGTCGCACTGAGCATCAGGTTTTCAGTATCTTGGGCTTTCAGGCCATTACGCTGGACGCGTATTTGTCACAGCCTCGTAAGGGTCTCTTGATTGATTTAGTTGGGGCTGAGCTGGGACAGAGTATGACGCAAAACCTACTTGCGGGCTCTGAATTAGTCACTGTTCCTACAGTAACAAAAGATCAGGTGTTAGCTGTTGCTCACCAACAAGGGGTGACGGGACGTGGACTATTGGTTGAAGCAAACCAGGTACATTTGGCATGTTTATATGAAGCCGTATGTGCAGGCCAGTTGCAGGTATTGGTTGATCAGCAATTTAAATTAAGCGACATTCAGCAGGCGCACGAGTTTGTTGAACAAGGTGCGCATTTTGGCAAAGTGATCATTACCGCTTGAGTATTCGTAATTTGCCCCAATTGACAGTAGCATTGTGTATTACTGAGCACCGGGCCTCGAGGTATTAGTTTTTGAAACAGTTAAATTTACAAGGCAAGTTAGAAGCGCTTGCGACATCGGCACATCGTAGCGCCTTGCGTGGCATAAAACGTGGGATTGAACGAGAAGCGCTGAGAATTAAGTCATCCGGAGAGATTGCCAAAACCCCGCATCCTCGTGGAGCTGGCCATGCGTTGACACATGGTGCGATCACAACTGATTTTTCCGAATCTCTCCTGGAGTTTATTACGCCTGTCAGCGAATCACCCGAGGAAACACTCTCTCAGCTGAGAGACTTGCAAAAGTATACCCTGAGCCATATGGGTGATGAACTCTTGTGGCCAATGAGTATGCCGTGCTTTATCCAACATGAAGACGACATTACCCTGGCGCAATTTGGCCAGTCAAATATTGGCCAAATGAAAACTTTGTATCGGGAAGGCCTGAAAAACCGCTATGGTAGTATGATGCAGGCCATCGCTGGGGTGCATTTTAATATTTCGTTTCCCGATTCTTTGTGGCAAAGCCTTCAAACACTGACGGAGGATACTCAACCTCCACAGGCATTTATTTCGGATCAGTACCTGGGTCTTATTCGAAACTTTAAACGTGAACTGTGGCTTATCAGTTATCTGTTTGGTGCTTCGCCAGCTTTGTGTCATTCTTTTTTGCAAGGCAAAAGCAGCGAATTGCCGTTCAAAAAGCTGGGACAGGGAACACTATATCTTGAATATGGCACAGCACTGCGACTGGGGGACCTGGGTTACACCAATAGTGCGCAGTCATCATTGCGAGTTACATACAACAGCCTGGATGACTATGTTGCGGGGTTGCAAAAGGCCATTCGTAGTCAATCAGATCTGTACCAGCATATTCCGGATTATCAGCACGAAGCACCGAAACAACTCAATAAAAATATCCTACAGATAGAAAACGAATTCTATTCGCCTATCCGACCCAAACGAAATGGTCGCTCAGGAGAAACCCCAACTCAGGCACTTAGCCGGGGGGGCATTGAATATGTTGAGATCCGAGCGCTGGATGTCAATCCATTCAGTGAGACCGGGATTGACCTTGAACAAATCCTGTTTTTGGATGTATTCCTCACATACTGCTTGTTGAAAGAGTCTCCTGCGCTAAGCTGGGAAGAGCAAAAAATCTGTGACCTAAATTTACAGCAAGTCATCAATGAGGGTCGTAATCCTGATGTGGTCCTCCACAGAGGAACAGAAACAGGCTCTTTAAAACAGTGGGGTCAGGATATTTTTGAACAATTGCACCGTGTTGCAGCTGTGCTGGATGAAGCGCATGGTGCTGAGCGCTACGCACCAGTGATAGCCAAGCTTAGTGAGTGGGTTAATCGTCCTGAGCTAACCATTTCTGGACGTATTGTTGACCAACTAACCAGTCAAGCCCAGGACAGCGGTAAACTGGCTTTGTCACTGGCGCAGCGGTACAAACAATACCATGTGTCAGACGACTATCATGTATTTCAGCAAGCAGCTCTGGATACCATGAGCGAGCGATCATTTGCGGATGAGCAAGACGTTGTTGCAAAAGACAATGCTACGTTTAACGAATTTTTGCGGGACTACTTTTCTCGGGCATAAAAAAGCGCAGCCAGTAGGCTGCGCAAATAAATATCAGGGATGAAACAATGCTAAACTGCTGCATTCAAAGAGTAAGACCGGCACAATTTATAAAAGTTCAACGAGTTCATAAAAAAATGAGAAAAAAAATACTTTTATTTCCTTTGTTGGCTGCATTGGCTGGCTGTGCGACAGCACCTCCGAAGCAACCGAATGATATTTGTAAAATTTTTGAAGAAAAAGACGATTGGTATTTTGATGCAAAAGATGCCCAAGAAAAGTGGGGGTCACCTAAACACGTATTAATGAGCATGATGTATCAGGAAAGCTCGTTCAGGCATGACGCCGCGCCTCCTATGGAGTACTTTTTATGGGTCATCCCTATTGGCCGTGCCAGCAGTGCTTATGGCTATTCACAGGCAAAAACACCGACATGGAGCGACTACATTCGTGAAACAGGGAATTCGGGCGCAGACAGAGATGATTTTGAAGATGCCATAGATTTTATGGGGTGGTTTGTCTATAAAACTCATAAAATCAACGGCGTTTCCAAGTGGGATGCCTATGCACAATACCTCAACTATCATGAAGGTTGGGGTGGCTACCGACGGGGTACTTATAAGAAGAAGCAATGGCTGATGAAAGTGGCCAATAAAGTGAAGCATCGTGCTTCGCGTTATGGCGCTCAGCTCAAACGATGTGAGGCCGATCTCGATAAGAGCTGGTTTGAACGTTTATTCTCCTAATGTTACTGTCATTTAATACCAATTTGCTCCTTCAAATTGAACAGGTATTAAGTGAAATTGGTATGACTCCTTCCTTTAAAAATGTGCAGCAGATAAGTGCGCTGCTGCACCAATCTCAATGTTTAATTAGAGCATTGAGCGGAATGACAATTGCTTGTTATTTCCCTATTGAATCAACAAGTAGTATTGCGTGAAAATCGACAATCCCAGGTGTCACACTCATTATGGATAGAGGGCAGGCAGTTGTAGGTTTCGGCACAGTTCAGCGTTGTACAGGTATAGCTGGTACGTGTATCCCAATCACTTGGACAATTTGAAGTAGGTGGCACGCCTCCCGCGACTTTTCCGGTCATTTTTACAGGTAACACTGAGTTGTCGGCTGAGAGTGTTTTTACTTTTTTTTTGTTTAGCTTAAGTTTCATATTATTTCCTTTATTGTGATTAGCATCCGGTTTTGGAGAAACGACAGTCCCACGACATAGGACAATCACCGACAATAGTGTGCGGTGGTGGGCAGGTGTAAGTTTCGCACTGAGTTGATACACAACCACCGCTGGTCCAGCGATCCCAGTCACTTGGACATTCGAGTGTCACTAAGCCACCGGCAACCTTGCGTGTCATTTTCCCTGGCAGCACTGCGCTGTCAGAAGACAAGGCTTTCACGTTTTTCTTGTTCAATTTTAACTTCATAGTATTTCCTTGTTCATTCGAATATGCCCATAAGTTGGGCTGAATTAGTTAACAATAATGAAATTAATTTGTACAGAATGTAGGCAAGTTTTTAAGGGTATATTGGTGAGTTTTTTGTAACTAAAAATGAAAAAGCCGCGTTACGCGGCTTTTTCATTAGTGTGATTTGGCAGGCTTTTTCTTTTTATTGGGGTAAACTTTGACCACCTTGATCATGTTTTCCTTGATTTCGACTACTTCCATGGGATAGCCCGCTATTTTCAGGCCCAACTGTGTCTGCGGAATATCTTCAAGATATTCAACAATCAGTCCGCTAAGGGTTTTTGGGCCTTCAGTTGGCAGGTGCCAACGCATTTCCTTGTTCAGGTCGCGTACGTTCGCGCCACCATCAACCATAACTGAGCCATCATTTTGAACGTCTACCTCGTCGCTCGGGGCTGGCGTCTTGGTTGTGGTAAAGTCACCGACTACCTCTTCAAGGATGTCTTCCAGTGTCACCAGACCCTGAATATCCCCATATTCGTCTACCACCAAACCGATACGCTCTTTGTTTTGCTGGAACTTCAAAAGTTGCGTGTTTAGTGAGGTGCTTTCCGGAATATAGTAAATTTCTCGTACCGCTCGTAGCAGTGATGGCTTGTCAAACTGCTCTTTGGTCAGCAGACGCAAGGCATCGCGAGAGTGGATAAAGCCCACGGCGTCATCTATCTGATCACGATATAGGAGTACTCTTGTGTGCTGAGCATTAGTGAGCTGTTTAGAGATCACTTTCCAGTCGTCATTGATATCTATCGCATTGATCTCACTACGTGGGATCATAATGTCTTCAACCGTCACATGATCTAAATCCAAGATGGAAGTCATCATATCCTGATGGTTGGTTGGCAACATAGCGCCAGATTCATTGAGAACCGTTTTAAGTTCTTCTTTACTCAGGCTGTGTTCTTCTATCTGCTCCGGTGATACGCCAATTAGCTTCAGCATACCGTTGGTGATCCAATTCACGGTCACAACTACAGGGAAGAGTATTTTTAACAACAGCTTAAGAATCACAGAGCTGGGAAACGCAATTTTTTCGGGGTACAGTGCTGCCAGTGTTTTAGGTGTTACTTCCGCAAAGATCAAAATGACCAAGGTCAGAGCAAAGGTGGCAACCACAATACCTGCATCACCCAGCAAGCGCATACCCAACACGGTAGCAACCGCAGAGGCTGCGATATTAACCAGGTTATTGCCGATTAGGATCAGACCAATTAAACGGTCCGGGCGTTTTAAAAGTTCGTCTACGCGCTGTGCCGACTTGTGTTTTTCTTTGACCAAGTGACGCAATCGGTAGCGATTGATAGACATGATCCCGGTTTCCGAACTGGAAAAATAACCCGAGAGCAGAACAAGCACGCCAAGAATAATAAACAAGGCGCTGGTTGATATGTCGTCCAACAGAGGATCCCTTTTTTGCTTACGAAGGAGTATTAAGCGTTAGCCAGATTTCAGAGTCAAGTCAAAAACCGTGAACTTAAGCTAAAACTTAGATTAAAACTTACCTAAGATCACTTCTTGAACAAAGCGACTGCCGAAATAGGCCAAGGTAACGATACCTGACGCACCTAACACTGCAAATACCACAGACTTGCCCCGCCAGCCAAACTGGTGGTGGCCAATGGTAACAGCACTGAACATACACCAGGCAACCAGTGACAATACGGTTTTGTGTAAAAACTCTTTGGCGAACATACCTTCGAGGAACACAAAACCAGAGAGCAGCGCCAGGGTTAATAAGCCCGTGCCAACCGTCAGTAGCTGATAGAGCTGAGATTCAACCTGCATTAACGGTGGAAGGTGGCTGTGCATGATGGCCAGGTCTTTTTCTTTCAGTCTGCGATCAATGAAGTAAAACTGTACCGCATAAAGTGTGGCGATAATTAAGACACAATATGCCAGCAGCGAGAGCGAAATATGCACTACCAGACCAATATCCACGTCCAGCGATTTCATTACAATGTGATGCGGGACAAATAGACTGGCTATCAGGAGTATCGAGGCGAAGCCATAGACAACAGGTAATAACAATGTCGCCGGAAACTTTAAAGAAACCGTTGTTACTGACACCACAATGACCCAGCAGGTAAGCAGCGCAACATTAATGGTGCTGAGATCTTGCCCATCCTGCGTAAACACGGAGTTTACCAGTACCAGCATATGGCTAAGTATCGCCACTGTGCTGAAAATAATGGTCAGCTTTTGACTAGGGCCTTCCTTATGGAATAGGCGCGACAGTACATGCCCGGTGGCAAGTACATAAAACAGACTGGCAAACAAAGATAAACTGATGATCAACATGAATGGCTTTCTACTTACATGCTCCTTTTGTAGGCTATTGTATTTTAAGCTCGGGTTCTTGCATAGAGGCAGGGAAAAAGTTTCTTAACTGACTTGAATACTGTATTAGTGACGCGCATATCAGTATAATGCTGGGCAATTACGACATACTGGAAGCGATAAATGTTTGAGAACCTCCAAGAACGCTTAGGAAAAACGCTTAAAAACATCAGCGGCCGCGGCCGACTAACCGAAGACAATATTAAGGAAACACTCCGTGAAGTGCGCATGGCGCTGCTTGAAGCGGATGTTGCTTTGCCTGTCGTCAGAGACTTTGTGAAGCAGGTTAAAGAGCGTGCGGTTGGTGTTGAAGTGACTAAGAGCCTGAGCCCAGGCCAGGTTTTCATCAAGATCGTGCGTGAAGAACTCGAAAAAGCCATGGGTGAGGCCAACGAGGAGCTCAACCTGGCAGCGCAACCGCCAGCGGTTGTCATGATGGCAGGTCTGCAGGGTGCGGGTAAAACCACCAGTGTGGGCAAACTTGCTAAGTTCTTAAAAGAGCGTAAGAAAAAATCTGTGTTAGTGGTCAGTGCCGACGTCTACCGTCCGGCGGCTATCAAGCAGCTGGAAACCTTGGCCACAGAAGTAGACGTTGAGTTCTTCCCCAGTGATATTTCGCAAAAGCCGGTGGATATTGCTACCAATGCCATCTCACACGCGAAGAAAAAGTTCATCGATGTAGTGCTGGTGGATACCGCGGGTCGTTTGCACGTCGATAACGAGATGATGGGCGAGATCAAAGATCTCCATGCGGCCATTTCACCGATTGAAACCCTGTTTGTGGTCGACTCCATGACTGGTCAGGATGCTGCGAATACCGCGAAGGCTTTCGACGAAGCGCTGCCGCTGACCGGTGTGATCCTGACCAAAACAGACGGTGATGCCCGAGGTGGTGCGGCCTTGTCTATCCGCCATATCACTGGTAAACCCATTAAGTTCATTGGTGTGGGCGAGCGCACTGATGCACTAGAGCCATTCCACCCGGACCGTGTGGCGTCACGTATTCTTGGTATGGGTGACGTGCTGTCATTGATCGAAGAGGTCGAGTCTAAAGTTGATAAAGACAAAGCGGCTAAAGTGGCCGAGAAAGTCTTTAAAGGTGATGGCTTCACGCTGGAAGACTTTGCTGAACAACTACGCCAGATGAAAAACATGGGCGGCATGATGTCCATGCTGGATAAATTGCCTGGTATGTCTAACTTACCGGATGCCGTGAAAGGCCAGGTGAATGACAAGACCTTTAATCAGATGGAAGCCATCATCAACTCCATGACACCACATGAGCGCGCGCGTCCGGAAGTGATCAAAGGCTCACGCAAGAAGCGGATTGCGGCCGGTTCAGGTACTCAGGTTCAGGATATCAATAAGCTGCTCAAGCAGTTTACCCAGATGCAAAAAATGATGAAAAAGATGAAGGGTAAGGGCGGCATGATGAAAATGATGAAGAATATGAAAGGCATGATGCCGCCGGGCATGTTCGGTGGTGGCGGTCCGAAGTTCTAATTCAGACTCAAAATCGAGAAAAGGACAGACTGATTCAGATCACTCTGTCCTTTTTTAATGCTTATACTAATTTCACTTAATACTTGGTCTATTTGAAGAAGCAAATAGGACGCTAACAGCGTTAAAAATTTTTCATTTAGAACAACTAAATAGCAAAATTTTTGCCTTGTTATCGACCCTATTTTCTCGCCTCAAAATAGACCACTTAATTAAGCAAATTGGTATTAGCTTTCTACGGCTTCACCGAATTGTGCGCGGGCCGCTTTGGTTAGGCGCACCAGCGCTTTACGCACTGCTGTCGCGTCTTCACAGCGCGCGTCGAAGGGTACGTAATAAGACTTGTCATTGGCTCTTAAATAGCAGCCTTCGGAGAGGAGCGTCGTCATCGTCACCTCTGCGGCATCAACATTATGCACCAGCTTGAGGATCAGCTGATTGGCATCCTGGTGATCGTCATTCATATGTTCCACCATATGCACTTCGTCGGCCAGGTCCCAATTTGCAGCAGGCTGTGCCCATTCGTCCGCCTCCAGCCAGAATATCTGCCCAAAGCCGGCGATATAACGCACGCGCTTTATTTCCATGCGCCAGAGCTTAAAATCATGGGCCTGACGATAGCTGATGGCTTCTGGAAAGTGACGCTCGTAACGAAGCAGTAAGTCGGCTGCTTCCTCATCTTGAACTGGCGCAGCGTCGCCGACTATGGTGACGCGGGCATGTTCGTTCTGGTCTCCGCTTTGCGCCGCATCAAAAATTGTTGCGCACACTCTGCTGTCGGCTGTCAGATTGCGCGAATGTTGCGCAATGCCAGCAATGTAAAAAATCAACCGACCCTGATCGTCACTCATAAACGGCGTGACTGAGCCAAACGGGTAGCCCGCCAGATTTTTAGAGAGTGTGGACATCACACAGACAGTCGAATGTCTGAGCAGCTGGCGCGCTTCAAAAACGGCTTGTTCACGCATTGGGAGCTCCTGTTAGCGGTTCTGAGAATATCATAGGTATATTATATCCGGGATGCAGGTTAATCTGCATGCCTGTTTGGTAAATGGGTTGCAATACATCGCGCCTGAGGACATCCTGCGGCGGACCATCGCTGCGGATCTGACCCTGAGCCAGCAAGAGGATCCGGTCGGCATAAAGCGACGCGAGATTTAAATCATGTAACACGGCAATAACGGTATTGCCCTGATGGGCAAAGCGTTGCGCGGCACTGAGAACCCGATGCTGGTGGTGCAGATCCAGTGCCGATGTCGGCTCATCCAGCAACATCAGTTTGTTTCGGGTGCCCGGGTCATGTGCATTTAGCTGTGCCAGGCAGCGGGCAAACTGAGCGCGCTGAAATTCGCCGCCAGACAGTTGCGTAACCTCACGTCCGGCGAGTTGTTCAAGAGCCAGCTGGGTGATGAGTTGGTCTACCACGGCAGCTTGTTCCCTGGTGCTTTCCTGATAAGGGTAGCGCCCCATGGCAATAAGCTCGGTGGTATTAAAGGCAAAGTTAACCCGGTTATGCTGCAACAGCACGGCTCGCTGTGTCGCCAGCGTCAGCGGGTCCAACGTGTTGAGCTGTGTGCCGCGCCATAAGATCTCGCCATGATAAGGAATATCATCGCAAATCGCGCTCAGCAGGGTTGACTTGCCAGCGCCATTCTCGCCCAGCAAGACAATAAACTGACCGGCTTTTAGCGTCAATGACACTTCAGTCAGTACCGGCTTGGCGCCACGGGTCACTGTCAGGTGACGACATTCAAGCATGTGCACCTCGCTTTTGTTGGATCAGCAAATAGACAAAAAACGGACTGCCGAACAGGGCGGTGATCACACCGATGGGTAGCTCTGAAGGGGCAACAACGAGGCGTGCCAGCCAGTCGGCCGTGAGCAGTACTACACAGCCAAGTAACATACTCAAAGGCAGCATACGGCGCAGATCTGGGCCGACCAGCAGGCGTGCCAGATGCGGGACCAGCAGGCCGACAAAGCCGATCATGCCCGACATGGCAACGGCGCCACCAACGCCCAGCGCAATCAAAAAAATCACTTCATTTTTCAATCGCCTGACGTTAACGCCCAAATGTCTGGCATCGCGCTCTCCGAGCATCAAAGCGTTGATCTGTTTACGACGAATAAACAGCATGGCGATACAGATGAGGATCAGCGGCGCACCATATTGCATCGCAGGCCAGCTCGCACCGGCCAGAGCGCCCATTTGCCAGTAAGTCATCAGGCGCAGCGAAGTATCGTCGGCAAAAAAGCTAAACAGTCCGATCAGCGCCATGGCAACGGCATTGATCGCCACCCCGGCAAGCAGCAGTATAGTGATCTGGACCTGGCCGTTGTGGCTGGCAATACGATACAGCAGGGAAGTAATGGCCAGCGCGCCTAAAAAAGCTGCCGGTGCGACCATGGCTTCGTTAATAAAGGCAACTTTCGGTGAAAGCGCAATCACCGCGATGGCTGCAACGGCCGCACCACCTGTGACCCCCATCAGGCTGGGGTCGGCCAATGGGTTGCGACACAATGCCTGACTGGCAGCGCCACTGCAGGCAAGCACACACCCAACCAACAAGGCCAGTAATAGTCTTGGCAGGCGGATCTGAGTGACTACGGTTATGTGCAGCTCAGTAATATCTTGTGTAAGCTGATCAGGTAACAGGGCTATCAAAGGCATACGCCAGTCCCAGCCTACCGGGCCGCTACTTAGAGACAGCCAGGCCAGCGCAAGCAGTACAGTACTGCTTAACCATACCCAGGCCGTGTGATGACGTGACGTTAAAATCGAGAGCGCCGGAGTCATAACGTGGATTGTTCCCGATATGCGGCAAGTTGAGCGATGGCTTCAGGCAGTCGGGTGGTCATTCCCATAGAGATCAAAGAATCCATCACCAGTAGTCTGCATTGTTGAGCGGCCGGTAGCAGCGCCAGGGCACTTTGCTGACAAAATTGTTCAGGGCCTCCGAGACTATAAACAACATGACTTGGGGCAACCAAAAAGTCGGGCGAACTGACTAACATAGCTTCACGATTAAAGGGTTTGTAGCCGGGCGCCGTTGCCAGATTTCGCACACCCGTATAGCCAAAGAGCAGATCAGGCACTGTTTCTGGGCCGGCTACGGTGACGCCTCGATCGCCGGCAGAGAGAATAAAGAGCGCACGGAGGGGGGATGGTGGTGCTTTGGGTGGTAAAGCTTGCTTCAATTCATTTATAAGCCGTTGTGCCTGACTTGGCTGGCTTAGATCCTGGCCAAGCTGAGCTATCAGGTTAAATAATTCATTGATATTGGTTGGCTTATCATACAGGTTCAGTTGCACTCCGGTATTGCGCAACTGAGTCAAAACTTCGGGCCTGCCGCTGCCTTGCAAAGCAAGGATCAGCTCAGGGTGCTGCGACAGCACGCCTTCAGCGGCCAGATCTCGATAGTAGCCTACCTTAGGTAATTTCGTTGCAGCAACAGGTGAGGTGCTGGAGGTATCTACAGCCACGACGTTTTCTCCTGCCCCCAGAGCAAATACTATGTCTGTTATAGAGCCTCCCGCGACAACTATCCGCTGTGCGGCGAGCCCCTGTTGACTGAGCATTGATATCAAAATCAGAAACATAAATTTACGCATGGTTTATCTCATTTAACACAATGGTTTTTGGTTTCCTCTGCACTTCCCGTCACAATTTTTTAATTCATCTGTCACGCAGAAATAGAGGGTGCTTGTCTTGTTAGATGCCGATTCTACTGAATAAGACCTGTTAAATCTACATAAATATAAAAATGCAAACCATTATCATTTGCAAATGAGTTTTAGGAACATTATAGTGCTCAGCAAAATAGTTCTGTTTAATTCCCTGAATGAGGTTTCTAATGACTTTAAAGCACAGCAGTATTGCGCTTGGTGTAGTGGCGGCACTTTTTGGTACGACCGATGTTAAGGCCGATGAATTTGAAAAGTCGGCAGACGTGATTGTGGTCAGCGGTTCACGGGTCGAGCAGAAGCTGTCGGATGTCGCAGGCAGCGTCAGTGTGGTGACCGAGCAGGCTCTGGAGCAGGAAGTCGGTATCGACCTGGCCTCGGCATTTCGTTATCAAACCGGTATAACCACACAGGGCAGTGCGGGTAACGCCCAGGCGATCACTGTGCGCGGCATTGGCGGCAACCGGGTTGTGTATATTAAAGATGGTCGTCGACTCAATGATGCCTACGAAGGAGGTCAGGGCTTGTTAATCGGCCGTGGTTATCTGGACTTAGAGGGGGTCAGGCAAATCGAAGTCGCGAAGGGGGCTGCATCTTCACTTTACGGCTCTGATGCACTCGGCGGCATCGTCGTCATAGCCACTAAATCGGCGTCTGATTATCTGGCGGATGCTGCCAGCTATGCGCATCTCAGCGCCGGTTATCACGGTGCCAGTGACGAGCAAAGCCTCAGCGGCGTGTTTGCAAAGCGCCTTGGCGAGCATGCTGCATCGGTCCAGTTAACGCGCCGAGATGGCAGCCAGGCACAGAATTATGATGAAACCTTACCTGAAGCGGACTACACCTCTACGGCTGCGGTACTCAAAGGTGAGCTGACTCTGGGGCCGCAGTCCAGCTTGTTAACCACTTTAGATTATTACACGCAGGAAACCGAGCAGGTACTGGCAGCTCAGAGCCACGAAACAAAGGAAGAGAACGACAGCCTGTCAGTGTCTGTACTATATAAAAGCAGCGCGGCAACCAGGTTATACGATAACCTGGAGGCCCAGGTATACTTCAGCGATTACGAGCAGCGCAGCGACCAAACTCGTGCTGGTGCTGACCGCTCAGGCCCTTACGTTGATACCAATGACTATCGCTTTGAGCAGCAGATTGTTGGCACCCGATTGGTACTGGACAAACAGTTAACCGTTGGCGATGTCGCGCATCAATTCGTGTATGGGGCTGACTTCGACCAGTATGACACGCAACGCCCGCGTTATAAGTCACGGCGCAACCTGCAAGGCACATTGGTCAAAGATCATGAGCCACAAAAAGCGTTCCCCGGCGCGGATACAAGGCTGATTGGACTATTTGTCCAGGATAACGTGACGCTGCTGCCCAATACCTTGAGCGTAAATGCGGGCTTGCGACTGGACAGTTATCAGATGGACCCTAAGCAAAGTGCGCTGTATACCGACGGGGTCTTTGACAAAATTGATGCAACAGCTTTGTCGCCTAAACTGGGCGTGGTATTCAACTTGTCCCAGAATCTCAGCCTGGTGGGCCAGTATGCGCGTGGGTTTAAGATCCCGCCCCACGATCAGGCTTATCAGAGTCACGGTGTTGAGCCTTTCTACCAGATCATCCCCAATTCAGACCTGGATCCGGAATACAGTGACAGCATAGAGCTGGGCTTAAAAGGTAATTTCGATAGCAGTCAGTTCTCCCTTGCCGTATTCCATTCGACTTTTGATGATTTTATTGCCAACCAACTGGTACGCACCGAGCCGACCTTTATTCCCAATGTCAGCAAACAGGTGTTTCAATACCAGAATATTGAAGAAGTAAAAATCAAAGGGATTGAAGCGAATATGACCCTGTGGCGCAGCGAGCAGCTTGCCATCGACAGTGGCCTGACCTACCTGCATGGTAAAAATTCACAGACCGATGACTACATAGAATCGTTGAGCCCGCTTAATGGCTTTGTTAAAGCGCGTTATGAGTCTGAGCAGTGGTCGTTGACAACGGCGTTGCGTGCAGCCAGTCATATGGATAAAGTCCCCTCTGATGCTGCAATTAAAACCGCTGGCTGGGCCACGGTCGATGTCTTTGCGGACTATCAATGGCAAAACTGGCAGCTGAATATGGGTATCTTCAACCTGCTGGATAAGGAATACGTTAACTACGAGCGGGTTGCAGGTAACACTGCCGATATCAGCTTGTCTCAGTATACAATGCCGGGACGTTATCTGGCGGCCAAGGTTAAAATCACCTTCTAGTCAGCACAGTTAAAGTTCCACTGTATCTATAAAGAAGGGTGTCTGTTTTGCAGCCTTCTTTTATACGTGTGCCTTCAGATGCGATATCGCTCCGGCCGGTCATCGCATTCACACAATTTAGGCGTTATCTTCTGTCAATTACCGAGCATCTTCATCATTTAGTAATAAAATGGATTTCACACTTGCAATGCGTGAAAAAAGACGTACAATTCCCCAGCTTCCCAAAGTGGGAAGCAAATCTTATTAATGAAAACAGTCAATCTATGTAGAGGACGGTATGGTAACTATTCGTTTGCAACGTGGCGGCGCTAAAAAGCGTCCATTCTATCAAATCGTGGTTGCGGATAGCCGTTTCTCGCGTGACGGTCGTTTCATCGAGAAAGTAGGTTTCTTTAACCCAATCGCTGCTGGTCAAGAAGAAAAACTTCGTCTAGACCTTGCCCGTGTTGATCACTGGGTAGGTCAGGGCGCTGGTCTTTCTGATCGCGTAGCGAAACTGGTTAAAGACGCTCGTAAAGCGGCTTAATAGGCGTAAGTGTAACCATGAGTCAAGAAAAAACCTCGACAATCGTTGTTGGTAAACTTGGTGCTCCTTATGGCATCAAAGGTTGGCTTAAGGTGCATTCATTTACTGATGATCCCCAAGGGATCTTCGATTTCAGCCCATGGTTGATAGGTCAACAAGGTAAATGGCAAACCCTTGAAGTGAGTGACTGGCGTCGCCACAGCAAGGGCTTTATCGCCAAGTTTGCGAACATCAACGACAGAGACGAAGCAATGGCATTGACCAATGCAGAAATCTCAGTAGATGTAGAGCAGCTTCCTGAATTACCAGAAGGGGAGTTTTATTGGCGAGATCTCATCGGTATGACAGTCGTTACGACAAAAGGGTATAACCTGGGTCATGTTGATGACTTGATGGAGACAGGATCAAATGATGTTTTGGTTGTGAAAGCAAACAAAAAAGATGCATTTGGTCAGTCTGAGCGCTTAATTCCATTCCTGACAGATTCTGTTGTGATTGAAGTTAAGCACGAAGCACGAGAAATTACTGTAGACTGGGATCCGGCGTTTTAATGAGTGAACAGCAAAAACTATGGGTTGGAGTGATCTCACTCTTTCCTGAAATGTTTGACGCGGTAACTCAGCAAGGTGTCACCGGTCGGGCCGTGAAAAACGGGCTGATCGACTTTCACTGCTGGAACCCGAGAGACTATGCACTGGATAAGCACAGAACCGTTGACGACCGTCCTTATGGTGGTGGTCCGGGTATGCTAATGATGGTCGAGCCTCTCAAACAAGCCATCCTCAATGCCAAACAGGCAGCAGGGGAAGGCGCTAAAGTAATTTACATGTCTCCACAAGGGCGGAAGTTAGATCAACAAGGAGCGGCCGAACTGGCTCAATCCGAAAAGTTGATTTTAGTCGCTGGTCGCTACGAAGGTATAGACGAGCGGATCATTGAGTCGTATGTCGATGAAGAATGGTCCGTCGGGGATTTTATTCTAAGTGGGGGTGAACTACCCGCCATGACATTAATCGATGCAGTCGCTCGATTGGTGCCTGGTGTGTTAGGACACAACCAGTCTGCAGAACAAGATTCGTTCTCAGACGGCTTATTAGATTGTCCACACTATACTCGGCCAGAAACGTTGGATGGAAAACAGGTGCCTGCTGTATTACTCAGCGGAAACCACCAAGCGATAGCCGAGTGGCGCTTAAAGCAGTCACTGGGAAGAACTTGGTTACGCCGTCCAGACTTGTTGCGTAACCTAGCTCTGACTGAGGAGCAAGCGCGTTTGCTTGCTGAATTTCAGCAAGAACATGAAGCTTGTGGCTAGAAGACAGTTACTCCTAGGAATGTGAGAAATAAAATGGCAAAAGTAAACCAAAATATTATTAAAGAGCTTGAAGCTGAACAGCTTAAGCAAGACGTACCTGCTTTCGGCGCTGGTGACACAGTAGTTGTTCAGGTTCGCGTTAAAGAAGGCGAGAAAGAGCGTCTACAGGCCTTTGAAGGTGTTGTAATCGCTAAGCGTAATCGTGGTCTTCACTCTGCATTCACAGTTCGTAAAATCTCGAACGGTGAAGGTGTAGAGCGTGTATTCCAAACGCACAGCCCTCTTGTTAGCAGCATTGCAGTGAAGCGTCGTGGTGCAGTTCGCCGTGCGAAACTTTACTATCTGCGTGAGCGTTCTGGTAAGTCTGCACGTATTAAAGAAAAACTTAACTAATACGTCGCATTTACCAATGCTTAAAAACGGGCCACTCTTTGAGTGGCCCGTTTTGGTTTTAGGCCCTAATCATCTTACTTCCTCAATTGCCTGCCTAGATGTCTACGACTTTTAATATTGATCCGCTTTAATTCAATGATCAACACTGCTTTAGTGTGGACTATGATGAGATTTAATCGCGGTAAAAGAGCTTGCTAATCTAAGCGAGTTGGCATTAGACTGGTGTACCTTTTGGTTTACTAAAGTAAATAATAGTTTACAGTATGGGAATGAGTCAAACATCTGAACTAACTTTGCTCAGGGAAAAAATTGACGCCTGCGACAGTGCGTTGGTTGACCTGCTGGCACAACGGCGAGAACTCACTGAGCAGGTTGGAAAAATCAAGCAAGTCACCGGGGCACCGCTGCATGTGCCGCAAAGAGAGGCGGACCTGATTGAGGCAAGGCGAGCGCAAGCAGATAAAAAGGGCGTCAACCCGGACCTCGTTGAAGATATATTACGCCGAATGATGCGCGAAGCCTATGAGAATCAGCAAAGTGAACTGGCTTGCGCAGCCCCTCAATTATCACCCGTGGTGATAGTGGGTGGCGCTGGCGCCATGGGCCAATTGTTTACCCGCCAGTTAGAGCGCTCAGGGTATGATGTACGTATTTTGGATAAAGCGCAGCAAGCAGATCAGCGCGCGATACTCTCGGACGCCAAACTGGTGTTGTTGAGTGTCCCGATTAATGCGCTGGAGCAAGTGATCAATGAATTACCGCCACTTCCCGACGATTGCGTGCTGGCAGATATTACCTCTGTTAAACAAGCGCCCCTGCAAGCGATGATGAAAAAGCATCCTGGGCCTGTGGTGGGGTTACACCCCATGTTTGGACCAGATATTTCACATTGGGTGAAGCAGACTGTGGTGGTGTGTGACGGGCGCAACAGTGAGGCGTATCAGGGATTGCTTGAGCAACTCAGGATCTGGGGGTGCCATTTGGCTAATATGGCGGCTAAGAAGCACGATCAGGCTATGCAAATCATTCAGGTTATGCGCCACCTCACGACGTTTGTCTATGGTCAGTTTCTGGCTCGTCAGTGCCACACGCTGGAAGAGCTCAAAGGGTGTTCTTCACCGATTTATCAGCTTGAACTGATGATGGTTGGGCGGCTGTTTGCGCAGTCGGGTGAGCTTTATACCGATATTATGCTGGCGCAGTTTGATGAAGTGGAAGGGCTGCTGGCAAGCTACCAGGATACCTTTGAGCAAACGCTGGGTCGTTTGCAATCAGGCGACAAAGCGGCACTTATGGCCGCCTTTGAAGAGGCTAAAAGCTATTTCTCGGACAATGCACAAACCTTTTTACGTCAAAGCCGGGGCCTGCTCAATAAGGCCAACGACGCTAAGGTCATATCTTAGTTTTACGATGGCAGAGCGAGGCAAGCCTCGCTCTCTTTCTTTACACGACTTCTACCGCTTGCAGAGATTCGCTTTGGTAACAACCCAGAATACGCACATACTGAGTATGTTCTTTCAGAGATTCAAGGGCGCTTTGTACTTGTTTATCGGCGACATTAGCCTGTAGGTCAACATAAAACACTTCTTCCCAAGGGTTACCTGGCACAGGGCGTGATTCCAGTTTGGTCATATTGATATTGTGTTCTTTGAACACCATCAAGGCATCGGCAAGAGAGCCGACTTTTTGCTTAGTTGCCATGATCAGGCTGGTTTTGGTAGGGATCTGAGTCGATACTTGTAGTGGCTGACGTGCAACGACGATAAAGCGACTGTGATTTTCTGCCTGATTAGCCAGGCCGCTTTTCAGCACGTCCAGACCAAAGCCTTTACCAGCCTGTGCGGAGCCAATCGCGGCACTGTTTGGTGTGTCTGCTGCCAGCTTCAAAGCGCTAGACGTGGAGTCACAGGTTTCCTGTGTCAGGTCGCCAAGCCCTTCGAGGAAGCGACTGCATTGCGCAAAGGGTTGATGATGGGCGAAAATTTTATTGATGTCTTTGAGGGTAGTACCTTCTTGTGCCAGTAAGCAGTGCTCAACACTGTGTGTTACCTCACCGATAATCGACACCTGAGCATGCTGAAGCAAATCAAACACCTCATTGATACTCCCTGAGCTGGTATTTTCAATCGGCAGTATACCGTAGTCAGCCTGACCTTTTTCAACAGATTGGGTAATGTCCGAAAATGTCTGACACCCAAGCTCGACCAGTGTACCGGGGCGACGGCTAAAATACTTGTGACAGGCAAGCTGACTGTAAGATCCCTGTCCACCCAGATAAGCGACTTTATGCGTATCACTCAGAGACTCGGGGTTCAGGCTCTTCTGTAGCAGCGCTTGTTGATTCAATACTGAATCTTCCAGGATCACCTGAAAAACGTTATTGATATAGAAAGGGTCCAGCCCTAGTGATTTGCCGTAGCTGATGAGTTTTTCCAGCAGCGCCAGCTCGCGAGCCTCGTCTCTGATAGGCTTGTTATTGGTGATCTTGTATTCCAGTACGCTGTGGCTCAATCTGCGACGTTTTGCCAGCAGGATCAACAGCTCGGAATCAATTTCATTGATGTCCTTACGCAGCGCATCCAAAGTATCTTGTGTCATAGGTCCTCACTCCCATTTTGCCAAAAAAAAGCCTCCCAGTGTGGGAGGCTTAGCTATCTGATTTTTACACGCAAACAGTTAAGCCTCTTCACCTAAAGAAGCTAAAAAAGAAAAAGTAATTGCGTGTCGTTAAAGTCATAAATCTGTCTAAAAATGTCGTTCTTAATTTAATTAAAGCTATTATTACCACAGATCATTTTAACTATACAAGCCCGAATTAAGACATATCTGGCAAAGTGTTTGGCGAGGTTCTCCGTGATCTGGTATATTCTGGCCATATACTCTTGAAAAACGACAACTAGCTAAAAGGTTTATCGTGGGCTATCGACGACCTGTGTCTCGCTTTGGTTTTAACTCACTTAGTGTCAAACTCCCGGTGTTAACGGCTGCCGTTTGTTTGATTGCCGGCGTTATTGCCGCTGCACTGATGTTGAAAACCGAAGAAAAGCAACTTGTGTATGAAGAATTTCATGAGTTAAAGCAAAAAAGTGAGCAAACACTCGCTCATTTTTCCGAATTCTTAACGTTGAAGAAGAAATTGGCGCAACAAGCCAATATGGTTGTCGGCAGAACACTTTTCTCGGATCAGGGGGAGCAGCGCGCATCAGCTTCTCAGATACAAATCAATCGCACAGATGGTCGTATTAACAGTATTGCTGCTAACGGTATTTCGGCAGCTTATCTACCTGCGAAAAACCTAAATGCACAAAATCAGGCGTTGCTCAGTGAATCTGAGTATGTCTGGAATTCGTTATCTCCTTTACTTCTTCAGGACTTTTTTAATTTTTATCTCTATACCACCGACGATTTTGTTCGGATATCGCCACCCAACTCCTTGTTGATTGATGGTAAAGGAAGTAATCATTTCAGCATTCATGCCTTACCTCTATTGAGAGAAGAACTGAATCCGACTCGTCAGGCACTATGGTCAGGGATCCACTTTGATGGGGTCTGGAGTAAATGGGTGGTCAGCGTGCTAGTCCCTCTGTATGTAGATGACACATATCAGGGCTATACAGGCAGCGATTTGGAGTTGGATGTGCTGCTGAGGCGCCTTCCAGAGGCTTCTGACACCCTCAGTTATATTGTGTTTGATAAGCAGGGAAGAGTTTTATCTGCACCTAATATGGGGGTTATTGCTCACAGTAATGAACTGGCAGATAAATCCTCATTGCCGGTAGCGTTTCAGGAGATGATAGACAGCACGTTGCGGGTTAACTTACCCAGCTTGCAAAGTGAGTTTGGGTATAAACAGGAATCCTATCTCGCTAATGTGGTCCATTTGACAGAGTTAGACTGGTATGTGGGTTATTACAAAAAGCGTGATACAGCGTTGTTCGCTCTCAATAATCTTAAATGGAAATTTTCTGGTCTATTTATCTTGTACGGTCTCTTTGTTTCCTTACTGCTGCATCAGGTTATCTATCATCTGATTTTAAAACGTGTCAATCAGTCTGTGAATGCGTTGGTATTATTCGGCAAAGGCCAGCTTGAACACCCTGAATTGCCTGATGCCAGCGATGAGTTAGGTGTGCTGAATGCATCAATTAATGATATGAGCAGCGAAACCCGCAAGCTGATCCATGGTCTCAATACTCGGGTATCGGAACGAGAGTCTGCGCAAAAACAAGCGAATCGCCTCGGTAAAGCTGTGGAATTCTCGGGAACAGGGGTACTGATCACCAATGACAGGTTTAAAATTGAATACGTGAATCCCAAAATGTTGGAGATGACCGGCTTTAATGAAGCCCATTTTATAGGGGCACCTTTGCTTGGGATTGTTTCTAAAGAAATGGCGATTATCGTTGACGATATAGATTTTGACCTACGCAGCCGCAACTATTGGCGAGGCGACACGCTGCTACAAGGTGTCTCGGATGAGCAAATCTGGGTGAGCCTGAGCATATCTCCTATTCGCGAAGAAAGTGGCAGAATATCCAGCTATGTTGCATCGGCGCAGGATATCTCCTTTGTTAAAGAAAGCCAGCGTAAAATGGAAGAACTGGCCTATTTTGACACGCTGACCGGACTGGCAAATCGCACCTTTTTCCGTATGCAGTTGCGCAAATCAATGGCACTTGCCGAACGCGGACATTATGCTTTTGCGTTGTTTTATTTCGACCTCGATGAGTTCAAGCGTATCAATGACACTCTGGGTCACGATGCCGGGGACCGATTATTGGTTGAAGTGGCCGAACGCCTAAAGCAGCGGCTGCGAGCTGAAGATACGATCGCACGCCTTGGCGGTGATGAGTTTGCTGTGCTTCTTAGTGGCATAGAAAGTCGAGATAATGCCATGGATGTGGCTCACACAATTCAACGGACACTCGCTAAACCAATCCGACTTGGTAACAATGAGGTCATTGTTAGTGCCAGTATAGGTATCACACTGGCCCCTTTTGACAGCAAAGAAGAAGAGCAGTTACTAAAACATGCTGATCTTGCTATGTACGAAGCCAAGGCGAAGGGAAGAAACACCTTTCACTTTTATTCTCAGGAACTGGACGCGGCAGCCAACGAGCGTTTATATATCGAGAACGAGCTTCGTCAGGCCATTAAAGAGGGCCAGTTTAGCTTGCGTTACCAACCTCAGATTGACAGCATTACTGAACAAGTAGTGGGGTATGAGGCACTGGTTCGCTGGTATCACCCTGAAAAAGGGTTTATTGCACCAACTAAATTTATTCCTATCGCAGAAGCGACAGGTATGATAGTGGAACTGGGCGCTTGGGTATTGCGAGAAGCCTGTCAATTTTCAGCAAGATTGCGCCGCAGTGGCCGCACAGCGGATATTTCCATCAACCTGTCTGCACGGCAATTCAAGGATGCAGAGTTGATTGAGTATATTTCAACTACGTTGAAAGAAACCGGCCTGTCTCCCGATATGTTGCATCTTGAGTTAACAGAAAGCATGTTAATGGGGGATGTTGAGGCGGCGATAGAACAACTTCTGGAAATGAAGAAATTGGGTGTGTCCTTGTCTATCGATGACTTTGGCACAGGGTACTCTTCGCTCAGTTACCTGAAGCGCTTTCCGGTTGATGTGCTAAAAGTGGACCGCTCGTTCGTTAAGGACATTCCTCAAGATTCGAATGACATGGAAATCACGGCAGCCATCATAGCGATGGCTCAGAAGTTAAGCATGAAAGTGATCGCTGAAGGGGTAGAGACTCAAGAGCAGGTGGCGTTTTTACAAAGAAATAACTGCTTTATCGTACAAGGTTACTATTACAGTGCGCCTTTAACTGAACACGAAATTCTGATGCAAAGCCAACACCCAGGTATAGGACAGGGCAAACAGGCGCATTAAGCCCGTTGGCGAGCGTGAAGATATCAGGCTCGCCTTTTGACTGAGCTCAGCCTCCCGCGATTTTTACTTTGAAACCTTGTGCTTCGAGCAGCGCTTTTAGCTTATTACGGTCATCACCCTGGATTTCTATCACATTATCTTTGAGTGCGCCGCCCTGACCCATTTTGCTTTTTAAAGTTTTTGCCAGTTTTTTCATATCGTGCTCTGCCGGGTCAATACCAACAACCAGCATGACGCCCTTGCCTTTGCGACCTTTCGTTTGGCGTTCGATTCGTACCGCGCCATCTTTAAACAGTTTTGCTTGCGGTTCAGGCTTGGATTCAGTGTGCTTTATGCGGCCAGACTCGGTTGAGTAAACTAAACGACTCTCTGACATTTTGACTCTCCTGTTTGAAGCTGAATGCGGCCATGGTAACAAAAAGCGTTTTGAAGCGAGATAATTTTTTGGCTAATTTCACTTATCGGTTTATATTTAAAACAACATCATGGATACCAAAATTCAACCAAAGTAGGAGCTTGCGATGAGCCTGAGCAAAAATGCTTCAGCGGACGGAAAAACTTTAACGATACAAATCAAAGGAAAGTTTGATTTTAACTTGGTCCAATCTTTTCGTCAGGCCTATGCAGAAGTAGGCAATCAAACTGAGAAAGTCGTCGTTGATTTGCGTGATACAGACTATATGGATAGTTCAGCGTTAGGAATGTTGCTCAATATGAAGAAAACCCTGGGAGATTCGGTATCGAGCATACAGATCAGCAATTGCAGACCTCAGCTGAAAAAGATTTTGCAGATTTCACGATTCGATAAGAAATTCGATATTGATTAAACCACTAGGGATTAGTGTATGCTAATTTTGGTTGTGGATGACCAGCCACTCAACTGTCGATTGCTGCAAACCATGCTCGAGCACCAGCACTACGAGGTGTTAGTTGCTAATAACGGTCAGGAGGCGTTGGACTTGCTGAAAGACCATGATGTAGACATCGTATTGCTGGACGTAATGATGCCTGTAATGGATGGCTTCGAAACTGCACCCAAAATAAAAGAGCATGCTGGTGATGTCTACTTACCTGTTATTTTTATCACCGCATTGGAAGACCACGCTAGCTTTGAAAAATGCCTTCATGTCGGAGGCGACGACTTCATTCATAAACCTTTCGATCGGATTATACTATCCGCCAAAATCCGGGCACACGCTCGAACAAGAAAGCTGAGTAAAGAGGCTTACGAACAAAAAAAACAGCTAGAATATCACTACAACCAGATTGAGCGCGAGCACGAGATAGTAGAACATATTTTTCGTAATGCATTGTCTGGCCAGGAGGACTTTGCCGACCTGTGTGACTACCACCTTTCACCCGCGTCTATGTTTAATGGCGATATGTTTTTAATGGCCAAAAGCCCCATCGGCGGCTTTTACTGCTTGCTTGGGGATTTTACGGGGCACGGATTAGCGGCCGCGGTGGGCGCACTACCAGCATCAAAGATATTTTATACCATGGTGCAAAAAGGTATGGCGGTGAATGATATTGCAGCCGAACTTAACAGCTCACTGAACACCTTGTTGCCCGGACATATGTTCTGTGCAGCAGCCATTGTTGAAATTAGCAGCTCCGGCAGAAACGTTTCTGCCTGGCTTGGCGGTTTTCCGGATATTTATCTGATCGATAGTGACGGGCAGGTGCTCAAGACCATTGAATCTCAGCACATGTCGCTGGGGATCCTGGACGAGGATGAGTTTGAGCGTAACACTTTGCACTTTGAAGTCGATGTGGGTACCCGCATTGTCATGGCGACGGATGGCATTATAGAGAGCGAGGATCCTGAAGGGAAGCTATTTGGTGAGCAACGGCTGATCGATGTATTGAGCTGTAAGGTGGATATTTCTACAAAGGATATTATCCAGCAGGTAAGGGAGTACAGCGGCCATAAAGAGCAACAAGACGATTTAAGCATTGCAATCATAAACTGTCTGCCTGATCAATCAACGGAAGCGTTACCGCCAGAATACTCTACATTACCCTTTAATATCAGCATTTCACTGAATGCAGAGCAGATGCGATACACAGATCCTGTGCTGGAGCTGGTGGATATTTTATCTAAAGTAGAAGGGCTTCATGCACATAGATCTAATGTCTTTTTGCTGCTGTCGGAGGCCTATAATAACTCCCTGGACCATGGTGTGCTGGGATTAAAATCCGATCTGAAAAATCAGGACGATGGCTTTATAGAATATTATCATCAAAGGGCACGTGCATTGGAGAATCTCAAAGATGCCTTGATCATTATAAATGTACGCTTTAGCCCTGAAGAGTACCGTATTATTTTTAATATTTGTGACTCGGGTAACGGGTTCGACCACAATACGACTGCGCTGCATCAATCTCAGCAGGAACATGGTAGGGGCGTGGAGTTGCTCTCTGAAATCGCGCAAAGTGTGACATACAATCAGGTCGGTAATGAGGTTGAACTTATTTACTCACTTCGCTAACAGCATGTTCTTCTGAGATGTATCTATCTTAAAATAAAATATTCCTACAACATGCTGGCATAGCACTGCCTTACGTGTTAAATTTAATGGATATTTAGATGTTTGGATGGCCAAATGATTTCAGCTTATCTATCCCATAGTAATTTATCCATTAGTGAAAGCACTGTAGCGGGTCAGCTTGCGGAGCTGGACGCGTATATTGAAAGCTACACCCCTGATGCAATATGGTCGTATCAGATCCCTGAATTGGGTGAGGGAGGCAGTTGCAGCCTGTTTGGCCATTTGCAGGAAGCGCCTTTTTTACTTGCTCAATATGTCAGCCAGAACAGCGACAGTGAGCACAATTTATCCCGATTACAGGCTATTGCCGAGTATGTTAAAACTGCCACTGGGGTAGACTGGTTTGGTATTTATCAAGCCAGAGAAGCCGATGGTTTACAGCAGCTACTTAAATTAGCTTACTATGGTGCGCCCAGTCGACCTTTGTTCCCCATTACCGATGCTTTTGCTGCAACGTCAAATAACATTCAGACCTTCTTATCTGAAAAAGCGAGAGTGATCAATAATATTCCAGATTATGTCGCGAATGGCGGTGAGTATTACACCTGCGATCCAAAAGTGCAGGCTGAGGTGTGTTTACCATTATTAGACGCGCAGGGCCGGTGCCTCGGGATCATTGACGCAGAAGCTTTTGAGAAAGAGTGCTTTGATGAATACAAACTGGCAGTTTTAGTTGCCGCTTGTCTTCGCGCGATTGAATATCTTCCAAGGTAAGCAGGCTCGTCTTCGTAACAACTTATGTTAATATGAGTCCAGAGTTAACCCCGTGACAAACGAGCCAGAAAACCTCGTTTACGTTAATTAGGAAAAGAGAGAACCATGTTTTCAGAACTAAAACCACTTCCGACGGATCCAATCCTGGGCCTGATGGCCGCCTATAAAAAAGATACTAACCCGAATAAGATTGACCTAGGGGTTGGGGTGTATAAAGACGAACAGGGTCATACCCCGGTTCTGAAGGCGGTAAAAAAGGCTGAGGCGTTTCGTCTGGAAAATGAAACAACTAAATCTTACATTGGTTTAGCGGGTAACCTGGATTATTGCGACAAAATGGAAAAGTTGCTTCTGGGTAATGAGCACCCAGCATTACTGGCAAATCGTGTCAGAACAGCACAAGCGCCGGGCGGCACTGGTGCTTTGCGTGTTGCGGCTGAATTTATCAAGCGTTGTAATACTAATGCGACGGTTTGGGTGACAACCCCTACCTGGGCAAACCATATTAGTTTGTTCGAGGCAGCTGGCCTGCAGGTTAAAGAATACCCATATTATGATTATGAGAACAAAGGGTTATTGTTCGATGAAATGATAGATACACTGAAGCAAGTACCGAAAGGTGATGTAGTACTGCTTCACGCATGTTGCCATAACCCAAGTGGTATGGATTTAAACGCAGAGCAATGGAAGACAGTTGCAGAGCTGGCCAAAGAAGTCGGCTTTACACCACTGATTGATATCGCCTACCAAGGTTTTGGTAGTGGCCTGGAGGAAGATGCGCAGGGACTACGCTTGTTGGCTGCAACCGTTGATGAGCTGTTGATCTGTTCTTCCTGTTCTAAGAACTTTGGTCTGTACCGCGAGCGTATTGGTGCCTGTTCATTTATCGCTAAAGATGCTGCGGTTGCGGATGTGTCTAACTCAGTGTTATTGAGTGTTGTGCGTAGTATTTACTCTATGCCTCCTGCACATGGTGCAGACATTGTCAATACTATCCTGGGCAGTGAGGAGTTGACACAGGAGTGGCACCAGGAACTGGCTGAAATGCGCGACCGAATTAACGGTCTACGCAGCTTGATTAAAGATAACCTGAATGCAAAGGGCACAGCGCAGGACTTCTCTTTCATTGAGCGCCAAAATGGTATGTTCTCATTCCTTGGAATAGACAAAGCACAAATTGACAGACTACGCGAAGAGTATTCAATTTATATTGTTGGCTCGAGTCGTGTAAACGTTGCTGGTGTGAGCAAAGACAACATCGATTACTTTGCAGATGCCGTGGCGACCGTGCTTAAATAAATTCACCTGAATTTAAAAAGCCAGTATTCTGTGAGAATACTGGCTTTTTTGTGGCCTATTTAAATCATTTGGTATCAGGCTTGTTTGATTGCCGTGACCTTATCGTCATCACCTTTTTTACTGGCAGGCTTTTCTTCGTTGTCTTTCTTTGACGGCACCTTAGAACCTTTCAGAATAGCCATAAAATCATCTTTTTGTTTGGCAATCTCAAGTGCCAGCGATTCAACTTGCTGCTCACTGAGCGGGACATCCACTTTTTCTAACATGCCTTCAAGCGCTTCTGCAACATCCAGCATTTTATCATAAGCATCAGCCTCTTTTTTGCTGGTAAATGTCATACGCTCTACTCCATTTCTTTCTACCACATACTTTACGATAACCGCCATGATCACTCTCCACGAACACTGTTTTTATATACAGTAACTTGTCTCGTTAATAATTACAACTGATAAAGCACTATTATGCATTAGTATCGCCCATCTGTACCTAGGCATCCTTCATTTACATCCTTTAGTTACCTGTATAAATACGACCCCCCGGACAAAATAAGTTGCTCAACCTGGATAGCCAAATTGCGACTAGGGCGCCAGCGACAGATCCGTGTTCGTTCAGAGGTTGAGTTTCTACTTTTAGTTCTGTATGAAAAAAAAGCAACTGAAAAACGCGGACATAATTTTGACATATTTGCTGATATTTACTTTATTTTAACTGTACATATACATTGATGTGTATGCACCAAGAAATGGAATCTGAACTTGAGGGATCTTATTATGAATATCAAAACACTTTTAGCTACATTAGCACTGTCTGCCGCACTCCCGGTTATAGCTCAACCAGAGCAAGCACCTGCACAAGCACAGCAAGTTGCTGATGCTGTAGTGAATGTCAACCGTGCCACCGTTGAGGAGTTGATACGCTTACCTGGCATTGGCAAGAAGAAAGCCGAAGCCATTGTTCGCTCACGTGAAGAGGCGGGTGATTTTCCGGATATGGATGCACTTTTACGGGTTAAAGGGATCGGCGTAAACATGCTCGCGAAGTTAAAAGGAAAGGTCGCATTTTAGCACGGGCTCAGTATTGTTTGTTCATCTCCAGGAGCGGCCTAGGCTGCTCTTTTTATTGCCCATCATTTTGTGTCACCTGATACTTAACAAGCGCCTTGGTGATCTGTTGTTCTATCTGCTTTCTGAAATAAGTTCTTTCTGTGTTTGGCAAGTAACGCAGGTGTAACGCTAAGAAGCGCTCTTGTTGGTACAGCTTGCTCAGTGCTTCATTAATAGTTTGCAGGAACTGCCGGGATTCAGGGGTATCTGAGCATGCAATGTGGCCAAGAACAAACGGCGGGTTATTGGCGATTTCCAGGCTGTGCACCTGATTGAGTGTCAGCTGGCTGGCATAGCGTTGAATCGTTGTCGGGTAAGTAAGAATAAAGCTAGCCCTGCCTCTTTCAAACATAGTGACAGTTGCTTTGTAGCTGTCTCCGCCCGGACGTCGGATTAATTGTGTTTTGTTAATACGACTCAGTTGCCCATCCAGATAATCTCCATAAGAGCGCTGTGCTTCTGTCAGTAAGGTGGTTTTTGGATGAGCTTTTAACAGTGCAGTGAGGTCAGTCAGTTGCCCCTGAGCGTTGAGAAAAGGAGATAACTCAATATTTAATGGTAAAAAATACAGTCTGTGACTGGGATAGAGGTGCACAGGTAAACTGAAAAGATACTGCTTTGCTCTGCGCTGTGTTTTAATCCGGTTGAGCGCGCAAAAAGGCAGGGTACTTTGCAGTAATTGATCAATACGAGTACCCGGTGCCAGTAATAAAGGCGGACGCGTAAAGCCAGGTGTATTGTGAGCAAGGTAATCAAAAACCAGATTATTGGAGTCGGTTGATATATCCAGAGCCTGATCTGAAAACACCATCTTGATATCTAATGGATCATCACTGAGCAACTGAAGTTGAGCTGCTGCTCTAAAGCACAGGCTGATGCTTAGGAGCATCACAGTGTTAAACAGAAGGAGTTTAGTATATGTCATCATATTCGATCGTTAAAACTCGTATTTCAGGGAGAGACCCCACTCTCTGGGCGGGGCCAGATAATGTTCAGCGACACCAAAAACTTCCGTGAAGTCATTGCCGCCTATGAGTATGCGCTTATCCATAAGATTGCGAACAAACAGGGCAATCTCCAACTGCTTAGTGAGCGCATGGCTGATACGTGCATTAACTAAAGCGAAGCTACCCTGTGCGCCAAGCTCTGTGTTAAAGACATCGTTATAGGTTTTACTACGAAATGCCCAGTCCAGGCCAATCTTCATCGGCGCGCTAAGGTTCGCATTCGCCCAGTGATAACGTATTCCCAGAGCGGCTGTCCAGCGAGGCGAACGCATGAGTTTACTGTCAGTCGTAACTTGTGTAGCGGTGCCTACTGAGTCAAACTGCGCATCGGTATAAGACAGGTTACCTGCAATGCGCCAGTCGTGTGCGGGGAGTGCCTCAAAACTGGCTTCAATGCCCTGAATACTGGTTTCTCCGACATTATCGATAAAGATCTCAAGCCCCGCGTCGGTAGACTGACCCCCACGCAGCTGCATGGCTTTGTGTTGCATATCAAAGGCTGCCAGGCTGAGTTGTAAGGTATCGTCTAACAGGGTTGCTTTATATCCCAGTTCATAAGCGGTAAGGTATTCGGGATCAAAGGGCTGAGCTGAGGTAGGCGAGTTGGGAATGCCGTTGAAGCCACCTGATTTAAACCCCCGAGAGGCACTCAGATAAACGAATTGTTTTTCATTGAGATGATACTCTATTCCGCCTTGTGGAGAAAATACCCGCCAGCTTCGTGTAATGGGACCCCCATTGTTTTGTCCTTCAGTCTGATAGGTTCTGTCGATTAAGATAACATCGGCATTGTCTGCGTCACTTTGAACCTGCTGCATCTTGTCTTCAAATGTCAGTCTGCCACCGAGGTGAAAAGCCCAGTCTTCTGTTAATGCGTATTTAGTATGGGTAAAAATTGCAGTGCTTTGGATCTCTACCTGGTTATCAAAACCACTGTCTATATCCAGTCCAATGTTGAGCGGGTTGCCCGGGCCACCTATGCTGGTGGGGTTACTAAGCGGTGAACCATCCAGCGGGCCCGGTACATTTTCCAGCGCCTGATAAAGACCTCCGATGAATACCAGATCAGTCAGGTGTTTAATGGATTCGTCAAAATGGAACAAACCCACTAACCATTGCATCCGGTCGTCTAAGTTACTGCCGCTGATATGCAACTCCTGACTAAATTGAAACTGACGCTGAAAATCCTGAGTATCGCCTATTACTGCGGGGTTGTTGTCAAAGTCTCGACCATATGTTGCATAGAACTCCCGGTAGGCTGTCAGAGATTTAAGCTGCCAGCGTTGCGGTGTTTGCCACTCGAGCGAAAGCAATGCGCCCGATTGATCCAAGGTATTAAAGTTTGTGCCCAGGGCTGCACTTTGGTGTGCATCGTCAAAGATCTGTAATGCAGGATAGGGCTCTGTGATACCACTTTGGGTGACTAAGTCATTATACAAAACCAGCAGATCGGCCTGGTCATTTTTGGCCGCGAGTATGGAGGGCGCTGATCCTGAATTAATCCGGCGTTGGTCCAAAGATAATTGAACCGTCAATATAGGATTGATCTGGTGGCGAAACTTGGCAGTTGCTGCCCACTCGTCCTGTCCTCCTTCAAGTTCACCATTGGCACGTTTGACAAAACCATCACGATTTAGGTGGGTAAATGTGAAGCGACTGGTCAGCGACTCGTTCAATGCGACGTTGGCACGCAAACGCGCATCCCGGCGCTGAAACGCACCAAAAGTGACCTCTCCATCAGCAAATGTGTCAGGAGCGGGATCGTGTGTGTAAAGCGTGACGGCACCACCTATGGTGTTTTTGCCGAAAATAGCGCCCTGTGGTCCTCTTAACACTTCTATCTGGCGGACATCATACAGATCAAAGATCCCGCCAGGTGAGCGGGCGTAATAGACCCCATCGAGATAGAGACCCACACTGGGGTCGACTGTGGGTAAAGGGTCCACCTGACCGATGCCCCGGATGGTAATGTTCGCGCAGTGTGTGCAGCCGGAGTTTTCGCCCACGGTGGTGACATCAATATTTGGGATAAAGTAAGCGGCCTCAAGCAGGGTATTAAGGTTGCGCTCACGCAAAAATTGCTCCGATATAACGGAAATCGAAACCGGAATAGTCAGTGCGTTTTCTTTAACTTTGCGTGCCTCAACGGTCACTTCCATTAGCTCGTCAATAGACAGCGTGAATACATCATTGTCACTGTCTGGTGCCGTGTGAGCGTTAGGGGCGGCGCTAATCAGTGCACAGAAGCTTGCGATATAAGGGAGTCTGTTTTTCATTGAGTACCCAAACTATGGCGATTATTCCAACTCCCTGGAGGAACAAGCAGATCTGGTGACCCAAACGTGGGTCATTGCACTTGATTATAGCAGTAATAAAGCGGTTCGCTGGACTGTTTACCAAATTGAATACCCAGGGAAACTCAGTAAATCGCAATAATGTGAAAGGGATATGTCAGCAGCATCACCTTGTAACATTTGTCTGTTTTTTGAGCTTGCAGCAAACGAAAGCTTTGTGATTTTATGGTGTTGAAACAATAACCAAGAAGGAAGCGAAGTAATGAAACTACAATTAAAAACCAACAAACTAAAACGCCTTAATGAACAACACCAACAACTGGCGTTGGCCAACACCCCACAGGTGGGCGGCGGCTATACAACTAAACCCTGGACGGTCTGGTGTGAAGAGTTAAGCAAAGGGCCGGATTGCCGCGCTTAATCTGTATGACTGACGAGTAGAGAAGTGGTGCTGTGCACCACTTTTTTTATGCCTGACCTTTGTTAAACTCTGCAATTGCCTGACGCAGATAGGGCTTGGCAAACTGGATCTCCAGCGGCACGGTCAGTAGTGGATAAGCCAGCCCACACAGGAGTAAAACGGGTAACAATAACCAGCCGTGTATAAACGCGAGCGCCATAAACAGCGGAGTGAGCAACATCAGCTTGGCAATGTTGAGCAGGACCTTTTGCGAAGAGGGTAACTGCGCCAGTGCCAACGCCTTAATACGTTGCTTGTCGCGCAGTGCAAAGCCATCTAATTCGGCTAGTTTACTCAGTCTGAAAACCATTTATTTCTCATCTTTTAACAACAAATACGGCGGCAAACGCGATAAAGCTGATACTGTAAAGTGCAAAAATCACTTCCATCCAGCCTGGCATCGACAGACCCACAAAAAACCAGTCAATGTTACCACAATCTCCGGTTGCCGCGAAGAAGGCGGGCAGCCATTCATGTAAGGGCATAAAGCTTGGGAAGTTAGGTACAAAGTCACAGGTAAACGCAAACGGATCTGTGGTGGTCTGCATCGCAATGTGTTCTTTGGCTAACAGCCAGCCCCAAATGGCCGACACACCCCAACAGCTCATAGCCAGGAGCCTCACCGGCAGGCTGGTCGGTGAGGCCAGACCGATAAGGCCCGCCGCAACAATCCCCAGTACTGCTGTGCGCTGGTAAATACACATAATGCAAGGTTCCAGCCCCATTGCATATTGGAAATACAAGGCAATCACTTCAAGCACGAAAGCCGAGAAAAACAGGGCACCCCAGGCAAGTCGGGTGCGAGAAAATTCAGCAAGTTTATTTAACATAGGTGTTCCTTTTTTTGCCCACCATTATGGCTGTGTCAATGCGTCCGGGCAACTTGTTTCAGATTAGTTGTGCGGTTTGACTGCTGAATAGGATAGAAGTTTCCGCTCTAGGCGCGTTTTGGGCACAAAGTGTGGTATCTTCACGCCAGCCAAATAGTGAGGGAGAAGTAATGCAATCAGTAGTACGTGTTGGTGTCGCCGTGGTGATTAAGCGTCAGGATAAAATTTTACTTGGTGAGCGCATCGGGTCGCACGGGGCTCATACCTGGGCAACACCGGGTGGTCACCTTGAAATGGGAGAGAGCGTAGAGCAGTGTGCGCGCCGCGAAGTATTAGAAGAAACTGGCCTGACGTTGACCCAGGTGACCAGACTTGACTACACCAATGATGTATTTGAGTCTGATGGCAAACATTATATCACCCTGTTTGTGACAGGAGAGTGCCTAAATGAAGAGCCGCAGTTGCTGGAGCCGAACAAATGCCTGCAGTGGCGTTGGTTTTCTCCGAATGCACTGCCTGAGCCGCTGTTTCTGTCATTGCAGAACCTGATACGGGATAATCCAGACTGCTTTGAGCGTGGATAATGGTTAGGCGTGTAGGCCAATAGCGTAAAGATTCGTGTCTGTGCTCAGGGTAAGTATCGCCTGCCGGGGTAATAGGCGCCGCCATTCCCAGTTGTGATTACTTTACCTAAGTCCCTCAGTGTTGAGGGATGTTGTGCAGAGCGTTAGCCTGTTGGAAACTGCACCAGAGTCACTTGCAAGTATATTAGTTATGTTATTCGCAACTACCGGTCGGGGAGGGGAAGATGCTTCTGCATGAGTTAGTGTTGGTGAGTAGTGCGACAACCAGTTTGTTATTCGTCTTCATCTCTTTGTCCTTACCCTTTAAGCAGCGTAACAGCACCCATTACTTGTTGGGTTATTTTGCGTTAATCGGGGTGGTGCAATTGGTTGATATTGCCACGGGCCCCGGTGACACCTTACATCAGTTTATTGTGCCACTGGCGCTGATGCTTGGTCCGCTCTTTTACCTTTATGTGACGGCTCAGATACCTCATCGGCAGGCAAGCCCAATCTCGCTCGGGTTGATGTTCTTGCCGGCTGGATTGTTTTTGCTGCACGTGTTGCTGTTAGAAGGTGAGATAATTATGGCGCCGCTAATCAGCAATAAAGTTGCTTATCAGTTAATTGCGCCAGTCGAGCTCAGCTTTGTTATTGCGGTCAGCCTGCAATTACGACACGCGACAGTTAAGCTAAGTCAGGCAAGCAATGACCCACAACCCCCGTTACTTTGCTGGCTGCAGCGTTTTTGTTGGCTAAACATAACAATATTGCTGGTGGAAGTGGTTTACTACACTGCATTGGCAACAACACAACTACAGGTGACGCATAGCCGGGCTTTTCTCAACACGGCTCTGCAGCTATTTTTACTTGTGGTAGCCTGGTATGTGATCCGTTCACCCAGGATCCTCTACACAGAACAGCAAAAGCTGATTATGGCAGGCAAGTACCACAAGTCTGGACTGACACCTGAGCTTTCAAACTACTATGCGCGTAAGCTTGATAAGCTGATCCGCGACGAGCAACCCTATTTGAGTAATGAACTGACATTGTCTGCATTAGCGCAGCAGGTTGGGCTCAACACCCATAATTTATCGCAGTTGCTGAATGAGCATTTAGGTATCAGTTATCATGACTATATCAATCGCTTTCGGGTCACCCATGCCGCGCAGTTGCTGGAAGAGACGACTCAGTCAGTAGAAGAAATTGCCTACCAGTCGGGGTTTGGCACCCGAGCCGCGTTTTATACAGCCTTTAAAAAATATCACCAGGTCACTCCGGCGAAATGGCGTGCGGGTGTCAATCAGCGCCCCGACAACCAGCGCCACACCAACTCTATGGGCCCGGATGGATGATGTTTTAACCACAGGCGGGAAGTGTGTAGTTGTATCGTCCAGATAACCACAACGACTATTATCGCCTCCCAGGCCTGTGTTGCGGCAAAGCCTCCCAGTCCATAAAACCACACAGTACATAACAGACTTTGCAGTATATAGTTACTTAACGCCATGCGTCCTATCTGGCTTAAGTCATGACGTAAGCCTGTTAGCCACTGCTGTTGGCTGACCCAGGTCAGTAAAGCAATGTAGCCACATCCTGTCACGAGAGAACCCCAGTAATTCCAAAGAGCGTTTTTGAAAAAGAAGTGAGGGAACGTCCACTGTTGTAGGTGATTAAGCCACAAACCAATCAGTGACAAGGTTATGCCAGCAGGTATTGCACAAAACGCAAACCCGCCATAGAAGCGAAGAGGAAACTTGCCACAGAGAAATCCTATACGGTACAAGGCCAGACCAATGAGCATCAGGCCGGAGACCCTGAACACTCCCCAACTGGGAAAAGTCTCAAGATGAAACTCGCTAGCCAGTGCTATCCGCATGTTCAACTGTGCATGCCAGTTGCTGGTAAAGGCGTCGATTTCAGGTTGGCTAACGAGCACCGAATGGGCAAAGTGCTCAGCGATAACCTGAGTTAATATCGGGTCGGGTAAAGCGAGCAGGGAGTGATACGTTGTCAGACTCTTGCTACTGCCTAGCGTCAGCAATAGCAGCCCCGAGAGCAAGGTTAATTTTGGCGGCACGCGAACAAACAGCAGGGGGAAAATGCCACACAGAGCGTAGTACACCAGGATGTCGCCATGCCAGATCAGATAGGCATGAACCAGACCAAATACCAGCAGGACTAAAAGCCGTTTGAGGTAATACCCATATGGAGAATGACCTGTCTGTCTCATCTTATCGCAGATAAGGGCTGTGCTGGCCCCAAACAACATAGAGAACATGGCCATAAACTTCTGATCAGCAAACAAGTATTGAATGTACCACCAGGTATATCCCAAAGGTGATTGATCCGTGTGTGCCAGCGGCGAAAAATAAGCCGCGTAAGGTTCCGAGAAAAGACGAATATTCATCAGTAAAATACCGAGTAAGGCGGTGCCTCGGATTACGTCAAGCAAAGTGTTCCTGGGTTGTGTCATGGTGACATCTGTTTTGAGTATACAATGTCACAACGCTACCATGGTTTGTTTTGTCAGCTGCCTAATCTGGCCGGAATTGACAATTCCCTATGCCAGGGGGCTGCATATTTTGAGTCTAACTTTATGATAATAAATGAAAGAAAATCTTTTGGCGTTTTGCTCCACCGCTTGCGACATTAAAGCTTACTTTGTCGAGGTTTCAGGCGCTTACCTGCCAGCTTAAGCAGGCGTTGAAAGGTTGGGCAGGCAAGGTGATTAGGTGCTGGGCAGTTCGCTGCATGATGAAGGCCTTCTCTGATGGCTTGCATTGTTGCTATTTGCTTATCCAACTCAGCCGTTTTTTGGCGCAGTAGCGCCCGGTCGACGTTCACTCCGTTTGGCAGCAGCATATGGCTAATGTCATCCAGAGAAAGACCAACATAGCGTCCGAGGTTTATCAGCGCTAGCCTCTCCAGCACCGTGGCGTCGTAATAACGGCGCAGCCCATGGCGTCCGGCACTACAGATCAGCCCTTTTTGTTCATAGTATCTGAGGGTGGAAGGTTTGAGCCCGGAGGCCCTGGCAACTTCTGCTATATCCATGTGCTTCTGAACTCATTTGATTATTTGGTCTTGACCTAAAGTCGACTTTAAGTTGTAGCATGGTTTGTATCACTTGACGAGAGGAGACTGTGATGAATTTTGATCCGATGTGGGACACGCGTTTTGCTGAATCTGATTACGCTTATGGCACGGAGCCAAACGACTTTCTGAAGGCACAGGTAAAACAACTGACAGGCAAGCGGGTACTGAGTCTGGCCGAAGGAGAAGGTCGTAATGCGGTGTATCTGGCAAAGCTGGGTTTTGAGGTAACGGCGGTGGATGCCTCGATCAAAGGCATAGAAAAAGCGCAACAATTGGCTCACTCTGCAGGCGTGTCGATTGAGTTTATTCAGGCGGACCTAGCAAATTTTGACCTCGGTCGAGAAAAGTGGGACAGCGTCATTGCTATTTTTGCGCCGTTTGGTCAGGCATTGCGTGCGAAACTGCATCAGCGAGTGGTGCAGGCTCTGGTACCGGGTGGGGTATTTTTGACAGAAGCTTATTCACCAGCGCAAATTCACTTTGGTACGGGCGGTGGAAACGACATTGATACCATGTTCACTAAAGTTCAACTGGCCCAAGAGGTAAAAGCAGTAAAGTGGACTCACCTTGAACAACTGCAACGTCCTGTGGTGGAAGGGCGCTATCATACGGGGCTTGCTGCTGTGGTTCAGGGGATAGGCATTAAGCAATAATATACGGTAAAAAGTATGGTTGATTCTCATCATGCGTCCCTTTCTTAGGGCTTTTTCTGTATGTTGCTCTGTGAGGTTACACAGCGACACAGATATGCCTTGTTAGTTGCAAATCATCTGGTACAATCAGTGGATTATTGAGTTGCAGAAGCCTGTTGGTGTGCTACGCACAGAAGCACAGGCTTGTCGACGTACCTTATGTTGTCAAAAGTGGTGCTAAATGAGAATCTTTAAAGCCAAGAGCCCAGCAGGTTTTGCTGAGGAGTACATTGTAGAGTCGATTTGGAATGGCGAATTTCCTCCGGGCTCCATTTTGCCGGCTGAGCGCGAGCTGTCAGAGCTTATAGGTGTCACTCGCACCACGTTACGTGAAGTGTTACAGCGTCTGGCGCGTGATGGGTGGTTAACTATTCAGCATGGTAAACCAACTCGGGTTAATAATTTCTGGGAAACTTCTGGTCTCAATATTCTTGAGACCCTGGCGCGTTTGGATGAAGACAAGGTACCCGAATTAACGGACCAGTTACTGTCTGCACGTACTAATATCAGTGCAATCTATACCCGTGCCGCGATTAAGTTTAATCCACAGTCGGTGATCGATATTCTGTCTAAGCATGCAGAAGTGGCTGATACGGCGGAAGCCTTTGCTGAATACGACTATCGGGTTCATCATCAACTTGCCAGTGCCGGCAATAACAAAATCTACGTATTGATCCTCAATGGATTTAAAGGTTTGTACTCTAAGATCGGTTGCCATTATTTCTCAGATCCGCGCACGCGTGAACTGGCGCGTGAATTCTATGCAGAACTTACTGCACTGGCTGAAAAAGGTGAGCATGATGGTGCTATTGCACTGATGCGTCGTTACGGTCATCGCTCAGGTGAGATATGGCAGCAACTGCGTGGTGATATGCCAGACGATATTATGGACTAAGTTTGAATGTCCGATGATAAAAAGCACCTCAGGGTGCTTTTTTTGTGTCTGCAAGAGCAGAACATCGGCTATTTACTGTACCATCAATTTATTAGATGGCTGCTATCGGATAATTCGATTGTATCCTTTTGAAGGAACAGCATACACTGAGCGCCAAATAATACCATCTGGTATCGGGGTTGTTTTTTTATAAAACGCCTCAATAATAAGTGACAATTCGCAGTGATACAGAAAACCACACCCGATATGGCGCGTGGCTCTGTGTGATTGTGAGACTTTGGAACTCAAACTAACTATTTGGAGATAACAATGGGTGTATTAGTAGGCCGCAAGGCACCTGACTTTACAGCAGCTGCAGTTTTAGGTAACGGTGAAATCGTAGATGGTTACAATCTACATGAGCGTATCAAAGGTAAGAAAGCGGTTATTTTCTTCTACCCACTAGACTTCACTTTCGTTTGTCCTTCTGAGCTAATCGCATTTGACAAGCGTTACGAAGAATTCCAAAAGCGTGGTGTTGAAGTGATCGGTGTATCTATCGATTCTCAGTTCTCTCACAACGCATGGCGTAACACCCCTGTAAACGAAGGCGGTATCGGTCCGGTTAAATATGACCTGGTTGCTGACGTGAAGCACGAAATCTGTCAGGCATATGACGTTGAGCACCCAGAAGCAGGTGTTGCTTTCCGTGGTTCTTTCCTGATTGACTCTGAAGGTAACGTACGTCACCAGGTAGTCAATGATCTGCCTCTTGGCCGTAACATCGACGAAATGCTGCGCATGGTTGACGCGCTGGCGTTCCACGAAGAGCACGGTGAAGTATGTCCAGCTGGTTGGACTGAAGGCAAAAAAGGTATGGACGCAAGCCCTGAAGGTGTTGCTAAGTTCCTATCTGAAAACGAAGGCGACCTGTAAGTCCAGCGTTATTCAGTTAAGAAACCCGCCTGGTGCGGGTTTTTTTGTGCCGATCCGCTTAACCAAGTCGCCTGTGTGAAGGCAAAGTAATGTTGTCGATAACAAAGCAAAGTACTTGCTACTGCGTAGCGCTGAGCGAGTGACCATCAAAGCTGCAGGAGGTTGTATAAATCCCCGGGCCGGGTCATGAGTTACTGTAGATTGATACAATACCCAGTCTCGCTCAATCATGATGCACGCCCCAGCGACCACTTGTGGTTGATCAGTCTAATCAATTCAACCGAACCATATGCCAGGACTAAACTGATAACCGGTGTAACCAGCAAGCTCAACAGTGTCATTTCATTCAGCATCTTATTGTCCTTTATCTTTGTCTTCACGTGCCTCTTTGCTCTGCGGCGTGAAAGACTCTATCAGTGTGGCTTTGGTGCTTTCTTTAAGGTCAATCAGGTTTGCTTTAATCGCTTTGCTGACATGAGATTTGATGTCGCTGAGCACTTCCTGAGTGACTGAGCTGCTGCTTGTGTTCATATTCGCCATCGCGCTAAGGCTGGCCGCAGTACTGGCGTTGACACTTGCTGTAACGCTGGTGCTACCTGCTGCAAATGAACTGGTGCTCATGGCAAGGGTAAAAACTAGGATGCTAAGTTGGGTGGCAGTTTTCATGATCTGGTTCCTTTTGAGTTAGTAACGATACTTTAATGAGTTAGTCGTTCTAACTATTACAAAGGTTGTGCCAGCTTCGGAAATAATTTTATGTTATTGAATTTTAATTGATTTTATTTTTTTGTGGCGTACTGGTCAAAATGTGAATTGTAATTTTGACCAGTGGCGTGGTTATCTTAACCAATTTTTGGTTAATTTTGTTCAAGCAACTGATAGATCAATTGTTTCACGACCTGAGGCTCGAACGGTTTGTCGCATAGTGCATTCACTCCGGACTGTGCGATATTGGCCAGGTGGGTTTCGTTCGCTTCAGAAGAGACCATCAGGATGGGCACATGATTATGCTCATTCGAGTTACGAATGGCTTCCGCGAGCTCCTGACCATTCACCTCTGGCATGTTGTAGTCTGTGATGATCAAGTCAAACATAGTATCTTCAAGGATGGACAAGGCTTCTGCGCCATGTTCTGCTTCGCTGATCAGCGTCGCGCCCAGGTTGTTGAGTACCCGGCGGATGTGATTACGTGCCAGGCGTGAATCATCTACGACCAGGATCCTTAACTCCTGAATGTCATACAGGTCCAGCTCAAGTTCCTCCGGAGATAAAATATCCAAAGTAGCATTGATGGCCTTGCCCAGGTGGGTTTTGTTAAATGGCTTGGGCAGAATCGCAACCACCCCGGACTGCTTGAATGCTTCCAGTTGTAGCCTGCGGGTTTCACTGGATACCAGCATAAAGGGCAAATGGTGGTCAGACAGAGTCGTTTGGATATGCTGCAATAACGTCAGAGCTTCGCCATCAGGCAGATACAAAGCACTGATCACCAAGTCAGGCTTACTGTTATTCAGGCTTTCCATGGCGGCTGCAAGTGTATCAACACACTCGATATTTTGGATCCCTTCTTCCTGAAGTTCGTTACTGATGATCCGTCTTTGTGTCTGGGACGGCTCCAGGAGTAGGATGCTCAAATCTGAGCTTAAAAGTTCATTCATGGTATGAGAGTAAATGTTGCAATATAAATAGTCAGATTAACTGGCAATATAACGTATTTGTTACCGTGTCGCTAGCTTGGTGAGCAGGGTGTTAAAACAAACTATCGGTAGAGCGTTTTGTCGAATGGGTAATGTAGCTGGAGGAAGGGCGCGCCCAGAACACGGATGGCGCAGGGTCGTGTCAATACCGCCATCAGCGATAGATATAGTGTAATGGGCAGCGGCGTGTCTGTGGCCTGCTGCCCCCAAAGGTGTTTAGCAACGAAACTCCATACTTTGTGGCAGGTCCACCAGTATCAGTACAGCGCCTTTGCCGCCATATTCAAGCGGAGCCTGATGCATAGCCAGTATATCCGGGTGTTGGACCAGGTACTGAGGTACTTTGTGTTTTAGCACACGCTCACCGATACCATGTACCACACAAGCACAGGCAACATGCTGTTTTTTACAGGCATGGATCAAGGCTGCCAGCTCGTCTTTCGCCGTTTCTTTGTTCATGCCGTGCATATCAAGAATAAGCTCAGGCGCATAATCACCGCGACGCAATTGCTTGGCAAGGTACTTGTCGGCACCCGGGCGCACGTAATTAACCGTACCATGGGTGTCTATGTCTGGGACATATTCGTCCGAAAAGTAGAATTCGGCCTGATGTTGCTTCTTCTGCTCGGCGATCACTTCACCCTTAAAGCGTGTCTGGCGCCGTGCCTGTTGCACTGTATCTTGTTTGAACTGACTGGTGCCTGATATTGCTTCTCGAAACAGAGCAAAATCGTCGTCTGGCAGTTGTGAGTTTGGTTTATCTGTGTTCATGGCGACATTTTAAAGAAAAAAAGCGTAAAAACCTAGCTTAAAAACCGTTACAATGCCGCCATGCAATTAGTAGTGAGAACAACTCATGAGTGACTCTGTTATTTCTCAGGCGATGGCTGAAGAAGCCTATCAGGATTTAGTAACCATTCAGGATTGGTTACGCTGGACGGCCAGTCAGTTTGCTGGCAATGGTGTGTTTTTTGGCCATGGTACCGACAACCCGTGGGATGAAGCGGTAAGTTTGGTATTACCTTTGCTCAATTTGCCCGTTGACGCGCCTAAAGAGCTCACCAGTGCACGGCTCACGCACAGCGAAAAAGTCAGGCTGGTAGAGTACCTTCGACTGCGTATCGATGAGCGGATCCCCGTTGCTTACCTGACAAATCAGGCCTGGTTTTCCGGGCTGCCTTTTTACGTCGACGAGCGCGTACTGGTACCACGTTCGCCTTTTGCTGAACTGATCGAAGCTCAGTTCAGGCCCTGGCTTTCGTCGCCGGAAAAAGTCACTCGTATTTTGGACATGTGTACTGGCTCCGGGTGTATTGCAATTGCACTTGCAAAAGCATTTGAGCAGGCTCAGGTTGACGCGGTAGACATTTCTTTTGATGCTCTGGCCGTTGCAGAAATAAACATCAACGATCATCAGGTTCAGGATCAGGTATTTGCTATCCAGTCCGATGTGTTTAGTGGTGTGCCTGGCCAACAGTATGACCTGATTGTTGCGAACCCGCCTTATGTCGACGCCGAAGATATGGCCGACCTGCCAGAAGAGTTTCATCATGAGCCAGAGTTGGGTCTGGCATCTGGAGAAGATGGTCTGGATGTGACACGTACCTTGTTGCAAGAGGCGGCTGCACACCTTACCGAAGACGGTCTGTTATTTGTCGAGGTGGGTAATTCTATGGTACATATGGAAGCGCTTTATCCCGGCGCACCGTTTACCTGGCTGGAATTCGAACGCGGCGGACTGGGCGTGTTTATGATCAGTAAGAAACAGTTACTGGATTACTTCAACGACTAAGCGTTTTCCTGTGGTCAGGGAAGCGCAATGGTGTTTTTTTGGAATGAGGAAAATCAATGGCAGGCAATAGCATAGGCCAATTATTCAGGGTAACGACCTTTGGAGAAAGCCACGGTGTCGCACTGGGCGGCGTTGTGGATGGTGTCCCGGCTGGGCTTGAACTGGACGAAGCGGACTTACAGGTTGATCTGGACAGACGCAAACCCGGGCAGAGCCGCTATACGACTCAACGCCGCGAGGGAGATGAAATCAAAATACTCTCTGGGGTGTTTGAAGGGAAAACAACCGGAACCAGTATTGGTTTGTTGATTGAGAATACCGATCAACGTTCCAAAGATTACAGTAAAATCAAAGATGTTTTCCGCCCTGGTCATGGTGACTATAGCTACTGGCATAAATATGGCCATCGTGATTATCGCGGGGGCGGACGTTCTTCAGCCAGAGAGACGGCGATCCGCGTTGCAGCAGGGGGAATTGCCAAAAAATACCTGAAGCACGTGCATGGCGTTGAGATCCATGCCTGTCTTTCTCAATTGGGGCCAATCAAAGCTGAGCAATTTGACTGGCAGCAGGTTGAGCAAAACCCGTTCTTTTTCCCCGATGCCTCTAAGCTGGACGCGCTGGATGATTATATGCGCGATCTTAAAAAGCAAGGGGACTCTGTGGGTGCCAAAGTGAAAGTGGTTGCAAAAGGCGTCCCCGTCGGTCTGGGCGAACCGGTTTTCGACAGGCTGGATGCGGAGCTCGCACATTCTCTGATGAGTATCAATGCTGTAAAAGGCGTGGAGATTGGTGACGGGTTTGATGTGGTTGAGCAGAAGGGCTCAGAGCACCGTGATGAGCTTACCCCTGAGGGGTTTACCAGCAATCATGCTGGAGGTGTGCTGGCGGGGATATCAACCGGGCAGGATATCATTGCCTCTATCGCACTCAAGCCGACCTCAAGTATCACTATCCCGGGTCAGAGTATAAATACCCAGAATGAGTCGGTAGAAATGATCACCAAAGGCCGTCACGATCCGTGTGTTGGGATCCGAGCTATTCCCATTGCAGAAGCCATGATGGCAATCACCTTGATGGATCATCTGCTCAGGCAGCGCGGGCAGAACCCGCATGTTGACTTGCCACACGGGCCAATTGCGGCGCAAAAACCTTAACTGCGCCACCGGTAAAAAAGCCAGCGTTCTTACGTTGGCTTTTTTGTTTGTGTGATTTATTCAACGGCGGCGATAAAGCGGCGTTCCACTTCCTGCCAGTGGATCACCTTATAAAATGCTTCAATATACTCAGGTCTGCGGTTTTGATATTTCAGATAATAAGCGTGTTCCCAGACATCCAAGCCTAAAATGGGTGTCAACCCGTCCATGAACGGACTATCCTGATTCAGTGAACTGGTTACCTCAAGGCGCTTCTGATCGTTTACCACCAGCCAGGCCCAGCCACTGCCAAAGCGGCTGACAGCGGCTTGTGTAAACTGGGCTTTAAAGGCCTCAAAGTCACCAAATGCATGGTTAATCGCGTCGGATAGAGTGCCCTGATGCAAGTGTCCGCCCTGTGGTGACATGATCTCCCAGAATAAAGAGTGGTTATTGTGGCCACCAACGTGGTCACGCACGGCGCCGCGCAGGGCCTCGGGCAGATCGCGAATATGGGTGAGCAATTCGATGCTTGATTGACCCTCAAACTCGCTCCCTGCGAGTGCAGCATTGGCTTTGTTGACATACGTCTGGTGATGCAAGGTATGATGAATTTCCATCGTCTTGCTATCTATATGCGGTTCGAGTGCCTCATAGGCATAAGGTAATGCAGGCAGAGTAAACGCCATACTTCTCTCCTTTTAGTTAATGAAAATGAGTCGTTGAATGTGGTGCATCCAGCACCTGAGTAGCCCAGCTAACCAAGGTGGTGTGCGCTTCATGGGAATTAATAAACCGTATTAGTTCCGCGCGTGTTTTCAGACTATGGCGCATCGCAGTCATCGCTATCTGGGGATTAGCATGATCACAAAGCTGGGTGAGACTGAGGTGCACATTGATAAGCTGTTCACAAGCTTTGTGTGGTTCTGAGAGGGCAAGATAGCAGTCGGCCAGATTATGTGCAGCCACAACAAAAGCTGGACAGCAATGTGCTAATGCTTCTTCCTGAAGTTGGCTATCGTATTGATGAGTAAAATACTCGATTAAATTGCCAACCAGATAGAGGGCACTGTGATACTGATCTCTTGCTAAATAAAATGACTGGCTTTCAAAAGCGTGGTTGCCTTTGGTGATTGCTGTTTGCCATGGGGCGAGTGCATTTTCAAGCAAGCTAGTGGTGTCATTCAATACAGGATAAGATTGCAGCATTAAGGGTTCCTCGTCAGTAACATATGGTACGGTCACAGTCATCGGTATTTAATTTATATATAAAAACATAAATAAAAATGATTGTCATTTATATTTATTTGTTGTGGGTTGTCACGTACTTTGAGGGGTTGCTCTTATCACATTGAGCGTGAGGTGCCGGAGCACCCGGAGGAAGGAATGGTAAGGCAATAAAAAGGCAAGGGGGCGGGAACCGCGCGCTTGCCCTGAAAGGACCTGTTTACTGATTCAATACAGCGTCAATATCTGCTGCACTGTGGCGCTCGGGTAGTTGCTCCTGTGGCTCGCCAAAGGTCCGGTTGACTATCCTGCCACGTTGTACGGCCGGGCGAGATTCAATCTGTTTAGCCCAGCGTACCACATGGGTATACTGCCCAACCTGTAAAAATTCGCCGGCATCATAGAGTTTGCCCAGGGCAAGGTTGCCATACCAGGGCCAGATAGCCATATCGGCAATACTGTAGTGTTCACCTGCAACATATTGGCAGTGTGCCAGTCGTTTGTCTAATACATCCAACTGGCGCTTAGCTTCCATAGCAAAGCGGTTGATGGGGTATTCCTGTTTATCGTCTGCATAGGCATAAAAGTGGCCAAACCCGCCTCCTAAAAATGGGGCTGAGCCTTGTGCCCAGAATAACCAGTTCAGGGTGTCTGTTCTTTGTGCTCCAGCAGACGGGAGAAACTGGCCAAACTTTTCGGCCAAATAAACGAGAATAGAGGCCGATTCGAATACCTTGACCTCTGTTTCACCTGATTTATCGACCAGGGCAGGAATTTTTGAGTTTGGATTGACGGCAACAAAACCAGACGAGAACTGCTCAGCCTCTCCAATATTGATCAGGTGTGCATCGTATTCGGCTTCGGCCACCCCACGGGCCAACAATTCTTCCAGCAAAATAGTCACCTTTTGACCGTTTGGTGTACCAAGTGAGTAAAGCTGCAAAGGGTGGGTGCCGACAGGCAGTGCCTGCTCATATCTGGCACCTGATTCAGGGCTATTAATATTAGCCCATTTATTATCGCTACTGGGCTGGTGTGTCCACACCTTGGGAGGCGTATAGGTGTTGTTACTCATGTGATCTCCTTGACTAAAATGGGTGCTAACGGATAACCCTCACCTTAGCGTTAATTATGCCACTCTGCCAGCGGCAAAATGCCAAGAAAAATAGCGGAAGGGGGGTAACGGCCAGGAGGTCGCCGTTACCCTGTGGTTAGGTGTTTATTGACCCTGATTCATTTCAGTGAGCTTGTTACCAACAGGTACTGAGAAGTTGTAGCCATCGAATTTATCCCAGTTGATAGACCAGGTCATAACGCCCCCAAAAGCAGGGTAGTTATGACTGGGCACTATGGTACCGCATTGGGTGCCTTTGGTGAGGCAATCCAGCGCCGCGATGATATTGGCAATGGGAGCCTGACCAGAGTTGGCGGATTGCGGACCGGATGGCAGGCCAATGGCAACTTGGTCATCCCTAAGCGGCATAAAGCGGCTACCATCGGCTAAGTCGAACCCTTCAATCAGCATTTTGGCGTGTGCGACCATCATATTGACTGAGCCTTCCGGTGCGCTGCCTGGCTCGTATGGGTTGGGCAGTCCACCATTGTTATAGAGCTGCACATGCAGTAAGTCCAGCGTGTCTCTGAGTTCGTTGATCAATGGAATGTATGCGCCCCAAATGCCGGAGTAGGCTATCATACCGCCATGAACGTAAGGATGTTCCGGCGCCATGGTGAGCACCATATCACCACCGATATTCTGCTCTATCTGCTTAATTGCTCTGGGCAGGCGGGCTTGTATTTGTGTGCCATGTAACAAATTAGAGCCACTTTCCAGGTCAATATCCAGGCCATCGAAACCCCATTCCTGAATGATTGCAGTGAGACTGCTGATAAAGTTGGCTTCATCACCATCGGTGTTTAATGTAATAGTCCCTTCGGCACCGCCCAGACTAAGGACAAATACCTTGCCCTGTGCCTGTAATGCTTGCATATCGGTTTTAAATTTAACCGGATCAACAGGGGGGCAATTGGATCGAATGTCTTTTTCAAAGGGCTTGAAGTGAACCGTACCATTAGAGGAACGGTCGTTTTCTGCAAAGGCAATATCAATGATGTCCCAGGCATCGGAGATCTGATCCAATGGAATAGGGCAGCCAGCCGGATTAACAAAGTTGTGCCAGTAGCCTATGAGTTTATGGGTTTTGCCAACCGGTGGCGTAATGACAGTGACAGTAGCGGCCGGGCTGCTTGCTGTATCTCCCGATGTGCTGGTCGCGGTTGCATAGATGCTGTGTTGTCCAACTGTTGCTGGCGCGTAGTTAAACTCATAAGGTGCCTGGGTATCACTGCCAACTTTTACCCCGTTGGCATAAAAATCGACTATCGAGATCTGACCGCTGAGCGCCTGAGCATTGGCTTTGATGGTGATTGTATTACCCAGTACATATTGAGTTCCCGCAGTTGGGGCGGTTAAATCAACGACCAGTGGCTGATCGGTAACCGTGACCTGGATAGTTTGTTGGCTCTGATTGCTCTCGTTATCGGTTGCAACGGCATTGAGAGTAACGGGCCCGGTGTTGCCTGGCGTCCACTCAACAGTCAGTGCATTTTGCGCGGTACTGCCAAGTAAGGTTTGATTAGCAAATAACTCTAATTGTGAGATAGTCCCGTCTGCATCGGTGGCACTGACGGCAATCTGTGTGGGCTGGTTACGCAGCAAAGTGGCATTATCGTTAGGCTGACTAAAGTTAATCTCGGGCGCGATCGCACAGATCCCCAAATCGCTCCAGGCGTCCTGCCAGTGTTGACCTGTGCCGGGCTCGTAGGCCCATGCAGCACTGGAGCTGCACCAGCCAGCGATGTCGCAGCGATATTTGCGATTATTGTGTGCTACCAGCTCGCCACTTTGATAGTTTTGACCGGCTCGATAAGTGCTCAGACCTGCGCAGCCACCTGAGCTTGCAGCGCTCACCTCAATGGTCACACTGGCTTCAGCGGTTGCGCCTTTGTCGTCTTGTGCAATGACTCTGAGCTGTTTTTTGCCGGGACTCACGGTCACAAAATCATGGCGAAAAGGCGGGGTACTGAGTGTTGTCAGACGCTGAGCATCTCGCCACATTTCGACCTGCACAACCTGGCCATCGGTGTCAGTGGCCTGCACAGCAAGGCTAACGGTATCGCCAACTTTAAATGCTTGGTTGTTTGTCGGTGTTTCAATGGCGAGAGCGGGTGGCACATTGCCGTTGTCATCTCGCACCGTAATGCCAGCTGTTGCTGGTGTACTGAGGTTTCCTTTGGCGTCTACTGCCACCGCGCTCACTGTGTGCATGCCTAGCTGTGCTGACCAGGTAAGCTGATAAGGAGGCTGGCTGAGTATACCGACGCTGATGTCGTTGACAAAAAACTCAACCTGGGCGAGATCGCCATCCTGATCACTGGCATTCGCAGAGAAAACAGCGCTGTCATTTTTGCTCAGCACAGCACCATCCCGGGGGCTTACCAGGGTAACCACCGGGGCGTTGCCGCTGATGCACTGGCCAAGTTGGCGCCACACGTCAAAGGTATCGGAATTATTCGCGGGCAGTTCATTTTGGTTGAACCATTTTGCTTCATAAGCTTGAGCCTGATCACGCACCTGATCCCCTTTGCGGTACACCATTGAACTGGACCATTCGGCGAGTGCGCTGCAGTCATAGTTGACTGTATCGGCCTGGGCCCAGCTGTGCACTGCAATCATCTGCAGGCCTGCGGCACAGCATATCTTCATTAACTTTCTTGTGTTCATAGATCACTCCGTTTTACATGTTGTATGTTTTGTAAACAAAACATTGACAAGCATAGAGTGAAAAACAGTCAGGATCAATCGGCAGAAGCTGGCTTCTCTTTGAGGGTGACAACCCGCTGCGGGAACGGAATTTCTATGTCAGCAGCCTGGATCGCAGCATAAATAGCGCCATTGATGGCCAGTTTATGTTCGATTATCTGTGTCGTGGGCACCCAGTAGCGGTAACTAATGATAACCGCACTGTCGCCAAAGGCTTCTATGCCAACCTGAGCTTGTGGGGTGTCGGCCACAGCGTCATTATCTGACAAAATCTCATTGATGATGGCGATGGCTTTGTCTGCGCTGGCACTGTAAGCGATGCCAATTTCTCCTTTGACCAGAGAGTGAGCAAAAGAGTTTTGCATAATTTCACCAATAATATGCTTATTGGGAATGGTGATCTCGACTTTTTCTTCATTGATAAGGATCGTGTGGCCCAGCTCGATACTTTTTACCTGACCACAAACCCCTTTGACGGCAATGGTATCACCGACTACAAACGGACGGGTGGCAATAATCGCTAATCCAGAACCATAATTAGATAACATCCCCTGAACGGCCAGGCCGGCACCGAGTGAAGCAGCACCAATTGCAGCAACAAACGGGGTAACACTGATGCCAATTTTACCCAGCGCAATGATAGTGAACATCATAATAATCAGGACTTTGACCACATTGCTGACAAAGTTTGTCAGGGTTACGTCGATATTGTGTCTGAGCATCAGGTTCTCTGTGCCTTTAGCCACTTTCTTAGCAAGCCATAATCCAAGGATCAGGATCACCAAGGCACCTAACAATTGCATACTGTAAGTCACCAGGTAATCCCGGATCAGCACGTAGTAGTGTTCGATCTGTGCTATTTCTTGTTCTATCATGCTGTGCTCCTGCATTGCTGAAACGGGGCGAGCATTTCAGCTTATTTTTTGATGATTGATATTATTTTTCTCAGTTTAGCTGATTATGCCTTGTAACAACGCAAAAAGCATTGGCACCCAGCTTGCGGTGATGACTGCACTGATAATCATCGCGGCAGATGCAAAGGCTCCTGCCGCCGGGTGATGTTCCATGGCTGCGGCGGTACCAATTGCATGGCAGGCCACACCCAGTGCTATGCCTTTAGCCTGAGGTTTGGTCACTCCCGCCAGGGTAAGCAACGACAAGCCGAATACGCCTCCCAGCACACCAATCAGGATCACCATGATGGCGGCGACACCGGGAAGGCCATTGAGTGAATCAGTAACGATAAGTGTGATAGGCGTGGTCACTGACAGGGCCATCAAAGACGCTGTGAGTGTATAGGGGGCGCTGAATAACTGACAGAGCCAAAAGGCAATCAGTGTTGCACAAGTGATCCCAATAAAGCTAGTGAGACCTATGAGCAACAGATATGGTCGTATGGTGTGGAGTTGTTGATAAAGGGGCAGGGCAAGAGCAACCACTGCGACTTCCAGAAAGAAGCTGACAGGCTGTGTTGCATTACGGTAGTCAATGTAGTCAATGTCGCCAAGTAGCAGCGTCGTGCTGAGAGTTACAATACATAACAACACGGGATTGAGCAGAGGCGATTGCCACCTTTGGTTTACCTGTCGCATAAGGGCAAATAGCACCACAGTGAAGGTGCAACCCACCAGTAGATTAATCATGATACCTGCCCAGACTTGCCAGTTTACCTGTCAGTAAGAGGCCCAGCACGGGTACCAGGATCAGAACGCTCACCAACAACCAGGCATTGTGGTTAAACACCTCCAGATAGGTAATAAGGCCGACCCCGGCGGGTATAAAAAATAACGCCATGTATTTTAATATTGGGCCACAGGATGGGAGTAGGTATTTACTATCAAGTATACCTGACTGCAGTAAGCCAAATAACAGCAACATGCCCAACAGAGGAGCTGGCAGACTCAAAGCCAGGGCAGCTGTGAGCAGCCTGGCAGCCCAGAGGCACCCGATAAGAATGCTAAGGGATGCGATAAATCGCAGAGTAATCATCATAATGGACACTCAAGAGATTAAATCTAATGTCATTCTCGGTGGCAATTGTATCGCTCACAATGCGACCTTCTTACCATTTTTTGCGCTGACCAAACGGTTTAGGCTGCTCCGTATGGCGACCGTTGTGCATGGCCACTCGTGTATTTTTTGACAGTAGCAACTTAATCTGAAACCAGGTTTCCTGCCACAGCAACTTCCTGCGCCGGGGATGATAGGCGGTGTTATATAAGTGCTTGATGGCAGCCAGGGCATCCGGAGAAATAGCGGTTACCTGGGTGAGACGTTGTTGAATGGTGAGCAAAGGGTCATCGCTGACTTGCGTGATTAAACCCAACTCACAGGCCTGCTGAGCATCAATACGTTGTGGGTTCGACGCCAGCCAAAGTGCCTGATCATGTTTTAGTATACCCGGTAATAGTATACTGGTACTCATATCAGGACATAGCCCCCAGCGTGATTCCATAATGGCAAATTGGGCATCTGGCGTTGCAATACGATAGTCTGCTCCGAGCGCGATATGTAAGCCTCCACCCAGGCAATTTCCCCGTATCAGAGCAAACACGGGCACAGGTAATGCGCGCCAGCCTAGTGCGACCCGTTGTACGAGATTGGCATTGCCTGGTAGCCATTTAAATAACAGAGATACGATGTTAGCTGGCTTTTTCATGACAGCGCCCACATCCAGTCCAGAACAAAAGTGTTGCCCCTGACCTTGCAGCACAACAGCACGTAACTGGCGATTATGTTTGAGTTTATGGATGATGTTATCCAACTGTTTAAACATGTCGTAAGATAAAGCATTTTGTTTTTCGGGTCTGTCGAGGGTAACCCAGGCGATACCATCAATTGTCTCTAACTGGACCATGTGTTTTTCCTTCTTTGGCACATCATTTTTAGTCTGATAGTTTGCAGGGCAAGCATAGAGTAATTACTTTAACGGTGCCAGTGGTAATTAGCGCACAAACTGGATGGCAAATTTGCTATTTTCATGTAACTGAGCGGTATTTTTGTTAAAACTAACTAAAAGCCGTAGCATTGCAAATTTGCAATTTGTTACTATACCACTCAATTTTGACAGACGAGGTGATGTAATGTCTGCACGTTTAAGTTCCATCGAAGAAGTGAGCCAGCAGGCCTATGATATTTTCTTAGAGCTTGCCCCTGACAATCTTACCATAGAAGATATTGAGCTATTCAATGCCCACAGCGAAGAGCTGGGATATATTGAAGACAGTATTCCAGACGAAAGCTGGGCGTCGCTGGTCGCGTATGAACAGGAGACCGAAGCGGAACATTTTGTTCAGGTGAGCGTAGGTCTAGAAACAGAACAAGGTGACCTGATGTTTGCTAAAGTACTGATCAGCCGTGATTTAGATGCCCCGTTTTGCCACATAATCTGGAAGCAGTAAGAGAAATCAGCTCAGTGAAGTACACCATTCTTTTCCTATGCTACGCTGGACTCTTGTTCAGCGTGAAAGCACTTGCTGTTGATCCATTTGAAGATTTTCATAAATATGGTGAGCTGTCAGATGAAGAGATCCATGCTCTTCACGAGGGTGAATTTTTATATGGTGATGTAGAATTTGGTGTGTTGCTCAATCGAGGCAATACCAGTAATACCGCGTTTAAACTTAAAAGCAATTTGTATCAGGATTTTAAATACTGGCGTAACCAGTTTAAGTTCGACGGTGCTTACCGCCGTGAAGTTGATCCGGATACCAACATTGAAGATGAAACGGCTTCCCGGTACTTTTTGTCAGCGCAGGGCAACTATAAAATAGGGCAGAAGAACACTTCCCTATTTGTCTACGGGGATTACGAGGTCGACAAATTCAATGGTCGGGAATACACCGCAACATTTGTTGTTGGTTACGGTAATCGCATTTTTGAGGGACGAAAGAATACGGTTGATTTAGATATCGGACCGGGTTTGTCAATGTACCGACGTGAAGATGAGACCGAACTGGAGTCGGAGCAAGAACGGGTTGAAAGAGGTCACTTGTTGCGCGCCGCATTGCAGTGGGAACGAACTGTATCTAAGCGTACCCGTTTTAATCAGGATGTCAGTTATGAAAGATCACTGTCGGGCCTTGGCGCACGTATTTTATCTGAAACCGCGCTGATCAGTCAGGTTATGGGCGGTGTTTCTCTTAAGGTGGCCTATACCTATCGATATCACTCTCAACCAGAGGAAAACAAAGAGAAAGTTGATAGCGAGATTGGTGTCACACTTGTTTATAGTTTTAATTAAGGTAGTTTAGCTGATGTACAAAAAGACCCAATGGTCCTGGATAATTTGGATGTTTCTGACGTGGTTTGCTACTTTTGTAGCACTCGCCATATTTTTGTTAGGCCATAACGCACTGCTGTATGGTTTCATCGGTATACTGGCCCTGATTGGCTACCTGTTCTATGGACTAACGCTTGAAGTGGATAAAGATAAGCGGATGGTAAGTTGGTGGTTTGGTCCAGGGGTCCTGAAAAAATCGGTCAAAGTGGATGAGCTGCAATCATATTGCGCGGTAACCAATTCATTTCGTCACGGGATTGGCGTTAAGATCACCCATGATGGCTGGGTATACGCAGCACATGGTTTTAAAGCCATTGAGTTTGTACTTGCCGATGGGTCTAAATACCGCATTGGTACCAATGACCAAAGCGGTGTACTTGCAGCCCTTGAGGAAATTGAGAAAAGCGCCCAATAGGCGCTTTTTTGTGAGCTATACCAATTTACTTGATATAAGTGTTTCTTCACATTGAGCACGCATTCGGCTCAGAGACTATTAATGCTGGTGGCCGCAGCCGCCCTCACTGTGAACATGGCCATGGGCCAGCTCTTCTGGTGTCGCCTCGCGCACTTCCAGAATTTCAACATCAAAGTTCAGTGTGATACCAGCAAGCGGGTGATTACCATCAACGATGACGTCTTCACCCTCAACACCAATCACAATGACCGTTTGCTCGCCTTCGTCAGTGGTCGCACGAAACTGCATGCCTACTTCAACTTCCATATCCTCAAACATGCTTTTTGGCACCGCTTGCATCAGGTTATCATGGCGTTCGCCGTAACCATTCTGTGGCTCAACGGTAACACTTAATTTGTCCCCGGCTTGTTTGTTGATCAGGGCATCTTCCAGACCTGAGATTAAGTAACCTGTACCAACGATAAACTCAAGGGGTTCATCATCGAAGGTGTTGTCGATGCTGTTGTCATCGTTGTCCAGCACCGCATAATGCATTTTTACAACGGTATTCGGGGCAATTTTCATAATCTATCCGCTTAATTGTCTTCTAAAGAGTAGGGAAGTGGCTGCAGTGTCAGCTGAACTTCCGGGTGCGTTTTAGCACGCAAAACTGATGTTTCAGTTAAATCATTGGCCATCACTGCCAACGCATAATAGTCCTTACTCGCACTGTCGTAAGCCTGATGAAGTACCTTGCCCGCACGGCGCCAGTTATCTCCATCTAATTGTATTTCCAACTCAGACTCTTGTGGGTGAGCGTCAGCCAGACCTTTGACAATGTACAAGGCACGCTTGTTTTTGCCCAAATAACGCATCCGGGCAACTGTCTCCTGCCCAGTATAGCAGCCTTTTTTGAAGCTGATTGCGCCCAGTGCCTGGAGGTTAACCATTTGCGGTACATATTCATCAATACTGGTCTCGCTCAGTTGAGGCTCACCGGCCAGAATTGAGGCGGCCTCAAATGGAGTGGGGTCTGTATGCAGGGCAACACCTTGTGGCAGTGCATAGCCGTGCTCAACAATCAGGAGTAAACGTTGGTCGTCTAGTTTCAGTGCCTTATTTTTACCATCAAACGTACAAGCATTCGCCTGCTGCGCAAACGTTAGCCCCAGCAGCTCACAGGTTTGGGTCATCTCATCAGTTAACACGCCAATGACCTGGTGGTGCGTAATATCAATATCGACTTTCGCGAACACACCGTATTTTTTTAGCTCCCGGCAGGATGCGTCTGTTTCCGCTTTTGAACCTAACAGCAGATATTGGTCAGCTAACTTACTCAGCCTGAGTGTCGCCCATAATTTACCTTTAGGACTACAGTGCCCGGCCCACAGGAAGTTATCATCCGTCAGCAGATTGAGGTCCTGGGTAATCTGACCATGCAGGTAACTCAACTTTTCGGCGCCGCTCACAGAGATCAATTGTAAAGAAAGAGGATATGCATTTGCTTGTGCCATCTTATTGATCCTTGTTGAAGAAATTACCTAATGTTACCGTAAATATTGCATCCGAGATAGGCGCCAAAGACACGATTATTGTTTATTCGAACAGTTAACGGGCACCTCAGGATACGTTATAATTGCTGAGACATAATAAAATTTAGGGGTATGTGGAAATTATGGCTGAGTTGTATTCAAAGGCCCGCACAAAATGGGCATGTCGCCGTGGCATGCTGGAGCTGGATATTTTGCTGGAGCCTTTCGTTGATGAGGCTTACGATCAGCTATCTGAACAGGATAAGCTGGTGTTTCAACGATTGTTGGAAGTTGAAGACCCCGATTTGTTTGCCTGGTTTATGGGCCATGAAGCGTGTCCGTATCCCGAGCTGGATGCTATGGTGAAATTCGTTCTTGACCGAGTCCGCGCTTAGCTTTTATTTCGAAAACAATACACCAGGCCACAAAGTCTTTGTGGTCTTTTTTTGCTGCCTGGCGCTGGTTTTGATAGTGGTCGTGCCACAACTTTGGTGGTGGCATATCGGAACTTGCTTGTTCGGGCATGCCTTTGCCAGGCGACGTGCACATAAATATTTCATATCAACCGGCTACCTGGGAATTTTACCCGAGCATATGACAGTGATAGTGTCTGATGGCCAGTATCAATGGCAAGGGCAGTTAAAAGATGCGCAGGTCTATTTTCATTGCACGTTATTATTAACTGTCAAGACTGAGCATCGAACTCAACGTATTGGTATTATGCGCCATGCAATGAAAGAAGAGCACTGGCGACATGTGTGTCGCCATGTATTTGAGATGGCCTGAGTTATCAGCGCAAGGCGATAGTCTCAGGCACCAATATTAACGTTTGATTTTACTGGGAGTCAGTATAGTCGGTTTGGTTGTGGACGCGCTTTGCGGATAATCCAGCGTGTAATGCAGCCCACGGCTTTCTTTTCTGTCCAGCGCACTGCGAATGATTAACTCTGCTACCTGCACCAAGTTTCGAAGCTCAAGCAGGTTATTGCTGACTCTGAAGTGGGAGTAGTACTCCTGAATTTCCTGCTGTAACAGTTCTACTCTGCGAAGTGCACGTTCCAGTCGCTTAGTCGAGCGTACAATACCGACATAATCCCACATAAACAATCTTAATTCGTGCCAGTTGTGTGTGATCACCACTTCTTCGTCTGAATCGCTGACCTGGCTTTCATCCCAGTCTGGCTGCGCAGGTGGTAATGGCTGGGTATCCAGCTTTGCAAGGATGTCTTTGGCAGCAGCGTGGGCAAAGACGATACATTCCAGTAACGAATTGCTCGCCATACGATTGGCGCCATGTAACCCTGTATAAGCAACTTCTCCGATAGCGTATAGGTTGCTAATGTCCGTCAGACCGTTAAAGTCGGTCATGACGCCACCGCAGGTGTAGTGTGCGGCTGGCACGACAGGGATTGGTTCTTTGGTGATATCCAGGCCTACGCTGAGGCACTTGGCATATATAGTCGGAAAGTGCTCGATGATAAAGTCTTTGTCTTTATGAGAGATATCCAGATAGACACAATTTGCCCCCAGGCGCTTCATTTCATAGTCTATGGCTCTGGCAACAACATCACGAGGAGCCAATTCTTCCCTGTCATCGAAATCCGGCATAAAGCGCGTACCATCCGGGCGCCTTAGTAATGCTCCCTCACCACGCATTGCTTCGGTGATAAGAAAGTTCTGTAATTCCGGGTGATAAAGACTGGTTGGATGAAATTGGTTAAACTCCATATTAGCAACCCGACAGCCCGCTCGCCACGCCATCGCAATGCCATCTCCACTGGAAACGTCCGGATTTGACGTATAAAGATACACTTTACTGGCACCGCCCGTTGCAAGGGCGACAAACTTTGCGGTAACGGTCTCGACCTGATTTGCCCGGCGATTGTAAACGTATAGTCCATGTGCGACTTTTTGCTCTTGTGCGCCATGCGTGATCAAATCAATCGCATTGTATTGTTCCAGCAGAAGTATATTGGGGTGCTCCTGGACGCGCTCGATCAGTGTCGACTGTACCGCTTTGCCCGTTGCGTCCGCTGCATGGAGTATGCGGCGATGACTATGACCGCCTTCACGAGTCAGGTGGAAGCGTTCCCGCCCTTTACTATCGAACTCCATATCAAACGGAACGCCTTGTTCGATCAACCATTTCAGGCACTGCTTCGCATTGGAGGCGGTATAATGAACGGCTTCTCTGTCACACAAGCCCGCGCCTGCGGCCAGGGTGTCTTCAACGTGAGATTCTATACTGTCATTTTTCTTATCAAACACCGCAGCAATGCCACCCTGAGCATACAAGGTTGAGCCTTCACGCAGGTCACCTTTACTGAGCACTGTGACGCGGCAGGTGTTTGCCAAAGACAGAGCCAGGCTTAGCCCGGCTGCGCCGCTACCGACAATAATGACGTCTGTTTGGTGTTGAACTTGTTCTTTCATGTTAGTGGGTCTTAGCTAATTAAACCTTTTATTCTGCGTGATCTGATAAGTCTGCTATGCTTAGCGCAGGATCGCAGGTACTTGGTATATTCCACACTGAATACGTTTATGACGTGTCAATACGGGGTATTTTAAAAAAAATATCAAAAAAACAGAACTTTTTATTCAGCACTTAGTCAGAGTAGCTGTAAAAGATGGCAACAATGCGCGACAATGTGTGTGAAAAACAAGTAATAACAAAGAGGAGTACCGGCTCGAATGAGCGAGCAGGATTTAGATTTAGAAATAGTTCGGCGTGTTCAGCAAGGAGATAAAAATGCGTTCAATTTGTTGGTTGCCAAATATCAGAACAAAGTAGCCGCATTAATCTCGCGATATGTGTCTAATTCTGGCGATGTGGCCGATGTGGCACAAGAAGCGTTTATTAAGGCATATCGTGCTTTGCCCAATTTTCGGGGAGACAGTGCATTTTATACTTGGCTGTATCGAATTGCAGTTAACTGCTCAAAGAACTATTTAGTAGCGCAGGGGCGTAAGCCACCGGCAAATGATGTTGATGCTGAAGAGGCCGAGTTTTACGATGGAGCTGAACAGCTCAGATCCAACGCTTCTCCGGAGAGCTTGTTGCTTAGTGACGAGATCAAAGCGGTAATTTTCAGGACCATCGAGTCGTTACCCGATGACCTCAAGACCGCGATCACATTACGAGAGATCGAAGGCATGAGCTATGAAGAAATTGCTGTTGTGATGGATTGTCCGGTAGGGACAGTCAGATCGCGGATTTTCAGGGCACGAGAAGCCATTGACAATAATATTAACCCACTCATAGGTAATAAGTAGATGACGCAATCAAACTTTAATGTCAAAGACGGGCAAGTGACATCCAGTATACTTGATGCCGAACAGGCACTGGATAATGCCAGTCAGGCGCAGTTCGATGCCGAAAAGTTTGCTCGTTATGCTCTGATAGGCGACGCCATGCGTAGTCAGCAAAATCAGGCACCTTGTATTGATATCACCGCCAGTTTGGCTGATGCACTTGCAGATGAGCCCACCCATGGCGCTCAGGTGTCTGAGCAGACATCTCAGCAGGCGAGTACAGAAAATAAGGTGGTCGCTTTGTCAAGTTGGCGCAAACCTCTGGCACAAGTGGCAATTGCAGCCAGCGTATCTCTGGTTGCTGTTCTGGGCGTAAGTAATTATACCCCACAGGAACAAACCACCAGTGATTTTCCTGTGTTACAATCTACGCCATTAACTGGCTCAGTTTCGCCGGTTAGTCTGTCATCAGAGCCAGCATTGGAAAGTGCAGAGAAAGGCCTCAGAGAGTTGCAGCAGCAACGTATTGGCGCCTTGGTGCTCGAGCATCAGCGACAGTCCAGAATGGCACATGCTCTGGCCCAACAAGCACAGGAAGAAAAAGAGGAACAAGAAAAGTAGATGAAGTGGCTTGCGTTACTACTGGGAGTGGGCCTGAGTGCCCAGGTTGTTGCCAGCGAAATCATTAATGCAAAACAGCTGCTCACTGATATGTCTTCTGCCATTCAGGAGCGTAACTTTGATGCGTCATTTGTGGTGGTGAAAGGTAAAGGTATGGAACCTTATCGCTGGATCCACGGTAAAGTCGATAACAGTGAGTTGGAAATTCTCAGCCGACAAAACGGCGCAGGCCTTGAAGTGGTGCGCGTCGACAATAAAGTTACCTATTTTGAACCACAAACACAGCCTTATTCTATTGAAACCGATGCCATAGCTGGCCCTATCCCAGAGATTCTGTTTGGTGAAGTGGGCAAATTAGCCAGTAGCTATGATTTTGTCCTGGGTGGCAAAGAACGTATTGCTGACAGAGCGGCACAGTTGGTTCGCCTGGTTTCTAAAGATGAGCACAAATATAACTATTGGTTGTGGATTGATATTCAATCTGCATTGTTGTTAAAAGCTGCTTACGTAACACAGCAAGGTGAAGTGCTGGAGCAATTGCAGCTCACTCACATCAGTGTGACGGAGCAACCAGCGCAGCCATTGATAGAGTTAAGTAGCAAAAGCTTTCCAATGCCTCTGGCGTCGTTGGCTGAAACGGAAAACACCCCAAAATTACAAAACAATTGGCGAATTGGGTGGTTACCTGAGGGTTTCAAGCTACTCAAGTCAGATCGACACAAGCTCGATTTGAACAATGAATTAGCAGACTACTTTTTGTTTTCTGATGGGCTGGTTGAGTTCTCAGTCTTTGTGCAAAGGCCGCTGTCCGGACAAAGAGCAAGCGGTGCATTGAGTTCGGGTGCGACAACGGTATATGTGCATAATTCAGGTGCATTTGATGTGTCGGTGGTTGGGAAAATCCCAACGATGACAGCAAAAGCCATTGCTGAGTCAGTAACCCGACCATTATGATAGAACAAACACTCACTGTTTCCCGTGTTGAGCGCGGTATAGTCTGGCTGGTTGCCGAGGAAAAACCAGCTTGTGCGGGCTGTAATGGCAAATGTGGCTCGCAAGTTTTTAGTAAACTGTTTGGCAGTAACAAAAAGGCGTTGCCGATAGAGTGTAATGAGTCCGTTCAGGTGGGACAAAAAATGACCCTGGCGCTGGATGACAGCAAAGTGGTCGAAAACGCACTTTGGGTTTACCTGTTACCTCTGGTGGTAGCGTTTATTGCCATATTTATTTCACACCTTATATTGGGCGCGTCAGAGCCCTGGCAAATATTTTCTGCAGTGATTGGCGGTTTGGTTGGCTTTAAATTTGCCAAACAACGTACGAAAGCACTGCGCCATGACATTAAAGTGATAAAAATTTATCCAATTAGCCTTCCCCTAACGCAAATAGATGGTGATTGCGCCAAATAAATTGTAAAATCGGCGTTTAATCTCTATTTGTGAAAAACAGAAGTTTAGAATCCAGTATATGAAGCACATCCGTAACTTTTCAATTATTGCCCATATAGACCACGGGAAATCGACCCTTTCGGACCGCTTAATCCAGGTATGCGGCGGCTTAACAGATCGCGAGATGCAGCAGCAGGTGCTGGATTCGATGGACCTTGAGCGAGAGCGTGGGATCACCATTAAAGCGCAGAGTGTGACTCTGAACTACAAGGCTAATGATGGCGAAACCTACCAGTTAAACTTTATCGACACGCCGGGACACGTAGACTTTAGCTACGAAGTATCACGTTCACTAGCAGCATGTGAAGGCGCATTGTTGGTTGTTGATGCGGGTCAGGGCGTAGAGGCCCAGACTCTGGCTAACTGTTATACCGCGATTGAAATGGACCTTGAAGTACTGCCGGTGTTGAACAAAATCGATTTGCCGCAAGCCGATCCGCTGCGTGTTGCCGAAGAGATTGAAGAAATCGTCGGCATCGAAGCACTTGAAGCCGTGCAGTGTAGTGCTAAAACCGGTATCGGTATCGATGAGGTACTGGAAATGATCGTGCGCGACGTGCCGCCACCCGAGGGTGAGCCAGAGCAACCACTGCAGGCACTGATCATTGACTCCTGGTTTGATTCATATCAGGGCGTTGTCTCACTGGTACGTATTAAGCATGGTGAGCTGCGCCGTGGTGACAAGATTAAGATTATGTCGACAGATCAGACACACATTGCTGATAAAGTTGGTATTTTCACACCAAAACAAACAGAAACCGGGGTTCTGAAAACCGGTGAAGTAGGCTTCGTTATTGCGGGTATCAAGGACATTCATGGTGCGCCAGTGGGTGACACTATTACCCTGACCAAAGAACCTGCGAAAGAACGCTTACCAGGCTTTAAACGCGTTAAGCCTCAGGTTTACGCGGGTATGTTCCCAATCTCCTCTGATGATTATGAGAACTTCCGTGATGCATTGAACAAACTGAGCCTTAATGATGCGTCCTTGTTCTTCGAGCCGGAAAACTCAACTGCACTGGGCTTTGGTTTCCGTTGTGGCTTCCTGGGGATGCTCCATATGGAGATTATTCAGGAACGTCTGGAACGTGAATATGATATGGATCTGATCACGACGGCACCAACGGTAGTGTACGAAGTAGAAACCAAAGATGGCGTGATCCAAATAGATAATCCGTCAGATCTACCGCCTGTTAATGACATCATTGAAATCCGTGAACCGATTGTAGAAGCCAACATTCTGGTTCCGCAGGAATACCTGGGTAATGTCATCACTTTATGTGTTGAAAAGCGCGGCGTGCAGACCAAGATGAGCTACCACGGTAAGCAAGTTGCGGTGACGTATGAGTTACCTATGGCAGAAGTGGTAATGGACTTCTTTGATAAGCTTAAGTCGACCAGCCGAGGGTTTGCCTCTTTGGACTACAACTTTAAGCGTTTCCAGACTTCCGACATGGTACGTGTGGACATTCTGATCAATGGCGATCGGGTTGATGCACTGGCGATTATAGCACACCGTGAGAACTCGCAAGGTCGCGGACGTCAGTTGGCTGATGCATTGCGTGAGCTCATTCCACGCCAAATGTTTGATATTGCTATTCAGGCGGCGATAGGTAACCACGTGATTGCGCGTACAACCGTGAAACAGTTACGTAAAAACGTCATCGCGAAGTGTTATGGTGGTGATGTCAGTCGTAAGAAGAAACTACTGCAAAAGCAAAAAGAAGGTAAGAAACGTATGAAGCAACTGGGTAACGTTGAAGTGCCACAAGATGCTTTCCTTGCGATTCTTAAAGTAGGTAAGTAACAGGAATTATTATGGCAGGTTATTTTTCAGTATTTTTGGTGTTGTTGACGCTTGGTTCAGGCCTGATCTGGCTAATCGATCATTTGCTTTACGCGCCAAAGCGTAAAGAGCGTATCGCATTAGCACAGGGCGCATCTGAGCAGCCGCTTGATCAGGAAGTCATCGAGCAAATAGCACCGGTGCCTGCCATCACTGAAAGCGCAAAATCTATCTTTCCGATGATTGCTGCGATCACAGTGTTCCGTTCATTTATTTTTGAACCCTTCCAGATCCCGTCTGGTTCAATGATGCCAACACTGCTGGATGGGGACTTTATATTGGTACAGAAATACGCGTACGGTATTAAAGACCCGGTCTGGCGCAGCCAGCTGGTTGAAGTGGACGATCCGCAACGCGGTGACATCGCGGTGTTTAAGTTTCCACTGGATGAGCGTATAGACTTCATCAAGCGTATCATTGGCTTACCTGGAGATCGCATCGTTTACCGTGACCGTCAGCTTTATATCAAGCCTCATTGCAATGATGACGAACAGCAACGTGATGGTCTTGCGTGTGGCGAATTTAACAAAATTAACCTTGATATTGTTAATCGCGATGAATTCAAACACGGCGCAATGCAAATGGTGCGTCTGACAGAGAGCCTGCCGGGTGTCAGTCACGATGTGCTTGTGACGCCTCAGCTCCCCGAACTGACTGAGCGCTATTATCAGCAGCCGGGCACGCGACGTGACGAATGGGTTGTACCAGAGGGCAGTTACTTCGCTATGGGTGACAACCGTAACAACAGTCAGGACAGCCGTATGTGGGGCTTTGTACCAAAAGAAAACCTGGTTGGTAAAGCCGTATTTATTTGGATGAGTTTCGATTTTGAAAATGGCCCGAACAGCATTTTGCCTGGTTGGGTTCCAACAGGGGTTCGTTTCGAACGCCTAGGTAATATTCAGTAGCATGAAAAAAAACGTCACAGAATTATATAAAAAGATTGGTTACGAATTTTCGGAGCAAAGCCTGCTAGAGCAGGCAATGACACACCGTAGCCACAAAGGGCAGCACAACGAACGTCTGGAGTTTTTAGGCGATTCTATCCTGAGTTTTGTTATTGCTAATGCCTTATATAAGCAATTTCCAAAAGCGCGAGAAGGTGATCTAAGCCGGATGCGTTCTACACTAGTACGAGGTCAGACATTGGCCGAGTTCGGTGTTGAGTTTGGCTTAGGGGATTATCTCAGACTAGGTCCGGGTGAATTGAAAAGCGGCGGTTATCGCCGCGAGTCAACTCTGGCTGACGCGGTCGAAGCGATTATTGGCGCGGTGTTTTTAGATTCAGACATCGAGACCTGTAAGACGCTGGTATTAAAATGGTACGACACGCGTTTGGCAGCGATTTCTCCTGGTCATAACCAGAAAGACCCAAAAACCCTGTTGCAAGAATACTTGCAGGCACGCAAATTGCCTTTACCCGGTTATACTGTAATAGATACCAAGGGACAGGCACACAATCAGACCTTTACGGTTGAGTGTATTGTGGAAGGGATGGAAAGTATTATCTCAGTGGGTAGTTCGCGCCGTAAGGCCGAGCAAAAGGCCGCTGAAAAAGCACTAAAGATTTTAAAGAATGACTCCTAATACCCACTGTGGCATGGTCGCAATTGTCGGACGACCTAACGTTGGTAAATCGACGTTATTAAATAAGCTGGTTGAACAAAAGGTCAGCATTACTTCACGCAAACCACAAACTACCCGACACCGTATCATGGGTATCCATACTGAGGATAACTATCAGGCGGTCTACGTCGATACACCAGGACTCCACAGTGAGGAAAAGCGGGCCATTAACCGTTTGATGAACCGTGCTGCGTCCAGCTCTATTGGTGATGTTGAATTAGTGATTTTCGTTGTTGAGGGTACTTTGTGGACTAAAGATGATGAAATGGTCCTCAATAAGGTTAAGGATAGTGGTCGTCCGGTTTTGGTTGTGATCAATAAAAGTGATCAGGTCAAAGACAAAAGCGAAGCCCTGATGCCACATCTTCAATGGCTGTCAGAGCAGGGCGATTTTGTCGGGATCATTCCTATTTCGGCCAAGCAAAACCGTAATGTGGATATGGTTAAAGCCGAAGTGCATAAACATCTGCCGGCATGCGAGTTTTTCTTTCCTGATGACTATGTAACAGACCGCTCAATGCGCTTTCTGGCTGCTGAAATTGTGCGTGAGAAACTCATGCGTTTTATGGGTGACGAGTTGCCATATTCAGTGACCGTTGAAATTGAGCAATTTAAGTGGCTCGACAACGGGGTCTGGCAGATCAATGCGTTGATCCTGGTAGAGCGTGAGTCGCAAAAGCGCATGGTGATCGGCAACAAGGGTGAGAAACTCAAAGTCATTGGTCGCGAAGCACGTCGTGATTTGGAAGAGATGCTGGACAACAAAGTATTTCTCGAATGCTGGGTAAAAGTGAAATCTGGCTGGGCAGATGATGAGAGGGCGCTGCGTAGTCTTGGCTACGGGGAAGACTAATTGAACAACGACTTTCGACAAGCTTATTTGTTGCATCGCCGACCACACAGTGATTCTCAGGTGATGCTTAATATGCTTGTCGAGGGAGTGGGCCAGCTGATGATGCTGGCCCGTATAAAAGGGCGTCAGGCACTCAGGCACAACGCACATCTTCAACCTTTCAGCCTGCTCTTAGTCCGTTATAGCGGTCGTCATGATCTAAAGTACCTCAACGATATTGAACTGCACACCCAGCCTTTAGCAATGAAAGGGCAGGTCTTGTATTGTGGCTTTTACCTTAACGAACTCAGTACTCGGGTAATCCCGGTTAATGAGCCGCTTGAAGAGATATTCTCACTGTATCATCACCATCTGCAGCAGTTACACAAGCAGACTGAAAATGCACGCAGGAGCGCGTTTGAGCTCACGTTACGCAGTTTTGAATTCCAATTGCTGGAGCAGTTGGGGTTTGGTGTTGAGTTTGACTGTGATGCCGATGGCGAGGCGATTGTCGAGGGGGCTTACTACCAATATACTCGGGAATTGGGGTTTGTCAGAACAGATGATCCGCATATTGGCTTTTCAGGCCGAGTGCTTCAACACATTGCCCAGCGCGATTTTACTGACGATCAGGTACGACGTCAGGCGAAGGGTCTTAGCAGATATTTATTCAGGCCATTACTTGGCCATAAACCGCTGAAAAGCAGAGAGCTATTTCAATCAAGGTAATAACAATGAAAGAGATATTATTGGGCGTAAACGTCGATCATATTGCCACATTGCGTCAGGCGAGAGGCACCAGTTATCCGGACCCAGCACATGCTGCCGCTGTTGCTGAACATGCCGGGGCAGATGGTATTACCATCCACTTGCGTGAGGATCGTCGTCATATTCAGGACCGCGATGTGTATGTGATGGCAAAAACCATTCAGACCCGTATGAACCTGGAAATTGCCGTGACAGACGAGATGCTGGATATAGCCTGTGAAGTAAAGCCTGCATACGTTTGCCTGGTGCCGGAAAAACGCGAAGAGCTGACCACAGAAGGTGGCCTTGACGTCGTTGCGAATAAAGAAAAAGTTACTCAGGCTGTGACTCGGCTGGCAAATGCAGGTATCAAAGTGTCTTTATTCATCGATGCAGATCCTCAGCAAATCGATGCAGCCAAAGACACTGGTGCGCCGTATATCGAGATCCACACTGGCGCTTACGCAGATGCAGAATCAGACGCTGAGATGCAAGCTGAACTGGAGCGGATCCGGACTGGGGTAAAATATGCGCATGGCTTGGGTATTGTAGTCAATGCAGGCCATGGCTTGCATTATCACAACGTAAAACCCATTGCTCAGATGCCGGAAATTTATGAACTCAACATTGGCCATGCAATTATTGCCAGAGCTGCCATTGATGGGCTGGAGAAGGCAGTAAGAGACATGAAGCGCTTGATGCTGGATGCCCGAGGCTAGCGGCATTGATACGTGAAAAACACAAAAGGGGCTCAATTTAGCCCCTTTTTTATGACTAGATGTACAGCAGTACTAGTGTGCTGCCAGATAGTCAATAACGACCTGGTGGTGTTCTTTGGTTTTAAACTTGTTGAAAACATGCTTAACGGTGCCATCTTGGCCTATCAGGAAGCTGATGCGGTGGATCCCGTCATATTCTTTACCCATAAACTTTTTTAATCCCCACACACCAAATGCGTCAGCAATAGCGTGGTCTTCATCGGATAGCAGATCAAAGTTCAGCTCTTTTTTGGTTTCGAAGTTTTTTAACTTTTTGACCGGATCTGGACTGATCCCCACTGCCACAGTATTGTATTGCGCCAGCTGCTCTTTATGGTCTCTGAGTTGTTCAGCCTGTACCGTACAACCTGGTGTCAGTGCTTTTGGGTAGAAATACACCAGTACCTGTTTGGATTCCAGAAGAGTACTGAGTGAAATGCTTTCACCATCTTGATTTTCTAAGGTAAATTGCGGGGCCTGAGCGCCTGCTTGTAGCGTATTCATAGGATGCTCCTTAACGAATGCGTCGAAAAATATAATCCAGATTTAGTGAGTTTGAGAGATGCTCGAACTGTATTTTAAACGCGTCAGCATCTACTTCAATGGGAATATTGACTTCGATTTCACAGCGCATATGTAATGCGTCATTTTCTTCATAAGTATCAGACTTCAAAGAACAAATGCTGATATTTTGGTCGGCAAAAAAACGCGTGACTTTACTCAGGGTACCTGGTGCGTCGAGTCCATTGTACTCAAGAGTATATCCGGCACTGAACTCATTCTGCTGATGGCTGGCCGTACGTTTCATCATGGTAAGCAGGCCCAGTTCCATCCCTTTCGTAGGTAGGGTATGCTCGACTCGGCTGATGGCTGCCATGTCGCCGGAAAGCAACATAATGAAAGTAAACTCATTACCGAGTATCGCAATGCGACTATCAATAATGTTGCAATTACACTCACTGACCAGCTTGGTCAGTTCGCTGACGATCCCCGAGCGATCTTCTCCGATTGCGGTCAAAACCAATTGTTGGTTGGTAAATGTGGTCATTCAAGAACACCCTATACGCTGAGAATAATGGTAATGCCTGATGGCAAGTTTTAGATGTATAGCCGTAAATACTAACATAAGTTAGTCAGTTGGGATACTGGCAGAGAGTCGCTTTGCGATTTTGCCTTAACTGGATATCGGAGTCGGGCAGCTCACAGCTTGTGTTTACTGGACGAGGCAAGTAACATAGGGCAAATTTTGCAAGTTGTTTAAGCTCGCCGGGCGAATATAAAAAGTTTCTCCGGCAGTGAACCAAATCGGCAATCCTCACTCATATAAAGACGATATTCGTTTACCGTAAATAAATATAACAGGGTTTGCTAAGGAGTTTTATTCGTGCAGTATTGGGTTCCAAAAGCACTGACTTTAAGTGTTTTACTTGGTTTAACGGGATGTAGTGTATTTCCAAATGATGCACATGACAGCAAAAATTATCGGGTTAATGAAGCCATTAGCGTGCCATCAGGGCTTGAACAGCCTTATCAGGATCCGGAATATAAGATGGCAGTTGCTGTTTATGACAACAACCCGGATGGACAAGATAAACTATATCGACCGCCTCAGCAGGTCCTGACACTGGCTCAAGGGAGCTGGGCTGAAAATAAAGACAAAGTCGCTCGTGTCTACTTTGATAAAAACGATGGTATTGAAGACCTGTCGGCTTTTATTTGGCAGTCGCTTGATGGCGTCATGGCAAACCACAATACACAGGTTGTCACGGATGCGCGCCAACAAGGCACTGTGGAAACAGGTTGGTACTCATTAATCAAGAAGGACGAAGGCTGGTTTTGGGAAGATATTGTTGAAGTATCGCGCCAGCGCTTTGAGTTTACCGTTGAACAAAAAGAGCACCAGAGAACTGCTTCTTTGAGTGCCAAATTACTGGATTATCAAAGTGATAATGCGCCATTAAATGACATGTTAAAGCAGCAGCTAGAAGTACGTGCATTAAACGAAGTGATTGCGGAGTTTGATTATCGTTACAGGTTGTTAGCGGTTGAGTTGCGTAAGCAGCAAGGCTTATTGTCTCTGGAAGGCGGTTTTGACAGCGACGGCAATGCTGCAATGCTGACACTGGTTGAGAAGAGTGCCGTAATGGATCGCTTGTCTAATTTCCTTGAACGTGTGAATTTCACCGTGATTCGTTTGGATAGAGACAATGAGCAGGTGAAAGTTCGTTACGAAGCGCCTGAGCAAAGCGTCTGGGATTCTATCTGGGGTGAAGAAGCTACAGTGCTGCCGATTGCCGACGGCGATTATGTCGTTAAGGTGTCAACAACCGACGATGGTCAGACTGCGTTGACTTGGCTGGATGGTGAGGAACAAGTGCTGGATGCACAGACCATGGACCTATTGTTGCAATCTCTGTTAGAGGTCTTGCGCAATCGGGGTCTGCAAATATAATATTTTAAAAAATCAAAATATTAAAATAAAAACAATGAGTTGAAGTAACATGAAAAAGAGCCTTACGCTCTTTTTCTTTTTAGTGGGTAATCATATGATGTCAGAATCTACGGGTTCAGCGTCGCCAAACTGGCGCACGCTATTTGCGTTTCTCGTGCCTTCCCTGATTGGGGTGTTTTTATTTATGACACCTGTTGCAATCGGTGAGGCAATGACTATTCCTATCGCTGTTATGGCTAAAGCACTGCAAGGCTGGATAGCGCCCTTCGCACAGGCCATGATAGTGACCATAGTATGTATCACAGGGTTGATAAGTGCCTTTGTTGCACTGGTTAAGCCAAGGCAGCTGATGAAAAATCATTTATTCAGACATTTGTTTGCCGTGAGTCCTATTTGGTTGATTACTCGCCTTGCTGGTATGGCGTTTATTCTAATGACTTATTTTAAAGTTGGGCCAGAAGCAATCCACTCTGCACATACGGGATCATTGGTGCTCAACGATCTATTACCGGTGCTGTTTTCTGTTTTTGTCTTAGCCGGCCTGTTGCTGCCATTGCTGCTGAATTTTGGTCTGCTAGAACTGGTAGGTACCTTACTAACTAAAGTGATGCGCCCTTTGTTTGGTGTGCCCGGTCGCAGTGCCGTAAACTGTGTGGCATCCTGGTTGGGAGACGGCAGTGTCGGAATTCTTATGACGTCACGTCAGTACGAAGATAAGCACTACACGCAAAGAGAAGCCGCTATTATAGGCACGACTTTCTCAGCTGTTTCTATTACATTCTGTCTGGTTGTTATTGGTCAGGTGAAACTGGAGCATCTGTTCGCGCCATTTTACTTAACCGTATGTGCAGCGGGGATCGCAGCGGCGATTATCGTCCCGCGTTTGCCTCCTCTGCGGTGGAAAAAAGATTGTTATGTCGACGGCAGCGATGCCAACCCCGGTGCTGAGCTGGTGCCTGAAGGAAAAACACTGTTTGGTCATGCACTGGACGTTGCGCTGGCAAAAGCGGAAAAAGCGCCGGGCGTTAAAGGGACATTGAAAGAAGGCGTGCACAATGCGCTGGATATGGTGTTTGCTGTCTTGCCTGTAGTCATGGCAGTCGGTACGTTTGCGCTCATTATTGCAGAACATACGCCAGTGTTTCAGATCCTGGGTAAGCCATTTGTGCCTTACCTCGAATTACTTCAGGTGCCCGAAGCTGCAAAAGCAGCTGAAACGATAGTGGTTGGTTTTGCTGATATGTTTATCCCGTCAATTTTGGCAGCAGGAAACATAGAAAGTGATGTGACACGCTTTATCGTGGCAGCATTGAGTGTGACTCAGCTGATTTACATGTCAGAGGTGGGGGCTTTGTTGCTGGGCAGCAAAATACCGGTCAATTTGTTTGAGCTATTCTGTATCTTTATTCTGCGCACTCTGGTCACGCTACCCGTGATTGCATTTATGGCGCATTGGTTGGTAGGTTAATCTCTGAGGTAGGGCAGGTGCGTGCCAGCCCTACTTTTCTTCCTCTTCTTCTTTCTTGGCCTCTGAGTCTGGCTTAGTTTGTTTATCTAGCTTGCCTTTGACATCAAATCGGGTCATATATTTCAATAGCATAATATTGCTGATAATGAACCCAAGTACCATCACAATAATCAGTATTACGTGCCAGGTGGGTAAGGTGTTTTCCATCTTGACTTGCTCCCTATCACAGGGCCTTCATTGGACGTTCACTTCTATTGTATATCTTAATCGTTCATGACCTCAAGCCCAGAGCTGAGTAACTTAATCGACGTCCCAGAGTGGGGCTTATACCAATTTTACTTAATACCTGTTCAATTTGAAGGGGCAAATATGCCGCTAACGGTGTTAAATATTTCTCATTTAGAACAACTAAATAGCGAAATTTTTTGCCTTGTTGTCGACGATACTTCCTTGTCTCAAATTAGAACACTTAATTCAGCAAATTGGTATTAAACTGCAATGCCCACTCTATCTGTAATAAAAATTGCAATTTAGGCTAGGCGATAAACTTGAATACGTGGACCCTGAGTCGTTCTATGGCGCTCTGGTATGGTGCACAATGAGCATATCGACTTTGGCTCATTGCGGAATTGTTTTCGTATTAGGTAAAGTGATGTGATTCTTGAGATCAGCAGCAGCTTTTTTATGATGCAATTGGTATCATTCCGCAAACAGCACTGCGACAATATTCATGGCATTAAGTGCACGATATGACAAATAAGGTGGTTAATTCTTTAATGGAGCATGTTTTAATTTGGCCGGCTCAGTACCCTCTGCTACTCAAGGGGCTGGTTGAAAACAATGGGGCTTTTATTCTGGATGCACTTGAGGCTTGGCCTGAGTGTGAGACCGTGACCGATCAGCAAGGTGTGCGTTCGTCGGTCTTACCACCGCTGATGTATATTTTATGGCTGAAACCTCTGGAGCCGTTCGAATCTTGTCGCTATCAGCATATTGATGACTATGATCAAGCACATCAGACATACTGTGATGACTTATTACTGCATATTGGTGCAGCTGGTGTCAGCCAGGATGAGTTAATTGCTAAGTTATTAGGAGTATTCTCCCATTACGCCGATATCAAGGCACAGCTTGCCTACCAGACTGAAGCCTCTCCGGCTTCACTTTTATTGAGTAAGTCTTATACCCGGGCTTTGAGTGTACTATTGCAACATGGTTTAACGTTAACTGCTGAGGAAGCATGTGACTTATGGAAGGTTGCTGATCAAGACTTACAGTCGGACTTGGGGCACATGCTTGAAGTGGTACTTAAGGACAAGGTTGAAACTTTGCAAGTGGCGGTTGAACGGTTGCAGGGGGATGATACTTATGTGGGACTGCTTAAGCATTTGTGCTGTGGCGAAGAGGTTGAGCGCCTGTTAGATCAGGCTTTGCTGGCCCATCTAATGTCTAAGAATGCCAAGCAATCTATCGCTCTGAAGCTGATTGAGCAGGGGGCAACTGGTCAGAGCAAAGATCCAGATGGGAAGTCTGCCATGATGTGGCTGGTCGAACAGGGGTTTGTCAGCGCAGCTCAGGCATTGACTGCGCATCATTGTCACCAGTCTCTGGATGACTTAGGCCGGAATTTAATGCATTACGCGGTCATGTCCAATTCAACTTCGATGCTTGAGTTGGTTGAGTCTATGAATGTAGACCCGAGACTGGCAGATGTCACTGGTATGACTCCGTACCGCCTTGCTAATCAGGTACAGGCGGTTGCCGCAAAGAAGTTTTTGGAACAGCGCGGGATCATCGAACTGTCTTTTGCTGCAAAATACGAAAAAGTAGCACGTGTTTACAGCTTGTATGCATTGGTCGCAATTCTGATGCCCGTACAGTTAAACTTCTTTTTTAATGAGACACATAGTAATAAGCTTTCTGCGACGATCATGATCTCGAGTCTGACTTTACTGTTTTTTGCTTTGGCTCGGTGGCTAAAACGCAGTCCACTCTATCCGCAGGACTCGTCACCCTGGAGTTTAATCGGGGTAAACGTACTTGCCTGGCTTAGTATGTCGATGCAGATGCTCTTTAGTGTCGTGGTGTTAATTGCAGTGATGGGAAGTTAAAGCAGAGCTATGGCTCTGCTATAACAGAAACGCTGAATATTAGGTTTATTCTGACAGCGGTGTATTGAAATCTGCAGGTTTATCAAAGTCTCCAGATATCTCGCTCAGGTTATCATCTTTGAAATAAACGACTAGCTCACGGCGTTGCTCTGAGTCTCTGCCCAGATTGAACACATATGAGTAATGCCAGATCTCACTGTTAAACGCGTCTTTAGCCACCGGGGTGCCCAATACATATAAAACTTGCTCTTTTGTCATAGCGATTCTGAGCTTATCGACATCGGACTGTTCCAGGAAATTGCCCTGAGGGACGTTTATCCGGTATACCCAGCTGGAGCAAGCAGATAGCATGGTCGTCGCAAGAATAATACTAAGCCAAACAAAAAGGCGCTTTTTTAACTGCATGTATGTGTATCCTTATTTTTGGTTGTATGAATGATACAGAATGGATAAAGAAGGTAAAGTAGAATTATTGGTAAGTTTCGACCATTCACAGTTAAAATAGTTCCACAGATTCTAATGAGTAGTTACGGGCATGAGTAATGCACAGCCACCTTGGCACCTGTATGTAATTGAAAATAAGTTTGGCCACTGGTATACCGGGATCACCAATGACGTCCCTAAGCGCTTTTCAGCGCATGCTGCCGGTAAAGGGGCCAAAAGCTTACGAGGAAAAGGTCCGCTTAAACTAGTTTACACGCTGGCTGTTGAAGATAAGCGCACCGCTGCAAGGCTGGAATGGAGATTTAAGCGGTTACCCAAGGCTCGTAAAATCGCATTAGTTCAAGGGGCAGCAGACACGGATAACGCAGAAATAAAAGCGTTAATATGCGCCGAAACCTGAGTCAGCTTAGGTATATCTATTTTATCAAACTGATCCTTATACGTATGATGCAAGGGATCTGTACCAATCCCAAAGTAAGCAAACGGGATACCAACTTTATGAAAAGCGTAATGGTCACTGGCTCTTAACCAGTCAACCCGGGGCGTATCCAGGCGACGTGACATACGCGCTGTTGATGTAAATACCTGAGCACGGATGTCCTGATTAAACGCCTGTATAATCTCCTTTGCATATGTGCTCGCTTGATTTGGGGCCAGAACATATAGGCGATTTCTTTTGTTAACTGCGAGCATGTCCAGGTTGATATTCAAAGCGACATGCTCGGGATTTAGCGTTGCAGCAAAGAAGTGCGCCCCGTACAGGCCTTTTTCTTCGGCATCGGTTGCAACAAAGAGAATTTCCCTGTGTCGTATTTTTGTTGCTAACTGGCGTGCTACATCTAGCATAACAGCAACCCCTGACGCATTATCATTAGCACCAGGATAGTAACGTGTTCCTCTGCGACCTAAATGATCGTAATGCGCACTGATGACTAATGCAGGTGCACAGGGAGGCGCATTACAGGGTAGGGTCGCGACAACATTGTGCCCGTAAGCCAGTTTACTGAAGCCCTGGGGAAAGCGGAATGACTGAAAATAGACGTCTATTCCAGTCTCAGCAAAGCGTGAATGTATGTAACGTGCACTTTTGTTGATGTCAGTATGACCAGAGCCCCGGCCCGCATGCGCCTCACTCGTTAACGTTTTTAGGTCTACTTCAATTTTGCTGGCAGCCTGTGCAATCGAAATAATGCTGCTCAGCCATAGCAGGCTAGTTCCTAGCAGTTGCACTTAGCCACTCCAGTTTGTTCCGATACCGCTTTTTATCATGATTAAAATTGGCGTGATTCAGTGCTCTGTTTAAAAATGCTCTGCTGAGTTCTAACTCTCCCTGAATGTAATAGACCTTAGCCATCCCAAAATAGCCTTCGTGTAGTGAACCAGACAACCTGTTTGCTGCGCGGTAGTGCTTCAGTGCCTTTTGATAGTCCTCATTTGCAAAGGCCTCATCGCCAAGTGCTATTTGATAGTAAGGATTGTCTTTACGTAATGCATGGAGTTGTGCTCTTATTTCCTTAGCTTGCTGCTGTCTGTCTGTCAGTTCGTACAATAGGGCCAAATTGCCCAGGGCTGTTTTATTCTCGTTGTTGATCAGCAAAGCCTGCTGATAGAGTGCTTCGGCCTGGGGCAAGTGGTCATTGATACGAAATAGCACAGCTAAATTTCCCCATGCCGCAGAATAAAACGGATCTATCTCGATGGCGGCCCTGAAATAGCTATATGCCAAATCCATTTCCTTGTTGATCATATGCATTGCGCCTTTATTGCTGTAAAACATCGCAGTGATACGATCTTTGCTGATTTTAGAAGTCGCGAACTTCTGCGCACGGCTATTTGGATCAAAATCGATGATGACACGTGCCGGGCGGGTATATAAAATTTCGTAATGGTCACTATTTTTATTGGCACTTATGTTGGTTTGGGTTACGACGACATTTACGTGACCGGTCAACAAGCTGTAACCCTTTGTTTGAGCCCAGTATTCGGGGATATGAACGCGTTGGAATTGGCCTTTAAAGCCCAAGTGCTCAGACAAGCTAAAGGCCAGAATCGACAGAGAAAGGCAGTTTGCATTGAGGTCGTAAAATGTCTCTGTCGCACTGAGGTTCGCACCACGCATATAAGACAAGCTTGAATCGCCATTTTCTACCAGAAACTGGAGCAGCTGATCAGCAACCTTGATATTGGAACCGTCATGCCGAGCCAGGTAGCGCTCTAAAGTCGCTCGAATATTGGCATCTAATGCAAAGATGGACTGCTGAGATTCAACCGAATGTTGTTTGAAAGGAGCGTTATCAAGAAGCCGCATCTCGATTTTTGGTTGGACCTGAGTCGATTTACATCCACTGAGCAATAAAGTAAAAACAGCCAGAATAGGGCAGAGATAACATCGGGCAAAGCGCATCAAACACTGCATAGGACACTCCTAAATTCTTAAGCTTTCTTTCAGTGTAGTTACTATGATCGATTAAGGGGGCAAAATTTGTTACAACCCATTGCAGATGAATGAAGGTGAGTGCACCTCAAAGCGTTAATATGCAAAAGCAGAAAGGATTCTGACAAGATAAAATAAGCGGCTAAACGTTGTCAGCCGCCTTGTTTGGGCTAGAAGCTGGCGACCAGTTTGTCGAGTGCTTTGGCCGAATTGGCTAATTGCTGAATCGCTTGCTCTGTATCGAGTTGCTCACTCATCACGCCATCACTGATCACGCTAATCTGCTCGATACTGCGGCCAACATCCGCAACAACGTTGCTTTGTTGCTCAGTTGCCGTAGCTATCAGGGTGGTCATATCATTGATCTGATCCGCTGTTTCTGTGATGGTATTCATTAACTCTACGGATGTCTGCATGTTATCGACACTTTGCTGCGCTTGCTCAGAAGACTGTGCAATTTGTGTCACGATCGAATCAGATGCGGCTGTGAGCTCCTGAATGGTTGCCTGAATTTCATCTGTCGATTGAGAGGTCCTGCTGGCGAGCGCTCTAACTTCATCGGCAACCACGGCAAAACCTCGACCGTGTTCACCTGCACGTGCAGACTCAATTGCAGCATTGAGCGCCAGCAAATTGGTTTGCTCCGAGATACCCCGTATTACGTCTAAAATACTGGCGATTGACTGAGTTTTGCTGGCCAAGGTGGCCACCTGATCTGCCATTTGCTGAATATCCAGTGCCAGTTGATGTAAGGTCGTTTGGCTTTGCTGCACGCAGCTATGGCTATGTTTCGTGTGCTCGCGGCTTTCGTCTGTGAGTTTAGCTGTATTGTTTGCACTTCCGGCTATTTCCTGCACAGTTGCAGCCATCTGGTTTATCGCTGCGGCTACAGACAAAGTCTGGGATTTTTGTTCATCCAGTGACAAAGAGTTTTTCTTTGCCTGGGCAAAGACATGCTCACTGGCAACACGAATATCACTACTTTCTTTTGCGACATTGCAAATAGCAGCTTCAATTTTTTCGATAAATTGATTAAACCCCTGACCCAATGCTTGCAATTCCGGCTGCTCTGCATTGGGGACGCGATAGTTGAGTTTTGCATCACCGTTGCCAAGCTGACGAAACACATCTGCCATTTTTAACAAGGGGGCGCTCAGGTTACGTGCCATAAGCATGCTGGCCACACATACCACAGCGACTACAACGAGTGCCCAGAAGATAATCTGCCATTGTAACGAAGATACTTGAGCAAATACCTCCGCTTTGGGTACTTGTGCAATAACCAACAACTCAGTGCCTTCGATAGGACTGGCTGCAACCAAAGAAGCAGCGCCATCGGCTTCCAAATCAAGGACCACAAAATCGCGGCTATTACGCAACTGCCCTGCAGCTGTTGCCCCGTACAGATCTGCGAGTTTTGTTTTGGCGACTTTGCTCGCATCGGGGTGAAGTTGCACAACCCCTTGGGACTTCTCGACAACAAACACAAATCCGCTCTGCTCAATTTTCATATTGGCTAGCATGGTTTGCATCGCATCGATACTTTTTGCCAGGCCCGCCAAGCCAACGCCATTGGTTTGTTGATGATTAACGAACATCTTCACATCACCAGGTGCTTCCTGATAGATGCTAATGGAATATTCTTCGCTACTTTGGGTAAACTGGAAAAACCAGCCATCTTGTTGTTGATTGAGTACCCGTAAGAACCCGTTTTGGTTCCAGTATTGTCGAGTTTCTCTGTTGGCCCAGGAAGCGGTGACCAGTGCGTATTGATTTTGTACGCGCGCTAATTCTCTGAGCAAGACCTGCTCATCTAGCTCACCTTTATTGACCGAATCAAGCAAAAACTGATTGCTTGAAAGTTGTTTCGCCGCACTCTTAAGCTGGCCAATTTGTTGGCTAATCGACTTGTTGATGCTCTCAACCTTGCTGGGCAACTCTGACCCCAGCATACGGGTTTCGATCATAGACTTAGCCTGATAGGTAGAAATAAAGCCGATCAGACAAGCGACAACAACCGCGATTAAACTGCCCAGCAGAGTAATTCGTTGTGTAATTGTTAAACCAGTGTTATGCATTAATCTCACTACTTTTTGATCCCGTGACTGATAATTTTAGCATGGTCAATAATTAACACCTATAGGTATAACGTTACTGTCATAATAGTGTCATATTTAGAATGACAAAAAAGCCCACTGCATCGCAGGTGGGCCTTGGTTTCTAACAAGCGAACTAAAATGGCAAATTTGCTTGAGGTAAAGCCTCTAATTACTTTAAAGTCTTTACCTATCAATTTATTATATTATTTTCTTCATCGCTGACATATAGCCACGCAGGGTATTGCCAACCACCTCAACGGGGTGGTTTCGGATAGCGGCATTGACGTTGATAAGCGCCTGGTTATCCACTTCATTGGAGCTTTGTGACAAGCCTTCACCAATAACGTCTGTACCGATTTTCTCCATAAACGGCTTAAGCAATGGTAAGCAGGCATGGTTGTACAGGTAGCAACCGTATTCCGCTGTGTCTGAAATAGTGCGGTTCATTTCGAACAGCTTTTTACGTGCTATGGTGTTGGCAATTAAAGGCGTTTCATGCAAAGATTCGTAGTAGGCGGACTCTTCGATAATACCAGCCGCTGTCATAGTTTCAAACGCCAGCTCTACACCTGCTTTGACCATCGCAACCATCAAAATACCATTGTCAAAAAACTCTTGCTCTGCAATGTCTTGCTCACAATTGGCCTGTTTTTCAAATGCCGTTTCGGCGGTTTCGGCACGCCAGCTCAGCAGTTTTGCATCGTCTTCATGCCAATCTGCCATCATGCCCTGTGAGAATTCACCGCTGATAATGTCATCCATATGTTTGTTGTATAGCGGACGCATGATGGTCTTGAGCTCTTCGCTCAATTCAAATGCTTTGATTTTGGCAGGGTTCGACAGACGGTCCATCATATTGGTGATACCACCATGCTTGAGTGCTTCGGTGATCACCTCCCAGCCGTACTGGATAAGTTTCGATGCGTAACCTGGTTCAATACCTTGTTCAACCATTTTGTCAAAGCACAGCAAAGAGCCAGTTTGCAGCATGCCGCACAGAATGGTCTGCTCGCCCATCAAATCCGACTTCACTTCAGCGATAAAAGATGAATGCAGGACACCCGCGCGGTGTCCGCCTGTGCCGGCTGCATAGGCTTTTGCTTGAGCCAGACCATGGCCCTGAGGATCGTTTTCAGGGTGAACAGCAATAAGTGTTGGTACACCAAAACCACGCTTATATTCTTCGCGGACTTCTGTGCCAGGACATTTGGGAGCGACCATGATGACAGTGATGTCATCTCGGATCTGCATTCCTTCTTCGACTATATTAAAGCCATGCGAATAGGCCAGTGTGGCGCCTTGCTTCATTAACGGCATGACTGCTTCAACAACCGCTGAGTGTTGTTTATCGGGGGTCAGATTGAGTACCAGATCCGCTTGTGGGATCAAGGTCTCATAGGTTCCGACCTCAAAGCCATTGTCGCTGGCGTTAAGGAATGACTGACGCTTTTCATCAATGGCTGATTGACGTAATGCGTAGCTGACATCCAGACCAGAATCTCGTAAGTTAAGACCCTGATTAAGACCTTGAGCGCCACATCCAACGATCACCAACTTTTTACCAAGCAGAACGTTCACGCCGTCCTCAAATTCTTTGGGGTCCATAAAGTGGCATTGAGCCAGTTGAGCAAGTTGCTCTCGTAGTGGCAGTGAATTGAAATAGTTCGCCATGATTTGTCCTGTTTGATTCTTCTGGAATAAGGTATAGGTTGTAGCCTAGTAGCAAGTTTAAGTTGCGTAAAATGATATATTTAAATTATTGTATTTCATATAATGAAACGCTCTGAGTGTAACCAAGATGGATCATAAACAGTTAAAGTATTTTTTGGCACTGGCGGATACCTTACATTTTTCACGAGCCAGTGAACGTTGTTACATTAGTCCGCCCACGCTAAGTCGCCAGATAAAGCAGTTGGAAGAGGAGATTGGGGCGCCGTTGTTTATCCGTGACAATCGCAGTGTCGCGTTGACCCCGCAGGGGCAGGCATTTATTCAATATGCACAGGCTACATTGACAAGTTGGCGCCAATTCAAAAGTGAATGCCTGGATGAAGACAAGCCATTGAGCGGGGAGCTGAGCCTGTTTTGCTCGGTCACCGCATCGTACAGCTTTATTTATGATTTGTTTGCGCGTTATCGGCAGGATTTTCCTCAGGTTGATCTGAACCTACTGACCGGTGACCCGGCAAACTCCATTGCACAGGTGCAAGGTGAAGTCGTTGATGTGGCAGTCGCTGTTAGGCCACGCAACCTTCCTCAGGGGCTTGAATATCTGAGTATCGGCCGTTCCCGGTTGTTGTTTATTGCTCCCACGATGAAATGTCCGCTAAGTGACCTGATTGAACATCACCGGGGAGAGTTGCCCTGGGAACAGGTACCTTTCATTGTGCCAGAACACGGCGTATTGAAAGAGCGTCTGGATGTGTTTTTCAAGAAAAAAGTGCTGCAGCCAAAAATTTATGCGCATGTTTCAGGGCATGAAGCAATGGTGGCATTGACCAGTCTGGGGTTTGGCGTTGCCTATGTACCCGAAGTTGTGTTGGAGCAAAGTCCGTTCAGAAATCAGGTGCAGACATTGGGCTTGCAGAGTGAAGAAATTGAAATCGGCCTGGTTTGCAAGAAGAAGCGACTGCAGGACCCAGTCGTGAGCGCCTTGTTTCGTGTTGCAGAGCGTTTGTTTGCTGTGTAAAGCGTTTGTTCAGCTGGCGTCACTAGACTAACCGTCACACATAGTTCGAACGAGGCTTTTTCGTGTCAACGGTATTAATCGCACAAGATGAAAAAGGACACAGCATCGCGCCTTTCGAGGCACTGCAGCAGCATGGTTACACTATGCGGTTTATCAATATTCATGACGCAACCAGGCAAGGTTATGCCACTTTGCAGGTTGACAGTATTGTGATCGGCCAGGCTTTGGCTACCAGTGCGCAATATGACACCATTAATACGCTCAAATCGTGCTTCGATGCGCCCCTGGTGGTGTCACTTGATGAAGATAACGAGGACTTGCAAAGCCTCATGCTGGAGCTTGGTGCGGATGACGTTATCCCTTGCATGGCTAAACCCCGGTTATGGCGTGCCCGTCTGGATGCACTGGCTCGCAAGTATCCGGTCACTCCGGTGCCTTGCACAGGCATGCCACATGCGCTTCACTTTGGAGAACTTTATTTAAACTTTAATGAGCGGAGCGTGTCGCTGGCACAGCAGCCGGTTAATTTAACCAGCCATGAATTTGAGCTGCTGTGGTTACTGGCCTCACGAGCGCCGGAAGTGGTCAGTCGTGAAGAGATATACAAAAAGGTTGTCGGGCAGCACTATCAGGCGAACAGCCGTACGGTAGATGTACGCGTGTCATGTCTGCGCAGAAAGTTGGGAGATACCGCCGTCGGCGCAGAAAAAATTAAAACGGTTTGGCGTAAGGGTTATCTTTTTGTAAAGGAGGCATGGAACTCCCCAAATTAAAGTCATAGTTTGACTAAACTTTTATATTGGATAGTTCCAATTATTCGAACTATCCATTCGCTCTCAATTGTACATACTCCTTAGCCTGTAACACTTTCACATATCTAAATCCTCATAAAAAACATTGATTATCAATGCCTTGAGTGTCTTTTTATATTGCCGGGTCTATATCTCGAAGCCTTTTCAGGTGAAACAACTTGCATGTTCCTTGATCTAAATCGTGCATTTAGCAACGTAAATAGAATTGATTGCTATTTAAAGCGGTGTATACTTAACGCGACTAAGAATAATTTTTAACATTGCTTTATTAAGGAATGCTCAATGATTTTTAAAAAATCTCTGCTTGCTACTTCTATTATCGTTGCGACTTTAGGTTTGTCTGCCTGTGGTGGTTCAAGCTCGAATGACAACAATGTTCAGACGCCAGATACGACTACACCAGCTGCAAACCAAGCGCCTACAGAGTTGACGCTAGTAAGTCGCGATGCGGATGGAAAAGAAGTGACAGAAGTAACTGTGACTGAAAACATGGTTGCAGTAGAGATTGGCACTTTCGTGGTGACTGACGACGATGACAATCATTCTTTCGCAGTATCAGATACACGCTTTGAAGTCGTTGAAGGCGTCCTCAAGTTAAAATCGGATCATTACTTAGATTACGAAAAAGAACAATCAGTGACGGTGACAGTGACTGTTACTGATGGCGGCAAAAATGAAAAGAATTTTGACATAACGTTCAAGATTACTGACGTTTTAATGGATTATGATTTCACCAGCCGTTTTGAAGAAGGCAAGTCTAGTGTTGCTTACTCAGGCCAGATCGCTCGCCATGTGTTGATTAAAGAGTTGTTTAACTATATCGGCAGTGCCCAGTTTGTTAACGATGCAAAAGATACCAACGCAACAAAAGAGACCTTGTTAGCTGCGATAAATAGCTTCTACGCTGTTTCTGAAGAAGAATACAGTAATGTTTGGGGGCAACGCGATCTGACCGTCGTCACAGATCCTGCTGCGCAAACTAAATTGACTGACATTTCTTCATCGCACAAAGACCTCAGTGGTAAAATTGCGGGTAATGATGCTAAAGGCCAGTACAAAGACTGGACAGAAGATGGCAGCTTTGCAGGCTGGACCGCGATCGCTGCAGATGGTGAAACACCTATTCCTGAACTGTTTGTAAAGCAGTTATTTGACCAGCTGGCTGAGCGTGCACTGGCTGAGGCTCCGTTAGATCCTAGCGGTAATGATATCGACACTATCTATGTTACTGAAAATGGTGTTGATCTTAATCAGTTAATTCAGAAGTTCCTATACGGTGCAGTGGCGTTCTCGCAAGCGGCCGATGATTACCTGGATTATGACACAGAAGGCAAAGGCCTGATGACCGACAACACTGCTGCTGTTGAAGGTAAAGCGTATACCAACCTTGAACATCAATGGGACGAAGGTTTTGGTTACTTCGGCGCGGCACGCAACTACATGAGTTACACTGACGATGAAATTGCCGGTAAAGATGGCCGAGATGCATTCAAGGCAGGCTATAACGATGCAAATGCTGACGGTAAAATTGACTTCAACTCAGAGTACAATTTTGGCAACTCCACCAATGCAGCCAAACGTGACCGAAAAGCGGTTGTCGCAACTGATTTGACTAAAGATGCTTATGAAGCCTTCTACAAAGGCCGTGAGTTGATCAACTCGACAGAAGGTGCGTTGAGCGAAACGCAAATGGAGACTCTGAAAGGTCATGCGAAAGACGCATTGTTGGCATGGGAAAAGGCCATTGCTGCAACTGTGGTTCACTATATCAATGATACTCAAAAAGATTTAGATTTGTTGGCGGCAGAATTGGCAGGCACAGCTGAGGAAGAGTACACATCTTCGGACTTTGCTACTCTGGCTAAGCACTGGTCAGAAATGAAAGGCTTTGCGCTAAACTTCCAGTTTAACCGTTTCTCACCTTTCTATGCAGACGGCAACGTGGGCAAGTTTGAACAAATGCATACTCTGATGGGCACTCAGCCTGCGATTACCGCAGATGCAATCGCAGCCTATAAAGTTGATCTGCAAGCGGCCCGTGACATCCTTGAGGAAGTATACGGCTTTGATGCAGAGAATGTTGCCAACTGGTAAGTTTTTAACGATTCTTTGAACTGTCAAAAGGTTAGCAAATTTTGCTAGCCTTTTGCGTATCTAGACTATTCATTTGAGGCACATAATGAGAATACACTCCAGACCTATTTTATTGGCAGTGGCCATTGGTTTGGCATTAAGCGGGTGTGGCGAAAGTACGTCCAGCTCTGCAGGCCCTGGCTATAAACAAGCGACTAGCCCAGACGATAACCAAGACACTGGTAATGATAATCAAGATACCGGTAACGATAATCAGGACTCATCCAATGGTGGCTCCGATACACCAGATTCAGGTCAGGGGGACAACCAAGGGACTTTCAGCCAGCAAAAGTTAATTGCAAACCTGACTGATAATGTGTTTACCCCGACTTTCCAGCAATTTGCGAACAAAGCAAGCACACAGCCAGACATAGTTAAAGCCTACTGTGACCTGGAAACTGCGTTCGATCCAACGCTGAGCGACGAGGCTGCAAAAGCGGCGAGAGATGAAGCACTGCTGGCGGCACAGAACAGCTGGAAAGAGACTATGGTGAGCTGGCAACATGCTGAGCTTATGATAGTGGGCCCTTTGTTGGCCGATGACAAAGCGCTTCGTAAAGACATTTATTCATGGCCAGATACCAATTACTGTAATGTTGATCAGGATGTTGCTTACTTTGCGCAGGGGAATATCAATGGTGTGCCTTATGATATCAGTAAGCGTAGCGACAAACGTAGAGGCTTAGATGCATTGGAGTACTTGCTATTTAATAGTAACTTAGACCACAGTTGTTCAGCCGCTGCTGCGGGAGATATTCTGGCACAGTGGAATACTCAGGATGAACAGCAGCGTCGAACAATGCGCTGCCAGTATGCCGTTGAAGCTTCCAAGGATCTTAAAGAAACCGCAGAGCGCTTGATGTTTGAGTGGGCTGGCGATCAAGGTTATGCCGCTAAATTGAAAAATGCCGGTGAATCGGGCAGTGAGTTTGCTACTGTTACTGAAGCGGTAAACCGTATTTCTGATGCACTGTTCTACATGACTGAAGAGTTAAAGGATTACAAATTAGCGACTCCATTGGGCTTGTTTGCCAACCAGTGTGGTACTGAAATATGTCCTGAAGCCGTTGAGTCACGATATGCTAAGCATTCTATTGAGAATATTCAGGCGAATATTGCCGCGTTTGAGCAGATCTTCCTTGGACAAGGCACAGACAGTGACGATACAACCGGATTTGATGATTTCCTGGACAATCAGTCTGCCAGTCAAACCAAAGACGTTATGATCCAGGGCATCGCAAATGCTAAGGCCGCGACAGCAGCACTGAATGATAATTTACAACAAGCGCTGAACGAAGACAAAGCAGGCGTGACGAATACACACGCAAAGGTGAAAGACGTCACCGATCAGCTTAAGAACGATTTCATCCAAAAGCTGGCTCTGGAACTTCCAAAAACATCGGCAGGTGACAATGACTAAAGGACCCATGATGAAAAGATCTGTGTTGGCCATAGCTGTGGCGCTGGCTGTACCTCAGGCACTGGCAAATGATGATACAAAAAATGACGACATGGAGCACATTCAGATCCTGAGTCATTACGATAAGCTGCGTACCGAAGCCGGCTCGGCAACTTTGTTAAGTGAAGAGCAGTTAGCAGAATTTGAATATGATGACATTCATCGTATCTTGTCTTCGGTACCGGGTGTGAATATCCGTGAGGAAGATGGCTATGGTCTGCGCCCAAATATCGGCTTTCGGGGTGTAACACCTGAGCGAAGCAAAAAAATCACCATTATGGAAGATGGGGTGTTGATTGGCCCGGCACCATATTCGGCTCCAGCGGCCTATTATTTTCCCGTCACAACCCGTATGACGGCCGTTGAAGTCTTCAAAGGCCCAGCAGCCATTAAACATGGTCCTCAGACTGTTGCTGGTGCACTAAACTTGGTGACTCGTGCCGTGCCAGAGTTTTCGGAAGGGGCCATTGACTTGGCAACGGGCAGTGATGGTTACACCAAAGCGCATGCGTATTTTGGCTCAGTAGTCAATAATGTTGGCTTCCTGCTCGAAGGTGTTAATCTGCAAGCGGACGGTTTTAAAGACCTGGATGGCGGTGCAGACACAGGATTCGAGAAAAATGATTTACTGGCTAAGTTCAACTATAAGATGCAGCAAGGTGAGTTTGAGCATACGTTTGGGTTGAAACTCAGTTATGCGGATGAGTTGTCGAACGAAACCTATCTTGGTCTGACGGATGCGGATTTTGACGCCACCCCTTATCGTCGTTATGCAGCATCTCAGCCTGATAATATGGACACCAAACACAGCCAGGTGATGTTTTCACATCATCTGAAGTATCAGGATATCAGCCTGACTTCGCGCGTGTACCGCAATGACTATGAACGTGCCTGGCTGAAGCTAAACGGCCTGACGAATACTGACGCGACTTTGCCAGAGATACTGGCAAATCCGGAAGATGAAAAGTATCAGCGTCTGTATCAGGTTCTTAGTGGTACAGAAGACTCAATTCCCTTTAGTGGGCGGCCTAACTTTTTGACTATGGGTACCAATGACCGTGAGTATTTCTCGCAGGGTATCCAGATTGATGGTTCTGCCAAATTTAACCTCGCTGGCTACGAAAATACGTTATCGTTCGGTGTACGCTTTCATGAAGATGAGATTGAGCGTAAACACTTCACCGAAACGTACGGCATGAAAGAGGGAAGTGCATTTAATCTGGGGCTGGACAAAGTTTATACCGATCAAAACACCGAAAATACCAAAGCCTGGTCTGTTTATGTCGAGGATAAGGTGACTATTGACGCGCTGACGCTTGGTTTAGGTATTCGTGGTGAACTGATGGACATGGCTTATCAGAATACGGTGGATGCAGATGACTGGCAGAATAAAACGACACGTATCTGGTTGCCTGGTTTGAGTGGCTTCTACCAGCTGTCTGAAGATTCTGGCATTCTGTTTGGTGTACATCAGGGGTTCTCGCCTGCTTCACCACAGCAGTCGGTTGATATCGAAATTGAGAAAAGTACTAACTATGAATTTGGTGGTCGCTTTAACGATGGCGTGACTCAGCTGGAAGTAGTCAGTTTCTTCAATGATTACAGTAACCTGAAAGAAAGTTGCGGTCAATCTAACTGTGGCGCGCTTGAAGTAGGCAAAGAGTTCAATGGCGGCGAGGCGCATGTCTATGGATTGGAAGCTCAGTTTAGCCAGCGTTATCCGCTGAATCTGCAAATTGATATCCCTTATGGCTTTGTTTATACCTATACCAAAGGGGAGTTTAAAAATGACAGGTACACTAACTTCGCGCAATGGGGCCATGTAAAAAGCGGCGATGAACTTCCGTATTTACCCGAGCATCAGGCCAGCTTTAACATAGGCGTTTCAGCCCCTGACTGGCGTGTCTCGTTGGCGGTGAAGTACGTCGGTTCAATGTCTGAAGCTGCGGGTCGTAGTTGGGATAGCAGCACAGATCCTAATGCGCCCAATGGTAGCTATGATCTGGTGCTTGAGGGTAAAGAAGTGTCAGCGATTACAACTGTTGACCTGTCAGCGGTCTATGAGTTAGGCAAGTACGGTCAGGTGTATGCTAAAGTTGATAACTTGCTGGACGAGACGAAGATCGTGAGTCGTCGTCCTTATGGAGCACGACCTGGTAAGCCTCGCCAGTTTACACTGGGTTATAAATACGCATTCTAAAATGTGTAAACCAATCACAGATGCGCGATCAGCTGCGCATCTGTATACTTACAGGGCCGCTAATTAGTGGCCTTTTTTAAAGGAGTCAGTCCACTTTATGATAGAAACGCTCTGGCAAAGCCTATCTTCTTTGCCCGGTTATTTATTGGATGCGAATAAACGAATCTATTGGCTGTACCTTCTCAGTGCTATTGCTATGGCGGGTCTGGTATACAGCAAGTTGAATGGCCCACGCTCACTTAAAGGTTTTTTGGGATTTTTGTTCCCGCGTGACGTTTGGCTATCTGACAGTGCAAAACTGGATTACGGCTTGTTTGTTGCCAACAAACTAATCAAAGCGCTCACCTTTGCTCCCATAGTATTGACTATGGTGCCGGTTGCTATCGCAATTTCAGATGGCCTCGAATGGTTGTTTGGCGCCCCCCTACATTTGGCCTGGGATGACTCAGTGGTGATTTTTTTGTTTACGCTGATGCTGTTTCTGGTTGATGACTTGACGCGGTATCTGTTACACCTTGCGCTTCATAAGATTCCATTTTTGTGGGAGTTTCACAAAGTACACCACTCTGCCAAAGTGCTGACGCCGTTTACAATCTATCGCTCACACCCAGTAGAAAGCTACTTATACGCTTGTCGCATGGCACTGACTCAAGGCGTGGTGGTGGGGCTAGGATATTTCCTGTTTGGGACGGCATTGAGCATGTTCGATATTCTCGGGGCTAATGCCTTCGTTTTCTTATTTAATATTTTTGGCTCAAATTTACGTCATTCGCATATCTGGTTTAGCTGGGGAGATAAGGTTGAAAACTGGTTTATCAGCCCAGCACAACACCAAATTCACCACAGCGCTGATCCTGCCCACTTTGATACCAATCTGGGCTCTGCATTAGCAATATGGGACAGGCTAGGAGGCTCTTTGATCCGCGCGTCGCAAGTTGAGAAAATAGAAATAGGGGTGGGTCGTTATGATGCTGGACATGACAGTTTAGTTGCCATTTACTTTAAACCACTCAAAGAGGCAGCTGGCTGCTTATTACCTAAGCGGATAAGTGCTGTTATAAGGAGAGAGAAATAGGCTGGCGACGGGCATTGCCAGCCTATGAGGGAGAGTAGGCTCCCATAAAACTGTATCTTAGTGCACCTGACCTTGTGAGGTGCGATAGAAACCCAGCGCGTTCAATTGCTCAATGATAGCCGGGTCATCAAGTCTGTCAGGCGTATCCTGGTCACGTAAAAAGTGCTTTTTGGGGACAGAATGCATATCGAGCATTTTTTGAAAAAGGATGTCCCTAATTGTCAACGCTGTCATTCCCGAATCTTGAATAGCATCCAGTTGCGCTTGCAATTTTGCGAGCGGGCCTGCATTTGCATCATCCACCGCTGCAGGAAAGTAAGAAGCTGATTTATTTTTTAACATGCTTGCCCTCTCGAATAATTAGAGTGCCCACTCAATGTTCCTGATTGAGGGGTATAAGTATCAGATTTAAATTGAGAAAATAGATTAGTGCAACTAACCTACTGAAGCCAGTTTACTTCGAATTGAGGGGCAATTACCAACGATGATGTAAAGCTTTGTAAATCGTATAGTTACAAAGATGCCACGATTATGTGCCTGATATTTAGACGTCTAGATGTAAGTGTATGATGCGGAATTAGAAATAATTCTCAGTACCCCTATTGATACTGAGAATTATTTTGCAGACTATGAAAATAATTTTTCTTTAACGTGTTCAGCAAAGCCGCTACCAGCTTCTAAATAGAAGTTATAAGTAGAATGGACGCCCAAATCTTCCAGCTCTTTTTGTTGATCCGGATAGTTTGCAATGGCGGTAACCTGACCTGAGAACCCAGATGCCTTGAGCTGTTCCAGGGCGTAAATATTCTGCATATGCTTGGGCATTGCCAGCATGACCATGTCGACATTGGAATGGTTTACCCTTTGCCAGAAATCAGGGTCAGTTGCATCCGCGAGCAGTACCCGACGCTCTAGGCTGATGTGTTTTTCAACTACCTCAGGTTTGATATCGACACCTGCGACAGCGCCAGGGTGGGAAGCGTGAATGGTCTCATAGGCACCGGTTCCAATTCGGCCCATACCAAATATCACGATCCGTGTGTCGGTCAGGTTAACCGGCAGCTCTTCTTCAAGCCGTTTATCACTCTCAAACTTAACGAGCAGCGGTTCAAGCTTAACGTATATTTCATTGGCTTTTTTATTCAATGGGGTGGCCAGTACAAAGGTGACTGACACAGCCAATGCGACTACAGCAAGCCAGTCGGCGGTGATCATGCCACTGCTGGCGGCTACCGCACAGACAATCAGGCCAAACTCGCTGTAGTTGGACAAGGTAAATGCACTAAGCAGTGAGGTTCGGGCGCGCAGTCTGAACATGTTGGTGTAGAGGTAGTAAATGAAGACTTTGACAGGCAGCACGATTGCAAGTAGCACGGCAATCAGCACAGCTTCGAGAGAAATATTGGCATTCAGGCCGATGTTAAGGAAAAAGCCAACCAACAATATATCTTTGACATTCAGTAGTGCTTTAGACAGTTCCCCTGCTTTTTTGTGTGGCGCAAACAACATACCGATGATCAGGGCACCTAAATCACCTTTCAGGCCAGCCAGCTCGAATCCGTGGTAGCCCAGTACCAAGGCAAAGAAAAAACCGAACAATGGCAAAAGTTCACCATGTTTTGAGCGGTTAAGTACCCAGAACAACAGTGGCCGCAATAGCGGTAAGCCAACAAGCAGAGCAAGTGCCCATATATTAGGCGACTTGCCTGTGCTGATAGCAAGGAAGATCACTGCAAAGATATCCTGCATAACCAGGATCCCAATAGAGATTTTACCGTGCAAACTGGCCATCTCTCCTCTTTCTTCTAGCACTTTAACTGCGAACACAGTGCTGGAAAAGCTAAAAGCAAAGCCAACCAGACAGGCACTTTGCCATGACAAGTCGACAAATAAGGGTAAACCAAATGCGCCTAACATCAATAATAAGGAGGCGAAAAAAGCAATACTGGTGACTAGATGCAGGCTAGCTGGCGCCCAAACTTGGGGCTTAATCAGGTTGGATACTTTTAGTTTTAAGCCAATACTGAACAACAGTAGAGTCACACCTAAGTCGGCCAGCTGGGTGAGTAAGTCGGTACTGCTGTGCCCCAACAAGTTGAGGACAAAGCCCGCCAACAAAAAGCCAATTAATGGTGGGAGTTTGAGTTGATAGACGGAAAAGCCACAGGCAAAGGCAACGGCGAAGTACAGTAATTCCATAGTGATTCAGTCAAGTCGAAGGTGTTAGCAGTGTAACAAAACAAACTGATTTATAAATGAAAAATTAGTACATTGATTAACTAATATAGGCCTCAAAGGGAGCGTTTAGGCAATGGCGGTCAACTATTTATCTGATTGCTATAAATTTTCGCTGACAAACCAGAAAAAATGTGGTTAAGATGCGGATAAGGGGACATCCTCGAGAGGAGATAAGATGTTTAAAAAGCTCTTGGCATCCGTAGGTATTGGTGCCGCGAAAGTAGATACAATTTTAGAAACAGAACATTTGCATCCAGGTCAAAAATTCCAAGCGCAAATAGTTGTGTTGGGTGGTGATGTAGAGCAAGAAGTGAGTGGTCTGGAGCTGGCGTTGATGACAAAGGTCAAGGTTGAAGGCGACAGTGGTGAGTACTATGCAAATCAGGTAATCGAAAAGTGGCGTGTTGGCAGCAAGTTCACAATTGCGCCGGGCGAGAAAAAAGTGATCCCATTTGAGGCTCGCTTGCATTCTGAAACCCCGATTACTGAAATTAATGCGCCATATAATCATAGCTATGTTTGGCTGGAAACAGGGCTAGACATTGATTTGGCCATGGATCCTAGTGACAAAGATTTGTTACATATCTATCCCAATGAAGCCGTTAAAAACTGTCTTATGGCCATGGATAAACTTGGTTTTAGAATGGTGAAGGCGGATGTTGAACGAGGATACCTGAAGGCATCTAACTTTCAGTCTGTATCGGGGTGTTATCAGGAGATAGAATATCGCCCGGCTAACACCTCTTTGTTTGGCCTTCAGGAAGTAGAACTGTCATTTGTCCCCGAAGCACATCGCACGCATGTGCTGATTGAGCTGGACAGGGCGTTTCGAGGTGATGGCTATGTTGACCTGACTATTGAGCATGACCAGGTGAACTTATCTCAGTTATGTGACCAATTGGAAAGGCTATTCGCCTAAACCATTATTACGCCTCGTCAGAGGCGTTTCTTTTCAAGTGATAAATCCATGCAAGTTAAAACCTTTTACGAACTTTCCCACGACGAGCTGTTTAGTATTTTTCAGACGCGTATTGCGGTGTTTGTTGTAGAGCAAGCCTGTGCTTACCAGGAAATTGATGAGACAGATAAAAAGTCAGATACCTTACATGTTTTTTTAATCGAGGAAGGCGAGTTACAGGCTTATGCGAGGTGCTATAAATCTGCGTTGGGCGTCAGTGCGATTGGTCGTGTTCTTGTTTCACAAGCCTGTCGTGGTAAAGGGATAGCCCAGTCCTTGATGAGTAGAGCAATAGAAGTCTGCCGTACACATTATGGCTTGCAACCCATACATATCTCGGCACAGACCTATTTGATTCAATTTTATCAGTCTCTAGGGTTTGAAGTATGCAGTGAGGCTTATCTGGAAGACGGTATTGAACACATAGATATGGTACTATCTTAGGATATGAAACGGCGCATAGATGTGGCGGTAACCCTGTACTTACATCTGTGCACCGTCAAAGTCGATTACTTCTTTGGGAACTAAAGTTGCTTCAACGCCTCAATGGCGCCCTGATAATCAGGTTCACTGGCCAGATTGCTAACAAGTTGCTTGTATACGACCTTATGATTTTTGTCCAGCACCAGCACCGCTCGACTCAGCAGTCCCATATCCTTGATGTAGAGACCATATTTGGCTCCAAAATCGCGCCAAACTGAATCTGATAATGTATCAATCTGATCAATGTTTTCTGTTTTACAGAAGCGTTTTTGAGCGAAGGGCAGGTCCGCGCTAATGGTAAGCATCGCGACATCCGAGAACTCTTTTGCCACTTTTTCGTTAAAATACTTGGTCTGCAAAGAGCAGATCCCGGTATCCAGGCTAGGCACGACGCTGATCAAAACGGGTTTACCGACGTAATTGGCTAATGTCACTGGCACGAAGCTGCCATCAACCACTTTAAAATCGGGGGCCGAATCGCCCACTTTAATGCCCTGACCTAATAGAGTGACAGGCTTCCCCTGTGCACTGACTTTTCCTGCGTCAACCTGGTTTTCTTGTAGCTCACTGGCATAGGCTGGGTTAGTCAACGTCAACAGTGATGCTGTAAGCAAGGATATGATTCGCATAACGTATTCCCTTTTTAATTTTTCGCAATTCCCGTCAGTGTATTATACTGGAATTATATAACCAACCTTTGCAGTAAATTGGATTGTAAATCGGTTAAGCTTTGATTACCATGTAAGTCCTAAAATGCTGCTATGTCATAACTATAAATAGAAAATTTTTGGCTTAACACAACCTGTTAGCTAAAAATGCGAAGAGAGCTTTTATGTCAACACCTGTCCTGATATGCGATGATTCAAAATTGGCTCGCCGGCAACTGGCGAGATCATTGCCAGATGACTGGGATATTAAAGTGGAATTTGCAGAACATGGCTTGGACTGCATTGAGAAAATAAAAGCGATATCACCCGAGATTCTCTTTTTAGATTTAAATATGCCTCACATGGATGGGTATGAGGTATTACAAGCAATAAACGAACAAGGATTGAATGTTTTGACAGTTGTCGTCTCTGGAGATATCCAGCCAAATGCGCACCAAAGAGTCATGGAATTAGGTGCAATTGATTTTATACGCAAGCCATGTGATGCTGCAAAATTAGAAGAAATTATCACGCATCATGGGATCAAAGACAAAGCCATTCGTGCCAATCTGGTGCATAAACTCGGTGAGCAACTTGAACCTGAAATCCGAGACATATATCAAGAGATCACGAATGTCGCAATGGGGCAGGCAGGTGATTTGCTTGCTCGACTACTTAACGTATTCGTAGAATTACCTATCCCAAATGTAAACGTGCTAGAGGTTAATGAGCTGCACATGGCGTTGCAAGCGATTGACGCGAGCGCAACGACGTCGGGTGTATGTCAGGGCTTTATCGGAGGCGGGGTATCGGGAGAAGCTTTGCTTTTACTCAATGACTCCAGCTTTAAAGAAATTGCGTCGCTGATGAGCTATACGGGCGAGCTCAATCAAAAAGTAGAGCTTGAGCTGCTGATGGATATTAGCAATATTCTAATCGGCGCCATCCTAACGGGCTTATCAAAGCAATTAGATATGCCATTTAGCCAAGGACACCCGGTTGTGCTTGGGCAGCATTGTGAAGTTTCTGAGCTCGTCAAAGCGAACAAAGACCGCTGGCAACGTACGTTAGCGATTGAAATAAGTTACGGAATTGAAGACCACAATATTAATTGCGATTTAATGTTGTTGTTTACTGAAGACTCACTTAAAACGCTCAAATATAAAGTTGAGTACCTGTTAGAAGATTAGAATTATGCCTGCATCTGATTTTGACATGAATGAGATCCATTGGTTGATGGATATGTTTAACACAGTTGATGTCGGCCTGGTCGTTTTGGACAGGAACTATCGAGTGTGTGTTTGGAATGGGTTTATGGAAAACCACTCGGGTCTGCTACCTAGCGCGGTAAAAGACAAAGATGTCTTTGATTTGTTTCCTAGTATTGACGAGGCCTGGTTTAAGAGCAAATCTGAACCTGTATTTGTACTCAAAAATCGATCATTTACGATTTGGGAACAGCAGCCATATATTTTCCGCTTTAAAAATTATCGGCCTATTACAGGGAAAGCCGATTACATGTATCAGAATGCGACCTTTATCCCACTGACGACAGTCACAGGTGAAGTGGCACATATTTGTGTGATTATTTACGATGTGACCGATGAGGCAATGAACAAGCTTGAGCTCGAGCGGGTTAACAAAACGCTGGAAAAAATGAGCCGCACAGATAGCCTCACTAAGCTTGCTAATCGTGGCTATTGGGAGCAAAGTCTAAGAACCGAGTTTAAACGTTTACAGCGAAGCCACGGAAGTAGCAGTTTGTTAATGTTTGATATTGATTTCTTTAAGCGTATCAATGATGCCTATGGTCATAGCGGCGGTGATGAGGCTATTCGCCACATCTCTGATCTATTACAAAAGACACTACGTGAAACCGACGTAGCGGGGCGTTATGGTGGCGAAGAATTTGCTGTAACTTTGGTTGATACCGATGCTGAAGGCGCAAAGGTGTTTGCCGAAAGGCTACGTAGTCTGATTGAAAACTCAGTAATCTATTACGACGATAAAGAGATTAAGCTGACTGTAAGTCTGGGTATTGCTTGCTGCGATGACAATTTTGAAAAATATGAACAGTGGATTGAAGCCGCTGACACCGCGCTTTATCACTCTAAAGAAAATGGTCGGAACATAGTCACTGTGTATGATCCGTCTATGGCACATTAGTCTTAACTGATACATCACTTACAGATGCTAAAAAGCCCTTGTTATAAGGGCTTTTTGCTAAAGTGAGTCTTCTTTATTTTCCTGAGGACACTGCCCCAGAATGTTCACAGTGCCGTCGTCCTGTTGCTCTTCAAGTTTAACTGGAAATCCCCAAAGTCGGTAAAGATGCTTAAGCACTTCTTTTTTCGAATCAGCTAGAGGCACCTTGTTATGTGGAACGTACCTCAATGTGAGTGAGCGATCGCCTCGTATATCCACATTGTATACCTGAATATTGGGCTCGTGATTACTCAGATTATAATGCGCGGACAAACTATTTCTGACCTTTTGATAACCTGACTCATCGTGAATTGCACCCACCTCCAGGTGAGGTGATTTCTCCTGGTCTATGATAGTAAATAACTTAAAATCCCTCATTATCTTGGGTGACAGAAACTGGCTGACAAAGCTTTCATCTTTGAAATTTTCCATGGCAAAATGAAGGGTGTCGAGCCAATTCTTACCAGCAAACTCCGGAAACCAGTACTTGTCTTCGTCAGTTGGGTTTTCACAGATCCTGCGAATATCTACCATCATATTAAAACCCAGTGCATACGGGTTTATACCAGAGTAAAACTTACTGTTGTAAGGAGGTTGATATACGACATTGGTGTGACTTTGTAGAAACTCTAACATAAAAGCGTCGCTCAACTTACCTTCGTCATATAGGTGGTTCAATATCGTATAATGCCAGAACGTTGCCCAGCCCTCATTCATCACCTGAGTTTGTCTCTGCGGATAAAAGTATTGAGATACCTTGCGTACTATTCGAATAATCTCTCGTTGCCAGGATTCGAGCAATGGAGCGTTCTTTTCAATAAAGTACAAGATATTTTCCTGAGGCTCGGATGGAAACTTAACATCTTCTCGTTCATCCTGCTGTTTACCCTTGGGAATAGTTCGCCAGAGTTCATTGACCTGAGACTGTAGATAGTCCTCTCGTTCTTTTTGACGTTTCTGTTCCTCATACATAGAGATTTGTTGTGGCCGTTTATAACGATCTACCCCATAGTTCATTAGTGCATGGCAGGAGTCGAGCAGATTTTCAACCTCATCTATGCCATATTTTTGCTCGCACTTGGCGACATAGTTCTTTGCAAAGACCAGATAGTCAATAATAGACGATGCATCCGTCCATGCTCTGAAAAGATAATTCCCTTTGAAAAATGAATTATGGCCGTAGCAGGCATGTGCCATGACCAGTGCCTGCATTGGCATGGTATTTTCTTCCATCAGGTATGCGATACATGGGTCTGAGTTGATCACAATTTCATAAGCGAGGCCCATTTGACCCCGTTTGTAAGTTTGCTCCGTCTGGATGAATTTCTTACCGTAAGACCAGTGTGCATAACCAATAGGCATGCCTACGCTCGAGTAGGCATCCATCATCTGTTCCGCGGTGATCACCTCAATCTGATTCGGATAGGTATCCAGTCTGTAGTGGGCCGCTACTCGAGCAATCTCAGCCTGATATTCTTCAAGCAAGTCGAACGTCCAGTCCGGGCCATCATTTAGCGGGTTATATGTCATAGGCACTCCCCCTGTTAGGCTGCGTTTTGTTGTCGGTTTTTCTTGAACAACTCTCTGAATATCGGATATATATCTTCGACAGAACGAATGTGTTGCATAGCAAAGTTGTCAAATGTATCCGCAATGCCCTGATACTCACGCCAAAGGCTTTGATGGGCGCGTGTGGTGATTTCGATATAGGCATAATAACGCACCACTTTTAATAGCTTGTTCGTCAGTAGGTCAGTACAGTGTGGAGAATCATCTGCCCAGTTGTCACCATCAGATGCCTGTGCGGCGTAGATGTTCCAATCTCCCTGTGCATATCTGTCTGCGATGATTTCATCCATCAGTTTCAACGCACTTGAGACGATAGTGCCCCCTGTCTCTTGAGAATAGAAAAACTCTTGTTCATCGACTTCTTTCGCTTGCGTGTGGTGCCTGATGTAGACAACTTCGATATCTTTATACGTACGTGTTAAGAACTGATAGAGTAGAATATAAAAGCGCTTCGCCATATCTTTGGTCGCCTGGTCCATGGACCCAGATACATCCATCAGGCAAAACATAACAGCTTTGCTTGTCGGGTGTGGTCGCTTTTCATAATTTCTGAATCGCAGGTCATAGTTATCAATGAACGGCACTGCATCTATCTTACGTTTTAGTTCTGATATTTCTTGTTCAAGCTGTTGAATTTGCGTTTGCTTAGGTACAGGTTCTTGTAGCAAAGCGGCCAATCGCTCTTCTAACTCTTTAAGCTGCTTTCTTTTACTGGCAGTCATTGCGATTCGTCTGGCCACTGAGCCTTTCAACGATCTTACGATATCCAAGTTACTTGGCATGCCATCGTTACAAAACCCGGCCCTGTGTGTTTTCATTTGCACTAATTTATCGAGCTGACTTTTTTGCAGGTTAGGCAGCTCCAAGTCCTCGAATAAGAGATCCAGATATTCATCCTTTGAAATAGAAAACACAAAGTCATCTTGACCCTCACCTTGGTCACTTGCGTTACCTTCTCCAGCACCGCCACCCTGACCAGAGGGGGGGCGCTGAATTTTGTCTCCCGTCGTGAATTGATCATTGCCAGGGTGAATGTGCTCTCTATTTCCCCCTTTCCCTTGATGAAAAATGGGTTCACTGATATCCCTTTGCGGTATAGAAATACTTTCTCCACTAGAGACATCAGTGACGCTTCTTTTGTTAATGGCATCCGAAACCGCTTCTTTGATCTGCTTTTTATAACGTCTGATAAAGCGCTGACGGTTCAGCGTACTTTTGTTCTTGCCATTCAGTCGACGATCGATGAAATGTGCCATAGAACACCCTCCAACCGCTAATGTTATTGAGATTTTCTAACCCGTAAATACCACTCAGATAGTAAGCGGACTTGTTTCTGGGTATAGCCTTTTTCCATCATTCGATTGACAAAGTCTTCGTGTTTTTTCTGATCTTCGGCAGAGGTTTTTGCATTGAAAGAAATGACCGGTAGCAACTCTTCTGTATTCGAGAACATTTTCTTCTCTATTACTGTTCTGAGTTTTTCATAACTGGTCCAGACAGGATTTGCGCCGTTATGATGAGCTCGTGCTCTCAACACAAAGTTAACAATTTCATTACGAAAATCCTTAGGGTTTGAGATGCCAGCCGGCTTCTCTATTTTCTCAAGTTCTGCGTTGAGGGCTGCTCTGTCGAATAGCTGCCCTGTATCAGGATCCCGGTACTCTTGATCCTGAATCCAAAAGTCGGCATAAGTGACATAGCGGTCAAAAATATTTTGCCCGTACTCAGAATAAGATTCGAGATACGCGGTTTGTAGCTCCTTGCCAATAAACTCAACATATTGCGGGATCAAATAGCCTTTCAGGTGACTTAAGTAACGTTCCTGAATTTCTGCGCTGAACTGTTCACGCTCGATTTGCTGTTCCAGTACATAGAATAGATGCACTGGGTTCGCTGCAACTTCAGCATGGTCAAAGTTGAAGACCCGAGATAATATCTTGAAGGCAAAACGGGTAGAGAGGCCAGTCATCCCTTCGTCAACGCCAGCATAATCTCTATATTCCTGGTAGGACTTAGCCTTTGGATCTGTGTCTTTGAGACTTTCACCATCATAAACGCGCATTTTTGAGTATATACTGGAGTTTTCAGGCTCATTGATACGCGACAACGTAGAAAATTTCGCGAGTGTTTCGAGCGTACCAGGTGCGCAAGGTGCAGTTCTTAGCTCACTGTTTTCAATAAGTTTCTTGTAGATTTTAACTTCTTCAGAAACCCGCAGGCAATAGGGCACTTTAACAATGAAAACCCGATCCAAAAATGCTTCATTGTTTTTGTTGTTCTTGAACGATTGCCATTCTGACTCATTGGAGTGAGCAAGAATGATACCGTTAAAGGGCAGGGCGGAAATGCCTTCAGTGCCATTATAGTTGCCTTCCTGTGTAGCGGTAAGCAAAGGGTGCAGAACTTTAATCGGCGCTTTAAACATTTCCACGAATTCCATCAACCCTTGGTTGGCCAGACACAATGCTCCTGAATAAGAATAGGCGTCCGGATCATTCTGGGCATAATGTTCTAGTTTACGAATATCAACTTTACCAACCAAAGCTGAAATATCCTGGTTGTTTTCATCGCCAGGTTCCGTTTTGGCGATAGCGGTTTGATCCAAAATAGAAGGATAGCGTTTTACGACCCGGAATTTAGAAATATCGCCGTTGTATTCATGTAATCGTTTGGTCGCCCAGGGAGACATCACAGTGCGTAAGTAACGGCTGTTTATCCCGTACTCTTTGTCTAGTAACTCACCGTCTTCAAGCGGGTTAAACAGGCTAAGAGGGTGGTCGTTTACAGGAGAGCCCTTGATTGCGTAAATAGGTACCTGCTGCATTAAATATTTGAGTTTCTCTGCAATAGATGACTTACCACCCCCGACAGGACCAAGCAAATACAGTACTTGCTTGTATTCTTCAAGGCCCTGCGCAGCATGCTTGAGGTAAGATACGATCTGTTCGATGGCGTCTTCCATGCCATAAAACTCGTGAAATGCAGGGTAGCGAGCAATAACTCGGTTCGAAAACAGGCGACTAAGCCGAGCATCCGTTGAAGTATCCACCATTTCTGGTTCACCAATTGCCATCAGCAAACGTTCTGGTGCGCTTGCGTATGCTGCTTTGTCTTCTTTACATATTTCCAAATATTCCGCTATGGTGAACTCTTCTTCTTGGGACGCTTCGTATCTGGACTGGTAATGCTCAAATATACTCATAATGAACTCCAATAACCTGTTGATGATGCGGTCTCTTAATGCAAGGCTACTTAAAGCTTAGTAGGGATATTTAAAATTTGCCCAAAAATTCCAGTAATTTAATGTTCACTAAACGCTCTGTGCTGGTGTGAAATTTTTTCATCAATTGAGCTTTACAGTACATTTAATCGAGTTTTTCAAACAAATGCTCAAATTAGGAGAAAAAAACCTCTCATTACGAGCTAAATTGTGCACTGTGAATGCAGTTTTTACTTAGGATTTGGTTTGAAGCTGAGGACAATGCGCGTTCGCGGCCAAAGTTGCAAAGGGCATGACAGTCAGGCACTGACAGAGTTGGTATTTGTATACGGATTTTTAGCTGTAAAGAGGCAAAAAAAGCGGTAAGAACAAATGCCTCAGGAAGGAGAGAAAGACCTCAAAGCACAAAAAAGGCACTCTGAAAGCGCCTTTTTACATAGTTGGAAATTAAGCAAGGTTGCCGTTTGCAAAATCCCAGTTAACCAGTGCCCAGAAGCCTTTCAGGTAGTCTGGACGTACATTGCGGTAATCGATGTAGTAAGCGTGTTCCCACAGGTCGACAGTAATGATTGGCGTTACGCCTTCTTCTGTCAGTGGTGTTGCCGCATTAGATGTGTTAACGATATCTAAAGTACCGTCGGCAAGCTGTACTAACCAAGTCCAGCTAGAGCCGAAGTTGTTAACTGCTTTGTCATTGAATGCTTCCTGGAATGCAGCGAATGAGCCCCATTTCGCGTTGATCAGGTCTGCTACTTTACCAGTTGGCTCGCCACCACCATTTGGTGCCAGGCTATGCCAGTAGAAAGTGTGGTTCCAGATCTGTGCTGCGTTATTGAATACGCCGCCTTCAGAGTTGCACACGATTTCTTCTAAAGATTTGTTCTCAAGGTCTGTGCCCTGGATAAGGCCGTTCAGTTTTACAACGTACGTGTTGTGGTGTTTACCGTGGTGGAACTCAAGAGTTTCCTGAGAAATATGCGGCTCAAGCGCGTTGATAGCATAAGGAAGTGACGGTAGTTCAAAAGCCATGTTAATCTCCATTTCGTTGTTAAATTGCCAAAGCAAATAGAAGCAATCTCTATCTTAGCTTACATTTCTATACGATTTGACGGCATATAGTGATACTATAATTCCTGAGTATTTTACTCAAGTTTTGGCAAACAGCAATGGCAATAGCCAAGACTTGTAGAATGAATGGCTTAGATTGCATTCATTTTGTACGGGCTAACTGACAGAAGAAAGAGGTTGACGGGCAAAGTGGATGATATGCTGAGCTATGCTATCGTCATTTTGAGGTAAATAATGGAAACCATTGAAAAGATTAAACAGCAAATCGCAGAGAATCCTATCATCCTTTATATGAAAGGATCGCCCAAATTACCTAACTGCGGTTTTTCTTCGCAGGCATCTCAAGCGCTGATGGCGTGTGGCGAGCAATTTGCTTACGTCGATATTCTGCTGAACCCAGACATCCGTGCTGAGCTGCCTCATTATGCCAACTGGCCAACATTTCCGCAGCTTTGGGTTGAAGGTGAGTTGATTGGCGGCTGTGACATCATCATTGAAATGTTTCAAAAAGGTGAGTTGCAACCTCTGATTGCAGAAACGGCTGCAAAATACAAAGAAGACGACGCGGAAACAGCAGAGTAATTCTGTTTTAAGTCGTATCAGGGCATGTCAGCGTGAGTTGCATGCCCTTTTTTATGTGTCATTGTTTTCTATTTTTACCAACCCCTCCCTGCGAACACCTTTTCTAATCATTGAGGTCTTGTTGTTAATTTCACGGCCTATTTTAGCTTTTGCAACACTAAGTTTACGCATGCGTCAAGCATCAACCCTGCATAGATTAAGGGGTTGCCAAATTCACACTCGAAATAATGAATATTTATTCAATGTTATGTTGGGTGTTACGTTAACGTAAACTTCCCCTTTGGTGTGTTTTTTTTATCGATTTTTTGGTTTGATACCGGTGTCATTTTGTGTTTTTCTACGGGTGTTGAAATATTTGTAAAACTCAAGGGCATTATTTAAGTACCTTTTTTATGAGAAATATTCATGTATGTGAATAACTATTCTTTATTGTATTGACTCGAATACTAATCAGGGCTAGCTTTGATTATCTGCCAGTAATTCGTCTGAAATTACCGGCTGGCAGTTGTAGCAAGGGGAGGAGTCCATGTTATATGACTCGGCATTAGAAAAAGAAAACTGTGGTTTTGGTTTGATCGCACACACACAAGGTCAGGCCAGCCATAAGTTGATCCGCACGGCAATTACCGGTCTGGACAGAATGCAGCACCGCGGGGGCATTGCTGCGGACGGCAAGACTGGGGATGGGTGTGGCTTATTATTACAAAAGCCAGACAGCTTTTTCAGAGCTGTAGCGGCTGAAAATGATTGGCATCTGGGTAAAAATTATGCGGTTGGTATGGTGTTCCTTAGTCAAGACCCATCGCTTGCCAAACAAGCCCGTGACATCATCAACAACGAACTAGAAAAAGAAACACTGACATTGGTGGGCTGGCGCACTGTCCCCACTGACCCTGGCATGCTTGGCCCTATTGCAACGGAACAGCTGCCCCTGTTTGAACAGGTGTTCGTGTCTGCACCGGAGGGATGGCGTCCAAAAGACCTTGAACGTCGACTTTATATTGCACGTCGGCGTATTGAGAAGCAGCTGGAGTCAGATCCAGACTTTTATATCGCGAGTCTGTCGGGTCTGGTAACCATCTATAAAGGTCTGATGATGCCAGCGGATCTGCCTAACTTTTATCTTGATCTGGCTGATATCCGAATGACCAGTGCAATTTGTGTGTTTCACCAGCGCTTTTCGACCAATACGCAACCACGTTGGCCATTAGCCCAGCCATTTCGTTACCTGGCGCACAATGGCGAGATAAACACGATTACAGGAAACCGACAGTGGGCCAAAGCGCGTGCATATAAGTTTGCCTCGCCTCTGTTGCCTGACTTACAAAGTGCAGCGCCATTTGTAAACGAAAGTGGTTCAGACTCATCCAGTCTGGATAATATGCTGGAGTTGTTTCTCGCCGGTGGCATGGATATCTTTCGCGCTATGCGTATGCTGGTTCCGCCCGCCTGGCAGAAAAACCGAGCGATGGATGACGAACTCAGAGCATTTTACGATTTTAACTCGATGCACATGGAACCCTGGGATGGTCCCGCTGGCATCGTTATGTCTGATGGCCGCTTTGCGGCCTGCAATCTCGATAGAAATGGTCTTCGTCCTGCGCGCTATGTCATTACGCAGGATGGGTTCATCACTTTGGCTTCTGAAGTAGGGATATGGGATTACGAGCCCGATGAAGTGGTTGAGAAAGGGCGTGTTGGCCCGGGTGAGTTGCTGGTGGTGGATACACTGCATGGCAAGATCTGGCAGTCTGACGAAATTGATGAAGATCTGAAAGCCAGGCATCCTTACAAGACCTGGCTAGAGCAAAATGTCAAGCGACTAACGCCATTTGAAGCGCTTAATGAAGCGGACGCGGGTAAGCGTGATTTTAATGACGAGACACTGCTCGTTTATCAAAAGTTGTTCGCCTACAGCAACGAAGAGGTCGATCAGGTGATCCGTGTGATGGGCCAAAATGGTCAGGAAGCCACTGGCTCTATGGGAGACGACACACCTTTTGCAGTGCTCTCCGAGGGAGTACGCTCGCTATATGACTATTTCAGACAAAAATTTGCTCAGGTAACTAACCCGCCAATCGATCCGTTACGTGAGAATCACGTGATGTCACTTGCAACCTGTATTGGTCGTGAGCAAAATGTATTTAACGAGACAACAGGCCATGCCAAGCGTCTGCAATTTGATTCACCTGTCCTGACCTTCTCTGATATTCAACAGCTGTTGGCGGCAGATGATGATCATTACAGTGTGTGTCGCATATCTCTGAACTACAATCCACAGATAGAAAGCCTGAAAGGCGCCATTGAACGTGTTTGTGATGAAGCCCAGAACAAAGCTGCATCCGGATGCGTGATGTTGTTGCTAAGTGATCGCGATATCACTCAGGATACTATGCCCATACCTGCGGCAATGGCCGTTGGGGCTGTGCAACATAGGTTGGTGAATACTAACCTGCGCTGTGACTCTAACATTATTGTTGAAACGGGCAGTGCACGTGATCCGCATCAATTTGCGGTACTACTCGGATTCGGCGCAACAGCGATATACCCTTATCTGGCTTACGAGACTTTGGTTGCGCTGTGTGACAGCAAAGTGATTGAAAAAACTTATCGCGAAGTAACGTTGGCGTATCGCAATGCGATTAATAAAGGCTTGTACAAGATCATGTCCAAGATGGGGATCAGCACCATTGCCTCTTATCGCTGTTCGATGTTATTTGAAGCGGTGGGGTTGTCTGATGAAATTGTGGAGCTGTGCTTCAATGGCGTCAGCAGTCGTATTCAGGGGGCTGGTTTTGCAGAGTTCGAAGCGGATGGTTCACAGTTGCACAAGCTGGCATATAGTAAGCGTAAGTTGCTCTCTCACGGTGGTTTGCTTAAATTTGTTCATGGTGGTGAGTACCACGCCTATAACCCGGACGTGGTGCAGTCGTTGCAGGTTGCCGTGCGATCAGGAAACTACGACGATTATCAAAAGTACGCCAATCTTGTAAACAATCGGCCTGTGACCAATTTGCGAGACCTGCTGGCGCTTAAAACGGATTGTACCGCCATTAACATTGATGAGGTAGAACCTGCAACTGAATTGTACAAACGTTTCGATTCTGCTGCGATGAGTATTGGTGCTTTATCGCCGGAAGCGCATGAAGCACTGGCGATTGCAATGAACCGCCTGGGAGGCTGCTCTAATTCCGGGGAAGGGGGCGAAGATAAGTTACGATTTGGTACAGAGAAAAATTCACGTATCAAGCAGGTGGCCTCCGGCCGATTTGGCGTAACACCCCATTATCTGCAAAGTGCGGATGTGATCCAGATAAAAGTTGCGCAAGGGGCTAAGCCTGGTGAAGGTGGTCAGTTGCCGGGTGAAAAGGTGACACCTTACATTGCCAAACTGAGATATTCTGTGCCTGGTGTTACTTTGATTTCGCCACCGCCGCACCACGATATCTATTCAATTGAGGATCTGGCGCAATTGATCTTTGATCTTAAGCAGGTCAACCCCAAGGCAATGATTTCCGTCAAGCTGGTGTCTGAACCTGGTGTAGGCACCATTGCAACGGGGGTTGCGAAAGCCTATGCGGACTTGATTACGATCGCAGGTTACGATGGTGGAACGGGGGCGAGCCCGCTCACGTCGGTCAAGTATGCAGGTAGCCCGTGGGAGCTTGGCCTGGCTGAGACACAGCAGGCATTGGTAGAAAATGGCCTGCGCCACCGCATTCGATTGCAAACTGATGGTGGTCTCAAGACCGGTCTTGATATTATCAAGGCGGCTATTCTGGGCGCCGAAAGTTTTGGGTTCGGTACAGGGCCTATGGTTGCTCTGGGATGTAAATATCTGCGTATTTGTCATCTGAATAACTGTGCGACTGGCGTCGCTACTCAGGATGAGACGCTGCGCCAGAAGCACTATCATGGCCTGCCAGAAATGGCGATGAATTATTTCCGCTTTATTGCTCAGGAAGCGCGCGAAATTATGGCATCTTTGGGCACAAACAAGTTGACCGATTTAATCGGGCGTACGGACTTACTCGAGGTGCTGGATGGAACAACCGCAAGACAGCAAAAGCTTGATCTACAACCTTTGCTGGCAAAACCGGCGAATCCGTCGGGCGAAACACTCTATTGCAGTGCGCCGAACACGTCGCACTATCAGGGTCAACTCAATGAGAGCTTGCTTGAGAAAGCGAAACAAGCGATAGACGACAAAACGGGTACCTCTTTGGTGAGTCGTATTAAAAATACTGACCGCTCTGTGGGTGCAATGTTGTCTGGGTATATAGCTTCTCGTCACGGTAACCAAGGTATGGCTGCTGATCCTGTGGTGATCGAACTACACGGCACCGCAGGGCAGGCATTTGGTGTGTGGAATGCAGGTGGCCTTGAAATGACACTGGTTGGTGATGCTAACGACTATGTGGGTAAGGGCATGGCTGGTGGCAAGTTGGTGATACGGCCACCTGTAGGCTCTAGTTTTCTGACACATCAGGCCACTATTGCGGGTAACACCTGTTTGTATGGTGCAACCGGTGGCAAGTTGTTCGCTGCCGGGCGAGCCGGAGAGCGATTTGCCGTACGTAACTCAGGAGTGCAAGCGACTGTCGAAGGGTTAGGTGATAACGGCTGTGAATATATGACGGGTGGCGTTGTCTGTGTACTTGGTCAGGTAGGCGTTAACTTTGGCGCCGGGATGACCGGGGGATTTGCCTATGTACTGGACGAGGCGGGAGATTTCGACAAGCGCTATAACCCTGAGCTGGTTGAAGTGCTCTCTTTGGAAGGGTTAGCAACCATGCAGGAGCATTTACGAGGCTTGATTGCTGAGCACCTGGAGAACACAGCCTCTTGCAGAGCGGAGCAGATCCTGGCTAATTTTGAGTTGTATGTGCCTATGTTCAGGCTGATCAAACCAAAATCAAGTGATGTAAAGAGCTTGTTGGGGCACCGTGCACGTAGCAGTGCTGAATTGCGTGTCCAGGCACAATAGGGGGAAGTATGAGCGAAAATGTCTATCAATTTATCGATGTACAGCGCATCGACCCGAGAAAGAAGCCTATCACGACACGCAAGAGCTCTTTCGTCGAAATTTATGAGCCGTTTTCAAAGCAGCAGGTCAGCTCTCAGGCTGATCGCTGCTTGGATTGCGGTAATCCTTATTGCGAGTGGAAGTGTCCGGTGCACAACTATATTCCGCAGTGGCTAAAGTTGATCCGTACGGGCAGGATCCTCGAGGCGGCAGAATTGTCGCATCGGACCAATAGCCTGCCTGAAGTGTGTGGCCGGGTTTGCCCACAGGACAGGCTGTGTGAGGGCTCATGCACACTCAATGACGAATTTGGTGCCGTGACGATTGGTAACATTGAAAAGTACATCACGGATACCGCATTTGCACAAGGCTGGAAACCTGACATGTCTTATGTCACCTGGACTGACAAAAAGGTGGCCATTATCGGCGCGGGTCCTGCCGGGCTTGGTTGTGCGGATATATTAGTGCGTAATGGGGTAAAACCTGTGGTGTTTGATCGCAACCCGGAGATCGGGGGATTACTGACGTTTGGCATCCCTTCATTCAAGCTGGAAAAATCGGTGATGGAGAAACGTCGTGAGATTTTTTCAGAAATGGGGGTCGAGTTTTGCCTTAATACGGAGATTGGCAAAGATATCAGTATGGACGAGCTACTCGCACACTATGACGCGGTATTTATTGGGGTCGGTACATACCAATATATGCGCGCCGGACTGGACAATGAAGATGCAGATCATGTGTATGATGCGCTTCCCTTTTTGATTGGTAACACCAATCGAGTTATGGGTTATGACGAAAGCAAACAGGCGTACATAGATATGGCTGGTAAACGTGTGGTGGTGCTGGGCGGCGGTGATACTGCGATGGACTGCGTGCGCACCTCTGTGCGTCAGGGCGCACAGTCTGTGACCTGCGCGTATCGCCGGGACGAAGCCAATATGCCTGGGTCGCGTCGTGAGGTTAAGAATGCCAAAGAGGAGGGCGTGAAGTTTAGCTTCAATGTTCAGCCTAAAGGCATTGAACTCGATCAACACGGTCAGGTTGCGGGTGTTCGCATGGTGCGGACTGAGCTGGGTGATCCGGATGAAAATGGTCGCAGACGGGCACAAGAGGTGCCTGGGTCTGAGCACTTGATTGAAGCTGACGCCGTTATCATGGCGTTCGGGTTTAAACCCCACAACCTTGACTGGCTGGCAGCCTATGATGTTGCTATAAACGAATGGGGCGGTATTGTTGCGCCTGAAAAGGGCGCATTTACACACCAAACCAGCAACGAAAAAATCTTCGCCGGCGGTGATGCTGTTCGCGGCTCGGATTTGGTGGTCACCGCCATCTTCGAAGGCCGTAACGCAGCAGAAGGGATCATGGATTATTTAGGCGTGTAAAGTCGTTTATCTGCCAGAGTATGGTGTACTTTAAAAATAAGCCTGCCGTTAATCATTTTGGTTAACAGCAGGTTTTTTGCTTTTTGAACCTACCAATTTGTTCATCACTTGGATTAGAACACTCAGTAGGGTAGGCTCAGGCTAAGCATGAAGTTTGGTTATACTTGAAGGAATTATGAACTATATTGTCGTCCTAATTGCTTTGGCATCTTTGCCAGTTTTTGCAGATGCTAATCAGGTATTTAAAAATATCGCGTTAAAGTCCGATCTCCTTATTGTTGATGAGCACACAGAGTTTCAGTTTCTCGGTTCGCTGAATAATGGAGACAAGATATTTAATTATCGTCGTTATTTTAACGCCGGACTGAGGGCGGCTACGCGCTTAGTCGTAATAGATACACAGCATAATTTAGTGGGCATGTATGCTGTGAACGATTGGGCAACGCATGTCGATGAAGAGTGTGTATATTTTGCGTACCCGGCTTCAGAAGGAAACTCGATTTGTCTTGAGAGCGGTCAGCTGCCGACACGGGCATGGGTAGACGGTTCACTGCTCTCACTATATACGTAGGTTATATGGACAGACAGTCATAATGGAAATTACTTAGGAAAAACTAATGGAATGAATACCCAATTAAAAATTGCATCAAGGACAGGACTTGTTCTTATCTGCCTGTGTTCTACCATCACAGTGCACGCGGCATGTGCGGTGATTGATACGTCCTGCTCTATTATTCAGCCGAGTCAAAAACACCACTGTATACCAATTTCACCTAATACCTGTTCAATTTGACGGAGCAAATATGACGCTAACTGTGTTAAAGATTTCTCATTTAGAACAGCTAAATAGCAAAATCTTTGCCTGGTTATCGAACATATTTTCTCGCCTCAAAATAGAACACTTAATTAAGCAAATTGGTATTACTTGCGAAGCATTTATGTGTGGGAACATCCATGATCAGTCTGTTGGCTGGGAATATGAGAATGGTATACAAGTATCCAAAGTTATTAACGGAAAAAATACCAAGATCACAGTTAATGGAATATCAGGATTTGAAGTGCCGCCTGTCGATAACTATAACGGGTTTTGTGTTGCAAATGTGTCAGGAACAGTGGTTTATTGTGTGAAAGGGTTATCTGGTTGGGATAATCTGAGCAAATGAGCAAGCAGTTCGCCGGCTGACGAATAACACTGTGCTGCGAAGCGCTAATGAAGGTGCGAACACCTCAGATAGAAGGGCAGAGCGAAAGTCGCGGGTGTTGGGTTAAGAATTAAAGGCTGCTCTGTGAGGTGTAATAATTCCGTTACCCAGAGCACACGAAATATTGCAAGGAAAGGCAGTATAAAAGTGCTGAATCTGCCGTCGTTAAGAACGGCAAACTTTGGGTTATGGACCAAGCATCTGGCGTAATGTGGGGCATGCATTTAACCGCAGGACCGCCCGTACCTGTATATCGGTACTGAGCGGATGAGCAACCAATCTTGCTAGGGCTACCACTGAGGTTATCTACAACTTTAAATAAGAGCGGAGACTCTTGCACAAAGAGGTATCTAGGAACCCCCCCGTCTGGTGCTACGCCCCCTGCACCTCAAGCAGTTCCTTAGCGCTGGCTCGTGTGGTGCTGCTGACTTTGTCACCGCCAAGTAGGCGAGCGATTTCGTCAACGCGTTGTTCCTGCACCAATGGCAGCATAGACGTAAAAGTTTCACCGCCTTCTACACGTTTGGAAACAAAGAATTGATGATGGCCACTGCAGGCAACCTGAGGCAAGTGAGTTACACAGATCACTTGGGTTGAGTTACCAAGCTGGCGAAGCTGTTTACCCACCTGAGAGGCTGTGGGACCTGAAATACCAACGTCTACTTCATCAAATATCAGAGTAGGGGTGGTAACTCTGTTCGCGATAATCACCTGAATAGCCAGGCTGATCCGTGACAGTTCACCACCCGATGCGACTTTCGCCAGGGCTTGTAGAGGCTGACCCGGGTTGGTCGAAACCAGAAACTCGATTTTATCCATGCCCAGCTCGTTGGGGCGTCTGTCTTCATGCTGGTTAAGCTCAATAGCAAACTGGCCATTTTCCATCGACAGCTCATGCATGCTCTCACTGATTAAATCATTCAAAGTCAGTGCAGCCTGCGCACGGCTTTCACTCAGTTGTGCCGCTGATATTTGATAGGCATGAAGCGCTTCAGCTATTTCGTGCTGTAGATCTTCGATGCGCTCATTGTTAGAGCAGATAGATGCCAGCTCTTCGTGCAACTGTTGATGATGCTGATGCAGCAACTCGGGGCTGATCTGGTGTTTACGTGATAAGGTCATTGCTTGCGCCAGCCTGTCTTCGACAGCCTGCAGACGCTCTGGGTCTTGCTCGATGTTTTCACCATAGGCACGCAGTTCTCGGCAGCCTTCTTCGAGCTGCACTGCAGCCTCCCCCAGCAGTTGGCTGATTTCCTGCAGTTTAGGGTCATAATTGCTCAGCTCAATGAAAGTTTGTACACTGTGCTGAAGCTGCCCTAAAACAGTCTGGTCATCTTGCTCAGACAGACACATCAGTTCGCGCTGACAACTTTCAGCCAGCGTCTGGCTATGACTCAATCGGGTATGCTCAGTTTCAATCTGCTCATACTCGCCTTCTTCCAGCGCAAACTCATCCAGTTCCTGAACTTGATATTCGAGCAGTTGCTTTTTGGCCGCCTGCGCCTGTTGTTGTTTGATGAGCTCCGCGTGTTCTTTTTGTAATGTGTGATAATGCTGATACTGAGCACGTACAGCGTGTAACAGGGTATCGTGACCCGCATAGGCATCCAGCAAACCCAGCTGATGTTCGGGTTTAAGTAACAGCTGGTGGGCATGCTGACCATGAATGGCAATGAGTCGCTGGCCGAGTTCTTTTAATTGCGCAGCCGTTACAGAGTTGCCATTAATGAAGCTTTTACTGCGGCCATTTTGCATAACAACACGGCGTAAAATGCAGTTTTGTTCTTCATCATCTAACATGAGATCGTTCAAAAACTGCTGAGCGTTGGGGAGCTGCCTGATATCAAATTGAGCGGTTATCTCTGCTTTTGCGGCACCAGGGCGGATACTGGCAACGTCTGCCCGTTCACCCAAGCACAGAGAGAGGGCATCGATTGCAATGGATTTACCAGCACCGGTTTCACCGGTGATGGCAGTCATACCTGAGCGCCAGTCAATGGTTAATTCGTTAACAATGGCAAAGTTTTTGATTTGCAGACTAAGAAGCATGCTGTATATCCAAACAGTACAGTTACTGTTAATTTATACAGCATTTATTGGAAATGCAACTTGAAATTGCGTTTTACTACCAGGGTTTTTACAGGGCTGCGGCTTTTCGTTGCTGTACCGAGGGGTCGTTGTTCTCGGTTTGAGCTGAGGCTTCTTCCTCACCCTGCCCTGTTTCCGGCGTGTCAGTTTGCACAGGTGTATCAGGTGTCTGGATCCGTGAAATCAGTGCTGGCAGAATTTCACTGTAAAATGCCTTGTTATAGGCTATCCCGGCAGAGGGCAGCTCACTGACAAACATAAACAATTGATCGGCCAATAGCTCCATATTGCCATTTTCACGACACTTATTTAATTCAGTACCAATTGTGGCGAGCAAATGATCAGTCACACGCTCGAGTGCTTCCAAGTTTTCGTCATTGTGGGCTTGAACAACAAAGAAGTTGCCGACAATGGCGTTAAACTGAGGCGCGTGCTTTGGGCGGATCAGCTTATAACTTACGAATTCACTAATTTTGCTTTTGAAGTGATTGCTGATTTCTTTCAGACGTTCATTGAACACCCGCTTTTCGGCTTCGCGTGCTTTTTTACGGTTATTCTCAATCACCACATAAACCCCCAAAATGGTGATCAATAAGGTAATAGATACGAAAACAACGTAGCTCATGTTGGTTTACTTTTCCCTAAAATAGAAAATAAATTTTACTTATTTTGCTGAACTTCGTTCGCTTAGTAAAGCCTGCTACCCCAATTTAATTTCTGTCTCAGAACATTGTAGTAGGAATAACTGACAGGGTGGATCAAACGGAGTTTTTTTTCTGCTTTTTTTATGACCACTTCGTCACCCGGAAGCAATGCGAGCACGACGTGACTGTCACAACTTACCTGCAAGCTTGCGGTGTTTTCTGGGCTGAGCTTCAGTTTGACTTGTTTATTTGCGTCAACAACCAGGGGTCTGCTGGATAATGTATGCGGAAACATTGGGACAAGGGCCATCGCGTTTAGCTCAGGGGTTAAGATAGGGCCACCACCGGACAATGAGTAAGCCGTTGAGCCGGTTGGAGTAGTAACGATTAGCCCATCAGAACGCTGAGAAAAGACAAACTGCTCGTCAATAAAGGCCTCAAACTCGATCATGTGGGCGACTTTGTCAGCGTGTAGCACAGCTTCATTTACTGCCAGGTTGGCACTTTTAAGTTCTGCGTGACGGAACACTTCGACTTCAAGCAAAAAGCGTTGTTCTTCTACGAATTTCCCGCTGAGGACTTGCTCCAGTTCTGCCTCAAAACCATCGGGGTCTAAATCGGTCAGAAACCCTAAATTACCCCGGTTAACGCCTATCACGGCAACGTCAAAGCGGGCCAGTACGCGAGCTGCACCCAGCATATTACCATCACCGCCGACCACTACAGCCAGGTCACAGCGCTCTCCCAAAGCCACAACATCGAGTATGTTTGTCTCGGGCAATTCAGCGATTTGTTTGCCAACGCGTTGCTCAACAAAAACTTCATAGCCAAGTGCTTGCAAAAATGTATACAAGCGTTGTAATGTCAGTGCGGCGCCATCATGGTTTGGTTTACCAATCAGGCCGATGGTTTTAAATGGTGCGCTCATTCAGTGAGTTTCCTTGGCAAAATTTCTGTTGCCAAGATTATCTTAAAATGAATTCGCTTGAAACTCGCAAATTTAACCTTATTTATGATGTTATGAAACTTAGTGCACGTGACAAACAAGTCTTCTCTGCTGTGATGAGTCTTTACTGTAACGGTGAGGGCCATCCCGTAGCATCGAGCAAGATAGCAAAACTAAAAGGTATGGCGGTGTGCTCTGCAACGGTACGCAATGCTATGGCTCGCCTGGAAAACCAGGGGCTACTTTTTTCACCTCACACTTCGGCTGGGCGGGTTCCCTCTGATCTGGGAATTAAGTACTGGTTGCAGGAGTACTTTGGCTTAGAAGACATCGCCCCTTACTGGGAACCAGAGCGAGAGGAGCTGACTGGTTTTGCTCATACCCTAAGCCAAAAGTATCAGGTGTGCTGTATTGTTGGTTTACCTCAGGTTAGTGAACAAACCATATTTCGGGTCGAAGTACTAGATTTTGATCGCAAACATTGGCTGGTATTACTGATAGACAGAACCGGGCAGTCCAATAATATCCTTATTAATAAACCAGAATCGAATTCCGATCAGGTAAGGTATCAGTTCGCGGCTTGGATGAACACTGTATTCAGTGCGCAAACGCTAAAAGAGGGGTTGCACCGAATGCGGGCTATGGCGAAAAGTGCGATGGCAGATTGCCGTGGCTCTTTGATGCAATGGAGTCGCGAGCTAAGCTTGCAGTTGGGTACCGACAATAGCATAGTGGTCGGAGAGCGTTATCTGTATAACCGCCTTGAAGGGAATAATGAACTCAACCTGGGGGTGAGCTTCTTACACCAGGTGGAAGATCAGTTAGCGCTAAAGAATGGCCTGTCGGTGTTACTGGGCAGTGAGCTGAGTTATCTGAATCTGGAGCGATTTGTGGTCTTGAGTGTACCTTACTTCACGTCGAGCGAGTACCAGAGTCGCTTTTGCGTGATTTGTCCCGCTGATGCGCCGATTGAGGCAATAATCAGCGAATTTACACAAATCCCAAAAAAAGATGCTTGAATAACAAATTTGAATCCCCATAATTACGGCAGTTGTAAAGAATCGGAGAGAATTTTTCATGTCTGAGCAGACAAAAGCCCAAGAGCAGGAACAAGAGTTAGTGCAAGAAGACGTACAGGAAAGTGCTGCAGAGCAAGCTGAACAAGCGCAGGAGAGTGCACAAACTGAGCAAGCTGAGTTGAGCCCAGAAGAAGAGATTGCAGGCCTGTATGCAGAACTGGAAGCAGCTAAGCAAACAATTGAAGGTCAGAAAGACAGCGTGATCCGTGCAGCCGCAGATGCCGAGAATGTCCGTCGCCGTGCTGCACAAGATGTTGAGAAAGCGCAGAAGTTTGCATTAGAAAAGTTTTCTAATGAGCTGCTCCCTGTGGTTGACAACCTGGAGCGTGCAATTGAATTTGCTGATAAAGAAAACGAAGCGACCAAGTCAATCCTTGAAGGTATTGAGATGACGCTGAAGTCATTCAACGACGCACTGGCTAAATTTGGTGTTGAGGCTGTAAGCCCACAAGGTGAAGCGTTCAACCCAGAGTTACACCAGGCAATGTCAATGCAACCGAGCAACGATGTATCACCAAATACCGTTTTAGCAGTTATGCAAAAAGGGTATACCCTGAATGGTCGTTTATTACGCCCCGCAATGGTTATGGTATCAAAAGCTGCTGAATAAGTTGTAACTACCTGATTTATAAGCCCGCGATTGCGGGCTTTTTTGATCTGATTTGCATCAGATCGCGTCACCTTTTAAAATAGAAAAGTGAATTCACTCTAGGCATAAGTCCATGAACAAAAAACTACTTGCTATTGCTGCTATGGCCATCACCCTCGCTGGTTGTAAAACCTCTCCCACCGGACGTACCCAAATAGCCCTATATTCAGAACAACAAATGGATAAGATGGGTGTCGCCAGCTTCGAGCAAATGAAGCAGGAGCAGACGATAGAAAACGATGCCAAGATCAACGGCTATGTAAAATGCATAGCAGATGCCCTGATTGCGCAACTACCGGCACAGTATGCACAACAGCAATGGGAAGTCGTGGTATTTAAAGAGCCCAGTGCAAACGCCTTTGCTTTGCCTGGTGGCAAGATTGGAGTGCATACCGGTCTGCTGAAGGTGGCACAAAACCAGCATCAACTTGCTGCTGTTATGGGACATGAAGTGGGACACGTTATCGCAGAACATGCTAACGAGCGGGTGTCTCAAAATAGCTTGTTACAGCTTGGCCTGCAAGCTGGCAATGCGGCACTTGAAATGGGTAATGTGCAGTATCGTAATGCCATTATGCAAGGCTTAGGGCTTGGGGCACAGTATGGAATTGCACTACCATTTAGCCGTAGTCATGAAAGTGAGGCGGATGTCATTGGACTCGACTTAATGGCGAAGGCGGGCTTTAAACCGCAGGGGGCCGTCGAGTTATGGCAAAACATGGAAAAAGCAGGGGGAGAGCGCCCTATGGAGTTTTTGTCGACTCACCCGTCTCCAGAAAACCGCATTGCGCTATTACAAAGCAAAATGACGCAGGCCAATACCCTTGCGCAGGACGCTAACCGTCAGGGTCGCAGCCCGGCCTGTCGATGAACTTAATCTGGCTGGGCTGAATTGTCGTAGAAGCTGACGCCCAGCTTATTGAGCACAATAAACAGCCTGAGGTCCAATTCCAGCTGATGGTACTCAGGCTCCATATGGCAACAGAGCTGATAAAAGGCCTTGTTGTGATCCAGCTCTTTGAAGTGCGCGAGCTCATGGACAACCAATGCACGCAATACGGCTTCAGGCGCATATTTTAGCTGCTGGGACAGCGCAATCTCATAGCGGGTTTTTACTTTTCCGCCGTGCTGTTTACGTGTTTGGCTGTGATGTCCCAACGTTCCCGTCATCAGATCCCGGCCCTTTGCATAGCTTACCTTATGCAGACGAGGCACATTCTTAAGGTATTTGTTTTTGTAGCTGTGGCAGTAATCATAAAGTGCTTGTGTACTCTGGAGCTGATGACCCTGCGGATATTTACCTTTGAAGTAAGCTGCAAGTTTATCAGGTTCCAGCAAGGTTTTGATCTGGGACTGCAACGCAGCAGGGTAGTGCTGAAAATACGGCAAATAATTCATGATGACGGTAGTAATTCTAACTCGGAAATTCTAAGCTGGTGTACACAAGATCATAACAGGAATAATAATAAATGTATCAGGCAAGTTGTTTATGCGGTGCGGTTAAGTTGGCATTGCACGGAGTTATTTCCAGTATCATCCATTGCCACTGTTCTTTATGCCGCAAGTCGTCTGGCACCGCTTATGCAACTAACGGTTTTGTTAATCGTGATGAATTAAAAGTGATTGCCGGCGAGGAGCATATTCGTCACTACGCATTTAAACCTGGCAGGTTACGTCACTTTTGCGGAATTTGTGCATCTCCTTTATACAGTTCAAATCAGGACAACCCTGAAAAACTCAGGTTACGACTCGGTATTCTTGATTCTGATATAGCGGAGCGGCCGATGTCACATAACTACGTGACCTCAAAAGCAAATTGGGAAGAGTTAGATGCGAAGCTTCCTTACTATGAAGGTAAAGAGCCGGGCAGGGAGTGATATATAGGGCCACATCTGGGCCCTGATTTTCGTAATTTATACTAAATTGCTTAATTACATGTACATTTTGATGTAAGAAAATATGGCACAGGCATTGCCATATCAGTGCTTTCAGTAAGTGAACTTAGTGTAAATTATCCGCCAGTGCACAGCAATCAGATGCGCGTGAGTTACCACCGCTTTTCTGAGTTTCCGCTCTGCCTGCGCCAATGGCACGGGTCGCTTTGGCTGGTAATGCAGACTGGTCATCAGAGAGTTGTTTTACAGGTTTTTTATTGAGTTTTAATAACATGGTATTTTCCTTATTGTTGTTTTATTCAACGTCTAACATCCTGTAAAACATGATACTTGTCAAGTGCTTAAATTAACGCCTGTTGCTGTGGTTGGCGCTCTGCCGGAAATGGCTCGAGTACTTGATGCGCAACGCCCAGATCCTGAATAAACTGCCTGGCCAGCAGGGGTGCATCATAATTGTCGGCGGTGTGAAAGAACACATAAGGGGTACGCCCCTCGTTTAGCCAGTCGCGAATTTTGTTGAGCCAGGGGGCATAAAAGGTGCGGTTTGCAGCCAAGTCTGAGCACCCGACAAAACGCAGCATGGGCGCCTGAGCCGTTGCAATCACATTGACGGGCACGCGTGGTTTCTTTTGCTGGGCATCAATAATGGCCGGGGTACTGGGCGATTCACTAAACAAAGGCCGAGTATCCATAATAATGCGATTTACGCCGGTCTGCATCAGCAGCTGGTTAAAACGCTTTTCAGCGTCGCCTTTGGCAAAAAACGCTCTGTGCCTGACTTCAATGCCCAGGGTCAACTCCTCAGGTAATTGTGCGATAAAATCGGCTATCCGGCCAAGATATTGCGGGCTACAGCTGGCAGGCAGTTGCAGCAGCACCATCCCAAGTCGTGAAAATAATGGCGAAAACAGCTCGAGCCATTGCTTGAGCTCTTGCTGACAATGAGTCAACGCCAGCTCGTGAGAGATCTGTTTGGGTATTTTAAAGGTAAAGCGAAAGTCTTCTGGCACCGAATTTGACCAGGTGGCGATGGTGTCTGGTTTTGGGCTGGCATAGAAGCTGGTATTACCCTCAACACTGTTAAAGATCTGCGCATATTCGCTCAACATATCCGCGGCTTTGCAGTCGCTGCTGAAAAACCGACCTTTCCAGTGTGCAGAGCTCCACTGAGGACACCCCAAATACAGCATGAATTTTGCTCCCTGATTGACTTGAAGAAGAGTCTAACAAAGTCCAGAAGGAGAAAAAATCGTAACAGCGAAAGAATCCCGGTTTTGTGGGATGACAAAGCGTGGCAATTTTATATAATTGTCGATTAAATTTATCATTCATTATGCCCTTTAGAGTTAGTAGGCAAATAGGATTATTATGCGCTCAATATACTGCGGAAAATTAAACAAGGACCATGTAGGTCAGGAAGTGGAGCTATGTGGTTGGATCAACAAACGTCGTGATCTGGGTGGTTTGATCTTCATTGATCTGCGAGATCGCGAAGGTTTGGTCCAGGTCGTGTTTGATCCTGAAGTAGAAGGCCTGATGGATGTTGCAAACACTTTACGTCAAGAGTTTTGCGTTCAGGTTACAGGTACTGTTCGTGCGCGCCCAGAGAGCCAAATCAATCAGGACATGGCCACTGGTGAAGTTGAGATCCTGGGCACTGGTCTGACTATCATCAACCGTGCAGAACCTTTGCCTCTGGACTTTAACCAGGAAAACTCGGAAGAGCGTCGACTGACCTATCGTTACCTCGACCTGCGTCGTCTTGAAATGAGCGACCGCATTAAACTGCGCGCCAAAGCATCGAGCTTTGTACGTCGCTTCTTAGACAGCAATGACTTCCTGGACATCGAAACACCGGTACTGACAAAAGCAACACCAGAAGGTGCACGCGACTATCTGGTACCAAGCCGTGTCCATAAAGGCAGCTTCTACGCATTGCCACAGTCGCCTCAGCTGTTTAAACAGCTGCTGATGATGTCTGGTTTTGACCGTTACTACCAGATTGTTAAATGTTTCCGCGATGAAGACTTACGTGCTGATCGCCAGCCTGAATTCACTCAAATCGATTTAGAAACCTCGTTCATGACATCCGCACAGGTGCGTGATATCACTGAGCGTTTGATCTGTGAAATGTGGCAAGAGCTGCTTGACGTTGATCTGGGCCAGTTCCCGGTCATGAGCTACGAGGAAGCCATGCGTCGTTACGGTTCAGACAAGCCGGACTTACGTAACCCGCTTGAACTGATTGATGTTGCCGACTTGGTTAAGGACGTCGAATTCAAAGTACTGGCAGGTCCTGCAAACGATGAAAAAGGCCGCGTGGCGGTGTTGACTGTACCGGGTGGTGCATCACTATCTCGTAAGCAAATTGATGAGTACACCAAATTTGTTGGTATCTATGGCGCAAAAGGTCTGGCCTGGATGAAGGTCAACGACCTGGACGCTGGCCTTGAAGGTATTCAGTCGCCAATTGCTAAGTTCCTGAACGAAGCAGTGATCAAAGGTATTCTTGAACGCACTAACGCACAGACCGGCGATATCATTTTGTTCGGTGCTGACAAGCGCAACGTGGTCAACGAAGCAATGGGTGCACTGCGTCTGAAAGTAGGTCTGGACCTTGAGCTGACCAACCTTGGTCAGTGGGCACCACTGTGGGTTGTTGACTTCCCAATGTTTGAGGAAGACGACGAGGGTAACCTGCATGCAGTTCACCACCCGTTCACGGCTCCTAAAGACATTTCAGCGGCAGAACTGGAAGCTAATCCGGCCGGCGCTATTTCAGATGCATACGACATGGTACTGAACGGCTATGAAGTCGGTGGTGGTTCGGTACGGATCCACAACAACGATATGCAGCAGGCGGCTTTCCGTATCCTGGGCATTGATGAACAAGAACAGCAAGATAAGTTCGGCTTCCTGCTGGACGCTCTGAAGTACGGTACGCCACCACACGCAGGTCTGGCGTTTGGCCTTGACCGCCTGGTGATGTTGCTGTGTGGCACAGACAACATCCGTGATGTGATTGCGTTCCCGAAAACGACTCAGGCGTCGTGTCTGATGACCAATGCGCCGAGCGTTGCTAACCCGGATGCATTGAAAGAGCTCGCGGTGACAGTGACTGCACAGCAAAAAGACGCTGATTAATTGCAGCAAAAAGAATAAAAAAGCGGCGATTGAGCCGCTTTTTTTTATTCTGCAAACCCAAGGTAACTGGAAATCTATACAGTATTTTGGCATGATAGCGAAAAAACAACGAGAGTATGCGCCTTGGCAGTAATTTTAGGCATAGATCCAGGTTCCAGACTGACCGGATATGGAGTAGTTAAGCGTCAGGGAAGTCAGTTTCAGTATCTGGGCAGTGGTTGTATTCGACTTGGCGATAAACCATTTCCACAACGGCTGCAGATGATTTATCAGGGTGTTAGCCAGATCATCGAGCAGTTTAATCCGCAGGGGTTTGCCATTGAGCAAGTCTTTATGGCACATAACCCAGATTCTGCTTTAAAACTAGGTCAGGCACGCGGGGCGGCCATCGTCGCTGCCACCATGAAAGAGATAGAGGTGTTTGAGTATTCGGCCCGGCAGGTTAAGCAAGCCGTGGTTGGCACCGGCGGGGCGAATAAATCGCAGGTTCAGGAAATGGTCAAGCGACTATTAAAACTCCCGGGTACTCCCCAGGCCGATGCTGCCGATGCGCTGGCCATTGCAATTTGCCATGCACACTCCGAGCAAAACCTGATTAAGCTGGCAGGCAATGCGAAAAAAACCGTACGAGGAAGATTGAGGTAATTATGATAGGCAGACTCAAAGGTATTCTGGTAGAAAAACAGCCACCAGAGATCCTGTTAGACGTCAGTGGCGTCGGTTATGAAGTACAAATGCCGATGACATGTTTTTATGAGTTACCTCAGGCGGGTAATGAGGCAACCATCTATACTCATTTTGTGGTGCGAGAAGATGCACAATTATTGTTTGGTTTTAACCATAAAACAGAGAGAGCATTATTTCGCGAATTAATTAAGGCTAATGGCGTCGGTCCCAAGCTGGCACTGGCCATTTTGTCGGGTATGTCGGCAGAGCAGTTTGTTCACTGCGTCAATCAGGGCGATGCCTCTACTTTGGTGAAAATCCCGGGTGTAGGCAAGAAAACCGCTGAGCGTTTGGTGCTTGAGATGAAGGACAAATTGAAAAACTTTGGCCATGATCTGCTGACTCCATTCAGCGATGATGCCATTTTGGCACCTCAGGAAGACCCCACCGTGGCGAATATGCCTGAAGATGATGCGCTGGCTGCATTACTTGCGTTAGGTTATAAACCCGCACAAGCACAAAAAGCATTGAAAGCGGTGAGTAAACCAGGCATGGATACAGAAGGGCTGATCAAAGAAGCCCTGAGATCTATGATGTAAGAAAGGCTGATTAAGTAATTATGATAGAAGCAGACAGACTCATTGAGCCAGAAGTGCAGGGCAGTGAAGAGGCAGTAGACAGAGCGATACGGCCTAAACTACTGTCGGACTATACCGGCCAGCAGCATGTAAAGCAGCAGATGGAGATCTTCATCGAAGCGGCGCGCAGCCGCGAAGAAGCGCTGGACCATTTGTTGATATTCGGCCCGCCGGGGTTAGGTAAAACGACACTGGCCAACATTGTTGCCAATGAGCTGGGTGTGAATATCAAAACCACCTCAGGGCCTGTGCTTGAAAAAGCCGGCGATCTGGCCGCAATGCTCACCAATCTGGAGCAGGGGGATGTGTTGTTTATTGATGAAATACATCGCCTGAGTCCCCAGGTTGAAGAGATCCTCTACCCCGCGATGGAAGATTATCAGCTCGATATTATGATTGGTGAAGGGCCGGCAGCGCGTTCAATTAAACTGGACTTGCCACCTTTTACGCTGGTGGGGGCTACGACCCGCGCAGGGTCTCTGACTTCACCACTGAGAGACCGTTTCGGTATTGTGCAACGTCTTGAGTTTTATTCTGTGGCTGAGCTGGCTTCGATTGTGTCACGCTCTGCGCATTTTTTGAATCTTGAAATCAGTGATGCGGGTGCAATAGAGGTGGCCAAACGTGCACGAGGTACTCCGCGTATTGCCAACCGTTTACTCAGACGCGTCCGGGATTTCGCTCAGGTAAAAGGGGATGGTAGCGTAGATGAAGTGATTGCCAGTCAGGCGCTGGACATGGTCGACGTTGATAAATGTGGTTTTGATTACATGGATCGTAAGTACTTACTTGCAATTATTGAAAAGTTCACCGGTGGGCCGGTCGGTTTGGATAACCTGGCAGCTGCCATCGGTGAAGAGCGAGAAACCATAGAGGACGTGATAGAGCCCTACCTGATCCAGCAGGGGTTTATCCAGCGGACTCCGAGGGGGCGGATCGTTTCTGACAGAGCCTATTTGCACTTTGACTTAACCAAACCATCAGCATGAAGATGTCCTTCAGCAATTAATTCTGACCACTTAGAGGCGCTTCGAAAGCGCTTCTTTGCTTTATATACTTCTCCAGTTTCTCTGGCCATTCATCTAACGCTCATTCCACTTCCTTTAGGTTAGCGCAAGAACTTGTATCTCCCCTTAAAGGAGAGTGAACTGGATATGAGTAAATCGCAGGCAAAAAAAAGCCCGCACAGTGTGCGGGCGAAAACAACAAGTTGAAGGAAGTAATCCAGGGAACTGATGAGTCCGTTAAGGTGTTATCCAAAAGTTTCTCATCATGACTGCAGAATAAATCAGACTTCTGCGGCCTAAGTAACTGTGCATTTGCATTGAGAGATGCTGCTCGCTCAGTACGGGGAGTATAATAAGCCCACTGACGCATTTTATCAAACTAGAAAAATTACAGTTTTGCTATAAAAAAAACTAATGCGATGGGTCTTTCAAGTCAGGTATTGTACAAATCGTGAACTCAAGATGCTCTTCAAGTGCATGTAAAATATAGGATTGTCTTTATTATGCTCAATTTGTGAATATTAGATTATTTGTTGTTAATTGGTATTACCAATCGTGTTTTGAGGGTTTATTCTCAGATAGTGAATAAAACAACACTTTTATGCAGCTTGCATAAATAAATAAACACAGAGGGGAGTCGACAGCTCCGACCACTTAAATTTTCTTTCACAATCACACGCCGGGCGTTGTAATTCAGGGCAAGTTTAACTTTGGCACTGGTATTTTTTGCCGTTGATGACGTCCAATGTCAGTAGTGTTTGGTGTGAAGTGCAACCGGGCTGACGTCTGTCTATCCGGGCAAGAATGCGAGTCAAGGTAACGAATGTGCGAATTATCGGCATTTAAGTGAATTTTACGGCATTGAGATTGTAAGCCCTTATTAGTGTGGTTAAACTACCTGAACCTTTTTGCTGGCTTACAGTCAATACGGTGAAGGCTGCCTTGGCCGAGAACACAATTATTTTCTAGGAGTATAACAACGTGGAATCGGGACTTAATTTCATAGATCTCATTTTAGAAGCCAGTATCCTTGTACAACTTGTTATGTTGACACTGGTCGGCATGTCGGTTGCCTCATGGGCGATTATCTTTCAGCGCCGAAGCATACTGGCGCAATCTCTGGCAGATGCAAAAAAATTTGAACAGAAGTTCTGGTCGGGCATGGACTTAGGCAAGTTATATAATGAAATTACTGCCAGAGCGGGTAGTTCAAGCGGCTTGGAAGCTCTGTTTGTATCCGGTTTTAAAGAATTTGCACGCCATAAAAAGCAAAACACAGGATCGGCGAGCATGATCATAGAAGGTACACACCGCTCGATGCGTGTTGCATTGTCTCGTGAAGTAGAGAAAGTTGAGTCTGGACTTTCGTTCCTGGCAACTGTGGGGTCTATCAGTCCTTATATTGGTCTGTTTGGTACAGTCTGGGGGATCATGAACGCATTTATTGCCCTGGGAGAGGTGAAGCAGGCAACACTGCAAATGGTTGCACCAGGTATCGCTGAAGCCCTGATAGCAACAGCAATGGGTTTATTTGCGGCGATTCCGGCGGTCATGGCATACAACCGTTTTGCTAAAAATGTAGAAAAACTGGAATCAAACTACATCAACTTTATGGAAGAGTTCGCCAATATCTTGCATCGTCAGGCTGCCAGCTTAACTGAGGCCAAGCAAAATGTACCAGCATAAGAGACGCCGTCCTGTCGCAGAGATCAATGTGGTGCCATACATTGATGTTATGCTGGTGCTGCTTATTATCTTTATGGCAACCGCTCCGTTGATTACCCATGGGGTTAAGGTCGACCTACCACAAATGGAAGAGTCAGATCTGGTCGAAACTAAGGACGCGCCGCCGATTATTGCCAGTATTGATGCGCAAGGCCGCTACTATGTGTCGGTAGGAACCGACCCAGAAGCGCCCATGGATGCGGTAGAAGTGGCTGCGGTCATCAAGCTTAAGCTACAGCAAAATCCCGACACCCCCGTAATGATAAAAGGGTCTGGTCGTGTGTCATATCAGGAAGTACTTTTGTTGATGGACTTTTTGAAAAATGCGGGCGTACCGTCGGTCGGGCTAATGACAAAATCGTTTGAGGACAGTTAATGGATGCTTTAACCAGCGGAATATTAAAGTCGTTTTTACTCCATTTCGCTATTGCCGGACTACTATTTGCGACTGCCAACTTTCAGTTCTCTAGTCCTACTGTAATGGAAGTTCAGCTTAATCCCGCCATTAACGAAATTGAAGAAGTGAAAGCGGTCTCTGCTATCTCAGTTGACCAGCAGGCAGTTGAGCGAAAAATTGCGCAGTTACGGGAAAAAGAAGCGCAGCAAAAGCGCGCAGAAGAGCAAAGGATCCGTGATTTAGAGCGCCGAGCCGTGCAGGCCCGTAAGGATCGTGAAGCTGAAGCCAGACGGATCAAAAAATTGGAACAACAACGCCTCGCTAAGCTGGAAGAGAAACGTAAAGCGGAAGCGCAAGCTAAACGTGCACAAGAAATTCAAAACAAAGAGCGTCAGCAAGCTGAAAAAGCGCGTCAGGAAGCGCTGGCTGCTGAAAAGGCTGCCAAAGCTGCTGCGCAGAAACGTAAAGCAGAAGAGGACAGGTTGAGACAGGCTGAGGCGAAACGTAAACAGCAAGAGGAAGAAGCTAAGCGCAAAGCACAAGCTGCCGAAGAGGCGCGTCAGAAGGCGTTACAAGAGCAACTGCTTCAAGAACAACTGGCTCAGGAACAAGCAGCGAGAGCGAAAATTCGTCAGCAGCAGGTCCTAACCGAAGTTGATAAGTATAAGGCGCTAATCATGCAGCGGATCCAATCTAACTTGTTAATAGATGAAAAAATGAAAGGCAAGCAATGTCGCCTGAATATTCGCCTGGGCTTTAATGGGCTGGTGACACAAGCAGAATCACTGGGTGGTGATAAGCTGGTGTGTGAGGCTGCTTTGCGTGCTGTGCGAATGGCAGATACCTTACCTGTTTCAGAGAATAAAGATGTTTTCGAACAACTTAAGAACATTAACCTGACGATAAAACCAACTCTATAAAGGAAGACCATGTACAACCATTTAAGAAATTTACTCTTGGTTCTGGCTTTCGCTGCGCAAGGGGTCGCCTACGCAGCACTGGAGATCGTGATAACAGAAGGGGTCGACAGTGCCCGGCCTATCGCGATAGCTCCGTTTAAATACATTGGCAACGGCGAAGCGCCAGCTGAAATAAGTTCTGTGATTGCAGCGGATTTGATCCGTAGTGGTAAGTTCAAGCCGGTAGCAGAAGAGCAAATGCCTCAGCTACCCACAACCGATGAAGAAGTCGATTACGATGCCTGGGTTGAGTTGGGCGTGGAAGCCGTTGTGGTCGGGACCATTACCCAGCAGCCTGCAAATCGTTACCTTGTTAAGTACGAGTTGATTGATGTCATACGTGCGCAGATCACCGGTGGTGAGACCCGCATGATGACTAACGGCCAGCTGATGAAGAGTCAGGATCACGTTTTGGAAGCACGGCAAAGTGTGATTGATGCTCAAAGCTTTCGTTATTACGCACATCAGATAAGTGATGTGGTCTATGAAGCTCTGACGGGTGAAAAAGGGGCATTTCGCACTAAGATTGCGTATGTGATTGTAAGAGAAGAGCAGGACAAGCCTTATCAGCTTGTTGTTGCTGACTATGATGGTTTTAACGAGCAGGTATTATTGCGTTCTAAAGAACCTCTGATGTCTCCGGCCTGGTCACCTGATGGTAACAAGCTGGCGTACGTGACGTTTGAGAATCGACAGTCGCAGATCTACATTCAGGATATTTATACGGGCAAACGTGAGATCTTGACCAGTTATCCTGGAATCAATGGCGCACCTCAGTTTTCGCCGGATGGTACACAAATGCTGATCGTGTTGTCTAAAGACAAAGGCGGCGCAACCGAAGTGTATTTAATTGACCTGGAAACGCGCAAAGAGAGACGCCTGACTAAGCATCGTAGTATAGATACTGAGCCAACCTGGCACCCAAATGGCAAAGAAATAGTCTATACATCTGAAAGGGGTGGTAATGCCCAGATTTATAAGTTAAATTTAGATACAGGAAGATCACGGCGTGTAACTTTCGACGGCGACATGAACTTAGCTGGATCGATCACGCCAGATGGTAAACAATTGGTAATGGTAAATCGTACCTTGGGTCGTTACCATATTGCCAAGAAAGAATTGGATTCTGGGCTGTTTCAAGTATTAACGCGTACCAGACTCGATGAATCACCGAGTATTGCGCCGAACGGCTCTATGATTATTTACAGTACCTTGCATAATAATAAGCAGGTACTTGCGTTGGTGTCGATGGATGGCCGCTTTAAGGCCCGCCTGCCGGTGTTAGACGGACAGGTTAAGGCACCAGCTTGGTCGCCATTTTTACAGTAATTTTGCTGGTAAGACTTATAAAAGATATAGGAATATACTCGATGCAACTTAACAAAACTCTCAAGGCCCTTTTGGTCGCGTTGCCTGTGATGACGCTGGCTGCATGTAGCTCTTCAACAAACACAGGTGAAGGTGCTGGCAGCGAAACAAACGCAGCAACTGCGGACAGTGGCAGCAATGTTGATGTAGGTACAATGACACCTCAGGAGACAGCAGAAGAGCAACTGAGAAAGAAATATGAAGCGTTGCGTCAAAAGCAGATCGTATACTTCGATTTCGACAAGTCTACTGTTCGCAGCGAGTTCGTAGAGCTTCTGCAAGCACACGCTGACTTCCTGGTTAAAAACCCTAGCGTTAAAGTACTGATTGAAGGTCATGCTGATGAGCGTGGTACGCCTGAGTACAACATCGCACTGGGTGAAAGCCGTGGTAAAGCGGTTGCTAAATACCTGCAGAGTCTGGGCGTGTCTGACAGCCAAATGTCTGTTGTGAGCTATGGTGAAGAAAAGCCAATGGATAAAGCGCGTACCGAAGAAGCCTTTGCTAAGAACCGCCGTGCGGTACTGGTATACTAATTGTAAAGAGATGCTATGAAGCCGAATACTTTTTTGGCAGCCATCATCTTAGTCAGCGGGAGCTCCCAATTGTGGGCAGCTCCCGCTGCTGTATCTGATGCTGCTGGTTCTAACCAAACTATTGAACAACGTTTGTCTGTGCTTGAAAACCTGATGCGAAACCGTAACCTGATCCAGGCTGAATTACAAACGCAACTTGATCAACTTCAGGATGAAGTAAGCCAGATCCGTGGTGTAACGGAAGAGCAAAGTTATAAGCTCGAAAAAGTGTTGCAGCGCCAGCGTGAGCTTTATCAGGAAATAGAAACGCGAGTTACGCAAGTCTATGAACAAAGCAAGCAGTTACAACCTGCTGTAACACCTGATAGTGCGACTGCGCAGGCTGTGAGCACAGATTTATCCGAGAATGAGGCGTATGACAGAGCGGTTGCTTTGATCATGAAAGATAAGCGCTACGATGCCGCTATCCCAGAATTTGAAGGCTTCCTCAAGCAGTTTCCAAACTCTGTCTATATTCCTAATGCGCATTACTGGCTGGGTCAGTTACAGTCCATAAAGAATCAGGACAATCAGGCCATGGTGCACTTCCGTACCGTGGTTGATCAGTTTGCTGACTCAAATAAGCGACCTGATGCGATGTTAAAGCTGGGAACCTTACTGCAAAAAGTGGGGCAATCTGCTGAAGCAAAGGCTCTGTTTGAGAATTTAATCAAAGAATACCCCAGTACCACAGCGGCAAAACTGGCGACAGAACGACTCAGCAAAATATAAATGGCTGAATTTTTCTCAGAGTGATTTAAAATTAGGCGCTTAGACGCGAAAATTGAAAAAAACAGGCGATTTCGGTTGCACAAGATTTTTAAATAAGTATTATAAGCGCCCGCAGCAGCCAATAGTGTTACACACTTCTTGCAGCGAAACAATTTAGTGGGTCATTAGCTCAGTTGGTA
>NZ_PNCJ01000119.1 GCF_005887115.1 Pseudoalteromonas rubra | reverse complement strand
AGCGCCATTGATGAATATGGTACGTAAGTTCATTATCCAAACGTTCAAGGCGAGCTATGCGTTCGTTAATGGTTTGAATAAATTCCTGTAATACAATTTGCTGGGCAGGATGAGGCAGAACTAATTCGGTGAGCCATCGTAAATGTTTGAGTGACCAATTGGCGGTTCCTTCATAATTAATGTTGTTGCGCAGCAGAAGTGCTTTTAGCTGATATTTGGCATCTTTTAAATCGAGCATG
>NZ_PNCJ01000118.1 GCF_005887115.1 Pseudoalteromonas rubra | reverse complement strand
AGCGCCATTGATGAATATGGTGCGTAAGTTCATTATCCAAACGTTCAAGGCGAGCTATGCGTTCGTTAATGGTTTGAATAAATTCCTGTAATACAATTTGTTGGGCAGGATGAGGCAGAACTAATTCGGTGAGCCAACGTAAATGTTTGAGTGACCAATTGGCGGTTCCTTCATAATTAATGTTGTTGCGCAGCAGAAGTGCTTTTAGCTGATATTTAGCATCTTTTAAATCGAGTAGATCG
>NZ_PNCJ01000117.1 GCF_005887115.1 Pseudoalteromonas rubra | reverse complement strand
CCCCCCCCCCCCCCCCCCCCCCCCCCCCCCGCGCCCCCGCCCCCCCCCCCCCCCCCCCCCCCCCCCCCCCCCCCCCCCCCCCCCCACCCCAGCCCCCCCCCCCCCCCCCCCCCCCCCCCCCCCCCACCCCCCCCCCCCCGACCCCCCCCCCCCCCCCCCCCCCCCCCCCCCCCCCGCCACCCCCGCCCCACCCCCCCACCAACCCCCACCCCCCACACCCACCCCCCACCTCCCTCACCCCCCACCACCCCCCCCCCCACCCGCGCCCCACCCCCC
>NZ_PNCJ01000116.1 GCF_005887115.1 Pseudoalteromonas rubra | reverse complement strand
ACCTATGATTGAGCCCCCCGACACACAGGAGATGACCTCAATATGGCGCAGCTGATCTTGTTCAGCCAGGGCGGCCAGCACACCAATATGATACAGCGAGGCGCGAAATCCGCCGCCGGACAAGGCAAGACCGGTTTTACCCTGCATAATGGCACTCACCTGAGGCATAGCTTTAGCAGAATCTCCTGAGCTATCTGGAAAAAACAATGCCATCAGACGCAGCTCTGATTGGGAAAGGTCATGAGTTTGCTGCTCTGATTGCGCCA
>NZ_PNCJ01000115.1 GCF_005887115.1 Pseudoalteromonas rubra | reverse complement strand
GCGCGCTATGATAGTTCAGCTGGCAGCGAAAATAAAGATAATCGCCGCAACAAAGCGGACTTTAGTCCTATCTTTTTTATTCTCGGCACTGTTTAGCCCTTGTACCTGTCATTTAAAGTTAATATTGCGGTAAACTAAACAACATCTTTTTGCTATAGGGGCACGGCGGTGGACTTAGCGAGCAGCACTCAGGGCAAGCGATACCTTATGTATATTTCGCAAAATTACTCCTATGCGATTTTACGCCCTTTACAACAAGTTATTCGCGCTCATGGCGGCGAAGTAAAGTGGTTTTTAGAGGGCAATGAAGTTAACCCTGATTTCCTAGCTGCGGACGAATC
>NZ_PNCJ01000114.1 GCF_005887115.1 Pseudoalteromonas rubra | reverse complement strand
CCGCCAGCATGTCTTCTGCAGGTTCTGCCTCAGGCTCTTCTTCAAGCAAACTATCGAGATCGTCCGGCATTTCCGCCAGCATAGCCTCTGCGGGTTCGGCCTCAGGCTCTTCTTCTAGCAACCCATCCAGATCGTCCGGCGCTTCCGCCTGCATATCCTCTGCAGGTTCGGCCTCAGGCTCTTCTTCTAACAACCCATCCAGATCGTCCGGCGCTTCCGCCAGCATATCCTCTGCAGGTTCGGCCTCAGGCTCTTCTTCAAGCAACCCATCCAGATCGTCCGGCGCTTCCGCCTGC
>NZ_PNCJ01000113.1 GCF_005887115.1 Pseudoalteromonas rubra | reverse complement strand
CATTTAAAGCGCGTTTTGATTCGGGGAAATCAATAGCTTGAGCATTCAAGCTCAAACTGAAAGTTGTTGTAACTAACCCCGTGATTATTAATGGTTTATACATTTCATTCATGCCATGATTTAATTTTATAAAAGGTTTTTAAATCGTGCTTTTTGCTGGTTGTTTTAAATCTTGAGTGTTTAAGGGTTTTGCTTTCTTATTTTATTGGTCAGCGCTAATTATCTCCTTTATATAAGTGATAAATAATGATCGAAAGTAAAATTTTTATAATGCGGCGGATGCCGACTTTAGCATCTATACTGACCTTAAACACAGCCTCTAGTACTTTTTCTTCTCTAAGGTTAAAGCCGACGCCAATGGTCGGAATGCCTTTTGAGTCGATATAGATAGTTGTGACTGCGCTTTCATGGTTTTTAATTTCGGTGAATAAACTCATTTTAATCTTCTAATCTTTATTTAACTTATAAGAACATACCGGAGTAGCACCGTAGGTGTTTTTTGAACTGATATATCCTGAAAATTCAGCAATTGAAAACCAGTTTCTATCATTTAGATCTGGTATATTCTTGAAACTTATCCCCTCGGAATAGGTCGGGTAAGCTTTACCTTGATAACTTAAAATACGGCCGCTACCACTCAAATAGCCTTTACTCTCTCCCTGTTGAAGTACTATATAACCACTTAAAAACCCATACATTTTGGCTTGCTGTATCTGTTGTTTTTTTGTCATGCTTTCCCATTCTTGAGTTCGCTGTTTTAACACGCTCAGAACATCCACATCATCGCCACCTTCATCCTTACTAGCGGGTCTACAACTTTGAGATGGTAATAACCTTCGAATAACATGCTCTTTTTTACCATCATTATTGGCATCAAAAAATGCTTCAGCTAGTCGGAAGTAGCCTAGCTGATAATCTCTTTCTCTCTCAGGCCAAGCTTGCTCCCAAGTTTGTCTGCCGCGGTATATCAGTTGGTCAATTTCTTTAATTCTTTCCCCTTCGATAGGGGTAAACACCAACTCTTTAATGACAGGGTTAGGTAAGATAGGTAATTTACAGGACAGTAATTCATCCCACGGGCTTCGGTTAAGCTCAGCCAAAAAGGCTTCACACAACCCATTATCCAAATGATTTCTGGAGAGTTTAAAACGTGGCAGGTGCAGCTTATTACCGGCATGATGTTGTGTGTATGTTTTGGTTGCTGGCTGCTTAGTAATTTCAGCGTTCTGTTTGGGCTCAGCTATAGCACGCGTGAGTCGCTGAACGCTGTCTGCTCTGACTTTGGTCGAAAAAAGCTGAACAGATAGTGTGTAAGCGGCGAGCGCAGCCTCTTTATTT
>NZ_PNCJ01000112.1 GCF_005887115.1 Pseudoalteromonas rubra | reverse complement strand
CACATACAACACAAGATGCGTGTGATTGCTCATCACCGCATAACCACACACCTCAATGCAAAACACCTTGCCAAGAGCCAGCAGTTTTTCTTCCACCCAATCTCGCCGATGTTCATACGACTTACCCGTTAAGCGGTCTTCGCCACACAAAAATGCGCGCCGCACACAACGGGAAATGCAGTGGTAGTATTTGGTATCCGACAGGCTAACTTGC
>NZ_PNCJ01000111.1 GCF_005887115.1 Pseudoalteromonas rubra | reverse complement strand
GGGCAACTAAAATTGGCCGCTGTTTTATTGTCTAACCAGAACCTGTGTTCTGATTTATTTAGGGGATAACGGCGATAACGGCGACACCCACCCTTACACTCACCTAACCAATGAGGCTATGTTCTAAATTGAATTTGAAATATAGTGGATTCTTGGTTCGACAAGGGCTTTGAGCAGCCAGGTGCACACATTTCAGCTCTTAATATTTGAAGATAGACAGAATAAGACAATACAAAAGCGTCCCCTAAACCGAGTTTGGGTGAACAGATATGTCGGTCAGTTCGGAGCTAACTCGAGCAATGCTAGCCCAATAACCGCTCACATCGAGTCAGATTAACACGTCGCTTTTTGTTAAGGTGCTCACAGTAATCTGTTATTGCCTGCTTTCGCCCTACTGCACCATGAAACACCTTGGTAAATCGAGTGGTAAGCTTAAGCCAGTTGTCTGGCTCTATTTGCAACCTGGCCAGCAGCGGCTGGCTATCACTGATGTAACCCCGTTTATCTGCACGCATACATCGGCCCGTTAATTCAACCAACTGAATGTAATAGGTCAAATCAAACGGAAGACCACTTGGCATATT
>NZ_PNCJ01000110.1 GCF_005887115.1 Pseudoalteromonas rubra | reverse complement strand
ACAGAATTATGAACACCCTCAAATTACCAAGTTTAGACAAGTTGATAAAAAGTTGCCCTAATTGCCAGTGTTATAAAAATGGTTGTTACCTTGAACCCGATACACAGAGACGGAGCAATGTGAGAAGCGCCAAATGCTGAAATTTAGTTATTGACGCCATAATCTCTGTTATGTAGCTCAATGCACTGTCTCATCCTCATCATAATATAGAGACCTAATTCTATTTTCTAGCTCATTCACTATAGGCTCATGTTTCCCATCGTTAATTACAACAATACGTCCTTTCGCTGAGTCAAACATTGTCAGAGTGACTTGACCTCTCTTATTGAATAAGTAGCACATCCCAACGCAGGCTAGCCAAAATCCCACCATAATCATTCCGCCCAATGCCTGCATTTGGCTTTCGGCACTAATAACAACCTTACCCATAGTTGATATTGCTAAGAACCAAAATGGAATAGTAACAAACTTCCAAATTACATTTTTTTCAGTAAGTACAATTGGGTCGATGTCAATTCCAGAATATAATGTTGTGAATTCAACAGTCTGATCATTATCAGAAAACATATGTCGAAGCGAATGTTCGCCAAATTCGAAACGACTTTTTCTTCCTCTATATTTCTGATTAACTACCAATGAAGCCTCCGTCAACATAACGCCCAAACCTGAGAAATCCCCAGATAATCATAATTAAAATCAATGTGATGGACACGCACGGCATTGTTTAATCTAATT
>NZ_PNCJ01000011.1 GCF_005887115.1 Pseudoalteromonas rubra | reverse complement strand
GATTAGTTGACCACTACAAACATTGCTTTTCTTGCTCTCTGATCCACTTCTCAATCTCAGCTTTTCGAAACCTCCAAGAACCTCCGACCTTAAAACCCGGTATTTCCCCTTTAAGCGCCAATCTATAGGTTGTTTTTTCAGCAATTTTTAAAAATTGAGAAACTTCTTGAACTGTGAATATTTCTTCGCTACCCATTGTCTGATTGCGCCCAAGTGCCGTGTGATATATATTGAAAATAAGTGAAAATTGAGGAAATGACAAGCATTGTTGTTTAAGTGGGATACGCTAATTGAATACTAAATTTAACGGTTCTTTCTACACACCGGTTGAAATAGCCGAGTGGCTAACAGAAAGAGTCAGCAAAAACTATACAGCGTATAAAAAAGTTAAAGTACTCGAGCCAAGTTGTGGTGATGGAGTTTTTCTTGATACGTTTTCTGCTGCCTTTGGTGATACAGTTTACACCGCAGACGCAGTGGAATTGAACTCACATGCGCACCAATTGGTGCTGGACAAAAAAACGCCAAACGTTAACGTGTATAATGGTGATTTCCTTTTTTGGGAAACCAGGTCCAGCTATGATTTAATAATCGGCAACCCGCCCTATATAGCAAGAAAAAGATTAGATGACAAACAGGCTGAGAAGTGTAAGCAAATACATATATCAAATGGCTTAGAAAACAAAGAAATTTCTAATATATGGACTTCCTTTCTAATAAAGTCCGCATCACACTTATCAAATAAAGGAATATTAGCGTTTGTTCTTCCAACAGAGCTTTTACAAGTAAATTATTCCAAAGAGATACGAAAATACTTATTGGATAGATTTGAACGACTCGAAATAATTTCATTTAAGTCACTTGCGTTTGAGGATATCGAGCAAGATACTGTAATTCTTATAGCATATAAAAAAACCGAAATGGAAAATGGCCTTTACTTCGCCGAAGTGTCTACTGTCAGTCAACTACGCTCTCAAAATTTGACTTTCACTCGCCACCATGGAGATCATAATGCGAAGTGGTCTTCATATATTTTGACTGAAGAGGATATGTCATTTTTAGAGGGAGTTTCAGAAAAATGCAAAAAAGTTTCAGATTTTTGCACCTCCGTAGCAGGCATAGTTACGGCTGCTAACTCTTACTTTATTTTGACTAGCGATGACGTTAAGAAATACAAACTGGAAAAGTATGCAAAGAAAATTGTTCAACGGGGAATATTTATAAACGGCTCTGTTGAAATATCCGAGTCTGACTATAATGAAATATCAAATAGTGGCAAGCCATGCTACTTGATTGATTTGAATAGTGTTAAAGAAAGCGAATTTTCGGATTCATTAATGCAATACCTAAAAAAGGGACGGGAACTAGAAATACATCAAAGATACAAGTGTAAATTAAGACCTCGGTGGTTTGATGTTCCTTCAATATGGAAAAGCGAAGGTTTATTCTTTAAGAGAGGTCACAAGTACCCCAAACTGGTCGTAAACAATGCCGATGTATACGTTACTGACTCTGCTTATAGAATAAAAATGAAAAGTGACTATAACATACAAGCATTTGCCTACTCATTTTACAACTCATTGACACTTTTATATTCCGAACTAAACGGACGGTATTATGGTGGCGGAGTATTAGAGCTAACCCCAAATGAGTTTAAAAGCCTACCCGTACCATATGTAGATATAGAAAAAGAAGAATTCTCTCTTTTTTCACAGAACTTCAAATCAAAGAAGACAATAGAAGACTTAATTAAAATAAATGATGAGAAAGTTTTATCTTCAATTAAAGGCCTGTCACCAGATGACATAATCAGGGTTCATAACATTTACCAAAAAGTTAAACGTAGAAGGCTAAGGGAAAGCTAATGCCTAAAGAAAAATTAGAAAAAAATTTTGTTGAGTTTAGAGTTTCTGCAAAAACAGCTAGATTAATAGGAAGGGAAAGTATTTCCTCGGCAGAGGGGGCTATTATAGAGCTTGTAAAGAACAGCTATGACGCAGATGCCTCACAATGTCAAATTTTCATTCTCAGCAAATTTGAGCAAATTCCCCCACTCTTAACAAACAAGGAGTTTTTAGATGTTGAGTCTACTTTAAATGCGGATATAGAACGCAACTGTTTAAAAAAAGCTTATGAGTATTCCGATTTAGATCAGACATACCTTTTGAAAGACACGCTATCTAGCGCTAACAGGGAACTTCTTTCATCTATCTTTTCTAAAGACAATATGATTGTCATTGCAGATGATGGAGAAGGAATGACATCCAAAATAATTGAAGAGCATTGGATGACCATTGGGACAAATGCAAAAGAACTTAGCGCAATTTCTGATAGAGGTCGTATAAAGTCTGGAGCAAAAGGGATTGGACGCTTTGCCTTAGATAAACTCGGCAAGTCATGTGAAATGAAAACGGTTCAAGAAAGCAACCAGCCTTGCATCTGGAATGTTAATTGGGATGACTTTGAAGACAAAGAAACACTAGACCAAGTACAAGCCTCTCTTGAAATAAGGGATTTTTCTTTTTCAGATAGTTTGGAGAGTCTAACAGAACTCAAATCCCACCTTTACAACAATCCCAGCTCATCAGGCACATTGATTTGCATCAGCAATCTGAGGGAGTTTTGGCCTAAAGCGCGGATATCGAGGTTATTTGAAAACTTAAAATCCCTACTCCCGCCACTGGAAGAGAGCGACTTTAAAATCTCTCTCTATGCGAACAAACATGAAGAAGACTATGGTGAACTGACTTATAGTGATTATAATGAATACGACTGGAAACTTTCAGCAAAAATAGCCAATGGTTCAGCTGAGTTAACTTTCTACCCTGCTGAATATGATAAACAAAGCTTTGATTATGATTTCTTTAAAACTCAGGGTTATATTAATGAGCCGCTATTTTCAGAAGAAGAGTTCAAGAACGGTGAGTACAAAAGAGTAGTAAAAGTTGACAACCTTATCCCAAACTCGAACGAAAGCTCAGAGCTAAAACAAACCCTTGATAATCTGGGCGACTTCGAATTTTCTGCCTACTTTTTAAAAAAAGCATCATCTAATGATGAGAAGCTCAAATATTTTTATAAATCAGTAAATCAAACCTTAAGGAATAAGTGGCTAAGCCTCAACGGTGGAGTAAAGATCTATCGTGACAATATGAGAGTCAGGCCCTATGGTATTGGCAGTAACTTCGACTGGCTCAAGCTTGATGAAAGAGCTGCTGCTAGCCCTGCTGCTCCAAGTAGAAAAGGACAATGGAGAGTTAGAGCCCATCAATTAGCTGGCATCGCTCATATATCTCGGTTGAAAAACGTAGGGATTGAAGATCAGTCCAACCGTGAAGGACTGATTGACAATGACTACCTGGCAGTTTTTAAAAACCTGCTGGTTGCTCTAGTTAAGGAACTCGAATATCAAAGAAGCTACGTTGCGTCAATTCTGGATAGTTTGCACAAACAAAAAAATGTAGAAGAGCAAATTGTCGAGCAATCTAAAAACATCATAAAGTCTCATAAGCCCACAAAGCCCAAAGAACCGGATTTATTCACAACTGACGAAAAGTCACAAGACGAGGAAAAAATCGATGTTTTAGTTCAGCATGCTAAGATCCAAGATGAGAAAATTGATAATCTAACAGAAGAGAATAAGCTGCTAAGGGTGCTTGCTGGCTCTGGAGCTATGATCGCATCATTTGCACATGATTTTAAAAAAATGAGCAATAACCTATCTGCGCGGCATAAGAAATTGATAAAAGTCTTAAACCTCTTCGATCTAGACGTTTCCAAAGTAGACCCTTCACTAGATCCATTTTCAATGATCGCTGACATGCAACAGCAAGACGATAAGTTAAATGCTTGGCTAAAATTGACATTAGATACTCTGAAGCAAGATCGCAGAAAAAGCAAAACCATTGATTTGGAAGATTACTTTTCTACATTGCATAACTTTTGGGAAGCTCATTTATCATCAAAGAATGCTGAGCTCTCTTTTGATATCATTCCAGGAACAGCCATTAAATGTTTTGAAATTGAGTTAGATGCTATATTCAACAATTTAATTTCTAATTCATACGAAGCCTTTAAAAACCTAGGTTTTAGAGGAGAAAAAATCATTAGTATCAACGTGCTACTTAACGGAGAGGAATTAGAGTTTATCTACAAAGATTCAGGTCCAGGCCTGTCAAAGACAATCTCCAATGCTAATAAAATATTTGAACCTTTATTTACAACTAAAACTGATAACCAAGGAAATATAATAGGGACTGGTTTAGGGATGTCACTGGTAAAAGGAAGTATTGAAGATTTAGATGGAAATATTAGCGTCCTTTCTAAGCCAGGAGAAAGCGGCTTTTCTGTCAAAATAAGTATTCCAAGTAAAGTTGAGCAACCTATTTCAAGGAAGTAAATATGAATATTGTTTATATTGACGATGAGCAAACTGAAATTAACTCTTTCAAAAGCTCAATCCTACTTGTAGATATGAATGTAACTATTACGGGTATTCAGCCACTCTATAGTCTAGAAGAAACATATGAGTTAGTCATGTCGGGCCGAGAGGTCGATGCTGTCGTTACAGATTATGAGTTATCGGATAGCTGTGATGTTTCATTTACTGGAGCTGATTTAGTTAAAGAGTTGAAAGAACGGCAACCTTTTCTGTCATGCTTTGTTCTTACTGCGTTTGAGGACAACGCCGTTAAGTCAGACTCTGTTGATGTTTATCAAGTCTATCCCAAATCTGTTTTAGACAAACTAGATGATACATCATTGGAACACGAAGTATCGTTTTATGACCGACTTCAACAGCAAGTTGAAAAGAATAAACGAAGATTAATTTCTTTAACCTCAGAGTACCAAGAACTCATCAAGTTAAGAGACTCAACAAGCTGGACTAGCGAAAAAGAATCTAGATTAATTGATTTAGATAGCCTCTTAGACTTGCACGCTGGAGGAGAGCAAATATCAAGGGTTTTAAAACAATCCAATTGTACATCTCAGATCATAGAACTGATTGAAGTAACAAAAGACTTACTGAGTGAGACAAAAAATGGTTAGCATCCATAGAGTAAAGCCTTCATATTCAGATGTTTCAAAAAAGAAAAACTATCGAGATTATAAGGACTCACTGAAAAGTGATTTTTCAGGCTGCTGCGGCTATTGCGGCTCTCCTGACTTTGTATTTGGCGGAAAAGCTGGCTTCCAAATCGACCATTTTGCCCCTCAAGATAAGTTTAAACATCTTGAAAACGAGTATAGTAATTTAATTTACTCATGCCCTATTTGCAATCGAGGAAAGTCAAATAAATGGCCTACGGATGACCCTAATATCCACACCAAGGATGACGAAGGCTTTATACACCCTTGCTCATTGGAATATGACGATAATTTGATGCGAAATAGAGACGGAACTATTGATGCTAATTCGGACGTTGGAACATACATGATACACGTCCTCAAGTTATATCTTTTTCGACACCAAGTCATCTGGATAAGGGAAGAACTGAGGGAGCTTATAGGTCAAGTAAAGCTGCGCATTGATGAGTCATCTGAACTTGGACAAAAGTACAATGCATTAACAGCAGCCTTTTATGAGTACGATGAAATACTTAGGGCAAATATAGATAAGCGGTGAACCACCCTGTACTATATGAATGAGTGTGATTACCAAACGATGTTGACGTAATCACACTACTACAGTAGCTAGCACATTAGATCAGAAGTAACACCTTTAGCTAACGTAGCGACTTCTTTTTGGCTCAAATCTACGCTTCTTATGACCAAGTGAAGTGTCCTGCAAAATGTCTTCGATTCTCGCCATTTCATCGAACAGTTGGTTCAACTCATTTTCCGTAAGTACCACCACTTTAAAGTGTTATAAAACAGACAGTTAGAGAGATAATCTTTAACTGGCTTTTTTGTACCTGATGGAAAGTGTCCTGTTGTTGTCCAGTTTTTTTCAGCTTATCAGGGGGCGAACCTACTTTTCTGTATCGATTAAAATCGGGCTATAAAGGAAGAGAGCTGGACCCCATTGGTTAGACACACTCAGCCATTTTTTAGATGAACAATCTTCCTTTATGCTGCGAACTTCTGTGTCGCATGGTATACCTCATCAGGCGTTTGCTTTTCCAAACTCTGATGTATTCGTTCCTCATTATAAAATACGAAGTAGTTGCCTATCTCTCGCTCGCTCCGCTTCTCTGATTGAGTCGTATGCTTTCAGGTACACTTCTTCATATTTCAGGCTTCGCCATAGCCGTTCTATCATGACGTTATCGACCCAGCGGCCCTTGCCATCCATGCTTATCTTGATGCCGTTCTCTTTCAGTTTGCCCGTAAATACATCGCTAGTAAACTGGCACCCTTGATCTGAGTTAAATATCTGGGGCTTACCGTAACGCTGTAGCGCTTCGTCCAATGCTTCGAGGCAAAAATGCGTATCAAGCGTGTTCGATAGTTTCCACGACAATACCTTACGACTAAACCAGTCTATGATCGCAACAACATACACGAATCCTTTGGCCATCGGGATATAGCTGATGTCTGTTGCCCACACCTGGTTTGCATACGTTACCTCTGTATCCCTGAGCAGGTAAGGGTAAATGCGGTGTGCTTTGTCAGGCTCGGTGGTTTTCGGTTTTGGATACAAAACCAAGATCCCCATTAAACGCATCAGTCTCGTCACCTTCTTACGGTTGACCTGGTAGTTTAACTTGGCCAGTTCGTCGACGAGCCGCCGGCTACCCATGAATGGATACTTCAGGTGTATGTCGTCAATCACCTTCATAATGTCGAGCGTTTCCTGCGATTCACCCTTGGGCTTGTAATAGGCAGAAGCACGGCTAATTTCCAGCAATTCACACTGGCGTTTTAATGCCAGCGAATGTGTTTTGTCGAGTTTATTTTTCTTATGTGCTCTTGCTAACGACCGAGCACTTTCGCCAAAAAATCATTCTCCATTGTCAGCTGACCGATTTTAGCGTGCAATTTCTCGACATCTTCATCTGATTGCTGACCAGAGTTAGATTTTCCGGTAAACAAGCTAGCGGCATTTTGTATCAGCTCGTTTTTCCAGGTAGTGATCTGGATCTGATGAATATTGTAGTGGGCTGCCAACTCAGCGGTTGTTTTATCGCCTCTGGCAGCTGCAAGAGCTACTTTTTCCTTGAATTCTGGTGAATGGTTTCTGCGTTTCTTGCTCATAATCTGCTCCAATTTGTATTGGTCTATTAATAACAGATTATTCATCTAAGTGCGTGTGCTAAATTTGGGGACCATTTCTATACGAAATTTTGTAAAAATAAGCAACGTGAGAAGCAAAAATACAAACGAGAATTCGCTGCCCATGATAATTCTTCTGTTTTATGAAATCCGCATGATTACTTCTTGGCCTGAGGGTAAATCAGAGCAGACAACGCTGGTCGTATAACAGCCAGTACAAAGACTATCATTACAAGTGCACCCATAAGCAACCTCTGGGACTGCATAAACCAGGGTTGCTCCCACAAAGGTTTCACTTTTTTCTCCCCGGCCTGCTCTTCCAGTAAGGTGCATGCCTCTGGTAATCCGGTGAATCGATCTTTTTCAGGGTACTCGAACACGAATCCGGCTCTGGCCAGTGCCAGGCGCGCCTGATCGGCATCTCGCTTAAGAACATATAAAATATGCTGAGACAGTTCTGCCCTGTAGGAAATATCATTCATTTCAAGGATGTCGACTATTTTAACGGCATCAACCACCCGCATATCCTGCACCAATGGCCTGTATTCAGGTGTGCGTGCCCAGCTAACAATGAATATGCATATAAAAATAGATACAGCCAATACTGCAAGTAGTAGATATTGCCTGGATATAGTAAACGTATGGGTGGGATTGGAGTGTTCCATGTTTAATCCTTGGAAAAATAAAAGCCATTTGCTTTGTTTGATATTTCACGGCGTTATTCGATTGACCCGATAGGTGGCTTACGTGGAAACCTGATGCTGTCTTTAGCACGTCTACCGCTATTTATCTGACCCCTCAGCTATGCGTCTGATTTCTATCAATGCTGCATCCTTAATGGAATCTGATATCTGCCTACTATCAAGATTGCCGTAAAATACCATCGTTGAGCGTTTTTCGCTATTGGGTCCTGCCTCATAAGAAGTAATGGGCGCTGGGTTAGGCTTCATTGCCTGATATTGGCTCGCTCTCGACGTCTGGTTAACCATAAGCGGAGATAGTTTTAAAAAAACCAGTGCACTTCCTTCTCACACTTATACTTACTGCCACTCAGCAGCTAAGTGTTTTATCAGTACATTCTCGTAGTACGAAACTCGTATGTCAGCTCTACACAGGCTATTTCTACCTACAAATACAGTCTGACACACTCATACGCTGTGAAGCCGGTCTCCAGTGCGATAAGCAGCAATAACATATTAACCACGCCGCGCTCAGGTAGTTTTGCACACACCAGTGCCCCCAGCGGTGCACCGAGGATCACCACGGGGATGGCTGCATGCACCATCAGCTGGATCTCGGGTGTGAGTGTGTCCAGTACCAGCATATTCGTCATCGTGCCCACAACAGAGGTGATGGCCATAATGATCACGCTGGTTGCCGTGGCAACCTTGATGTCTTTTTTCAGCATTAAAACCAGGTAGGCAAAAATAAAAATATCGGCTCCGGATCCCACCAGGCCACTTGCTAGCCCACCAATAAATCCAACCAAAGGGATAAACTGATAATCAGTCGAGCTCTCTGTCAAATGAGACTGAATACCAACTCTGAGCTGCTTTATCAGGGTCACCGCAAACAAAATCAGCAGTACGCTGAATAAGGATTTAATTGCCAGTCTTGGCAGCAGGTCGCCCAATAGGGTCAGGCTAATGATTACGCCAGGGATCGCCCCCAGCAGCGCCGAATATACAACCCTATGATAAAAACGGATCTTAAAAAACAAGATAGTCAGTGTCGCGGCAACCATGCCAAAGGACTGAATACCCAACGAAAACACCTTCGCAGTCGACGGCTCAACAGACAGTACTTTGGTCATGACGGGAAAGGCCACTGCCCCGCCGCCAAGCGCCGTGCCGCCGGCGATAAATGAACCAAACACCATGGTCAGCGCTATCTGTATCTGCTGATAAAAGTTACTCACAGCCAGATCCGGTCCAAGGCTTAACAGCCAGCAAAAAAGCAGGCAGGGGTAGACCAGCAAAGGTACAGAGCGTTTTGATATTTTCTGACGGATGGTGTTTTGCAGCATACTTTCTCCTTAAGCGGCCACATTGTATCCTTGATGTCTGCCAGATTGGAACAATCACGTTCAACGAAAACCAAAATATTCTGCGCAAGCAACAGGGTTTGTAACCACTGGCAAGCGCTTTGCACAAAAATTTAATGCCAACACAAACAACTGGGTGTTTTTTGAGCACAATATTTTGTGTATCATTGCTTATTTAACGCTAAAGAACTGACACAATGAAAACCTGGATTACCCTACTTTTAATCATACTTTGTACTTTCAGTAGCTTAACTTTTGCTGCGGTCAAGGGTTCAAGCAAAACAACGGTCGCCACCTTAATTACATACTCACAATATGGTCAGGGTGATGTGGTATTTAAACTCGCGGCCCCTGAGGAATCTTGCCCTGACGGATATTGGATGAAAAAGGCGGATCCTGGTTTTGAGGCCAATTTATCTGTTTTATTGTCTGCATATCACGCCAAATCAAAAGTAATTGCACGCGGCCATGACGATAAGGTTTGGGCCGGTTCAGCTGGTAAGTACTGTTTACTCTATTCAATTGAACTTTATCTTTAGCCTCCGGAACACTCAGCACCCGCGATGCAATTGAACATGCAATAGGGGCCTTATGGCTCCCTCACCTATCTCGTATTGAATGGCTTTTTGAAAATACGATGCTGCCAACTGTGACATAAAGCAAACTTTATACCCTTAAAGCCTTCTTAATTACTCATTTGTCCCTTAAAATGGGTTACTGGAAACAAGGATAATTTAAGGAATAACGATGTTTACCAATAAAAAAACCCAATTTTTACTGAGTGCGCTGGCACTGGTTGCCTGCTCTGCAACAGCGCAAAGCGATGGACTGATCCTCAAACAGGACAGCCTCAGAGACAACCTGCTGACTCAGGATAAACTGACAACCTTTACACCTGAGTTTCGTGGTACGCATTTTATTGCCACTGACAGCCAGGGCAGCATCGTCTCGGGCAGCCAGGTACACAGTGCTCAACCTCAGATCAATGCACCAGATAGCACTAAGTATATTACCTTTGATGTGATCAACAACGACGGAATAAAAGCCACCTACTATGGCACCCCGTCACTGGATTTCAACGGCTGGTACGGACACTGGGTCGATGTCACTGAACAAAGCGGCGATTTCGAGCTGACCATAGGAGATGGTACTGTGCCCAACCGCGCCTGCCAGCTGGCAGATGAAAAAGTTGATATCAGCGCATTTGAGGTCGCGACCACCAGCCATGGCAGCATTAATCACCTGAATGATGGGGTCGTGGTCTACAGCTACAACCACGTCTGGTTCTCCAAAGAAAATCAGGAATCTATTTATGTGACTTTGCCTCAGGCAGAAGCGGTATCAAAAATCGCACTTGCTCAGGGCTACAATCACACCACAACCTGGATCACCACCAGCTGGAAACTGTTTGGCAGTAACGATCAACAGGTTTGGACACCCATTGGGTCAGGTGACAAGCCCGACTTCCCGGCTATGTCTGAATACTGTCTGGACTCAAAGGCACACTATCAGTACTATCGCCTTGATGTCTCAAATGATCTGGGCAATTACCTGAGCTTAGGTGAACTGGAACTGTTTAAGTAACAAGTACAGAGTACAAAACTTGCTGGCCCCAGCCGCGTGGTCAGCAAGTCGTCAGGCCGTCAAATAGCTGCATTTTGACTTAGCCTGACATCTGCAACCTATTAACGACTCTATAGAGGCATCACAACTTGATCCCGGCCATTTTGTTTAGCCTGATACAAACATTGATCGGCACATTTAAATGCTGCATCTGATGTACCCAGCTGCTGTATCTTCATCGCATGGCTGACACCAAAAGAGGCGGTCACCTGGAGCGTGGTGTCCCCAAGTTTAAACGGTGCCTCTCTCAGTGCATTCACCATATTTTGAGTAAAAGCCCGAAAGTCATCACGTTCTTTAGCCACCATCAGGAATTCCTCGCCGCCCCAGCGTACAAACAACTCATCATCGGCAACAAACTTTTGTAGCCGGGTTGCGGATTCGGCTAGCACCGCATCTCCCTTGTCGTGGCCAAAATTGTCGTTGATCTGTTTAAAATGGTCGAGATCAATCACCACCAGACGGTATAGTGTATCGGTTTTCAGTCTTTTCGGTTTTGCCATTTCCTGCTGATATAAACGACGATTGGCCGCTTTGGTGAGGGGATCAACAAAGCTCAAATCGTACAAGCGGCGGTTATCTTTACTTACCGCTCTGGCCCTCAGTGCCAGCCATCCGGCCCCGGTGAGCGCCAGAACTAACCATAAGACCAGTAATCTGAAGCGTTGTTTATCAAGTAAAAGCTCAAGGTTAGATAACCGGCTTTGCGCACTTAACAGGTCACGCTCTTGAGCAATTTGTTGCACTTCCAGGGCTGTATCCAGCGCAATCAGCTCATTCATGATCATGGCTTTTTCCTCTACCCTCACCTCTTTAAGCAGTGCCAGTGCCGCTGCGGCCTCGCCCTGACTTTCCAGTACTTGTGCCAGAAAAAGCCGACTTTTGAGCAGCCAGCGCGTGTGTTTAAGCAAGCTAAAAACCGCTACCGCAGACTGAGTTGCCGATTGTGCAGCATCAATTCGCCCGCCTGCATAATGTGCCAAGCCCAGCTCCAGTAGGCAGATCCCATGCTGCATCGGGTATTGCTCAGTACTGGTCATACTGGTACAGCGGGTGGCTTTTTCAGTGGCTCCATCGAGATCTTTCTCCAGATTAAGTAGTCGGGCCTCATTTTTGAGTGCAACAACCCGATAGAAATCGCCGGAATTCTCGTTCAGGTAACTCAACGCCTGCTCAAATTTCTCTCTGGACTGGCTGGCTTGGCCGGCACGGTTGTGAGCAAAAGACTGATTAAACAAAATCATAGACATGTATTCAGGGGTGGCGCCGGCATAACTTCCATAGAGCGCTTCTGCCTGACTCAGATACTTTAACGCGTTGTGCCATTGCTCCAGGTGTACATACAAGAGCCCAAGGTTATTATGTAAAAGGCCATGCAGCCGGTTATCAGGCCATGCGTCGACCTGTTTAATCCCTTTGAGAAAATACTGCTGCGCTTTAACCAGTTCATTGGTTGCGTTAAGAACCACACCCGCCGTATTGTAAAGCTCTGTTAAAAGAAACCCCACACCGTGCTTTTGCGCGAGCGTCACCCCTTCGACAATCGCTGTACGCGCCGCTTCGAGGTCACCAAGCCTTAGCGCTACTTTTGCCCGAGTCTGTGCAACCCAGGCTTGCAGCCAGAAGAGCTGATGTTTTTGTGCCAGCTCAGAAAGCTGCTGGTCCAAGGCAGCACGTTCGTTATCGTCGCTCGCTGCGCGCCTGCGAATCCACATCACATACACCGTTTCGATTGGCTTTAAACCTGAGTTATCTTGTTGCCACTGCGCCAGTTGCTTTAACGCAGTCTTCGGTGAGTGAGCAGCCAAGCCATAAATGTCAAGCAGCGGGTGCAATGGGTCCTGCTGCTTTAATTGTTCCCCGGGTGGTAATACCGGGAGTTTGTGAGCTGGCCGCTGCGCATTGGCGCTGTGCAACCAAAAGGTATCCAGTGTTGCAACTATCAGCATAGAGACAAAAAATACACTCAGCGCGAGAAAGGCTTTTTTATACATGACCCAGGTCACTCAGGGATAATTGCTAAAGTATACAATAAAGTGACTGACTGGCCATGAAACCGCGCTGTCTGTTAGCTGATGGCCAAAGCCAACCTGCATTGCTTATCAAACAGGCGATTTTGGCTTTGTACCTTGAGTATCAATCAGTGCCACACCCCAACGCTCATCTCTGAGGTAAATCCGGGCCCAAATGCAGCAAGCAGGCTGGCATCGCCGCGTCTTGCAGAATCAAAAGTCCGCTTTAAAACATCAATGACAGCTACGCTGGAGGTATTACCCGTTTCAGCCAGGCAAGCCCGGGAGCGGGCCACCATATCTGGCTCAAGCGACAAACACCGCACCAGCTCATCGAGAATGCGTTTTCCACCGGTGTGAAAAATCGTACTATCAACCTGGTTGGCATCGCGCGACAGACTGCGTCTGCAAAATGATTGCAGATAAGGTGCAACATGGGGAATGGAGTGCATGACCTGCTTATCCAGAGAAAACTTAAAGCCCTGATGGGTAATATCATATTCGATGTAAGGCAGTGTATCTTTGATGGTAACACTTTGATTATTGGTCAGCTTCAGGCCAGATACCTGGCTGTCACCACGCATGACCACAGCGGCAGCGCCATCGGCAAACAGTGCATCACTAATAAAGTCCTGTAAGCGGTTGGCTTCTCGATGAAAACACAATGAGGAAGTTTCAACACAGACGATCAGCACATTACTGTTTTTACGGGTCTGGCAGTATTCAAATGCCCGACCAATCGCCGAGGCCCCTGCCACACAGCCTAGCTGTGCAATCGGGATTTGCTTGGTTTCATTAGGTAAACCCAGTCGATTGATCAAATGCGCAGTCAATGAGGGCATCATAAAACCAGTACAAGACGTGGCTATCACCATATCGACGTCTTCCGGCTGCACCTGCGCGTTTGCCATCGCTTCTAATGCAACGGCTTCGGCCATATCAATGGCTGCTTCTTTGTAGCGAGCGGCACGCGCGCCAAAGTCCCCGAGTTTCACGACTTCTGTGAGCGGCAGGATCAGGTGGCGGTTTTTGACCTCTGTATTTTGGATCATTTCAAAGGCCCGCTGCTTGTAAGGGCTATCGGGGTGACAAACTTCAATGACGGTCATGATGTCATCAGCATTGACTAGGTGCTCTGGGTAAAAAGTCGCGGGTTTGCATAATGTGGTCATGTTGTATCTCCTTTTGAATTCATACAAAAAGACCCGACCCACACAAATAAATTTCACAAAAATAAAAAATAAAATTAACAATTGCTTCTTTGAATAATTACTTTTACCATTTTAAATCAGATAATTAGACAGAAACACACAATAAATAACTTTTTCCAGTTAACAAGTAGGTACAATTCTAAATAGTACGAAACGTGCTGATTACAATGAATGATGTTGATCTGACTATTGATTGTCACAAATCCTGTCGTCTTTGTTTAGCAATCGGATTTTTCAATTCTTTGCAATGCCACATACAATAATGACTGGTTTTATCACGCAATACTGCTGCGTCATACACCTAAAAACGAGTACGGCGCCATCAAAAAATAGCGCCGATACTAAGCCACAAGTAAACTAAGTGACTACTTGTGGCCAAACTGAAGGTGGTCAAGCTCCAGATCATTTTCGGTGTTTTCAATAAAGATCCGGTAAATTCCCTGACTGCTCTCAATACCAAAGAAATGATCGTCTTCAACGGTACTGTAGAATGAGTCATCAGCAATTGATACATAACCCGAATCACCTATCATGTTCCCTTGTTCATCGTAGGCTATAAAGCGGGTTAGCCCTTTACCATCAACCCAAACCAGGCCTGCATAACTGGGGAGCTTGCCGAGTGAATTCTTATCAAATGTAAAGCTGACTCCCGCTTGCGTGGACTGGTTAACATAATAACTTCGACAGCCTGTACAGTACCCATCTATCTTTCCATCGTCCGCGTCCACAGAATCAACATACCGAGCAGTATTACGCACCAAACCACGGCTAGCACTCACGCCTGGTACACTAAGGTGACCCGATTCAAATGTTTCCAGATGACTGTAAAGCGCACTCTGAGCATAGGAGTAAAACGGACTGTCACGTTCAAAATCTCGATAAGATAATGGCTTAATGGCCTGCGGTGCCCCCAGATAACCATATTGCAGATGATCTATCTCCAGGCCATCGATTGTATTTTCAATGTACAGCCTGGCGATGCCTTTGTGCGCAGTCACGCCAAAAAAGTGATCATCTGCAACAGTGCCATAAAATGAATCATCAGCAATAGATACCTGACCAGAATCAGCAATCACATTGCCAAACTCATCATAAGCTTTAAAGCGTGTTTCGCCTTTGCCGTCAGTCCAGACAATTCCGGCATGAGTCGGCAATGTACCTAACTCTGCTTTATTGAAGGTAATCATCAGGCCCAGCTCGGCTGACTGGTCAACATAAAAACTTTTACATGACGCGCATTTGCCATCAACAACCCCATCGTCACCATCAACAGAGTCGACAAAACTAGCTGGTGCACGCACCACTCCGCGTGAAAAGCTCGCTCCTACAGCATCACCCATGCCATGCTCAAATGTTTGCAAATGAAAATACCCAAAAACATCTTTGAGCGCATAAAAAGGGCTATCCTGTTCAAAACTCAAATAAGGGGTTGGACCAAGCGGCAAGGCGGGTTGAAGGTTTTGGTAACCAAACTGAACATGATCAATTTCCAGATCATCTTCACTGTTTTCGATATAGATACTGGAAACACCTGTCTCTGAAATCACACCAAAAAATGTATCATCCGCCGTGGTGCCATAAAATGAGTCGTCAGCAATATTAATCAAGCCAGAGTCTGCTATGACAACGCCTTCGTTGTCATAGGCAATAAAACGCGTTAACCCCGCACCGTCTACCCAAACAACACCCACATGTGTAGGTAAGTGCCCCAGGCTCACAGCGTCAAACGTTATTGTCACACCCTGCTTGTTACTTTGGTTCACATAAAAGCTATGGCAGCTTACACACTGCCCGTCCAGTACACCATCGTCAGCATCTACGGAGTCGACAAAATTGCTGGGCGTACGAACATAGCCATCTGAGAAAATAGCGCCTTTTTCAAGATCTGTGCTGCTTTCAAAATCCAGCAGGTGGAAGTAGTCGAATGCACTCTGTTCGCTATAAAAAGGGCTATCCTGTTCAAAGCTTGCGTAATTCAGAGGCCCAATTGGCTCTTGGCGTTCCTGTAATCTATGGCCAAATTGCAGGTGGTCAAACTCCAGCGCATCAATGGTGCTTTCAATATAGATACGCGCGATACCCTGCTCATAAAAAGTACCAAAATAGTGATCATCTCCAGTGGTTCCATGAAATGAACTGTCCGAAATGTCCTGAGGCTCAGACTGAGCTATCACATTACCAGCTTCGTCGTAGGCAATGAATTTTGTCAGCCCCTTTCCATCGGTCCAGACCAGACCCGCATCTGTAGGTAGTGCACCAAGTGCATCGCGGTCAAACGTAATGTTGACCCCTAACTGGTTCTTCTGAGAGACAAAGTAACCACGGCAACCACCACAGCGACTGTTTATTACGCCGTCGTCACCGTCTACCGAATCCACATATTTCGCAGGTGCACGAATATAACCTTGATCAATTGTAACACCGGGTACTGACACACTACCTGATTCGAAATCATCGAGGTGGAAATACGATAAATGTGGTATGTGCTTAATTGGGCTATCTTCATCAGACAAGTAACGCTTGATAATCACTTGTTCCGAAGCAAAGGCGCGCAGCGATAGCATCAACAACGCAATCCCAAGAAGTTGAGTTAATTTCATTATTATTCCTTTTATTGAGTAGATACTGACAGCAGAATTCAGATATGCATGTCGGCCAACACTATAAATTGCAATTATATGGATGGCCACTTTTCCCCAATGGTAATCTCATTTTAGTAACTTGTTTTTGATCTACACCACCTCAGGGTTAAGCCCCCTTTAAGCATGCTGTTTCAAAAAATAATGCGATGAAATTCAATCGCAAAATGGTAGAGACCATAGTCGGCGCCAGTCAGCTAACGCCACAGAGCAATTTCAGGATGTCACCACATCAGTAACAGGCGGTGCTCTGCCACAATTGCATTTTTCTGTTGCACAATTACCTATTTAAGGTAATTTATTACTGTGTTCAATTGGGTGAGCACATAACTTAAAGGAATAATTATGAAACTTAACTTCAAAAAGAAAGCGGTTAAAAACCTGACGCACGCGGCAAACCAAATGCCACACCATGCAACACACCAGGTTGCAGGAGGTGCCTTGCCCGGACTGACAAACCATCACTGCTCTGCACTGGATCTGTGTATGACAACGGATTGCTTCACGCTGGAGTGTAACTTGCCTTTATAAACGTTTGCTTCAGCACTGCCTGTTGGGCGTGTTGTGAATACAAGGCACTGGGACACTGATCCCATGCCTTGCATAATCTTAGTGTCTATTTATTAACAGATGCAGGCCACTGAGTGTGTGCACTCAATTGTGATAGAAGATGTATCAACACGGTATCCTTCCCTGCGCGGTAGTCCTCCCAGCTCGGTGCTATATGTATGTCCGGATACACGGCATCACTTTGTACATCTGAAAATGGATAGTACCGTTTCGACAAGCTAAACCGACGCCCCGAGTTTGGTAGCGAGAACACGCTATTTTCTGAAAACTGATTTGGGTCTCCTCCGGTTGGGGTGCCAACCACTGTGGCATTGAGGATTTGTCTGAATTGCACGGTATTGGTCATGGCAGCAGAAAAGGTTTCTCCATCTGATAACACATAGACTCCCTGCATCCAGTCAATTTGGTCCAAAGGCTGCAAACATGCTGACAACGCCAGGCCCGAGTAGAAATTACCGCCACCATTACCTCTGAAATCTATAATCATGACACGCGAGCCAGCCGCCCTGAGGGTCGCTTGTAAGTCCTCACAGTGTGCTATCACCTGCTCAGGTTCGGGATAGGACCTAAAATCAAAGTAAGCGGCTTTGTGCTGTCTGAACAGGCTCAATGTGATCCCAGGCATGCCAGTATCGTGTGTGGTCAGTTCGGGCTCAGTGCGCGAATAAGCAGAGCTGAGCTTACCAAATTCACTCATACTGATGGGCGAAACCGGTACACTGCTCTCCTCTTTCCCTGTGACAAATTTGAACAACGCAGGCTGTTCCTCTTTTACTATCTCAAGCCCCAGCAATAATTTATGTAAAGACAGGTAGTACTCAAAGCTGGCTTTTTCACTGTACTGATTGTCTACGCCCGGCAAAGTAGCCGCCAACTGAGTGTACAGCTCAGCCACACTCACCCCGTTGATTGAGCTAAGCTGAGCCCCCAGTAAGTTGCGATATGCTGACGTGGTGTCGATAACGCGCAGGGTATCGCCAAAAAATTTAAACCGAAATGGAAAGTGCTGGTGTGGCCCAGACATCATAAAATAATTGCTGTGTCCGTCGCCTATTGCCCGGCTTATCGCCATTAGCCGGGTTTCTACCTGCGCTTCGGTGAGCCCTTGCAGTTGTGCTTTTAGGCGCTCAACCTTGCGGTCAAAGTCCGCTTCTGCCAGGGTATGAAATGGCTGAATGTGTTGCGTTTTCACCTGGTGGGCATAAAAGTCAATGTCTTCCAGCCAGGCTTGCTGCTCTGTCTGGGTAAGCGGTGAAGCGGCGCCACAAAATGTAAAACAGCCAAATATCAGCGCAATCAGCTTGTATTTCATCGGTTAATTCCTTTTGTATAGTGTGACGGGGATACCCCAAACTGCCTGATAAATGCACGCCTGAAACTGTCATAGCTGTTAAAGCCAAGCTTGCCCGAGACATGTTGCAGACTGATATTTTCTTCACAAAGCAGATCGCGTGCATGATTCAGTTTCAGGGTTTTAAAGTAGTGGCTTGGCGTACAATTCAGATGCTGCTTAAACAAGCGTGTCAGTTGCCGCTCGCTCAGATTGCAAAACTCTGCCATTCTGGATACCGTGACCGACTGATTAAGCTGGGTGCTCAACCAATCCATTAACGGAGAAAGCTTTAAACTATCGCCGGATTGCAGTGCCAGGGCATCTGAATACTGATGCTGGTTTCCTGAGCGTTGCAGATAAACCACCAGATCTTTCGCCACTTGCGCGGCAATACTGTTACCGTGATCCTCTCTCACAATGGCCAGTGCCAGATCAACGCCCGACAGTACCCCTGCCGATGACCAGACATGCTGGTCCTGTATATACAGAGGATCCGCAGAAACGGTGCAATGTTGATGTTGCCGGGCCAGGTTCTCGCAATAGCGCCAGTGCGTCGTCAGGGTTAATGCCTTGTCAGGAAAAAGCTGGGCCAGAACAAACGCGCCGGTACAGATGCTAAATACCCGTTCAGCTTTGTCTGCCAGCGCCGATAGCGCCCTAAGTTGCTGAGCCTCCAGCGTTAATGTCCGCATACCACTGCCACCACAAATGATTAAATCATCCAGGTCGACCTCATCACCCAGTCCAAAATCGGCATGAACCTGTTGACCATAAGCCGTCCTGACCAGGCCGGGTACTAAGCTCAATAGCTTGCTTGCATAGGCATTTGGCACACAGGCGTTAGCCTCCATAAAGGTGTCCAGCGGTCCAAATAGGTCCAGGGCCTGAAACCCATCCGCGATAAAATATACTTGTTTTCTGGTCATACCTTACTCCTTTGATGTACATCTTAACCGAACAAGCAGTGTCACTTAAGACACAAAATCGACAAAATCAGACATCATAACTGAACGTCAGTGACAACAACCGGATTGCGGACAGGCGTGAAAGGTGAGCAGGCTTATTGCAGGAATTGATATCGGCTCAGTAACTTTTGATAGGCGGGGCTGTTTTTGAACTGTACCATCTTGAGGTTAAAGGCCTCTTTAAGCTCGGGATCTCTGAATGCTATGCGATAAGGTGACGCGGGAAATAAATGATGCACCGATACGTTGACCATCTGGTCACGACCAAGGATAGCCTTGCTCAGATAGTTAAATATATTAATATCCATAACGACTACATCGACTTTGCCCTGCAAAAGCAGCTCAACCTGCTTTTGCTGATCGGGCAGCTCTATGTACAGAGGGCTATTGGCAGTTGCAAGCTGATACTCCATTCCCAGGACCAGCGATGCATTTTGAAATCCAATTACGGCGTAATTCTCCAGTGCACTGATATTGTGCAGCTTTACGTTACGACTTTTTAAGCTAATTGCGGTGTTGTGATAGGTAATGTAGGGCTCAGACAGGACTGCACCAGCTAAATCCATGCGCCGGTTCATGGTCAGTGCCGCATCAACTTTGCCGGTTTTCAGCAGAGAATTCGAACGACCGAACGGGACATAAACGAATTGCAGATCATGGCCCAGCGCAGCAAAAATCGCTTTCACCATATCCAGTTCAAAGCCGGTGTCTCCCTGTTCTATAACGTAAGGCGGTTTGGTCCATCCGACTGAAACATCGAGCATATCGGCCACCGCGACTTTGCTCAAAGTCAGCCCGGATACCAAGATGCTGCAGATTACAAGACATTGCGATATATTCATATCACCTACCAACTTCCTTCTATGTTTATTATTCTAGAGCCGTTTATACGAGCTGCAATGACAATTCAGGGAAAGATATGATCTTGTACAATCTGATTTTGCCTTATCCGCTTCAAACAAAAACGCCCCCGCATGGGCAGCGCTTAGGTTGAATTCCATACTGGTTATTTTGATTGTGGTACTGCTTCACCGTCTTTAGACAGCGCCTCTTTCAGACGTTGTGCCAGTGCCTGACGTTGACCCGCATCATAACTGCAGCTGTGTGGATCGAGCTGCTCGACCGCTTCCAGGATTAAAGGCTCCAGTGCGGCCATCTTTTCATTGAGTGCTTTTAATTTAAGCTGAGTTGCTGACCAGTGTTCAGCCTGAATTTTGACGATATCTCCCGCCATGCTCACTCCGTATTATTGCCTGTTGTTTTGTATGTTAAGTCACTCATACGCATAGTAAACTGTCTATGGTTACTGTAACTGTGGCAGATCCACACGAATATACCAAGCGCCGTGGTAATAAAAAAGCGGCAACCCGGAGGTTGCCGCTTCGTGCCCCACAGCTTTGTTCTGGTAGTCCAAATACCAGAAATCAAAGACACTGTACTATGTTTGATTCTTCATCTGATTCGGGCGACCCAGCCGACACCGGCCACCAGCGATTTTGATAAAAGCGACTTATCTCGCCCGTCTGTTGCCACTGAAATACGTACAACCACTCATTATCGATCAACTGCCTGACCACCTCATGACGCTCGGCAATGTTTTTAATCGCTGATTTAGGTGCCGCCAGATAAACAGACAGGCGTAACACCTGATGCATCCAGTCATATCCATTGTGCAGCGACTGCATTGCAAGACCAGTTCGCAAGTCGCCGCCATTGCCCTCAAATACCCCGATGTTACCGCCAACGGCGTTGTGCAACACCTTATTGCCACTGCCGAAGTGCAGATTATCTGTGGTCGAGGCGTTGTATTGCATGTTGATCCAGTGGGTCACCAGCATAGGGGCCGTCACAATGGCTTCCAGAATTTGATAGTCTGGATCCTGCTGATACTGATAATCATGCAAAAAGCTGCGCCCCTGTAAATCAATGCCCTGGGTCCAGCTGCGGGGTGCAACGATAAATGCAGCATTGTTTGCCAGCCCCCACTCTGGACGAGTCTGAGACCAATCCAGGCTGCGTGCTATCAGGGCCTGATCCAGCGCTTCCCGACTTGCATCAGCTAACTGAGTATCCAGCTTTGCCGCCCGCTCTTTTTGTGCCACCGCCGTAGCGCTCTCAAGCCATGACGTAATCTGAGCATCCGGCTGTTCATCATAACAACGAATATGATCTGTGGTGGTATTGTGCAGTGCCGCTACAAATTTTGTCTGCTCTGGGATCTCAATCCCCAGCTCAGGTAATGCCGCACGCACCGCTTTGTCATTGAGTAACCAGGCCAGCACTTTGACGTTTACTTCCCCACTTTGTCCACCGCACGCACCGCACCCAAGTCCCGCTTCCTGCAAGTTATTGGTAGAGTGGCTGCCATGCCCAACCAAGAGCACAGTGGGAGCGAACTGCTCAAACCCCATTGCCTTCAGCACGCCAGCGGCCAAGCCGGCCTTTTGTTGAGCGCTCAGCTCCTCTCCACCTTGTGTCAACGACCAGTCCTGACTGTTCGTCAGCTTATCAACCGGATGGGCCTGTTCAGATGCAAAGAAGGCTTTTTTCAGTAATTTAAAGGTATCCAGCCAGCCTGCCGACTCCACCATAGAGAATGAGGCCGTGGCCGACTTAGAAAATGCCTGCCAGCGGGCGCCTGCATTGAGCGAAGCGGCGCCATGTTTATCCGCCTGGCCATGAGACGCCACCAGACTTGGCAACAACAAACCCGGACATTGAGGGCGGTTCACATCTGCCTGTTGCACCTGGTATGAAATCGGCAGACCAAAGAAGCCCGCAAACCCCATCGTCTGTACCCCATCGCTTTGCGCTTCAAGCGCGCGACGATAAACCTCAGAACGTACATCGATACAAAATGCGGCTTGACACTGTATGGCCTTTGCCGGCTGATTTGCCCGGCGACTCAGTGCCTTGTGCAGTTGCTGCTGATAGCTCAGCTCTGCTGCTCTGGCCCAGATCCACAGGGGCTTTTGTTGCGATTGATGTTGCGCTGGTTGCGCTGACAGCATTGCGAGAGATTGCTTCCATTTATGCGCCAAAGTAGTAAAAAATGTTGGAAAATGGGCTTGCTGATATCGCCACAGTACCAGCTCCCACGCCATACGAATGGCAAGCAGATCCTGCATTTGTTCCTGGGGCTCGCCTTTGAGCTCGTTCTGCCAGCGCAAATAAGCGACCCAGGCGCCCCATCCGCTCACATCCAGCAACAGCGCATGTGCGTACAACTCAACCTGGTCGTCCTGCACCCCAAAGGTATCCAGCGCTTGCGCTATCAAAACACCCGGGTCGTCTGGTAGCTGTTTAAAATAGCGGTGCAGATCAGGCTCATCCAATACGATACTGAGACCGCGATCACGCTGACTAACCGCCAGCCAGTGCGTGTACAGAGCAGGCTGCGCATTGCTGTGTTCACGATGCAACATGGGCTGAGCTTGTTGAAAATGCGCAGCACAGAACTGGCTGATCTGATGAATGATTTCATCTCTCCAGGCCATTTTGTGACGCGCTCTGTGCTCATCCAGTAACGCTGACAATGACTGCCAGGGGACCTGCTCTGGCGCACGTTCCAGTGCCTGAATCAGCTCAGCAGCACTCATGCCTAGCCCTGACTCTGCCAGCGCCATGTTCAGTGCCTGCTCGCTGATCATGCCCCGTCGATACCAGTCCAGATAATCGCTGGCCGGCATCAGCATCGAAATACCCGCCAACGCGCTGAGCCGTGCGCTGACCTGTTCAATTCGCTCGTGACGCATTGGCCAGTAGGGGCTGACTGCTATCATCTGGTCCAGCGGCCAGCTGGGTGCCAACCTCTGGCAGGCAGCCTGGACAGACACCCGTTGTGCCTGAGTAAGTGTGCGAATATCACTTGCCATGTTAAGACTCCTGAATTAATCCATACGGGCGCTTGACGGCGCGTTGCGACTTGACTGGGTCCGGCAGTTTCACCGGCCACACTTTCAATGTCAGCCGGGTCCACCACTCATCCAGATACAATCCGGCAAACAGCACCACAGACAGGCTTTGTACCTTAGGGTGTGCTGCTCGGTAGGTTAGTAGCCAGTTCAGTACAAACAGGCTTGCAAACAGCGCCAGCACCACACTATCCGCCGCACTCAAAGGCGCTTCATGCAGCGCCACATTAGCAAAGACGGTCTGCGCCAGCAGGGTTTTCAGGGCAGCATAACTGGCCAGCAACAGCACACTGAGCGCCACCACACCAGCCCATGGCAAACTGTGGTGCGCACTGCTGCGCTGTGCCAGCAGCAAGGTCAGCGACATGGCCAGTAAGGCCCACATACTCAGGGCTGTACCCTGGCCCACCAGCCAGTAGGTTACAGCAACCAGACTGACACTCAGTAGTGCTGCGCCCAGCCAGCGTGTCAGAGACGGTGTGACAGGGACTGCCAGACGTGCCTGGAGGTTTTCGCGAACAGCGTTGCCTGAATTAAGAAAAGCATGGGCCTTGTAGGCAGAGTGGGCCAGCAAATGTAGCAGTGCCAGCTCGTACAGGCCCAGTGCACATTCAACCAGCATCAGACCCATCTGTGCACTGGTTGACCAGGCCAGGCGAACCTTTACACTCACCCGGGTTGTCATGATCAGCGCCGCCAGGACCGTTGTCAGACCGCCGGCAAGCAGCAAGATCCACTGTGCAATGGCGACCTGCATAACCACAGGCGCAAACACTATCATTAAAAAGCCACCCAGATTGATAACACCCGCATGTAACAAAGCACTGACTGGCGTAGGCGCTTCGACCACCTGCATCAGCCAGCCATGTACCGGCAACTGCGCACATTTGATAAGCGCAACGAGTACCAGCGATACTGCGGCAATCTGGGTGTAAACACTGACTTCAGGGTTGGGAGCCTGATAATGTGCCAGAATATCAGTCAACAAAAAGGTGCCGTGAGCCTGATATAAACACAACACGGCAATACACAGCGCCAGCTCGGCCAGACGTGCCAGAATAAATTTTTTGTGTGCGCCCAGGGCTGCCCGGGGACGCTCAGGATAGAAAAGTAACAACTGATGCAAAGCCAGGCTGATCAGCGTCCAGCCCAGTAAAAGCAGCAGCAAGTGATTGCTCAACACCACCAGAGACACCGCTGCCAGGGTGCCAAGCAGCCAGCGCCAGTAAACATTCAGGCGCGGCTCACCAGCCATATAGTTAAGAGAAAAGCGCATCAGAATGATGGCCATAAATATCACCAGGGCAAACATGAACAGTCCCAGTGAAGTGACATGAACCCATTGGGTGAAGGCACTGTCGGGAAGTATCTTCGTGTCAACGCCCTGCCCTGCAAGGGCTGCGACCCACAAAACCAACAGCCAGCCTGAGAAGACGGTTACAAACCGCTTGCCAATGCGTTCGGCACGACCACAGTACCAGGCACTGAGCGCAAAACTGAGCGTGATGACGAGCATCATCATTAATGATATTGACATAATTATCCCACTCCATTCAGAACGGGCTCAGTATGTCAGACGTTGAAAGATATAAAAAATATATATATTCTAACTAAATCATATATTTTTTATAACTATTGAATGAGCCGCCTCAACTATCACCACCTCTACTATTTCTGGCGTGTTGCCAAAGCTGGCAGCCTGACGCAGGTTGCTCAAGATGTGCACATTTCTCAGTCTGCCCTGTCAATCCAGATTAAGCGGTTGGAGCACACGATGGGCGTCTCATTATTCGAAAAACAGGGCCGCAGACTAATCCTGACTGATGCAGGCAAACAAGTGCTGGTGTACGCAGACGATATTTTTTACAAAGGCGAAGAGCTGGAGTCCTTTTTATTGAAAGGTGTAGCGACCGAACGACAACACCTGTCCATTGGCGTACAGACCACCTTGTCGCGAAACTTCATAGAGAGCTTTATCAGTCCCTTGCTCAGTGATCCTCACATCAGTTTTACCCTGACTACCCGGGATATGGATACTTTGCTGCAAGGGTTAAGTAATCATGAATTGGATCTGGTTCTCACCAATCGCCTGGCCAGTCAGGATGAAGCGCGCTGGCACACACAGCTGGTATCGCGGCAGCAGGTTGCCATCGTTGGCCCAAAAGGTGCCAGTATCAGCAGTGAATTTCCAACAGGATATGAAAAGGTTCGCTGGGTACTACCGGGACCCACCACTGAGATCCGCTCAGCTTTTAATGCCCTGTGTGCAGTACATGAGTATAAACCGGATATTCAGGCCGAAGTCGATGACATGGCGATGCTGCGACTGCTGGCCAGAGACAGTGGCGCCCTGGCGGTGTTACCCCCGGTGGTTGTCAAAGATGAAATTGCCCAGGGCCTGCTGGAGCAGTATCAAAGTAAACTGCCCATTTATGAGCACTTTTACGCCATTACCACATCCCGAAAATTTGTCCCTCAGGCCTTGCTGGACTTGCTCAAACAGCCTCTGGCATAACGAACTTAAGGTGTTGCTTTATGGATATAAAACAGACAACATAGCCATATCTACACAGTCATAAGGACAGATGATGGCGGCCTTAAGCAGTAAGATCCGAGCGGATCGTCCCTACAACTTTAAAAGCGAAAAGCTGTATAAACAATTTGAAAGCGACCGCAACCGCATCATCACTTCGGCTGCCGTGCGTCGGCTGCAACAAAAAACTCAGGTGTTCCCGCTTGAACGCAACGCCGCTGTTCGCTCCCGGTTAACCCACTCTTTGGAGGTGCAGCAGGCCGGTCGTTATATCTGTCAGTTGATCTGTGAATTACTCGAGCCACAAAGTAACCATCAGTCTTTGAGCAGCGAGTATCAGCGTATGCTGGAGTCCATTGTGGAAATGGCCTGCTTAATGCACGACATAGGTAATCCGCCCTTTGGCCACTTTGGCGAGGCTGCTATCAGTGACTGGCTGGACGGCCACATTGATGAGCTCTTCAAACAGCTTAGCGGACGTGCAATGCACCCCGATATACTGAGAGATCTGACCCACTTTGAGGGCAATGCGCAGGGGATCCGTCTGGTGCATACCCTACTTAACCTGAACCTCACCTACTCACAGGTGTCAGGCATTATGAAGTACACCCGTTGTGGTACCGAAGCACCGCCAGAACAACAGCAGCCACTGGGCTATCTTAAGAAAAAAGTGGGCTTCTACCTCAGTGAACAGGGTTATATTGACAAGCTTGCAGAAGCATTACAAATTGCGCCAGGATGTCGGGCACCTTTTTCCTATATCATGGAGGCCGCCGACGATATCTCATACGGTATGGCCGACCTAGAAGACGCTGTAGAAAAGAACATATTAAGTTATCCGCAACTCCAAACCGCTCTGCTCGACACCTATGCAGCGCTCAGTGCAGAATTACCCGAGTCAGATCGGGGACTAATGGCAGACATGATCCGGGTAGCTGCGCGCCGTAGTGAAAAAATCGCAGGCAATCAGGGTCAGTTCTTTGTCTTTTTGCGGGTTGAGGTAAACCAAAAACTGCCAAAGCATGCGGCTGAACAGTTCGTCAATAATCTGGATGCGGTGACAGCCGGGCACTTCAATCAGGCGCTGATTGAAGATGGCAGCGCCTGTCACCTGCTCATCAAAACCTTTAAGCAGGTTGCCAAAAAGTGGGCCTTTTCTCACCCTGAAGTCGAAGGACGTGAGTTGCAGGGCTATCGGGTTATCAGCGGTTTGCTCAATATTTATGAACCACTGCTTCATCTGAGTAAAGCGCAGTTTGCACAGCTGATGGACATTCCACTCCCCACAGATACGCAACTCCCTGCTATCTCAATCTATTCCGCCAGGCTATTTAAAAAGCTCCCCGAAAAACACAAGCAGGCATATCGAAGTGCGCTTAACAGCGACACCATGACTGCCGCCATACCCGACCCCGCAGAGCAGGAATTTTACCTCAGAGTCCGATTGGTCATTGACTATATCAGCGGCATGACCGACCAATTCGCCTTCGATGAATATCGGGCTTTTCAGGTTATTGACGAAATCTAAGTGGGGACCAATGTCCTGTACGCTCTTTGTACTGTTTTGTTATGGTCAGCCGAAGGTGCGCCACAAGATAAATTTAAAATTTGTACAAATAACACTAGACAGACTCAATGAGTCCCTGTAGAGTGAAGGCCGCTAGAAAGAAAGTCGATATTTACATCCTACAATTCGTTGTTTTACACCGCGTAACACAACCTGCAGTATTTAAGTTTCACCTCTACTTTTGATGCATTCACACCTATCGAAGGTTAATTTTTTATTTATATTACAGGTTAATACTATGTCTAACACAGTTACTGGTACAGTTAAGTGGTTCAACGAGTCTAAAGGTTTTGGTTTCATTTCTCAGGAAAATGGTCCTGACGTATTCGCTCACTTCAGCGCTATCCAAGGCGACGGCTTCAAAACTTTGGTTGAAGGCCAGAGCGTAGAATTCACAGTGTCTCAGGGTCAAAAAGGTCCTCAGGCTGACAAAATCGTAGTTCTTTAATTACTACGCATTTTGCAAGAAAAGCGAGCTAAGGCTCGCTTTTTTCGTTTCTGCCCTTTCTATCTTTCCCCTGTTACATGAAAAGCTGCATGAAAAATCTGCACCTTAATAAATTTGTCACACCCCTCTGAGCTGCTAGCCTTGAGAAGACAACTCAAGGAGAGACATCATGAAAGCACGGATTGCGCTCATTAGCGCTGCACTGGGTTTATGCTGCCCGGTTTTTGCAAATACCCCAGACACTTCAACCTTATCCAGCCAGTTTTATTATGATGGTTTGATCATGGCGCCTGATGGCCGTGGCTACTTTGGCCAGCAATGGTTCGAAAACGCCGCCGAGGTCACCCTGTACCCTAAAAATGGCAATACCGCCATATGGACACTCACGTTAACCAACGGCCAGGGCCTGCCCATCGTAGGCGAGCCGGTTAAGATAAGTTCAGCGCCTCACACCCTGACCACGCCACAATGGCGCGATCCGGCAGGTATGGCCGCCCGATTTAGCAGTAGCGTGCGCGCCAAAGTTCTGACCCGGATTGAACAAGGTCTGTTTCGTTTGAAAGCGCCCTATCACGTATCTGCTCCCCTAACGGATGCCAAAGGCCAGGTTGTTGTCTCGATTGACAATTTTCATAGCTGTGGCAACGACACTACGCCAGGCACAGACCAATTTATCGCTCAGACCAGCACCCAACAGCTCGAATTACAAGTAAAATGCGCGGTCACCGGGCTGGTTGCCATCCCGGACACGCCGTCGCAGGGTCTGACGACATCAGGGCTGGTAGGTCGCCATTTACACCCAGACTTACTCACGGCACTGAAAAACCTTGGACGAGCCTGGCATGCACAGCCCGATAAGCCAGCAAGTATGCCCGATCACTTAACCATTACTGGTGCCACCATGCGCTGGGGTGGTATAAATCCGCCGCACTTTACCCATAAGTTTGGTGGTACAGTGGACATTCGCCCGATTGGTACGCAAAGTGGCCCCATCAGTGTCGGCGATGCGGCGTATGACCGTCAGGCGACACAAAGCCTGGTAGATGCACTGATCCAGCTGGGCGCCACTCAGATCATCTTTGCCGATAACCTTACTGGTGTAACCCAGGTCAAAGCCAATCACAAAAACCACCTGCATGTAAGCTTTCTGCGCGAGCCACTGGAACCCTGGCATTATGACGAGTCAGATAGCGATGACGAAGGCCTGCACTGGCACGATTATGAAAGCATCTATGATACCCGATATTTCATTCCCGAGGTAAAACCGCTTAAACCTGACGCATTTGAATTCAACCTGAAGAGATAGTCAGCGAAGACGGGCTGCGGTTAATCCGGCCCGTCATTGCTTTATTATTGCCGATAGTATGTTGCCGATAGTATGTTGCCGATAGCGATTTCAGCAGATGAGCAGCTTGCCAAACAGGCGCGCGTCAGAAAAAGAACCGTTTTTGTAGATTGCCTTACGACGTACCCCTTCAAATTCAAAGCCTGCTTTTTCCAGTACCCGCTCAGAACGAGCGTTTTGTGCGAAAACCACCGCTTCTAATCGAACCAGGTCTGTGGTGGCTTCAATCTCGTCTGTCAGCAACTGCAATGCCCGCCCGGTAATGCCTTTGCCCCAGTATTCCTCGGCCAGCCAGTAACCGATTTCTGCACTGCGACAATACTCAAAGGTGCCCTGACGCGCACCGATGCATCCAACCAATGTACCGTCCAGAATAATCGCTCGGGTGATCCCTTCTTGACTGCCCGTGCTGATCCACCACTGCGCATCTTCCAGAGTGTAAGGAGAAGGGACTTTTGGTGACAAAAAGTGCACCGTCGCCGGATTATTTAAATAGCTAACCAGGCTTGATTCATCGGCAGGTTCAAATGGTCTGATTGATAACATGACAGTCCCTTAGCGAATGGATGAAAATTAGAAACATCCATCCTACTTTGCATTACCTGAGACGACAACTGTCTTTTTCAACAATTACTTATGCTGTTGGCCAAAGCATACGGGCGAGTGCCGCCCGTATTAACTAGGAGGGGTTACAGTGGCCTCACTTTTCGGATCCTGACAATCGCCAGTGCGGCAATAACCAACACAAATACAGCACTGACCAGCAATTTCCACAGACCATTTTGTGTCTCCATGGCTTGTGCTTTAAACAGCGGAAAGTCTTCCACATCCTGACGTGTCACCGGCTTATCGAAAAACAGGAAATCATAGAAGAAATGGCGAATAGTCTGATGATATTCAGCCACCTGTTGTCGATATTGCAGCTGATAACCACTACTGGTATTGGCAAGTTCGTTCAGTGTGAGCTGGAAAAACAGTGCCGGAGACAGCACGCTGAGTGATTGCAGGCGCGCCTGACGTGCCTGATTGTTTCTTATGTTCTCCTCAACAATACTCTGTACTGCAAGGTCACTCATGTGCTGCTGCGCGTAGTACCACTTCCAGTCAAATGCCTCACCCAGCGGGGCCGTATCCTGCCATGAGGGTTCGTGCGTCAAAAACTCATTAAGCGTGGCTTGTTTGTCTTTGTCCCAACCATCATTGAGCGTCATACGTTGTTGCAGTGTTATCTCAAGGGGTGCATCACTTTGGTACTGTGCAGACAAGTATAAGTGCACGGCTCCCGGCACCAGCAGCGCCAGAACGACCCAGCTGCTTAGATAGGCCAGGCTATTGACCACGCTGTTTTTGCCAAAGCTCATGATCAATGTAGCCAGCGCAAACCAGAACACCATATACAGGCTGGTTGCCCCCAGTACAATCCAGAATAAGGTATCAAAAGGCAAAGACAGTATCATAGCGGCACTGACCAATAGGATAACCACCAGCAACCAGATCACCACAAACCTCAGCGCGATTTGTTTGCCAAGCAGCCTGAAGGCGCTGTTAGGCAACGCATTGAGCAATCGCCAGCGGCCAGCATGCTGCTCGTCTGAGATCAGAGTAACCGTCAGTATTCCTATCACCAATGGCAGAAAGTAAACCAGTACAAAGCCAAGGTCCAATCCGCCAGCCCGTTGCTGAGCCGGGTTGACAATTTCGCGATTGAAGATCTGACTTTGCAGCGCCGTGGCACGCACTTTAGACGCCACCATAGAGGACGGTGTTTCCCCTACGAACAGCGCAGCCCAGGGGCTCAGCTTCCACTCTGTCGGAGCACTGGCGTAATATGCCAAAGAGCCCGCAGCTGGCAGAGTTTCTCGGCTGTTCACATGTTCACGCTCCTTCTGAAATACCACCATTGATTTATACTGATCGATGCGCACCGACTTGTAACCAAGCGCGCCCTGATAAATGGCAAATACACCCGATACGATAAATAACACCAGAACCAGCTTATTGATGGTACCGGCAAACAAGCGTTTGCATTCAAGTTTAAACAGCAGCATAAATCCTCCTCTGCATTCCATTTGAGTTCAGGAAAATATACAGCGCCATCACTGCCAGCAGCGGTAAAACCCAGGCCAGAGAAAAAGCACTCAGTGACCAGCTTAGAGTTGGCATAGTGTAGTGAAATGCATCAAACTCCTGCCAATAGGACTTATCAACGCGCTGTGCTCTGTCGTTGTGATGATGGATCTCATCGGTGTGCAACTGATTGAGTTTTTGAATTCGCGCGTATCTGTGTGCCTCAGCCTGCTGTTCAAAGTCCAGGAAATGGCGAGTATCAGTGCGCGTCAGTGCCATGGAAAAATCCCGCACAAACAGATAGGGATTAACCCAGTAAAACTGGCTGACAAACTGTCGCTGTGCATCAAACTGAGCAACCTGCTGTTGATAATGCTTTTTGTAAATCTCAGCGTTGAGTTTCTCTCCTTCTTGCATCACCAATCCTTTGTAGTTAACGGGTAGCTCTTCGATTGAAGACACACCATATTTTTTCAGCGTTTCTTCGCGGAATTTACTAAAGTACGGGTCGTCCGGGTTGTGACTGTCGCCCACTTTACGGTTATCCAGTTTAATCGCCAGCTCAAAATCATTACGCTTTTGATGAGGGTTTTGGTGGTGGGCGAATTCCGCCAGCATGCGCGGCATCAGAATAGTCAGGATAAACCACACCGAAGTTAACAGCACGAGTGCCTGCTTTGGGGCTTTCACCAAACTCGACACCAGCAAAGTCACGGCAATCCAGAACAGACAGTAAAGCAGATAAGCCCCCAATAGCAGCAACAGCCTTAACGGTGCTTCTGAAGAAAATTCCGCACCAGCGCTGGCCGCCAGGCCCAGTGCTAACACAAACACGGGTAAGATAAAGATCACAGATAACAACAAGTAACTGAGGCATTTTCCTGTCACCAGCGCACGGAATGACACGCCCATCGACATCAGCTGACGTAATGTGCCACTTTTTTGCTCGCCACTGACACTGGCAAAGCCCAGTGCAATGATAAGCAACGGCCAGATGATCAGCAAAATATTAGCACTGCTAAGTTCGGAAAAGCGCAGCAGGGTCCCGCCGTCCTGATCGTTTGCAAAGTTAGCACTATTTTGTTTATGTGCTTCTAAAAAGATACTGTCGCCAACCCAGGCGTTCACACCCAGATCAAAAAAACTCAGTGCGCTGGGCGGGCGAAATGCAAAGTGGCCAAAATGCGCAACCCGATGCGGGTGTCTGTCGGGCTGAGCATTCCACTGCTGCTCGACAATTTCCTGCGCTTTGGTTTGGGTTTGGACACTTTGCTGGTACTGCTGCCACCCTGTAAACAAGGCAACCGCCAACAATAGCTGAGTCATAACAAAGAGCAACCACAGGCTCGGGCTTTTGCGCTTACTGGCCAGTTCATGGCGACAGATCTGCATTATTTTATTATTCATGTGTCAGACAATTCCTGTTTATACATCGACAAGTCAGCCCTAGCTGGCTGCTCGCATGACGGCTTTCCCTGAAATGAGTTCATGGTAGGTGGTTTCTAAACTGCTCAGAGGCAATTTATTGTTATCCAGCAATGTCAGTAACTGACCCTTATCCATAATACCGATTTTATTTGCCAGCGTGTGGGCACAGTAAAAGTCATGCGTTACCATCAATATGGCCGCGCCTTTTTTTGCCAACCGCTCAATAATGCCGATGAATTCCAGCGTCGCACTTGGATCCAGACCAGAGGTTGGTTCATCCAGCAACAGAACTTTGGCCTGACGCATAATTGCAAATGCGATGCCGACCTTTTGTCGCATGCCTTTCGAGTAATTTTTTAATGATTGTTTGCGGGCATTTGGCTCCAGGCCTGTTTCATCCAGTGCTGCGTGGATCTGTGCGTCACTGACCGTTAATCCGGATAAGCTGGCAAGATACTTAAGATTATCGATGGCATTAAACTCCTGATACAGGTTTACCTGCTCAGGCAAGTAAACCAACTTGTCTTTACAGCTGGCACTTTGGTGCACATCGATACCATCGATCAGTGCCTGACCACTGTCAGGCTGAAGAAAATTAAGAAAAATATTAAGTGTGGTACTTTTTCCTGCCCCATTGGCACCCAGCAGGCACATGATCTCACCCTGTGCCACTTTAAAGCTCAGATCGGTGATCACCTGCTTATCCGCAAAGGATTTGTTTAACTGTATGGCTTCTAACACTAAGAATACTCCCTGATACGATAAAAACCGCGCACGCCCAAGCCAGCTAGTGTGTCAGCCTGGTTGAGCATGAACGGTTCGAATAGACGCAATCAACGCCACGTTTAGTTATAACATAACATCAAAACACTAAATAGGAACAGTTTTTATTTACTTGTCCCATTAACCAGTTGGAACCAGAAAGCTCGCTGTGCCTGTGAAGGCGCCGCCTTCAACATGGATCTGGCCATTCTTGTAATAGACGAGGTTGTCAGATAGTCGCTTCTTACAATGCTTAGGAAAGAACCCTTCAAAGCGGACTTCTTCAGTCGTATTGATAGTACGTTTAAACTTAATGTCTAAGTCTCTGAGGTAGACTTCCCCTACCTTTTCGGTCAACTGGTTATCCCAGCATCCGTAAATAATGCCCAGCTGGGAAATCCAGATCATGGCGCTTTGAGCACTAAAATGAAAACGGCCATCTCCGGGCATTTGAAAATGCTCAACATTAATGCGACCGTCAATATAACCGGGCTCGAGAGAAACAGAGCTAAAAGACATACGCTCTTCACGCCAGCCATTTTCGAGATAGTCTGACATATAAGCGCGCTGCTGCGCTTGGGTTAGTTGAATCATGGTTAATCCTTACTTTGATGTAGATGGACTGGTTGTTTGAATTTGAGAATTAGCGCCGGGCGCTGCCATGAACACAGTGTTTAGCACTGCAGTTAAGACACCGATGGCTATCAGGCAATACCAGGCGAGATTGGCATTGAGTGCCGCATAGTCAAATGCAACCCCGACCAGGGCGCTTCCTGCAATCAAGCCGATACCGGCAAACAAATAGAAAAAACCGTAATGCGTTGCAACAGATTTCCCCTCAGCCAGTACCGAAATCTGGCTCATGATAAACGGGAAGCTCACCATAGTACCGAGCGTAAATAGTATGGCCAGCAAGCTCATGGGCAGGTAATACAAAACGCCCGACTGATATGCCCAGTTTGGTATCAAGGTTACGAATGACAGTCCCATCAGGGCAATCCCTATGCTGATCCACTTTTGGGGTGACAACCTGCGCTCACACAGGCGTGTTACAGGAAATTGTAAAACAATGGCGATAAGTGCACACAAGGTCAGCACCCAGGCTACCTCTTTGGGCTCTCCTGACTGCGTCACCAGGTGCAGCGGTATAGCAAAAGAGATCTGATTAATCAGCATAAAATATCCGGACATGATGATGGAAAATAACAAAAACTTCCGATTCCCCAGTACACCTGCAATCATTGCCGATATGCCTCCCCCTTCAGATGCTGATTTGACATTGCTGCTGCTTGCCTGAGCCTGTTTGCCCGGCAGTAACACCACAAAGAGCAAGGCAAAAAGCGCAAAAGGCAGTGCAGATACCACACACAACACATCAAAGCTGACGCTCAATAGCATAAGTCCACATACGGGCCCCAATAGTTCACCACCATTTCTCGCCACCCCGACCAGGGCAAACATCTGGGCACTGCTGAGCTCAGTTTGCTTAGAAAAATAAGACTGCGCCGCGGGTGTAAACAGCGCCCCTGCAAAACCGGTTAAAAAGGCGGCTAAAAACAGTAACTCTGTCACCTGTGAAAATAAAAACAGGCAAAAACCCAGTGCTCTCAGCAAACAGCCGGCAACAATGGGCTTTTTTACCCCAAACAGATCGGCCAACAGTCCACCGACCAGAAACAGACCTTGCTGGCAAAAAGAGCGCACACCCAAAACCAGTCCAACCAGGGTGGCGCTCAGAAGCAAGTCTTGCTTAAGGTAACCCGCTAAAAACGGGATCAGCATGTAAAAGCCCAGATTAAATACGAATGCCGCTACGAGCATGCAGCGGTACTCAACACTGAGCTTGAGATAAGACGTAAACATGGCCATAGTCGCTAAACCGGTTTTTGCGCAATCAAAATAGAATGGAAATTATCGGCGTAAGTCTGGATTTTTAGTTTCAGTTGAAATGGCGCCAGACCTGCCTCATCGATACTCGGATACAACAAAGTGCGCAGATTGAACGCGGTGCGAACAACCAGCTGAGCCCCCGGACGCATTTGCTCGTACAAGTGCGCAATGATTTTGTCTTTTAGCTGTTCATCTCCGACCAAAGCAGCAAGCCAGATCACATCATATCGGGCCAAATCGGCCTGTTCACAGATATCATTGTGAATAAACCCCATCTGATTGCCAGCAGATAGCGCGCTACACACCTGCTTGCCAAGCATCAGGTCATCGTGCTGAATGTCCAGGTTATCGACCTCTAACCCGGCATCATGCAATGCCTTTGAAGTCAGCGGCAAAGCACCAGAGCCAACCATCAATACCCGCTTTACCGGCTCATCGGCCAATGAGTGTATAGCGTTAATTTCCAGACCTGTGGCACGCCGATAATGCTTGAAATAAGGGTACTCTTCTCGCAACACCTGTTGCGGCGTAGTGCTGGTCACAATACGCTGTGCCCAGTGCCGTTCATACATGCTGGATGCCAGACTAAACAAGTGCTGTATCTGAGGTTTGATGGCCTTGATGTTTGCCTGCGCAAGTACCTGCTCGGCAAATTCACTGCCATGTTCATTGGACAACAAACCTAAAAACCGATCGAAGACAGCCATTGACTCGTCATTGATGGTCAACCTCTCCATGGTATGAATTTGTTCATAAACGTCCACAATTTGCGAGGCGTGGATCCCTACCTGATTCGCTATAGTCATAAGTTAGTCACTGCTGTACTGTTCCGATTTTATGTTATAACATAACCCACAGGTTATTTATGTGTAAACCCATTTATTCAATAAATTTTAATTAACTTAGCCACTTAAAAAACCATTGAAACAAATAATTTACCATTACAGGCAAGTGACACCCCGAGAATTTATTATGGATGCAAATAAAAATAAGTCTTCTTTTCATCAACTTAAACGGCGTTATGCGGCCCTCTTAGCGGTACTAATTATTGGCGGTACCGCATGTGCAGCCTTGCTGACTCTGGCAAGCCCGGCAAAGAAAACTCAACCACAAGATGTGCAGCTCCCACTGGTATCAAGCACTCCGCTGGTACCAATAGATCATCAAACAACACTATCGTTGTCTGGCATTTTAAAACCCGCTGAGCAAACTGATGTCGCTTTTGAGCTGTCAGGTAAAATAGCCTGGCTCAATGAAGCATTTATCGAGGGGGGCATTATTAACAAAGGCGATATACTGGCCAGACTGGATCCCTTTGATTATCACACTCAGTTGCTGAACAAGCAGGCTGAACTGGCGCTGGCTCAGGCACATTTGTCTGAGCAAATCGCCCTTGCCGATGTGGCCAAAAAAGAATGGGCACACAGCCCCCATGTTACAGAGCTGGCTCTGCGCAAACCTCAGGTCGCCAGTGCCAGAGCACAACTTAAGGCGGCCGAAGCACAACTGGCACAGGCAGAAAAAGACCTGGCCCGTACTCAGTACTACGCGCCTTACGATGCACTGGTAACACAGCGTGATACTGGCCTGGGCCAGGTTATCTCTGCGGGCCAATCGCTTGGCCGACTGGTTAACCTGAGCTATGCAGAACTCCATGTGCCTGTTGCCCAGTTTGAGCGGCCTTTTCTGCCAGTGTTACCGGTACCAAACGTAAAGATCACAGCCGAGAATGTACACCGTACAGGCACACTTGTCCGTCATACCGGTCAGCTCAGTGACACAACCAGAATGGCCTACTATGTGATCCGAGTAGATGATCCGTATGCACTGCATAGCGCAATGCCCGCAGTCTATTTTGGCCAGTTTTTGCAGGCACAGGTTGCGGGGATCACCCTTAAGAATGTGCTGAGAGTGCCACAAGAGTGGATTAAGAACGACACATTCTGGTTGACAAGTCCACAGCAAAGACTGGTGCAGTATTCTGCCAACATACTCCGCCAGGAGCACAATTACATTGTGCTCAGCGCCCCACCGCTGTCAGATCACCAGGTTGTCACGCATTTACCTGATTACCCTCAAACGGGCATGCAGGTACGTAACAATTTGACTCACACTCAGCTGGCGGTCAAAGGAGAAAAGCAATGACCCAGCGACACGGATTAATCGGTTATTTTGTCCATCATCCGGTGGCTGCCAACCTGCTAATGCTATTTATCGTCTGCATGGGATTGCTCAGCTATCAGGGGATCCAACGACAAACCTTCCCGGTGTCTGACAATAACAGGATAGTTGTGACTGCTACCCAACTTGGCGCGTCAGCCAGAGAAGTCGAAGAAAACATCCTGCTTAAGATTGAACAGGCTTTAAAACCACAGGTAGGCATTAAACGCCTGACCAGCCAGGCAACACCATCACGCGGATTAGTCGATATTGAGCTGGAGCACGATCAGGATCTGGCATACCGGCTGGATGAAATTAAAATGAAGCTGGATGCCATTGCAACTTTCCCAGCAACCATGGAACCACTGCGCATTACCGAGCGTGCACAGCGCCAGCGTGCCCTCAGTGTTGTGTTATCTGGCCCTGATGACCCGCTGGCGCTGAGCAAACTTGGCAACGAATTAAAAGATGAGTTGCTGCAACTCGATGGAATCTCTCATGTTGACCTGTCAGCCATTCCCGACTACGAAGTTGCCATCGAGCTTTCTCCCATTCGCTTGCAGAAGTACAAGCTGAGCCTGTCTGACGTAGTAAGTGCAATCCAGACCCACGCCGATAACCTCTCCGCAGGCCAGATTAAAACCGCCCGCGGTAACATCTATCTCAGACTTGAGCAACGGGGCTATCAGGGCAGCGCTCTTGCCAATACGCCAATCATTACCGGACCTCTGGGTGAAACTGTGCTGCTCAGAGATATTGCCATCATCAGGGATGGTTTTCGCGAGACCCTGGATGCAGGTCGCTTTAACGGCAAACAGGCGGTTTATATCATGGTGCTGGCAGCAAAAGAGCAATCATTAACCGCGGTAGTTGCACAGGTAAAGGCCTATATTGAATACAAACGCAAGGCGTTGCCCGAGCACATTCATATCCACGAGTTTGTTGATGTAACCCATTATTTGCAGGGGCGTCTCAATATGATGCTGGAAAACCTCGCCCAGGGTGCCATTTTAGTGTTTATTGTACTGGCCGTATTTCTGCGCACCCGCCTGGCTGTCTGGGTGATGGTCGGTTTACCTGTTTCTATGCTCGGCGCTTTTTGGTTAATGCCACTCCTTGGTATTACCATGAATCTGGTGTCATTATTTGCCTTTATTATGGTGCTTGGGATTGTAGTAGATGATGCCATCGTGATTGGCGAAAGCGTCTGTGAGCAAGTTGAGTCCAATGGACACACACCCGTTCAGGTGATCCGGGGGGCACAAAAAGTCGCAATGCCAGCCACCTTTGGCGTGCTAACCACCATTGCCGTGTTTATGCCTTTTATGTTCAGCAGTGGGCCCAACTCAGGACAATTTATCGCCATCGCCGGGGTATGTATCTTATGTTTATTCTTCAGCCTGATTGAATCAAAGCTGATTTTACCGGCACACTTGGCCGCAACCCGGTTACCACCCAAGCCGAAAGATCACTGGCGTAACCGTTTCAATACCCGTCTTCAGTACCTGCTACACAGCTATTATGCGCCGTTGCTAAATCGCTGTATTCACTATCGTTATGCAGTCATCACTGGCTTTATTTGTATGCTTGCACTGACCGTCTGTTTACTTGTCAGTGGTTTGTTGCGCTTTACACCAGTACCCAAAGTGCCGCATGACTATCCGTCAATTAATATTCAAATGCATCACACAGTCTCTGAAGCACAAACGCTGAACGCCGTTGAACAAATAGAGAGCCTGATCAATCGGGTTGAACACACAATCCAGGCGGAAACTGGCAAACCTATGATGGACGTGATGTATACCCGCATCGATCACCTTACTGAGGCGGAAGTGGTTGTCCCGTTAGTACCAGAAGCACAGCGCCCCTTCGACACGTTCGAGCTGGCAAGGCGCTGGCGTGAACAGCTGCCCGACATTCCAGGCGTTAAAAAGCTCACCATTGAATCAGATGTCATCGACATCGCCGAAAAGAGCGATCTTGAATATCGCCTGTTCGCCAAAGACGCAGAAACATTGTCCCGGGCAAGTCGGGACTTTATTAATCAGCTCAACACTGTTCGCGGCGTACACAGTGTCTATTCTACGCTGGACAACGCTCAAACTGAGTACCAGATCCAACTTAAACCACTGGCCTACCAGCTTAAGCTCAGTGCGAAGGAAGTGACCCGGCAGGTCGGTGCCCGTTTCTATGGTCTGGAAATACAGCGCATTATGCGTGAGGGACAGGAAGTGGTGTTCAAGGTCCGTGGCACTCAGTCAGACCGCCAGCAACTGAGCGCACTGGCGCATACTTTAATCACTCTGCCAAACGGTGAACAGGTGTTTTTTGGTGATATTGCACAAACTGTTGCAGTACCTGGCTTTTCTAGTATCCAACGGGAGCAGGGCCACCAGGTCGCAACCATCAGTGCCAATATTGACGCGCAGTACACGGCCGTTGCCCACGTGGCAGATTACATTGAATCCCAGCTCCTGCCCGAGCTGACACACACTTACCAGGGGCTCACTACTCAACCAGGCGTGGCCCTGGAAGCACAAAAACAAGAGCAAAGCCAGGTGATGGCGTTTGGTATCATAGGCTTATTGGTGGTTTATTGCTTACTGGCACTGCCAATGAAGAGCTATCTGCAGCCGCTGATTGTGATGTCGGTGATCCCATTTTCTGCAGTTGGAGCGCTGTGGGGGCATTACTTGCTGGGATACAGTATAAGCATGATGTCCGTCTTTGGTATCGTTGCCGCAGCGGGGGTTGTTATCAACGACTCGCTGGTTATGACTGATGTCATTAACCGACAAAGAGCTGTCGGGCAAGATATGAAAGCTGCGGTAGTGCAGGCTGGTATTGGACGCTTCAGAGCCATCTTACTTACCTCGCTAACCACTTTTTTAGGGCTGGTGCCCATCATGTTTGAATCGAGCCTGCAGGCCCAGTTTGTGATACCAACCGCCATTTCACTGAGCTTCTCGGTACTGTTTGCAACCGCGGTAACGCTGCTAATGGTTCCATGCCTGTATGTGATGCTGGAGGATCTTAAACGGATCTTCACCTCATACAAACCAGCAGTGAAAACCCGTCAGCTTTAAATGTAAAAACCCGGCAGAGATGCCGGGTTTTATTCGTCAGTGCTTCATGCATTCGCTTGCAAGAATTCAGATAAAAAAATGTGCCCAGGCAGGGAGCGCAAGGGCACATTAAACACTTCTAACAAGTCGAAGGGCAAAAGTTAGAACTGATAGGAAGTCGACAATAAGACCTTGCGCGGCTCCCCTGGCTGCACCCACATCTGAGAGTATGAATTGGTAAAGTGTTTGCGATCAAAGGCATTGTGCACCTGCGCCTTCACCGACCAGCGATCGCTAATGGCATATTCGGCAAACACATTCACGGTTACATATGAAGGCAGATAAAAATCGGTGCCGCGCTGGCCCAGTCGCTCATCGACGTACTGTGCACCAACCCCAGCTGACAGCGCATTGCCATACAGGGTGTATTGCTGGCTGAGCTGAATACTGGCAGCATTTTCTGGAATATTCAGCAGGTCGTCCCCTTTTTTAATGGCTACGCCAAGGCCAGTATCAATAGAATCTTTATCTACCTGCGCATCCAGATACGTGTATGAGAACTGAACCTGGATATCTGCCGGCAGCTGACCAACAACATCCAGCTCTATCCCCTCACTCGTTGCTTCACCAATGGCGGCACTGAATCCGGGGTTAAGAATATCTGCAACTATAATATTGCTCTGCTCACTGTCAAAATACGCTAACGTAATATCCAGATGATTGTCTAACAACGACCATTTACTGCCGAATTCAATTGATTCGCTCTGGTTAGGATCAAAGCCGTCACCCTTATAATCGGTACCAAAGTTCAGGCGATAACCCTCGCCATAGGTTGAGTATAATGACCAATTATCGCTAAGCTGATAGACCACACCCAATTGCGGACTAAAGTGCTGTTCAGACTGATCGGCACTCTTCATTGCGATTTTGTCGTCGGTGGTTTGCTTCAGCCAGTCAAAACGGCCACCAATACGGACCTGCAGCGCATCAGTCAGGGCGATTTGATCCTGAATATACAGACCTGTAGCCCACTGATTTTGCTGGCGAATAATAACTGGATTAGGGGTTGGTGGCGTATGTTGACCATAGACTGGCTGATGAATATTAATGGCATAAAGCTGCGCATCGGTTGGATTCGTGCTCAGCTTAGGTGCGCGAGCAACCCGGTAATCTCGGTCAAATTCAAATCGGTCATAATCCAAACCCATAATAATATGATGCTTAATTGAGCCAGTGGTGATATCGCCCGCCAGTTCAAAGCGTGCCACATACTGATCGGTGTCATAAGCACGTTGTCTGTGCTGACGCGTCAGGGTCTGAAAGTCCAGGTAAAGTTTCTGCCTTGAAGGTGCAATATCGGCATCACTAGACAGACTGTCCAGCTCTGTTTGTCTGAAAGCCAGTGCTGAGCTTAACTGCCAGTCGCTGTTCACATCATATAACCATTGGACCTGATGACCATGGACCATAGTGGTTGTTGGGCCGTCCCCCGGCTCTCCCAGAAAACGCTCAATGGGCATAAAATCAAAGTTGCCATTCGGTGCAATGATACCACGGTCAAACGGGATCTCCTGCTCGGCATATTCAAAGTCATAGTGCCAGGTTGAATCGGCACTCTGGTCAAACACAAATGACGCCATCAGGCCGTGCTTTTGCGTTTCTATGGTGTCGCGAAAACTGTCTTCTTCCTGATAAAAACCAATAAAGCGGCCCGCAACTGAGTCCGACAGCACAGTGTTAATATCCCCCACAAGACGCCGGTGCGCACGGCTGCCAGCCGTCAGTTCAAACTCGCTGGATGACTGAAAGGTTGGCTTTTTAGTGACCAGATTGATTGAGCCACCCGGCTCTCCTCGGCCAAACAAAGCAGCTTTTGGTCCCTTTAACACCTCAACCCGTTCAATGCCCGACACATCCCGGGGACCAGAGAATCCACGACCTGCGTTAAAGCCATTCACCAGATATCCGCTGGGTACGTTTTCGTCCCCAAAAAAACCGCGGATAGCAAAACTGTCCCACAAACCACCCAGGCTATTCTGCCGGCTAACCGACGCAGACATATCCAACACCTGAGTTAATCCTGTTACGCCAGTTTGTTCAATCAGTTCAGAATCAAATTCGAACAATGCTTCTGGTGATTGCAGATGAGTGAAGTTACCGCGATATGCCTGGCGCTCCCCCGTTACTTCAATTTTTTCAATGGCACTGTCAGCATGCGAAGCAAACGCCGCAGCAAGAGACAAAGAAAGTACACTTAAACGACACGCAGAGTGTAAGGGTTTCATTATCAGTCCTTCATTATGATATATTATAACAACTATGCGCGTGGACTGTACCACGAATGTGGCCAGCTGTTAAGACATAAGCTATGAAGTTTTTCGACCGTTCAGTACTTTGTTTTTTATTAAGAATATCGACACTGTTAAGGTTAAAATCGGGAGCCTCCCTGCCCCTCGAGTTTCTTCCCGTAATCCGGTTTAACCAGCTTTTTGCTCGGCCTCGTCAAAACGCGTGACGCTGAACGGAGTCAGGTCCAGCGAAGGGGTTTTGCCGGTTATCAGCTCAGTCATCAACTGCCCTGTAATCGCAGACGTCAGAATACCAGTACGGAAATGACCACAGGCATTCAGATATCCTTCTATCCCTTCAACCGGGCCCAGAATTGGCAACTCGTCCGGCGTGCCCGGTCGCAAACCTGCCCAGCAACGCTTTATGCTCGACTCTTTGAGAATTGGCAGGCACTTCATCGCCCCCTGTGACAGCTCCTGGATCTTGTCCAGACTGTTAGTGGTATCAAAGCCCTTTTCTTCGGTGGATGAGCCAATCAAGATCTCGCCGTTGTCCTTTTGTGCAATGTAACAATCGCTGGTGCTGATACAGCCATTCATGATCTTCGGCATCCGCTCTGAGAGCACAATTTGTCCTTTCACCGGATAAACCGGCATAGTGCGTCCTGTTGCTTGTTGGTAAAGCTCATTTGCCCATGCACCGGAAGCATTGATCAGCGTATCGCAGAAAAACACTTGATCACGGGTTTTCACCCCTTCCACGACATTGCCGTTGCGGATCACGGAGGTGACTTCGGTATTCAGATATAAAGACACCCCATTCTGACGGGCCCCTTCCAGGTAAGCATCAACCAGACGATACGGGTTCACCTGGTGATCACAAATAAAGTCAATGGCTCCAATGGCATCGTCCGTCACATAGGGTTCTTCCTTTTTGAGCTCTTCAGCATCCAGCCAGCGCACCTGATCGGCCAGATGCGGGATCCCCTCAGTGATCTGCTCAGCGTATAACCTGTCTTCTTCGTTATACATAATGAATTTCAGACCCGTGCGCTCAAATTTAAAGTCCACACCGTGTTTTTCAAGCATCTCCTGATGTAATGCCGGATACATATTGTTAGAGGTCAGGGCAAATTCAAAAAAGCAGTCTGGTAACTGGTGCGGGCGCATCACGGGCACTTCTTTACCCTGAGCTTCGCTGTGCAACTTGGACAAGGTCTTAAAAAAGATCACACCACAGCCCAAACCGACGGATTCTCCGATAGCCCACAAACCACCGGCAGAAGCCCGTGAAGCATTGCCGGGTTTCTTTAAATCAATTAGCGCGATTTTTAAATCTGTATCGCGACTCAAAAAGTATGCGCACGCTGCACCTACTGCGCCGCCACCGGCGATGACAACATCATATTTTTTCATTGTATTCATTCCATTAAAGTAAAGGGGATAGGATCAAGAGGAAAACGGGGTTTGATCACACCGATGTTTTCCGTCAAACCTGCCTCGTGCAGGTAATCCAGCGCATATGAGCTGCAGGTTTTCCCCTGACAATCCCCCATGCCGATCCGGGTGCGCATCTTCAGGCTGGTGATGTCTTTCACACCCTGCGCAATGGCTTCGTCCAGTTGCTCACGGCGAACCTGCTCACAACGACACACCACAGTTTCAGGTGCTGCCAGCGACAATAAACCGGGCTGCCTGTCTGAAAAGCGATCAAAGCCAAAGCGGAACTTTTTGATCCGGGCAAGCTTATTCGTTACTCTAGTTGTACGACTAAGCATTTGAGATTCGGTAATTTTTCCGCATTGCCAGGCAAGACGTAGCGCTGCCAGCTGCCCCTCACAAATGGCCGCATCGGCACCCAGCAGACCATTACTGTCGCCCACCACAAATGCGGCATGATTTTGGCTCTGATGCCATTCATCAAGCACCGGTACATAGCCACTAACCTTACTGTAGTGATGCTCAAGACCCAGCAACATGGCTAGCTGGGTACGAGCGACAAACCCATAGCCAACCCCGATTGCATCCACTTCTACCTTAACTGCCAGGTCACGTTGAGGACGCCACTGACTGTCATAAGGCGCAACCTGGATGCTCTTAAGTTGCTCATCACCCTGAGCGCTGACGATACCCCAGCCATATTTGAAAGGAATTTTGTGTTTTTTTAGGTAACTCATCATGCTCATGCCTGAGAGCGTTAGCTTAGGCTTGTTAAGCAGCGCCACCGCTTCTTTTGCCAGTTTGGCAAACGGGCTGGCTTCATAGACACCCACTACATCAACACCCGCTTTGTGCAGCTGACAGGCAACCAGAGGTAATAAAGGCCCGGTACCCACCAGTGCCATGCGCTGCCCCGGCCTGACCAGACCACTTTTTAGTTGTAGCTGGACACCGCCAAGCAGCATAACACCCGGTAATTGCCAGCCGGGAAACGGTACACTGCGCTCGTGGCAGCCCGTTGCCAGGATCAGGTGCCCATAAGGCTGACGGCTCAAACCTGAGTTATCGCTCAGCAATAGCTGATTGCTGCCTTCCGGACCCAGTACCCGTGTTTGCGTTTTAACTTCAATGGAATCACTGTGGGCCTGATAACGTGTTTGCAAGGCGGTCATGGCGCGCTTCAGGTTGTCATCGAGGTGTGGCAATGAGTCTGTCTGACGCAATGGTCCGCGATAGATTACCCCACCCAGTTTAGGCGCTTCGTCGATGATCACTGACTTTAATCCATGTCGTGCCAACTCTGCTGCCGCTGCCGTGCCAGCCGGGCCGCCTCCCACGATCACAACCTGGTCATGTGTCTGACTATTCATGTTTGATCCCCTCTTCCTTGAAACGATTCGTCAGGGTTTCAACCGACATGCGTGGCTCTACTAATGTCTGGCAGGCCCGCTGCTTGTGCTTTGCATTGATTTTTACCTGACAACAATGACATACACCCATGCCACAATAGGCACCTGAGGCCACATTGCGGTCATTTTCCATCACTCTGGCATAGTTTGCCGCGAGTAACACAGACAACACGGTCTCACCTTCACAGGCTTCAACAGGTTGATCATCGACGGTAATTTTGAAATTGCGCGAAGGCAGAGGTGTAATGTCTCTGGTACGCTTAAGTGATTTCATAGCTTGTCTCTCTCGTGTAGTGATACATCATCAACCGCAAAACCAGTACGATTGATAAACAGGACAGGCGGAGAGCCACTGACGCTGAGGGTAACTTAAAATGATAATTAAAAGTTAACTGCTTAAAAGTGTGTAACCGTTTTCCCGGTTCCTTTCGCTCGTCTATGCCCTATTTTAGGCACATTTAGCTCATCTCCTGTGAACGAGAGAAGATTAACTCGGAATAAACAATTATTCCATATTTATTTACATTGAATAAACAAAACTTGATCTGGATCTGGGCATGCCGGTTTTTAAAGCACATGCCGTTGTGTTTTCCCGTACTTTAGCACTAGCTCACCTGGTGAGACTCAGACCAGACGCGCAGTTGCTCCAGAATATGCAATGCCGAGCGACCAAACTCAGTCAGTTCATAGGTCACTGCGACGGGTCGTTCATTCACAACGGTACGCAACACCATGCCCTGAGCTTCCAGCTCCTTCAGGCGTTGATCGATCATTTTTTTGCTGGCTCCTCCAAGCATTCTGGCCAGATCGTTAAACCGCACCGGCTCATCTTTGAGATGATAGATAATGGATCCCGTCCATTTTCCTCCGATCAGGCGCATGCCCTTCTCAATAGCACAAGGTTCCTCGCATGCATTTAGAACTTTTTTTCTTCCCTTACTATCTGTTTTAACGACACTTTCCACAATCTGCACTCCAAAATAAGGGTGGTTACTAAAAGTAAACTAATTGAATAATGATTACAGGTTACTATTATAAACCAGGTTAGTAATTAAGCCTATCGGAGAATTAACATGAACAAAGCCCTGATCATTAACGCCCATCAGTATTACCCGTTTTCTGAAGGAAAACTCAACGCAACCCTGGTGGATAAAATGGTGTCTCATCTCAATGCCAAAGGATTTGAGACTCGGGTTGTGACTATGGATGCGCCGCTGAATATTGAACAACAACTTGAGCTGCACCGCTGGGCAGATGTGGTACTGCTTCAGTCCCCCATCAACTGGATGGGCCTGCCCTGGTCGTTTAAAAAGTACATGGACGAGGTATACACCGCAGGCATGGGTGGTGCTTTGTGTAATGGCGATGGCCGCTCGGCAGACAATCCCAAAGCCAATTATGGCCGTGGCGGCACACTCACTAACACACGTTATATGCTGTCTGTGACCTTTAATGCCCCGGCTGAATCGTTTAATGACGAGCACGCGTTTTTTGAAGGCAAAAGTGTAGATGACTTGCTATTTCCGGCCCATATGAACTTTAAGTTCTTTGGCATGCAGTCTATACCTACGTTTAGCTGTTTTGATGTGATGAAAAACGCAGACATTGAGCGCGACCTTGCTCGCTTTGAGACCCATTTAAATACCTACTTTTAAGGAACACCTATGAGCCAAGCGTACCAGTACACTCAAAAACTTCACCCCGGTAGCCCGTTTCCGGCTATTCAGGTCACTCTAGCCGACGGCAGTACCCGCCCTCTGGCACAGGCCAATGATGACGACCGCTGGCAGCTGGTGCTGGTTTACCGTGGCCGCCATTGTCCTTTGTGTACTCGCTATCTCAATGAACTTGAGCAATTCAAAGACAAGCTCGCCGACATCAAAGTAGACATTGTCGCTGTCTCGGGAGATAGCCTGACGCAATTACAAAGCCACAGTGAACAACTGAACGTATCTTTTGCACTCGGCTATGGCCTGAGCCTTGAGCAAATGAAAACACTGGGCTTGTTTATTTCTGATCCGCGCTCCGCACAGGAAACCGATCATTCGTTTGCGGAACCCGGATTGTTTGTCATCAATGAAGCCGGCAATATCCAGGTGGCGGATATCTCTAACAACCCATTTGTTCGACCTGATCTGACCTCGCTGGTCAACGGACTGACCTGGATCCGAGACCCGGATAACCACTACCCTATTCGCGGCATGCACCGCTAAGCCGAATTGCGCAGGAGAAAACCATGTTTACCTATTATGAGCCCGATACGGCACCAGAAGAATCAAAGCCGCTGATGGAACAGTCATTGGCCAGCTTTGGCATGCTGCCTAATCTGCACAAAGTACTGGCTGAGTCGGCAGTTACCTATAAAGCGTATAACGACACCTTTAGCGCCTTTATGCAGGATAGCAGCCTGTCGGCGGTTGAACAGCAGGTGGTTTTTATGACCGCCAACTACGAAAATAACTGCCACTACTGTGTACCCGGCCATACCTGGATGATGAAATCTGCCTGTATGCCCGAGGCGCTGATCACCGCACTGCGCGAAGGCACATCGCTGCCCGATAGCAAACTTCAAGCGCTGCAGGACTTTGTAAAAGCCTTGCTGGCTAAACAGGGCCACATTGGCGATGACGCATTGAATGCGTTTCTGGCTGCCGGATACAACAGGCAGCAAGCATTGGAAGTATTGACCGGTCTGGCCGCAAAGCTTATCTCCAATTTTACCAATGCCCTGGCCAAAACCGAGTTGGATCCGCCTATGCAACCCTACCAGTGGACGCACCCGGATCTACGTTAATCAACAGCGCTAGTTTGCAAAATAAACCAACAGTGTGAATGCATTGCCAGAGCTGCGCGACAAGCGTACACAGCACAGGCCGCTGAGCGGCGGCCTGACACATAACAACACTCTGTTTAACAGAAGTGACGGAAGCCTTTGGGTATGTAAACGCTCACTAGGCCGCAATCATTCAGGGCTGGAAACGGAGGCCTTCGTATACACCTTGCTGACACCTACCCGCTTTGCGCAGCCGGTTGAACTCCACCAAAGTGAAAATGGCCATCAGATGTTATTGCGCCCTTATCTTGAAGGAGCAAGCATGACTGACTGGGCAGCATTAGATATCGAACAGGTGATCTGCCTGCTTAAACAAGTCCACCAGATAACTCATGCGCGTCACGGCAAAGTCAGTGCACCAACCGGCCTTACCCTGAACCCGGCAAAACACCTCACCGCTGTCTGGCGATACTTTCGCAACCGCACCACTGAACGTACCAAACTCACCGAGCTTTACCACAGCCTCTATTCGGTACTGCTGGCACATCAGCCCAATTTTGACAGGCTAAGCACCTTTGTGCTGAATCACGGCGACTTTCACCCCGGCAATCTCATTGTTACGCCTGCTCAGCAGCTCATCCCCATTGACTGGGAGCGCGCCCACTTTGGCGACCCCGCATTCGATCTGGCCCTGCTCAACTGGCACGGCCACGGCCCCATCGCCGACCCAGCATTACAAACCCACGCTATCGCGCTTTACAGCGACAATCCGGCAGAAAAAATACAACTGGAACAACGCGTAATCTGCTGGAGCTTACTGCGCCTGTTTAATGATTATTTGTATCTGACGCACAACAAATTGACAGTGGATAAGCTGACGCGGTTTGAAGAAGAGCTCAGCCTATACTTAGCGGTGCTAAACTGACCGTTTTTTATTATTACAGCTTCTTTTTAGTGTACGTCTTTAGATTCCAAAAAACGCTTTTCATACCTATACTTGACTGCTTCCATTCCCTTGGATATCAACTCACCATTTTGAAAGTTAAATATGAATACGTCTTGGTCATATCCTATTTGAACGCCATTTTCATGACGATAACTTTTCTCTCCTACCATAAGAGTGATCTTGCCTGTAAACCAATCTGCATGTATTGGGTATTCTTGAGTACCGAAAAAGTCTCCTGAACTCACTGGGTTAAATTTTCTCTCGCAAGGATTTTTTTGCATAGAGTTGAGCATGAGTTTTCCATCGAGAAGTTGCCAACGCGCTTTGTAACCCCGCCAACTTGCAGTACAGAAATCGGGCTCCAATATTAATCTAATGGTTGCATTATCAAATTTTTGGCTTAGGGGTCTTTCAGTTATAGGATAAGTTTTTCCTTTAAAGCCAATCGTAAATATGTCATCAATTTGCTCGGTTGCAAAGGAATGAAAGCTGAGTGTGACCAGGATAGAAAAAAGAAATAGTCTAATCATCTATAAATTTCCCTTAGACCGTAGGTGTTTGCTGGGCCCTACTTACACAATAAACCCAGTTCGCATTTTTTTGACACACAAACAGGCATAATAACTCTTACCACTCTATCATTTACTTTATAAAGCATTCCACCTGTAATTTTTTTAAAAAATTTATCTACCTGGACCGTAACTGTCACAGTATTTCCCGATATCGAAAGTAAGTATTCGAATGATTCAGGCTTCACTTCAAACTTACTTGAACAACCCTGATTCTCAACACACTTAAACTCGGCAATAGACCTTCCCTCAGAATCCTTATAGACCTCTAAGATCATCTCTTGAGAAGTTTCATCTGCATAACATAAGAAAGACAAAAACAAAGTACAAATTTGGATTAATATGCGCATTTCTTTACACTTCCCTAGGCCTTACGCCTCAAAATTCAAAGCAAAAATCAAAGGACATCCATTCAAAAACTTGTCCGCCATACTTCATGGGTTTCTTTGGTCTAATTTCAACACTAATTATTCTCAATAGTGAATTACCGCTTAAACGGAAGCAAGTCTAGCGCAAGAGAAATAAAAGAAAAAATTTGCTCAGATGACAGGTAGTTATATGGAGGCCTATTTTTCTCCGGAGCACCTGCGGGAAGAAAGCTAAAATGAGATTCAACTTCCTTTCGGTTTTTAATCTCCTTTGACCCCTTACACCCTTTAAATATGAGGTGTTCGCCTGATAGTACAAAATTATGAAACAACGGCTCTCTACCTTTAGGACTACCTTTAAACTTCAAAATTGCATATATTTCATTCCTACCAAAAACGATTTGATTTATATTCCCATGATACCCGACTGGCTTCCCGATGCTTTTATCTGAAAAATACAAAGTGGCATTAGTACTAATTGGATCAAAACTATATGCTTCACACGAGTTCCCAATACTCAAATGAACGAAATAGAAAAGATACTCCCCATTTACTATTTTATATTTTAGATCTAGTAACTTTTCTTTATTTACTGAATACTCATTGCTATCTATCCAAGCATTCAAAATTTCGCTAGACAGATAAGTAACAGTTTGCCTACTTGTACCCCAAATCTGGCTTGAACGATGCGACCACTTATTCCACTTTTTTTCTACTTCATCCGCAATCGCTGTAAGAGGCTTTACAGAAAATAAAAAAAATCCATATTAATAATAATTTATATAAGTATCTCATTCTAATACCTAATTAAGCTTGATAGTAAACACCTGCATCTGAGAGATTTAGAGATTTAGAGATTTAGAGATTTATATTTAAAATCAATATGATGGACGAGAAAATTGTCTACTCCAATTTATTTCGCCAAAAAATAACTAGATCGTAACTCCACGCGTGATACCGCAGTCCTACACTACAAACTCAGAAAAACGTCCTCTACTTTTAACTACCCCATCGGCATCACATCGGTTTGGTGCTGGGTGTCGACCAAAAAACAGCCTTAAAGGGACGACCAAAACGAGCGGGACACAACTAAATATTGAACAGACAACCCTCATGCTCAAGGGTATCCATCAGATCACGGCGACACGCAACGGTATAGTAAGTCACCCCACCAGCCTCTCTCTGAGCCCGCTATGCAGCTAAAAGCCATCTGGCGATATTTCAGCAACCGCACTACTGAACGCCACAAAATGACGAGTATCTATGGCAAGCTCTGCACTATGTTGCATGACCGCCAGATCCCCGTTAATACCCCCAGCACTTTTACACTTAACCATGCAGACTTCCGACCTGGCAACCTGATTGTTAAACTGGCGCGCTTTGACGAGATCACATCAATGCTTCTGAATGTGGCCAGCTGAAGATACATTGCCAGTACTACATGTTGGATTACGTTCGTGCGTTTTTAAAGGTTGGAATATCAGCCTGTAGCGAGCACCAATTCGCTTTGCTGCTGGTAAAAATCTGTGCATCCACCTTTACTGGAATATCTGTGTCGAATGTGGATATGGCGACTTCTATGCCTTCTGGTGGCACGCCCTTACTTCGAAAACCAAGACTAGAGCCACAGGTATAGCAAAAAGTACGCGTGGTGCCATTGGGAGCCGTGTACTCTTTTAAGTATTCTTTTCCCGATAACCAGTTTAAATCTGTCACAGACACCAAGGTACCAAAAGCAGCGCCGTGAAATTTACGACACATAGTACAGTGACAATTCGCCACTCTGGTACTGAAACCGGACACATTGAAGGTAACCTTTCCGCACAAACACGAACCACGATATTCATTTCTCATCCGTTTCAGTTTCCCGGCTACAAACCACCAAATTCAATTCAGACAATACCACAAAACTCAAGATTACACTGCGAAACCACTAGTTAGCTTCGTTAGTGGAGGGGTTTCACAATGTAAGTACTTTGCATGAGCTGTTTGCCTGGCCTGGTAACTATGCAGTAAGTATCGTATTAAACCCGCCGTAAATTAGGCGCTTGCCATCAAATGGCATCGGGTTATTTTCCGCAGACATTCTTGGGTCTTCCATAATGGCACGCCAACCTGCGTCACGTTCCTCTTTAGTCGGCCAGACTACCCAAGAAAAGACCACAACTTCATTATCCTTCGCCTTAACCGCCAGAGGCAGAGAAGTCACTTCTCCTTGCGGTACATCGTCACCCCAATTTTCTACAACTTCTAACGCACCATGCTCTTTAAATACGACCGCTGATACTGTTGCGTGCTCAATATATTTTTCTCTATTGTCATTCGGTACTGCTGCGACAAAACAATCTACATATGACATGTTTCTCTCCTTTACCCTGGTCTTTCACATACCCTGAACCTAAATCCAGATCTGGTATCGCGTTAAATCGCGTGCACTGCTACATCCAACCTTCTAATCATAGCAGGCCAGGATGAATGACAGAGCAAAACAATACACCATGCTGTTGACTGGAATGTTTAACTCACGCCCCGATAAAAATAAAATCAAATACTCATTGTTGAAACCCACGTTGCGTTACCGGTTGAATTCTATCGAAGTGAATATGAGCCGCAGACGTTATTACCCCCTTATATTGATGGGACAAATGTGACTGACTGGGCAGTATTAAATATCAGCCCCAGCTTAAACAAGTCCATCAGATAACTCACGCGCGCCAGGGCAAAGTCAGTGACCGACTGAACAGGCACAATTGAAAAAACGCGTAATCTGCAGGCGTTTACTGTGCTTGTATAGTGATTATTTGTATCTGACACACAACAAATTGGTAGCGGAGAAGCTGGAGCGGTTTGAACAAGGTGTTTCACAGGATCTGAATGCATAAAATCACAATTTGTAGCAGGCTGCAGCTAAGCATAAATTCAGCCCTGGTAGCATCTTGTCATTTACTTTTCATAAAAGAAACAAAGGATATCTATTCTAAGACGTGTCTGCCACACTTCGGCAGATTCAATTTGCAACGCTACCAGGCTGTTGCCCTATTCATATTTTCTAGCAATATTTAACAGCAGCGGCAGTGCAGGCTCTACCATGTTATGCCCATAGCCATCGAGTTCATAAATTTGAGTCGCTGTGTGACCGTTTACTTTCATCATACGTTCAAAGTACGCATTTTCTTCGTAGCGACCAAGCAGTTCTAGCTCCCTGTCACCGGTTATCAATGTGATGGGCGGTGCATCTTTACGTACGTGGTAGAGCGGCGCGAACGCATCTATGATGGGTTGTTCGCCTTTGATGCCGCGCTCATCGCGCACTGTAAAGTGAGTAATAGTATGGCCGCTAAACGGAACAAGCGCCGCAAGTCTGCTTGCATTTATATTATGCTTTGCCAGCCACTGGGTATCCATACCCACCATCAGTGCGAGATAGCCACCTGCGGAATAACCGGACAAGATGACTTTACTCGGATCGCCGCCGTAATTTTTAATATTTTTGAATACCCAGGCCACAGCTCTTGCAGCATCTTCGATGTAGCTTGGCGCTTTAATTCTTGGGTAAAGACGATAATTCGGTGAAACAACACACACACCTTGATTTAACAATCTTTTAGGCAGCGCTTTTTCGCCAGATCTTAAGCCCCCACCATGGAACCAGATAATAACGGGCTGGTTTTGTGTGCCTTTTGGACAATGAATATCAAGTACACCACGTTCGACTAAGTATGCATCGGTTTCATTTTGATTAACGTAAGGAATATTGAACCATTCTTTTGAATATACAGCACTACTCGCCACTAGAGTCGTAAGTAACAGGAAAAGATGTGTTTTCATTATTCTTCCAGGAAGTTAAAAGATTTAGTTATCCATAGAGCGCTTTGGCATATATGCTTGAACTCTACGCTTCATCGCTTGAGATTAACACCGATAGAATGTGACTCAATCCCTGCCTGAATAACGTATTTATGCTCACAAACAGACCTATTTTTTCAATTTGACAAGTTGCTGTGTTTTCCTAGCTCCCAGCTCGTAAGCGCCCAAATAGGGGCCATTTAGTAACTCAACTTGTGTGAAATCATAGACAAATTTGGCGCCTTTTTACCATCAATTATTACAGTGTAATAAACTGAACAAAATCTAATTTCAATTTCACCGCTCAACTCATATTGCATATTCAACTTTATTTACAATACCACAACATGTGGCGTATTAGACTTTGCTAAAATTAGCGAAAAATGAGCACCGGCCATGCTTTAGACGTCCGCTCATAATTACCTCATTACACATTACTTAACTATCAAAAGAAAAACTTATTTGAATTGAAAATAAGATCAATGCCTGTATCGGTGATATAAACTTAGGTTTATAAACTAATTTATGTATTGAGCTTCCATCCCGGCCAAGGATAGGGTCAAAAATGCTATCCCAACCTCTTGTTGCAGTTAAGGCAACTTTTCTTTCATTTCCGAAATGTATGGAGCGTTTATACTTATAATTAGAAAACAATTTCTTCATGTAATTTCTTTTAGAATAAAAAGAACCACAACTTAATAGTTCTATTTCATTATCAATTCGTTTTACCTTTCTCCCTTCAGAGTAAAGAAAGAAATCACTAGAGTAATTGCGTGGTATTGAAACCACATTTTTTATCTCTACGCCCTCTTCATTGTACAAATAAACACCACTTCTAATTGCAATAGCAATTAAACAGCTTCCTTTTAAAATACAGAGAGAGCCAGCGTACAGTTCAATAACTTTATATGGAAGCTGTTTACTAGATAAAATCGGTACGCATCCATATTTGTCGACAACTCCAACGCTTTTCCCTTTTAGACTAAAAAACTCCATAGAACTACTCTGGCATATAGCGCTTTAGTATTCATGCGTACGAATTACGCATAATCGCTTGTTGAACTGGGCCGCTACCTGCACGCCATATCTGGCTGTTGTGGTTTATGCTATGGGAATTCGCTTTTGATGAGTCACTTCTGCTGTGAACCGTGTGTGATTTAAACCGCTACAACCTGACTCACTCCCTGCCTGAACAACGTTATTTATGCATACAATTAGACCCATTTTTTCCCTATTTAGCAAGGTGTTGTGTTTAGGCAATGACCAGCCCAGAGGTGGCTAGAATGAAAATGGATACTGTAAGTCTTGCATTTTCACGGGATCAGCTGCCCCGTATTTGTTTGGCTCCCGGCTCGCAAGCGTTCGAGATAAAATTAGAGGAAGCGGGCCTGATGAGGTGCATCTAACTCCGCGACCAGGAGCTCGTCAAAGAACGCCTTCTCAATCAGGAATAACCAAATTTGCACCGCGCAGGTTTGGATTAACTGAGCCGTAGTGCTCAAGCATGTAATCAATAAATAAACGCAATCTGTGCGGCATATTATCGCGGTCGTGGTAGAGCATAGTCAGCTGTCTTGGCTGACCTGTCCAGTGGTTGGCCAATTGGATCATCTGGCCCCAAGCTATCTGGTACTGTGCAATAAAGCGGGGAATAAAGCCAATACCCAGTCCGTCAGTGACGGCTTGTGAAACCAGATTCAGGTCGTCGGCTTCCAGGCGGACCATTGCGCCGGGTGTGTAGCTAAACTGCTCGCCGCTCTGTTGGTTGTGTAATTTCCAGGTTCGCACCGGGTTACTTAGGATCACAGGTAAATCCAGCAACTGTTCGGGATGCACTATATCACCGCTGAGTGGCATGTTCGGACTGGCACAAATGATGGATTCTATGGACCCCAGTGGCCGGGCTATCCAATTCAGTGGGAAATGCTCGCTGGCACGAAATGCAATGTCGATGTGCTCCCCCTCAATATCGATATTTCGGTTTGACAGCGATAACTCGATCTTAATTGCTGGATACGCGTGTAAAAAAGCGCTAAAGATATGGGCAAGCTGGTGCTGAGCGAGGTTGTTTGGAGCTGAGATACGAATGCAACCTTGTGCTTCGTGTCTTTGCGCCGATAAAGCATCGCTGATGTCTTGGAGCTCACCCAGCAAAGGCCCGCAGCGTTGAGCGTATTGTGCCCCGCTGCCTGTCAGTGTTACGCGGTGAGCATCGCGGTTAAGCAGCCTCAATCCTAGGGTGTTTTCCAGCTGTTTGATCCGCCGACTCAGAGTTGAAACTGGCATGTTCAGGCTCTGCGCCGCCTGACTAAAGCTGCCGTGTTGTGTCACAACCCAGAACAACCGCATATCGTCCAGTGAATAGCTAGCTTTCATTATTGGAATTTAAAGTCTCAAAAAACGGCATTCTTTACCTTGAATGGAAAATATAAACTAGTGATTCAATAAGTCAATGAGAAGTAAGGACATATGAATACACCCATTCGGACCACAGTGATGATGCTGATCTGCGTATTTTGTTGGGGCAGTGTTTTCCCCGTTGCCAAGGACATTCTGGTACACATGTCCGGGCTTTCGCTATCAATCTGGCGCTTCACAATCGCAATCATCAGCCTGTTTATTTTTATGCGTCTAACCCGAATGCGCATGGTGTCTCTGTCGTTAAACAGGTATATCGTACTCGGCATAATAGGTATGATGGGCGTGGGCGGCCTGAATCTGGCGCTGTTTTCTGGACTATCACACACCTCGGCAACAAATGGCGCCTTGATTATGGCACTCAGCCCTATTGTAACAACCGTCATGGCCGCGCTGCTAAACAGAACAATGATAGCACGGGTTCAGCTTTTGCAACTGGCGATCGCTTTTAGTGGTGTATTGCTGGTTGTGGTAAACGGTGATCTGATGAGCCTTTTGAGCCTGCAGCTTAACAAGGGAGATCTCACCATCATGCTGGGCATGCTTGCCTGGTCGGGTTATACCGTGTGTGGGTCAAAAGTATCAGGCTGGCTGCCACCGCTGGAGTTTTCTTTGCTTACCATGGCTGCGGGTCTGATTGGGCTGTCTGTGGTAAGCATGTTTCAGGCCGAAGTGCATCCCGTGCAGGAGCTAATAGTGCTATCCTGGCCGCTACTGATAAGTATGCTGTACATAGGCGTGTTCGGTACTGTGGTTGGCTACTTGTGTTGGAACAATGGTGTAAAGACATTGGGCTCGGCCAATGCTTCATTATATTTTAACTTGGTGCCGGTATTCGCGGCTCTGGTTTCTGTGCTGATGGGACAGAACGTAACCATTATTCAACTTGCTGGTATGCTACTGGTACTGGCAGGCCTGACACTGCCATTAATAACAGAGCAGATAAAAAGAAATCGCGCTGTAACTTTATCCTCCAATGGCTGAAAGAACGGGTAATACGCAAGTGAGTGAGACACTTGCGTATTACCCCAAATTTAAGGGTTAATGATTATTTACCTGGCATTCACATAGTGAGGGAGTGACGGGCAGCTAATAGAGCCATTTTTTTATCAATTCAATGATTCCTATCTTTGGAGCTACATTGACCACACAGTTTATAATACGCAAACCAGCCCAACACAATCAGAATGAAAATAATTAACAACCAGGTGATAGCTGTTGCTTCTATTTGAAACTGAAAAGGTGAAGCAAAACCATTGAATTCCCTTTGTGCAAATGAGCAAGAGCCCGACCCGAACCGATTCTGAGTGAGAGTCCCTCCGCACAAGGTCACAGTTAGCGAGCTTACAATAGTTAATGTAAATATTATGACCATACACACCATGGCTTTAGCTTTGCTTTTGATATCCACCCCCCTACATAATGCAAATTTAACTTATGCTCTAATCACTTGTGGCTACCATTGTGAATTCTCTCCGATGCTTTATCAGAAATTTCACACCATGTATCGTTAAGGAGCAAGGTGAGCACCTTCAGTGTGGCTTTTTTATGACGCACGATAGACATGCGGACAGCTTCATCTGTATCAACTGCTAGCTTAAGCATAAGCGGCTCTTTGAGCTTATTTTTGCTCGCGACCATGCTACGTACCCGATTTTCAGAATGATCGGCAAGCAATTCAAGTATCTCGTAGGGTATTGTTTTATTTTGTGCCACCCAAACGGCCATATCTGGATAGTTTTCAATAACTTTAATCCACACTTCGAGCGAGGCCTCGTCATGTGCCGCACGAGTATATTCTGCTTGTTTCTCACTCATTCTAAGCCTGACAAACTCTTCCGCACTTTCAATCATGATTGCCCTCTAACGCCAAGTTCTGACTAATTCTCAGGTATTTAGCATCAAAGTGATGGATACCTGCCCCATTCTTTGCTGTTTCCTATCCAGTGCGTAGTGAATGTGTTGTACTAACATGTCTCCCCAAGTTTACTTCTAATTTAGAGTAATGTACTGCACCACACAACCGAACAGGTCGTCACCAATCTGTAAGACCGCTATTGGTCAGTTTATAGTTTGGGCTGTAAGTAAAGTAGTGTACAAAAGATCAGCCCCGGGGGGTCCTGATGGTATGATCACGTAAAAACCTGATTAAGTGTTACGGTTTAGAATTTCTTCATCTTCGGTTGCTCCAATAAGTCTTTTTCCTGATGACTCAACATAGAGCCTTTCAATATAAACATCGGAGTAATTGTCTGGAGTACAAACACCAGCAACACTATGTGTGATTCCAAGATTTTACACGATATGGTCAGAACAGCCTGCTGCACATTGATACTAAGATCCCTAATTCACCGCCGAGCGCTTCACCAGTTCTTTTATTTTGTAACTCTGAAGCCATTCACAAGTATCCTCTGGATTACCCCAAATAGTCATGGCTAACTTTGGATATCTCAGGATTGTTTGCTTTTACAGGTTTTAGCTTTTTTATAGTTCATTGTGCCAATTTGTTTCAAATAACGATTCCAACATTGGAGCCAATGGAGCCCAAGTGTTTCCAGTTACCCCAATAGTTAACTTTCTAGATGGAAAATAATATACAGCTGAAACATAGCCATTCAATGCTCCTCCTCGGGAGTACACGGTCTCGCCATTGATTTTAAAAACTTCAATGCCTAAACCAATATTTTGCTTTTTCTCATTAATGACTTCAGAACCATCCTTAAACCTGCACACGCTTTGCAGCATCGCACTTGAATCGCGGCTCAATATTTCACCTGAGACCAAGCTTTTGAACATGCGCAAATACGAAACCAAATCTCCTGCTAGTGCCCCCGCGCCTCCAACAACACGATATTCGACAGGTGATTCATACAAATTGGCTTTAAATCCATTTTTTTCGAACGAGGGAGCTAAGATTGGAGAATAAAAAGAGTCGCCCAGATAGTACAGATTTGCTTCTGGCATATTCGCAAAGATGTACTCTCTAAAGAAATCGCCCAGGCTTTGATGACTAACATGTTCAACAACCAGACCCAAAAGAAAGTATGCCGTATTATTATACCTATAACGCTCTCCCGCCATGGGTTCATGAGAATCTAAATTAAGCTTATCGATAAACTCTTTTTGAGATTTCGCTTTTTGCCATACATAATCTTCAAATCTTCCTACCCCAAAAACATCTGATAAATCAGAACTATGGCATAACATTTCCTGAAGAGTAATTTTTTCACTATGCTGTAATTTAAAAGGTAAGTGTTTTTCAAGTGGATCAGATAAGTTCAGTAAACCTCTTTCTTGAAGCAAGAGAATAGCTGACGCAGTCAGCGTTTTGGTATTTGAGCCAAGTGAGATGACTTTTTTGGCAGAGAATTTTTCTTTGCGATTCTGATCCGCATAGCCATAGGCACGGTCAAATACTACATCACCATCTTTAATTGCCGCAATTGAGAGGCCAACGTAGTCATGTTTCAACATGTAAGAGCTGACTATCTGCTCAAACTCATCTTTGTTAGATGGCTCCGTCTTTTCTGAGCAGCTTGCTAATAAGAATAATAAAGGAACTATAAAGTAACGCACGGTCTCTTCACTTAATAAATCGCTGCCGCCTGAAGGATACCCTAATATTAATAACCAAAATATGGGGAACACTCTGCACTGTTTTATCTAATATGATTCACCGCAAGCCAATCCGATAACAGTGACCGACTCAAAACCACCGTGTTAGATTTATAACAAATCAACACGATGAACCTGGCAACCTTCTGTGCCATGATTAATGTACAGTCGAACATTACCACCAGTTGCCTTTGCACTTAACAAAACACTGATCATTGTCTCAAAGGTATCGGGCGTAGACGACTTTTGTATATATGCAGTGTCATTGTTTGTAGGCAGAGCGCACATTTTCGTTTCACCAACAATACTAATCGTTAAATTTTTAGCTGAGCTTTTGGGGCTGTGCACTTCTATGCTCCCCACTTTCCCTGTAACTTGGCTGTCCCAGGCATAGACTAGGTGTGAGCCCAGAGAAAAGGCGCTAATTAAAATACTTGTCAGAGTTTTCATATTCTACCTCAGTGTTACGGCTCATCTAAACGGAATAGCCTCATTAGTTAAATCGCGAAGCATTAGCTGACAAGGCTGTATCCGTTTTGAACTATATTGCTATATTTTGATACTTATGAGCCTGGAGGACCGCTGTGAGTACCGCCAATAACCATTTCACCCACTTTACAGGTGTCGTCTGTCAAATACAGAGATACCTTTTTACCAGACATGTAAGCAGCCAGTAGGTTAGCTTGCATGGCGTTTAACGCTGGGTGATTAGGATAAACTGATGCGTATTTAGGTCCATATCCGCTTTGAGAAGTACATCCACTTAACTCAGGGGAAAGGCGGACATTTATACCACCATTAACAACACTGACAATCTTTATTACCTCTGATGCAACTGTCCACCCTGAACTACCTGCATGTGAAGAAATGGTCATTGTCAAAAGGACAAATGAGACAATGCCGTTTAAATATTTTTTCATCTAAAACTCCACTATTGAACTGAAAGATCATGCTTTTTTCTTCATACAGCAGTAGCATGCATATTCGTTTGTTGAACTTGGTCGCCTGCACACAGTATCCGACTAGTGTAGTTGGTGCCAAGGGGATTTGCTTTTGATGAGTGACTTTGTTTTTGGCTATTTGTGCCTTAAACCGATGAACGTGACTCATTCCCTGACCGAACAACGTAGCGTTCCTGTTATTAGACCAATTTTGCGTTGTGTTGAAGCAATTCCTGGTCCAGACTTCTTCTCCCATTTCCAAAAATCGTAATTTCAATTCCACAAATGACTACGCTGAACCCATACTAAAAAACACACAAACCAATATAATACAACAACTTAAAAATTGGCATATCACTTGTAATGACTCTATCCAAATGCCCACAGAGGAATTGGTATGGACATACAGGTCGAACAGAAAAACAACATAAAAGTAAACTGGTTATGGTTGGGTGGTATTGCTTTAGCCATTACGCTTGTTGGCTGGTTAATAACGCAACCTACAGCACGAGCGTCTTTACCTGCAGAGAGTGCCTGGATTGGCAAAGTCAGGCAAGGCAATTTGACCATTTCAGTGGCGGGGTTTGGTCAACTCAAGTCGCGTACGCCACGTCTGATCAGCGCCGCCAGTGAGGCCACTGTTGAGGAAATTATGCTGCGTCCAGGTGCTGAGGTCACGCCCAGCAGCGTGATTATGAAGCTCAAAGATGCCAACCTTGCTCAATCGCTTAAAGATGCAAAACGAGCACTGCAACAAGCCAAAGATCAGTATTTGCAATCCGATATTAATCAGCAGCGGGAAATGCTGTCGCACCAGGCGAGTCTGGAGATTTTAAAATCTGAGCTGGAAAGTGCTGAACTCGAGGTCTCAGCCCAGGCAGGGTTGGTCGAAGATGGTGCCGTATCTAAGCTGGATTATCAGCGCACCATACTGGAGCATCGCCAGCTGAAGCGGCGCATTGATATTGAACAGCGCCGTATCGCTCAGCTCAAAACCTTACATCAGGCCAATTTGCAACTGGCCAATTCCGATATAGAAGCCGCCGAAGAGGCACATCAGCTAATTCAGCACCGAGTGGACCAACTTACCGTGCGTGCGGGGATCACCGGCGTAGTACAACAACTCCATGTGGAACTGGGGCAAAGTGTGCCGCTGGGGGCGCAACTGGCACTGGTTGGCAGCACTAAAGATTTATATGCTCAGCTGCAAATCCCACAGGCCTATGCTGAACAAATAAAGCTTGAGCAGTCGGTACAAGTGAATACCCGCGCTGATCTTATTGCCGGCACTGTTTCACGGATCAACCCTATGGTGCAAAACGGCAATATTGAAGTCGAAGTGGCCCTGCCTGCCATGCTGCCTGACAGCGCCCGACCCGAGCTAAACATTGAAGGTACTATACAAATCAGCACCCTTGAGGATGCACTTTATATCGACAAACCTGTTGGTGCCAGAGCTTTCAGCACCGGCACTTTGTACCGTATCGAACCCAATACCCAACAAGCACACGCCATTGAGGTACACTATGGCGCCCAGACCGCACAGTATATTCAGTTGCTATCCGGCGCACAGTCAGAGCAGCGCTTTATTCTGTCGGATATGGCATCCTACCAGGATGAGCCGGTCGTGTACCTGAGTAAATAAGGAAACAACAATGAACAACCAATGCGTTATTGAACTCACAGATATCACCAAACACTTCCTGCTCAGTGGCTTAGAAACACAAGCCTTACGGGGCGTTAACCTGCGTATCAACGAGGGTGAGTATGTCTCTATCTCAGGCCCATCAGGATGTGGTAAATCGACACTGCTCAATATTTTGGGTCTGCTGGACACGCCAACTGGCGGCCGCTATCAGATTGCCGGCAACGATGTCAGCCAGCTCAGTGTCAACCAGCGTGCGACTTTAAGAAACAAGCACATTGGTTTTGTCTTTCAGTCATTTAATCTGATTGATGAGCTGAATGTGTTCGACAACCTGGCACTGCCCGTTAAGTACAGTGAACACCCTGTAAGCGGCTCACAACTTAAAGAACGCGTTATGCAATGCCTGGAACTGGTGCAAATGACCCACCGGGTGGATCATCAACCCAATCAACTCTCCGGTGGTCAGCAGCAGCGCATTGCCATTGCCCGTGCGCTGGTTAACAAGCCCGACATTCTGCTTATTGATGAGCCCACCGGAAACCTGGACTCCAAAAATGGTGATGCCGTTATGCAGATGCTGCACGATTTAAATGCACAAGGCACCACCATGTGTATGGTAACGCACGACCCCAGATATGCTGATATGGCTGGTCGTAAGCTGTTTCTGCTTGATGGGGTGATGGTCGACGAGGTGAATCTGGAGATGGCGGGATGATCAAAGAAGAACTTAAACTGGCCGCCTCCAACCTGAAAAAGTTGCCCGGCTTCAGTCTTACAGTGATCCTCACACTTGCGCTCACGCTTGCAGCGCTGTGTGTGGTGATCAATATCAATCACAGATTACTAACCAAACCTCTGCCCTACCCCAACGCTGACACTTTATGGGTCACCGACCAAAGTGAAACCATTAATGGCGAAACCCAGTATGGCTTTCAGATGTTACCCACCCAGTTTCTGATCCATCAGGATCAGCAGTTTATTGACGAAATGGCGATGCTACACCTGACATCACCGCGTTTGATGGATGTAGACCAACGCCCCACAGTTGATATTCTCCGTGTCTCTCCGGAGTTCTTCTCTTTGCTGGGCGTCCCTATGCATTTGGGTCGCACGCTGAACAGTAACGAGAGCGTAAGCGATGAGCAAAAGGTACTCGTACTGAGCTACCAGGCCTGGCAGAACAACTTTAACGCCGATCCTGAGGTTATCGGGTCCTTCACCCAACTCAACCGGGTTGCCTACGAAATCGTCGGGGTGACTGCCGCTGACTTTGAAGTACCTGAAATTTTCGGAAGCTTTCCCATCAGCGGATTTAGCAGTTTTCCTGAGCCGCTAAGTACCACCAGTCACTGGAACAGCATCAGCAGTCAGTTTAATGGAATTGCTCGTTTTAAGCCGGGCGTAAACCCTGAACAGGCGAACCATTCGCTTGGCGAACAAATCGATGCCTTATATCAGTCTCGTGACAATGTGGCACCCGACACTGCCATTGGTGCCCGCTTTACACCGCTACGCAGCAGGATCATCGCAGAAAGAGACACTTTGGCTCTAAGCTTGTTATTTTCAGCCGCGGTGCTAGTGTTGATCGCCCTGACCAATGTGACTAACCTGTTTTTGTCTCGTGGTGCCCAGAAACAAAGAACGATGGCCATTCAGGTAGCGCTGGGTGCCAAGCCACGACATATTTTTATCAGTATGTTTTGTGAAAGTATCTTGTTGATTGGCGTCGCAACGGTTTTGGGGTTGCTAGCCGCAGAGTGGCTCAACGTACTACTGGCCGACGACCTGAGTTACCTGTTTACTCGCATGCAATCCTTAACGCTTGATGCGCCAACCGTGATTATTGCAGTCTTGCTGGCACTGATCCTAGCCCTGGTAATAGCGGCCATCACCAGTCGCCAGGTTAACTACCAGGCCCTGACCAACGCCCTGCACGCCAGCGGTAAAGGCACCGGTGCACAGATCTCAGCCCGCACTCGCCATATTCTGGTCGCACTACAGGTGATGTTCGCCAGTCTGTTGTTATTTTTGGCTGCCAATAAGCTATTGCCTGCTTATCAGGAAATGACACATCCAACCGGGTTTAACACCGAGCACCTTTATTACGCCCGTGTCGACGGCAGCGCTACCGAAATTGAGCCATTTGAATTATCCAGACAGGTTAAAAACACCCTCAGTGCACAGTCCAATATTCAAACGGTTGCGGCCAGCGCCACCTCACCACTGGCCATGGGCTGGAAAAACTATCTATACGACGAAAAGGTTGCGCTGATCGGGATCATGAGTCTGGCATTTTTCGATCAGGATGCCTTCACCGCCCTGTCATTGCCAATCACGCAAGGCCGTAGCTTCACGCCTATCGCAGCATCCGGTGAAGACAATAATGAGATTGTACTCTCCGACTCTCTGGCCAGGCGTCTGTATGGCGACACCAACCCTCTGGGTCAGACGCTGTATATCGACCAGGAAACGCCCAGACAGGTGGTTGGTATTGTTGGTGACGTGTATGTGCCTACAGGCCCTTTAGGGTACGAGCTGGAACGCTACTATGTACCTCTGACCGAAGGCAGCAATGCGTTTATTATTAAAGCCAGTGGAGCGCTGTCGCACTCGCAACTGGGCAACGTCTTAAAGGACATCCATCCGACCTTAAACTTCTCGGATTTCAGGAAAGTGGATGATATGCTCAGTCAGCGACTCAGACAAACCTGGCTGCAGGCCATGCTTACGGTCGCGTTGCTCGTCCTGACACTCAGTCTGGCTGGTGCAGGCATTTATGGTGTACTCACTTACGGTGTCCAGATGCGTCGCTACGAGCTGGGCATTCACCTGTCTTTGGGTGCGCATACACATAAGCTGATTGCTATGATTGTAAAACAAAGTTTCGTGCCCATATTCACCGGCCTGGCTATGAGCCTGTTGTTTGCCGGTCTTGGCTATCTGCTGTGGTCGCGTATTGGCGATGGGCCTGTCGAAGTCAATTTACTGGCTGTGGTGAGTAGTATTCCGGTTATGCTATTGGTTGCGCTAATTGCAAGCTATCTGCCGGTGCAAAAGGTGATCCGCCAGGACCCTATCAAGGCACTGAGAAATGAATAACCATTCTAATAAAAAGTAAATGAGGAAATGCAGGCGCCGAACGGCGCCTGCCTGTTAACCATGCAAGGCACCTTACTTATCGTTGATGACAAGGCTGATATTCGCCTGAGTCTTCATATACTGCTGAAAAACAGCGGTTTTACCACCATTCAATGTGACACCCTGAGTGCTGCGGCACAGGCTCTGGCACAGCACTCAATCGATCTGGTGCTGCTCGATATGAATTATGAGCTGGATACCACCTCGGGTCAGGAAGGTCTCAACTTCCTCTCAAAACATGCTGCGCAGATACCTTCCAGCCCGGCGTTTATTGCCATGACCGCCTGGTCCAGTGTTAATCTGGCCGTCGAAGCCATGCAACGAGGTGCAGTAGATTTTTTTGCCAAGCCGTGGGACAACCACGCAGTGCTGATGATGATCAAAAAGCATCTGGGGTTACGACACATAGCCCATGCCAGACAAGCTGTCACTACGGTCATGCAAAAAGCGCCCGCCGACAACCCTCTGCTATGGATCAGCCCGCAAATGCAGGCACTTAAAAAACAGCTGGACCGGGTCGCCCCGACCGGCGCCAATATCCTGTTGCGAGGCGAAAACGGCACGGGCAAATCCCAGGTTGCACAATACCTCCACCAGCAAAGCCTGCAAACAGGTAAACTCGTCAGCGTTAACATGGCGGCAATCCCGGATACTTTGTTTGAAAGCGAGCTGTTTGGTCATGTCAAAGGCGCATTCACCGATGCCAGGCAGGACCGGGAAGGCCGCTTCAGTCAGGCAAGCCGCGGCACCTTATTTTTAGATGAAATCGCGACGCTAAGCGAATCTCAGCAGGCTAAATTGTTACGGGTGCTGGAAAATGGCGAATACGAACCGGTCGGCTCCGACACAACCTGTCACGCAGATTGCCGACTTATCAGCGCAACGAATGCAGATCTCGATACTCTGCAAGCGCAAGGGGCATTTCGTCAGGATCTGTATTTCAGGCTCAATACCATCGAGCTGACACTGCCACCTCTGAGACAACGCAGTGACGAAGTTATTCCGCTCGCCGAGCACTTTATATCGATTCACGCGCAGCGCTATGAACTGCCCGAACCGCCTTTATCAGAGTGTGCCCGTAAAGTACTGCAGGCCTATCACTGGCCGGGCAATGTGCGAGAATTAAGCCACATTACGGAGCGGGCGGTACTGATGTGTGACGAAGCCGAGATCACTGCCAGTCAGCTGAACATCAAACCAGCCAGCAGCGAGCTGAACAGCCCGGTAAAGGAACTGGTCACGCTGGAGCAGGCCGAGCAGAAACTGATCAAAATGGCACTCGCTCAGTGTCAGGACAACGTCGAAGAGGCGTCGGCATTACTGGGGATCAGCAAAAGTGCGCTGTACCGCCGCATGGACAAATTTAGCATCAAAACCCGGCAGTCTTAACCGTGATTAAATTAAATTACGAACACCTTGTCTCTGTATTTTGCCTGATAGTCTGGTTGCTGTTTGCCTTGCTCAGCACCGCACTGCTGCTCAGCCTTGGCAGTGGTTGGTTGGGCGTATTTACTAATTGTGTTGTGGTACTTTGTCCGGCAGCGCTGCTGCTACACAACTTTAAAACCCGTGTTGTTCAGCCCTTTTACCATCTGACGAACACGGTCGAAGCCATTCGTCTTGAAGATTATGGGCAACGGTTTTACACGCACGATCGAAGCGGTATTCTGGCTCAGCTGCAAACAGAAACCAGCCAGCTGTGTGAGCACTTGCAGGCATATAAATCGGCACGGGATCATCAGGCCATCTTATTGTTTAGGCTAATTGAACAGCTGCCTAGTCCCATTGTGGTGTTTGACGAAAGCAACGCACTGGTGCATGCCAACGAAGCCTTTTCTAACTGGACTGGCAAACCCTGGCAGACGCAACGACTAACCAGAGCACATCATTTTAGTCTGGCGCAGTCTAATGGTCAGTGGCAATTCAGCCACCCATCACTTGCTCAGCAGTGGCAGATCCGTCAAAGCCAGATCCCCATCAATGACAGTCATGCGCATTTATTGATCCTGACCGACGTACAATCGGTGGTGAGTCAGGCACAGCGTGACGCCTGGCAAAAGATGATCCGTATTCTGAGCCATGAGATCCACAACTCGCTCTCCCCCATCAAGTCGTTGGCACAGACATTACAAACCCTTAAGCCTGGTAAGGACACTCAGGCCGATTTCGAGCAGGCCCTGGCAGTGATTGTACAGCGCAGCGATGGGCTGATGTCGTTCGTTAATCGCTATGCCAGTGTTGCAAAACAGCACCAGCTGCACCCAAAAGAAATTACCATAAACGCCCTGCTGACCCCAATGCAGACTTTATATGAATCACAGGTTTGCTGTTCAATAGAACAGCACTATACGCTGCAGGTAGACGTCAGCCTGATGGAACAGGTGCTGGTCAATTTGATTACCAATGCACTGGAGGCGAGTACACAAGCAGCTGAAATCAAGATTAATGCCAGCAAAACAGCACAGTACGCCTTTATTGATATTCTGGATGAGGGTCAGGGCATTAATAACCCCGACAACCTATTTGTGCCTTTTTATACCACAAAAGCGAATGGTAAAGGCATTGGGCTGGTGCTGTGTAAAAACATCATTGAGCAACACAATGGTCGCCTGACACTGGTTAATCGCACTGACAAATCCGGTGCCAGAGCCCGTATTCAGCTGCCACTCGCCCTGGGCTGAGCAAGATTCTACTGCTCGACAAAAATCAGTGAGTTGGTATCAAAACCACGCTCTGCGGCCATGCGAACGAACTTGTCGATAATGGCCTGGTCTACTTCCGGAGTTCTTGAGAGCAGCCACAAATAGTCGGTATCTGGACCAGACACAAATGCATACTGGTAGTTTTGATGGTCCAGCTCAAACACCACATAGGCACCATAAAACGGACCAAAAAATGAGACTTTCAGATACGCCTCGTCGTTCTGGTTGACAAAAAACGCTTTGCCCTCAGCTTCGCGCCACGTATTTTCTTCGACGTTAAAACCACGATTAATCACTTTTACGCCACCATCTTCGCGCATACTGTATTGCGCCGTCACGCGAGTAAGTCCACGTTCGAAGGAATGATCCAACCTGGCAATTTCATACCACTTACCAAGGTAACGGTTCAGCTCAAAATTATTAACGGGCTGCACGCCCTGTGGCATACCCAGACAACTGCTGAGGATAAGCGCCATCATGATGATTAACAGTGTTTTCAATGTGTATTCCTTGTATAACCGAGTGTTAGTAGTACGCTCAGGAAACAGCGCAGGTTCACTGTTTTGTACGCTTTTCCCGACGCTCCACTATCCAGTAATACACATTGTAGCAGGCACCGGCAATGCAAAGCAGGGTGATCAGCAAAGCTGGCACAAATACCAGCAGCATATTGGCTTTGTAGCCTGCCATAGCAATAACGCAGCAGATTGCGCCTATGATGAGTTCAATGGCAACCGTTTCCCAATCCATCGTATTTGAGCGGCTGATTGTTTTCGCCGCGTAATGATTTACTTTGAATCCCATAACCTTCCTCCTTACTAACTGGTTAGTCCACTATAACATAACTAACAGTCAGGAAAGTCTGGGGGTTGGGATCCGTCAATCCCCTATCGTTGCATCGGATAACTGAGGTGGTGTTGAGAATCGTCATCCTGGCCCCTGAGCCGGGAACCACCAAGCGCAGCATATAAGCCAAGTTGAACTAAGACGTTGTTGGTGAGTAGATCCCGTGTCGCTGCACGGGATGACTAAAAGAGTGTTGGGATGGCCAAGAATATGTCGGGATAACTCAGAAGATGTTGAGATCCGCCATCCTGGCGCCCAAAGCCGGGATAAAACAATCAGGCTTTTTTGACGAACTTGGCAGTCACCATCATTTCGCCTACGCCGTCGACCTTACAATCCAGTTCGTGGTCTTTTTTGTCCAGTACACGGCGAACCAGCGCTTTAGTGCCAATTTTAATGACCTGAGAACTGCCTTTGATTTTCAAATCTTTAATCACGGTCACTTTATCACCGTCGGCCAGCAACGCACCGTTCGCATCTTTCACTTTTACCACGTCGTCATCATTGACTTCGTTAGGATTCCACTCATAGGCGCACTCTGGGCACACCAGATTGCTTTGGTCCTGATAAACATATTCAGAATTACATTTTGGGCAAGGAGGTAAAGACATGCTTACTTACTACTTTTTGATTCATTTGGCTGCATAGTAATGGCTCAGTTCCAGATGTGCCAGTCCTAAGCCAATATTTATTGATTTAGTGCAGCCATGAATAATATAAAGGGCCTTACAAGCTGGTTTTAGCATGCTCAATCACAGTGTCGACTCTGGCAGGCAAGACGCCACGGTTGGTCGTGCACAAATATATAGTTTCACTCACCGGGTGATCGAGCGCATGCTCCTGTATCTGTTCATGCCTTTTAAAAGCCTCAACGGCATAGGCAGGCAATACGGTAAACCCCAAGCCCCGGCTCACAGGCTCCAAAATCAGGCTGATCTGATTAGAAAACCCTTTGCGCTCAAATTCACTGCAGTTCTGAAACTGCGTGTAGTTAGCGCTGAGCAATAGTTGGGCATGATGTGCACCATCAGGATGATCAATAAAACCCAAAGATAACAACGTTTCCCAGCTCGGCTGACTTACCTCAGCGGGTGTCACCAGTAATAAAGGTTCCGTGGCGACCACCTCGCTGATGACATCGGCCGACTTTGCCTGCACGGTTGTGAAACCCATATCTGCATCGCCATCGGCTACAGCTTTTTCAATGGCCTGATTAGGTGCAAATCTGTGATCGATTATCAGCTTAGGATAACGCGTCTGTAGTGCCAGCAAATGCGGATATAACCGAAGCCCCACACTGCCCGGAGACATCACTTTGACCTCCCCCTCAAAAGCCGGATCTTCTCCTATACTAACCTCAAGATCCGATAAGCTTTGCAGTATGTGTTGTGCCTGTATACGCAGTCGTTTGCCCGCTTCCGTCAGCACCACTTGTTTGCTGTCACGCAGCAGCAAAGCAACACCAAAATGCGCTTCCAGTTTTTGAACATGCTGACTCACACCCGATTGCGTCATATGCAGCTGTTCAGCCGTCCGTGTGAAGTGTTCGACTTCGGCAAGGGTACAAAATGTTCGCAGCCAGCTGTTATTTACCATTACAAAATATGTTTATTGAGATAATTTTTAATAATTTTACTTGATGATGGAGTGTTTGTAACCTGTTCATCATTCAAACAGAGGAGAATATTCTATGAGCCAGATTTATCCACGTAATTTTTCGCATATCGGTATTTCGGTCCCCGATCTGGAGAAAGCCGTCGAGTTTTATACTCAGGTAATGGGCTGGTATGTCATTATGGCGCCGACTGAAATTAGTGAAGATGACAGCGCCATAGGTGAAATGTGCACCGACGTATTTGGTCCGGGCTGGAAACGCTTTCGCATAGCGCACCTGTCTACCGGCGATCGCATTGGCGTCGAATTATTTCAGTTCGACAATCAAACCAACCCCGACAACAACTTTGAATACTGGAAAACCGGCGTTTTTCATTTCTGCGTACAAGACCCCGATGTAGAAGGTCTGGCGGATAAAATAGTGGCCGCAGGTGGTAAAAGGCGTATGGAAAAACCCCGCTATTACTACCCGGGCGAAAAACCTTATCGCATGATTTATATGGAAGACCCGTTTGGTAACATAGTCGAGATATACAGCCACAGCTATGAGTTGATTTACAGCGCAGGCGCCTATCAGGAATAACAATTTGCAGGGCTGAACCTGTCGGCCCTGCTTACTTACCGGCTTATTTATCAGCTTGCTTGTTGGCGCCCCAAAACGCAACGCTCAGCGCCATGCCAGCCCCGGCGCACGGAGCAATGGTAAAAGCCAGAATGTCAAATGCGACCCCAAAAGTCACCCCCATTGCCGTACCGATCCCTGCACCAACCGCAATATACAGGCCCGGGTTAGGTCCTGATTCGGCTTGCTTGTCTGCCATATTTATTTCCTTATTCTGTACCTGAGTTGGTTTAATTTTATACACACACGCAGGCACAGTACAATACAAAATTGTATGCCAACCCAACGCAAAAATACGATATGCTTTAACTGAGTGACGATAACCTCAGGTTTGTATGCATATTTTATTAGTTGAAGACGACCCGGATACCGCCGATTTTATCTGTGCCGGACTGGCACAGCACAATGCCCGTGTACAGCATTGTGACAACGCAGAACAAGCCATGTTGAGCGCGTCTGCGACCCCTTTTGATGTCATTATTTTTGACCGCCTGTTACCTAATATGGATGGTCTGGACGCGGTCAGGGTTTTACGCGCCAGCAAAGTTAAAACGCCCATTATTATGCTCACAGCACTGAGCGATACAGCCGATCGGGTAGCCGGACTCGAAGCCGGAGCCGATGATTATTTGGTTAAACCCTTTGCGTTTGCTGAATTGTATGCACGTTTAAAAGCCCTGGCCAGACGCCAGCCCTTACGTGCTGACACACAAGAGTTATTTTTGGGCGAGCTCACGCTTAACCGCACTTCCCGTCAGGTGATAAGAGCAGGACAAGAAATAGAACTGATGCCCAAAGAGTACCAGATACTTGAATATATGATGCAAAACCCGGAACAGCTGATCACCAAAACGATGCTGTTGGAACAAGTCTGGGGGTTTAGCTTCGACCCCAAAACCAGCTTGGTACAAACCCATGTCAGCCGGCTGCGCAACAAACTGGATAAACCTTTTGCCTTTGACATGATCAAAACCATTCGCGGCAGCGGATACTTGCTGACAGGCCAGTCTGATGATTAGCCGTTATCACCTGACACAAACGACCCTGGTGGGTGGCACACTCTGGGCAGGCATGCTGTTGCTGCTATGGATCATCAGTCAGTTACTTGTTTGGCAGGACAAACAGGAGCAGCAGAGCGAATTTAGCGAGTTTCTGACCGAGGTTGAGATAATGCTGAATGAGCACGGCCTTGAGCACCTGTTGCAAGAGTTCGAACTGGATGAAGACGTAATCTGGTCTGACACTGAGGCACGGGCACATCTGCTTGATGACGGCTGGCTGGTTTCCATATATGAGCAGGACAAGCTGCTTTTTGGCGCCAACACGGAGCTGAGCGCTGCAACCTCTGCACAGTGGCAAAGTGTTTCCCTTGGCGAAGAGGGCGACACAGAGCTACTTTCTGCCAGGCTCGATTTACCCGACAACTTACATGTTCATTACTGGCAAAAACGCGACGACATGCACGCTCAAAAAGCCGAGTTTTATGAGCAGCTCTCAGGGTGGTTTGCTCTGTTGAGCCTGCCATTCATTTTGGCTGTGATTGTATGGCTGCAGCTCAAACGAACCCGCCCGCTACAGGATTTATCGGCTCAGTTAGAAAAAGTGGCGCACTCACCTGATTCAAAACGCACTGAAGCTTCAACCTCTCACCCCGATATTGTGGCACTCAGCCTTGCTATTAACCAGATGCTGGACGAAATAACCCGCCTGCACGGTAATATGAAAACCATGTCAGTGGGCATTGCTCATGACCTGAAAACCCCTTTATCGCGAATTTCCAACCGCCTTCAGAGTATGTATCAGGACCTCGACGACACGGCAGCACTGGAAGGCCATATTGATAAAGCAAGCAGTGAGCTGGCTCAGGTCATCAATACATTTAACAATCTGGTGCGACTCAATGCCATTGAGTCTGGCAAACATATACAGGGCTTTAAAACGTTTGATTTGTCGGCATTACTCGATGAACTGGCACAAAGCTACCTGCCCGTCTTTGAAGACAGTGGCCGCCGTTTTGATGTATCCATTGTGCCGTCAGTACACTGCCACGGCGACAGAGATCTGTTGGGTCAGCTGATCTGTAATTTGTTGGAAAACGCACTGGAGCATAGTCATGAACTGTCGCATGTCTGGCTGAGGCTGCAAAGTCATACCGACAGCGCCCTGCTACAAGTTGGTGACGATGGCCCCGGGATCCCACAAGGCGACCAGCACAAAGTCTTTGATAAGTTCTATCGTGCAGATATCAGCCGTGGTCGCCCTGGCAATGGCCTTGGGCTAAGCATAGTGCGGGCCATTTGCGACGTACACAAAGCGCAGCTATGCCTGCTTGAACAACAGCCAGGTGCCGTATTTAATATTGAGATCCCCACCCGCTCTGCACGGCGTGACTAGTTATAGCTGATGTGAGTCACTTATTTACCGCCAAAGCACACTTCGCTATGTCGTCATCCCGTGCCGGCGCACAAAATGGCCGAGACGGTATTGAGATCCGTCATCCCGGCCCCCGAACCGGAAACCACCAAACGTAGCGAACAAGCCACATTGAACGGAGGCGTTGCCGTTAGCATACAATTTTGTAAACAACCCGTATGACAACTGTATGACCGTTTCGGTGCGTTTCACTCTAGACTTACTCTATCCCTAAGTAAGAGAGTGAAACCATGTTTAGATTAACCCCGCTTAACATACTGCTGCTCAGCTTGTGTATGAGCCTGACCGGGTGCGGTGGCAGTGACGGCAACCAGAACACATTAAATAGCCCCGCACCTTCATTACCCGATTCAGGCAGTTCAGGTAGTGATGATACCGGTACAGGTAATCAAAACAATAACAATGGAAACAATGATAATAGCGGTAACAACGATGGCAGCATCGGTGACACACCCGACGACGATAGTCCATTGGCAGATCAAACCTTTGCAACACCCGTCAGTACATCCCGGTTTTTGCAGCAGGCCACCTTTGGCGCTCGACCAGAGGACCTGACTTCACTCACAGGCAAAAGTGCATCAGACTGGTTCACGGCACAGCTTCAATTGTCACCCAGCCTGATCATGCCCGTTGTATCCGAATTTACTCCTCCGCCCACCGCAGAAGATGATTTTAATGCTCTGTATATCGAATCAACCAGCGTCGCTTTCTGGCGCAATGCTATAGCCGGCGAAGATCAGTTGCGTCAGAGGATGGCTTTTGCCTTGTCGGAGATACTGGTGGTGTCAAACGCCGGCGGCGAAGAGCTCACGGATATTCCCGAAGCAGTCGCCTCGTATCAGGACATTTTGATCCAGCATGCCTTTGGCAACTACAGAGAGTTACTTGAAGCCGTAACCTATTCTCCTGCTATGGGGTTTTACCTGACCTACATGGGCAACCTCAAAGGAGATGAAGTTACTGGCCGGATGCCAGATGAAAACTATGCCCGGGAGTTACTGCAATTGTTTACAGTTGGCATTGTTGCATTGAATCAAGATGGTACGCCCCAACAAGATCAGAGCGGCGCAATTAAAGAGCTCTACACCAATCAGGACATCACCGGGCTGGCTCGGGTGTTTACCGGCTTAGACATGGACTACGAGACATCGGAAGAAACTGAGGTAAATGAATTTGCCCTGCCGATGGCCGTGTACCCACAAAATCACAGCGAGAAAAGCAAACGCTTTTTAGGCACCACCATTGCAGCGGGCACCGGGCCTAAAGCCTCTGTGACTCAGGCGCTGGACCATATTTTTGCCCATCCGAATGTCCCCCCGTTTGTCTCTAAACAACTTATCCAGAGACTGGTCATGTCAAACCCTTCACCCGACTATGTCGCCCGTGTGGCCAGCGCCTTTGGCAGTGGTCGCGCCACTTTACCCGATGGCACAACTGTCGGTGATGGTCGTCGTGGCGATTTGACAGCAACACTGGCAGCCATTTTATTTGATTCAGAAGCCCGAGCGGATGCAGGTGTTCATGGTGGTAAAATTCGTGAACCTATTTTGCGCTTTACTCAATGGGCTCGGGCATTTGCGATAAAAAACATTACCCCCGAATATCAGGAAATGCTCTGGGATACCCGAGATGCCAGCATGCTGGGCCAGCACCCCTACCGCTCACCCAGTGTTTTTAACTTCTTCCGCCCGGGCTATACCGCGCCAGGCAGCGTGAGTGCGTCAAATGGCATGGTGGCACCTGAGCTACAGATCACCAATGCCAGCACCATCACTGGCTATGCAAACTTTATGACTTACTACATCACAGGCCTGCAGCAGGAAGTAGATGTGGAAGACCTGCAAGCCGTTTACGACGAGGAAAATATTCCGCTGAATGCAGAAAACGCCGTGGAGAGCTTTCTGGCAAGCTATGACGCGGAACAAGCGCTTGCGAGTGACCCTGATGCCTTAATCAACCGCCTGGATCTGTTGCTGTGTGCCGGTCAGCTCAGTGCCACCAGCAAACAGCAGATTAAGCAGATATTGCAAACAGTGGCCCAAAACGACGAAGCTGAGCCCGTAAGACTCGTACACCTCGCCATTTTACTGGTGATGACTTCACCCGATTATTTAGTCCAAAAATAGGAGCGCAACCATGAACAGACGCGACTTTATCAAACTTAGCGGTGCCTCCTTAATGGCGTCATCGATGTTTCAGTTAGGCCAGGCTCTGGCGAATAGTCCGGCTCAAAGTGGTGATTATAAAGCACTGGTCTGCGTGTTTTTGTACGGTGGTATGGACAATCACGACACCATTATTCCCTATGACGAACCAAGTTATACGCAGTGGGCAACTCATCGCCAAAGCCTGCTGGGTAAGTATACAACGCCACGTACTATGGCTAACTTGCTACCTATTGCCACACCCGGGCGTTTTGGCTCACGCCGCTTTGCCCTGCCTGCGGAATTAGCTGGGCTGGCCAGTTTATATCAGCAAAATAAGCTGGCTGTCATTGGCAATGTCGGGCCCTTACTCAGCCCCGTTACAGCAACTATGATGGCCCAGGACACCGCCAGACTGCCGCCACGACTGTTTTCGCATAATGACCAGCAATCAACCTGGATGTCTGGCGCTGCAGAAGGCGCACAATTTGGCTGGGGAGGCTTAATGAATGATGCACTCATGGCTCAGGGTCTGACCAGCAACACTCCGTTTAATGCGATTACCACGGCAGATGGTGCATTATGGCTGACCGGCAAACAAACCGCCCCATATCATGTCAGTGGCGGCCAGGCAGCCACCATAGAAGCCCTGGAAGAATTTGATAACCACCCTGAGCTGGTCGCGCATTTCAGCAATCAGCCTCAAAATGCACAGAACTTTCTGCAGCAAGACGTCACCAATGTCATTAACAATGCCTATCAGGCAAATAGTCAGTTTAATACTGCACAGGCCAATACCACAGTGACACTGCCCGACTTTCCGACAACATCGCTGGGCAGACAATTGCAAACGGTCAGTAAAAGTATCGCCGCCCGCCAGCAGCTTGGGGCGTCAAGACAGGTCTATGTTGTGGCTATGGGCGGATTTGACACTCACTCAGGGCAAGCGCAAAACCTGCCCAAATTGCACAGTGCACTGGATGGCGCTTTGGTGGCCTTTAATACTGCGATTGAAAGCCTCAATCTGAGTGAGCAGGTCACAGTGTTCACGGCCTCTGATTTTGGTCGCACGCTGGCCATAAACGGAGACGGCACAGACCATGGCTGGGCCGGTCATCACTTTGTCATGGGTGGCGCAGTCAACGGGGGGACTATTTATGGTGATATCCCGCAAGCGACACTTAATCACGAGCTGGACGCAGGGGGTGGCCGTCTGATCCCAACCACGTCTGTTGATCAGTATGCAGCCAGTTTCGGGCAGTGGATGGGTTTGGATACAAGTACACTGAACACCATGTTCCCTAACCTAAATAACTTCAGTGGCCCACTTTCTTTGTTTAAATGACATCAAGACTAAACGATCCTTGTCTATAGTTCGTACCAGAGACTGCCTGAGTTAATGTTCAGGCAGTCTCTCTTGTGTCTTACATGGCAACAGAATATGAATTCGGATAAGGATACACTATGTTAAAACGCGCGCTTTGTATTTGTACCTTGCTTGCAGCTTCTGCCCAGCTCCAGGCGCAAACAGATGAACGGGGAGCCTTAAGAGCCCAAATGGAGCCTAAGGGGTTCTTGTACGGCATTGGGCTGGGAGTCAGTGAAGAAATCTACCAGGGCTACGACAGACGGGTGATCCCGTTACCCATACTCGGCTATCGGGGTGACAAACTGTCCATACTCGGCCCCTTCATCAGTTATGAAATTCTGGAAGTGAATGACATCGAGGTTGTGTTACAGGCTTCGCCCCGCTTTCAGGGATTCGATGAGTCCGACAGCGATGTTTTTAAGGGTATGGCAGAGCGCGACTTTTCCATGGATGCGGGCGTGGGCATAAAATACGAGCGTGAAAACTGGAAGTTCGGCGTCTCTGCCGTTCACGATGTACTGGATAAGTCAGATGGCTACGAGGTCTCGGCTAGTCTTGCCAAAGCCTTTAAGTCAGGGCCGTTTTTCTATGAACCTAGCCTGAGCGTCAGTTACCTGGATAGTCACCACGTTGATTATTACTACGGCGTGCGACTGTCCGAAGCCACCAGCGCCCGGCCTCAATATGTGGGCGACAATGCCACCAATGTGGCGCTGGGCTTTTCTATCTCAACGCCCATTTTCTTTGGCGGATTTACTCAGCTCGCGTTTGATTACACCTGGTTTGACGACAGCATTACCGACAGCCCCCTGGTCGACAGCGACGCCAGCTTTGCAGCGCGCTTGCTGTTCAGTAAGTTCTTTTAAACACAAAAAAGCCGCAGCTCAGACTCGAAGCTGCGGCCTTTACTTTAGTTGGATTAGATGCTCGCAGGCATGCCCATGCAGCTTGCGTAGTAAGTTGTTGTTGCAGGCCAGTCAGAGAATACACCCATTACGCCCACGTCTTTAGCCAGTACATCAAGTAGCTTAAAGGTGTCGCCATCATTGTCTATCATGCTTTCACCACGGTGTGCACCGTTGACGCTTTGGTAGTACCAGCCACCACCCGCGGCAAGGTGACCAGAGCGCTCCAGCGTCCAGGTAATGATCCCAAGCCCAGCTTCACGAGCAGCCTTAGCATAGGCTGAAGGCACCATCTCACCATTTTCTTCGGTGACCAGTACCCACATAGGAGGTGCGATGATCTTCACGCCATCAGCCGCCAGTTCAGCCATAGTTGGAACAAGCAACTCAGGGTTATTAACCAGCTGCTGTGGTGTGACCCCCTGCTCATTGGCAGCGGTTTGTGCGTCATAACGGTCATCCAGGTACACTGCCTGTGCACCAAACTCAGGGTTTTGCGCAATCCAGTAATTAATGTCATCACGATTAAACGACTGTGCCCAGACATGCTTAGGTTCAACACCTGCCGCCTTATATTCGTCGATCATCTTCTGCGCGTAGTCTTGCTGAGAAAAGCCATCGAAAGGCATGGTCACTGATGGTGACTTAAGTTCAGGTGTCATTTTTACACCCAGCTCTTTGAATAAGGCAATACTTTCAGCGTGAGTCATAAGTGTGCCACGGCTGGCATACAGGTCGGTGCGCCACTTAGACGTGCCATTCATATACTCAGCAACGGTGGTCCCATTTGGGTTCGACGCATCCATTTTACCTTCTAACGTTTTAAATTCCGCCAGAGTAATGTCACTGGTACAGCACTTAGCCTTTGCCACAACTCCATTTTCAGGATCTGCAGGTTCAAACGGCGTAGAGCAGTTCTGCGCTAAGTCAGTTTCAAGAATATTCGTGGTGGTATGCAAGTCGCACTGAGAGTGACGACATACCAGCTCTTTGTCTTTGGTAAAGGTAACGTCACACTCAAGAATACCTGCGCCCATTTTAGCTGCCGCAAGGTAAGACTCTTTTGTGTGCTCAGGGAATTGCATTGGTGCACCGCGGTGACCAATAGAAAAGTCAGTTTTATAGAATGGACCGTTCGAGCATTGCGCCAGTTTGTCTTTTAACTCGCCTTCATCCATGTCCTGGATCAGAAAGTCCGGGCGTGTGCCAACCTGCATATTATTAGCACCACCCGCTGGCACTTCAACCACAACCGGTACTTCAATTGTTTTGATTTCAGTGACCGTGTCGGTCACTACTACTGTTTTTTCGACTTCTACCACCTGAGTTTTAGTGTCTGTGGTAACAACTGCTTTTTCTACCTCAACCACTTCGGTTTTGTCGTCATCGCAGCCAGCCAAAAACAAAGCCGCGACAACAGCAGAGAGTGAAGTTATTTTTTTCATTGTTATTCCTAAGTTTACGTCAAAAGAAAGCGTTATTATTCTTAAGGGAAATAACAATAGAGGTGCACTATTACCGAAGTGGGAACACTCAATGACTATTTTGTGACGCTCTATCTCAAAATATAACTGAACATCACTACATTACGACAGCATTACACTATCTTTAACTTACGCTCCCGGAACGAGATACTGCGAATGAGCCTGGAGCTCTTATCAGCAAATAAATTAAGGTAACGTCAAATGGATACTGCTCAAAATAATAGCGCTGTCGATAACTTCTCTTTCTATATGTATGTGTCGAATTACAACAAGCCAAAGAATGACGGGTATCGTGACGGCCCCAGTCAGTACGCTGAATTTTTGTTCGAGTCTTTTCCAGAAGTCGCTAAAACAATTGCGAATGCTGGCGGATTTGTTACTTCAGTACTCAATGTTCAGTCCGATATTGATGACCAGCACGTGCTTTTCCTAGGTCTATCGTCTAACTTGGTGGTAAAAATAGTCTACGCCGACAGTGGCTTTGGCAGAGTCGAACAGGCAAAGCTGTTGCAAGATAATCCGACCGCCCCCGGCTTTTCTGGCGGCATTTTGTCACTGGCCTATGTCAATGGTTTTTTGTTTGTCGGAATGGGTGATCGCAAAATTGTGACTAAAAATCAGTTCGAATGGAAAGCGTTCTTTAACTCCTTGTGGGAGCTCAGCCCAAGCCTCGACTGGACCCATCAAGAAGACCATCTTGGTGGCGCTGTTGCCATCTATAATGATAAGCAAAAAAATGGCAACATGGTATAGATGCCTCTGAGGCTAAGGGCGCAGTTAAATCACTCCATGCCTTTACGCTTGGCGGAAAAACCTTTGCAATCTCTTATGCAAGTCAGGGGGAGTTACCACAAACCGTCTCTAAAGGATTTGAGATAAAACACAAAAACATTGGCGATGCGCCTGTTTTCTATGCCCTGCCCACAGCCTCCAAAGTGCAAGTATCCCGACTCCATTATGTAAATGAAGGTGTGCAGCTGGCCATGTATTGCGAAGAATTTGAATACTGGTCTCATGTTAATCTATTTCCCACGTTTTGGCCCGAGCTGCCCTTTAGTATCGTCGTTGGTGGCTCGGCAGAGCAAATACTGTATGCAGCGTTTGCAGATGGTACGATAAAAAGTCTGAATTTAAATAACATAGGTGATGTCAACAAAGGCTGGACCGACTACTGTCAGTTTCAAAAAGGGGCCATTACCAGTATTCATTTCGACCCCTATTCAGGTGACCTACTCATCGCAGCCAATGATGCCAAGGTCTACACAAGAAACTCATATAGTATCCTCGGAGAATTTGACTCCGCGGTTCAGTTCATCTCTATCGACAAAATAAATGACGATGTGTATATGGTGTTTGTAACAGAACACAATGGCATCTATGTGGAAAAGAACTACAACTCAAGCCGCATTACCACCGTAGAGGCTCCACAAACAAAATGGCATTCACCTGCCATGTATAATGAAAAAGTGACAGCCGTCAAACCCACTGCACTCAGTAATTTATTAGCACAAGACGATGGCACAGTGCTGTGCTTTGTAGGATTCAGTACGGCAGATCTGAAACAAATCAGCTTTAACAAAGAAGACACTAATGTATGCCGTAGCACCTTTATCAATACCTACCAACATGGCACCATTGATGGCATAGCATCGACCGATCATGACTATATGACAGCGCACAACGGTACCCTTATTTTCCACGACTATGATGGTAATGGCGCTAAACAAGACAATATCGCCGCTTATCCGGCTGATATTCAGGCCAGGTGGCATAATGGCAACATTGAATTGGTAGCGCAGGTCGCTCAGGTCGTGTTCCACTTATACAACGGCGACTATGGCAATCGTAACTATGATGGTCAGGGTAGCTTTACCACACAATTTAGTCCTGATTGGTCTGATGATGCCTTATTAAATGACGTTTACTGGAGTCTCTTTGCCCACAACACCCCAAGAACGGTAACTGATTAACTATTCTGAAAGGCGCCACAATGGCGCCTCTTTTTTCTGAATACAACGCTAAACACTACTGGTACTGAGCCGCCGTAATAAACTCGCCAAAAGCCTCGCACCAGACAATCACAGTGTTGTAATCCGCCGGGTTGATTTGCTCAGGTACATCGACCACAAAGTTACTAAACGTTTTGATATCACCGACCTCAACCATGCTGGCTTTAAGGCGATTAAAATCGGCTTCAGTTTCCACAAACTGAGGAGACAGGTATAAACGATAATCCGGGCCAGGGGCGAGCTCGCCAAGCAGGGTAATGTGATCTTTGCTGATAGAAACCATACCTTCTCCCCAATGCAGGGCATCGCTGCCTTGCAACGACTTTCGAAACTGTGCTGAATAATCAGCCCCAAGGGATGCCGCGGTGACCGCCCCCTCATTCGGCGCAGGAGGCGCGGTTAAAATGGGTAACATATAAATACCAGCTGCGAAGCCAGCAAATCCAACCAGGCCATGTGTGACCAGTAAAACCAGTGTACGTAAAGTCATTCATTGCTCCTCAAGATCCTTCGGCTGGGCTACGACTTTATGAAAACATGGACCAATTATTCGTCACCCAGGAGATGGTTGTGTCTCTTTTGTAGTATAAATATAACGATTGAATACGTAACGCCATGGTATGGCCAGGATCGGCAGTATCACCAGAATAAAAGCAAACGTGGTTTCTTCAAGCCCGGAGCCAACTAGCCTATCTGCCTGCCATAACGGATATGCAACCAGAACCAGCCATATTAATTTGTATACAATCTCCAGCAGCAAGACTGGGATCATGTGTACCGGGCGAAAAATCCCCACCAAAGCGAGTACAGAAAACGCAGCCCACACACTCCAGGCCATTGCTTCGTTCTCCTCCCATACTCCTTCATAAGTTAATATGTGTCCCCATACATCCAGCCCAAGTACAAATACCATCAGGATATAAATTAGACGCATAAAATAGATATTGAAAGGTCTGATCCCATCATAGTGTGGGCTTTTGGCAAATAGCGTTTTCCACATAGTGTGCTTCCTTATATTGTGAAAATTGACGAAACAGAACCGTTGGCTCCATTACATCATCAAAATACCGACTAATTTTTGAGCACACCTTTTATAATTACAAGTCTCAATTGTAAGATTTATTTACCAAAAGCGGTTACACCTTAATTAAAATGCGTAACCCACGTTGAATGTAAGCGCAGCCCCACTCTCGAACCTGTCTCCTGAAGACCAGGAGTTCTCTGTACGCTCATAGTAGCCTACACCTATGCCAAAGTCCCACCCCCGGCTCGCAAAACCATTGGCTCGATAATTAAGCGTCAGCCCCGTGATATCTGTATGTGAGCCAAAGATGCCAAAAAAGCGGCTAACGGCGGCACCCACGGCGACCTTTTTATCGTCTGAAAACGCAGTGCTAAAGCCTAGCCCAGCGCCCAGTATCCCCGCGGACACATAGTATTTAGTATCACCCTCTATGGCATTTAACTGCGCTCCTAAAAAGCCATATTGAGTCCCAATTCCAGTTGCGACTTGAAATTCAACAGCCTGTGCGTTTAATGCACCGCACAGCAATAAAGGAGCAAAGAAGTGGTGTTTTGTTATTTTCATCGTTGTAGAATGCTTAAGGTAAAACCTTATAATACAACAACTAAGAATTTCACCCCAGAGAAATCCCCCCTTTTTGGGAACTATTTGTTTTGCTTTTTTTGCAATACTATATGGTGTATTACTGTGACCCGACAATCACGCCTGATAATACGCCAGAAAGAAAGCCACTGTATCCTCCGTCAATTCCTCAATTTGCGCATTCGTTAATGCTGGTTGCTGGTGTAAGATCTGTGGCCAGAATGCCTGCCCTTTCAGCAGGCTGATCAACTGGGCATGTGCCTTTTGAGGTTCAACCTGACGCAGTCTACCTGCTGAAACCGCCTGCTTTATCCAGCGGATTAACGCAGTTTCCTGCTCGAAAAACTCGCTCATTTCAGCGGTAAAAATCTCAGGATTAAACAGGCAATACCCAATCGCTACCCGGATAAGCTCCTGCAAGTTTTGATTACTCAGAAAGTCCAGCTCATTTTTTAATAAGGCGGCTAGTTGCACATCCAACGCCATATCTGCCTGATACTCAAGCTCACAGGTGAGGATATTCTGACGCCAAATCTCTTTGATAATATGGGTAACTAACTGCTCCTTGCTCTCGAAGTGATTGTAAACAGTGCGCTTTGAGACCTGAGCTGTCTGTGCAATCTTGTCCATGCTGGTGTCACTGACACCATATTGCTGAAACGCGCTCAGGGCACCATCTATAATGGCCTGGCGCTTTAGCATACTGCGGGTAACTTTAACGGTCATGGTATTGAGTGATTTTCTAAGGTTAATACTGAGGGTATTTTTACACTAGCTAGTTTACTTTTCAATAAAGTGAGTAATCAAGCGACCTAGGACGACATCAAACTACCGGTAACTGTGAAGATCCCTTAACTTCTTTGAGTGAAATGCTCGATCGAATCGATGAAACCCCTTTGAGTTTTCTGAGCACAGAATCAACAAACTTACTGTAATCATCAAGGTCGCGTGCAACAACGTGTAGCAAAAAGTCCGCCTCCCCTGTTGTATTGTGGCATGACAGTACATAGTCACAATGTCGGATAACTTGCTCAAAGGCATAGGTTGTTTCCTCATCGTGTGCAATATAGGTTAGCTGAACGAATGCGACAACGCCAAAGCCCAGGCTCTGTCGATTCAGACGAGCCTGATATCCTTCGATCACGCCCGCTTCTTCCAGCTTTTTTACCCGACGCCAACATGGTGTTTCACTCAGCGACAGCTCATCCGCCAGCTTGGCGTTGGTCAGTCGACCATCTTGCTGCAAACGCGCCAAAATTCGCTTATCTATCTTATCTAAGGTGTACATAGAAAGAACTCTCTAATTCAACCAATCTTAATAGAAGAGTATTTCACAACTGATGTCTTTTCCACTTTCAAAAGCAAGGTAATTTCACATCGCTGACGTATAGTTTTTTAAACACTCAATCAGCTTGTCCTTACAGGAGTCACAAATGAAAGCCATTGTTTACGAGAGTTTTTCAGCTTTACCGATACTCACTCAAGTGCCAGACCCTGAGCCAGCCTCACACGGTGTTGTAGTTAAAGTAAAAGCGACTGGAATTTGCCGGAGTGACTGGCACGGGTGGATGGGACATGATCCAGGTATTGAATTACCCCATGTGCCTGGGCATGAATTTTCAGGTGTCATTGAAGCAGTGGGCAAAGAGGTAAGACATTTCAAGGTAGGTGAGCGCGTCACAGTTCCTTTTATCAATGCCTGTGGAACCTGTGTCGATTGTAACGCAGGTGACCATCAGGTCTGCCCAAATCAAACCCAGCCCGGATTTACTCACTGGGGCTCTTTTGCAGAATATGTCACGGTAGACCACGCAGATACGAATCTAGTCCACCTGCCTCAACAGATAGACTTTGCAACAGCAGCCAGTTTAGGCTGCCGATTTGTTACTTCGTTCAGAGCGGTTGTAGATCAAGGTAAGGTTCAAGCCGGACAGTGGGTCGTTGTACATGGTTGCGGAGGGGTTGGGCTTTCAGCAATAATGATAGCCAATGCAGCAGGCGCTAATGTCATTGCTGTCGATATCTCAGACCAAGCTCTATCGCTTGCAAAACAGGTAGGTGCTGCGATTACATTGAACGCAAGAACAACACAAAACCTACCGCAAGCTATCATTGAATTAACACAAGGTGGTGCGCATGTATCGCTCGACGCACTTGGACATTCAACCACCTGCATAAACTCAATCAACAGTCTACGTAACCGTGGCAAACATATTCAGGTAGGATTATTAATGGCTGACCATGCGAAACCAAACCTGCCAATGGACAAAGTGATCGCCCAAGAGCTTGAAATCATAGGCAGTCATGGTATGCAGGCATACCGCTATGAGGCAATGTTGCAAATGATCTTGTCAGGAAAATTACAGCCCGAACAGCTGATTGGCCGTAAGGTTGATCTGGCCAGTTCAATTAATATCCTGACGACCATGGATGAAATAAGGCTACCTGGTGTCACCGTAATCACTGAGTTTTAAATACGAGTGTATTTCACTCAGCTCCTGCAAGATGCGCATAAATATGGTTGTAAGAGTCGTGTTAATGCCAACTCCCACAATCATATTTGTATTCGTCATTAAGCTAAGTTTAACAAAGCCAGGCGCGTGCGGGTGCTGATTGACTTTTTATTGGCCCACTGTGGACGAACGACATGTTCGAAAACCCAGTAACAGAACGTCTGATTTTTTGATGAATTTAACGCAAATATTCTAACTTGTATCATCAAACAGCAATAATCTTGATACACTATAACACTATTGCAATTTTATGAATTTAAAAGCACGATGATCCCTTCAACCCACACCCCGATTATGGCACTTTGTGCACTGTTATTTGCCACACCGGCTCTGTCTCATTCTCATCAGGGCCATACAACGCCGAATCAAGCACTGCGTATCGCAACCTGGAATATTGAGCACTTATCGGCATCTGATGAAACCGGATGCAAACCAAGAAAGGCAAAAGAGATCAAAGCCTTAACAAAGTATGCGCAAGCCTTAAATGCAGATGTGATTGCGCTACAGGAAGTAGCCTCTGCGGCAGCCGTCAGTCAGGTGTTTTCAGATAAGCACTGGCATATCGTCATGTCGGACAGGGCCGACAGCAAAACCTATACTTGTCGAAAAAGTGGTAATGACTCAACGCAACAAAAAGTGGCTTTCGTGGTGAAAAAGCCCCTGACCATTGATAAAGTCGTCCAGCATAGTACTTTCTCAACTATTAAACCGGGCCTCAGAAATGGCCTTGAGATCCAGCTTAGCTATCAGGGAAAAGCACTTCACTTGTTGAACGTGCACCTGAAAAGTGGCTGCTTTGTAGATGACTACAAGCGCTCCGACAAAGAAGCTTGTAAGATACTTTCGCAACAAGCGCCTATTTTAGATAACTGGGTCGAGAAAAAAGCCAAAGCGCAAGCCAACTTCATCGTGCTGGGTGACTTTAACCACAGGTTGACTGCGCCTTACAACCGATTGAGCAGAGATCTGTATTACCCTCAGGGTGCTGCAAATGCCCATCCGAATAATATGGATAAAGCACCCGTGTTCAACGCAAATCAAATGCTAACCGGTTGCCACCCCTACTATCCGGCACCGATTGATCATATTCTTGTGGCTAAGTCCATGAAAGAAAACTATCAGGCAGGCAGTGCTCAGTTTCACTACTTTGCTGACATGACCCCAGACAATATGCTTGCAGATCATTGCGCTTTAAGTATCGACCTGAAGTAACACCGCTCGGTTACAGGGCCTGACTTATCAGGCCCTGCGTATCTTATCAGCCTGTGGCTACTCTTGGCTGCATACTGCGTGAATGCATGGTCCCATACAACAACCACGCTCCAACCAAAAAGTTTGCCAATGCCAGTGCCCAGACAATACCCTGAAAGCCGTTGAGCTGAGCGCCAATAAACGCCCCCGGCAGCGACAACACAAACAAGCGCACCAGCGTGACATTCAACGCTAACCCACTGCGACCTATGGCATTACAACAACTCACATACAGCATCACACCTGCCAGTGCCGCATAAGATATCGGCAGAATACACATCGCCAGCTCAATTGACTGGCTAACAAAAGACTGTTTACAGAAGCCAACACCCAGCATATCGGCCCCCCAGAATAAGGCAATTGCTATGGCGGCCTGCCAGACAATACAAACGGCCAGCGCCTGTTTTATTCCTCTGCGCACCCGCAATGATTTGTTCGCAGCCCAGTTTTGGCCGACGAAGATAGGCAGTGAAGTGGTCAGCACCATAGGCAACAGCAGCGCAAGCGGCTCTATGCGCATCACCACGCCAAAGGCTGCAACGGCGTCACTGCCCTGAGAGGCCACGATCATCATTAATAACGACTGGGCCAGCGGTGTTAGTAGTTGCATAGCGACAACTGGAATGAAGAGTCTGAACAAACGACGAAACGCCTGGCGACTTTGCTGTGACAACAGATGAACTTTCAGCGCTATATTTTCTTTAACACGCAGCAAGTAAAGAGCGTACAAACTTGCACTCATTGCCGCTATAAAATGGGCAACCCCAAGACGCTCCAGCCCACTTAAGGGTAAAGCTGATTGCGCCCAGGGCGTATATAGCGCAGCGCTCATCACTATCTGTAACCCGGCAAATAACACCAATAACTGTGCGGCGCCACGCATATTGCCAAAAGCACGAAGTACCCCAAACACAACCATCACGATGAAGAAAAACACCACCGCGCCAAGACGATACTGCATGTAGTGCTCAAGCGCAGGCCAGACTTGCTCCCGTGCGGTAAATTCTAAAAACCCCAGCATCGTCAACAACGGTTGTAAACCCAGCCAAATAAAAATCGCGAGAACGGCACCAACGAGTGCCGTGAATATCAGGCTCACAGCAGCCAGCTGCTCCACTTCTTTTGCTTGTGTCAGCCGGGTGGCAACCACAATGCCAAGGCCTATGGCAAATGCAAATAAGGTCGCCTGAATAGGCAAGGTAAAACTCATTGCGGTCAGTTCATCCACCCCCAGACGCGAAGCGAAATAGAGTTCTATCAGGTCGGCGCTGAATAAGGCCAGAATCGCCCACAGCATGGGTAAGGTCAGCTGCTTTAAGACCGCACTGGTTGAGCCGGTTAAGATCCAGCGCTTACGCACTGCCCGTTTTCTTTGCTTATCACATACCTGAAGCGGCTCGCCCAGGCTCAATGCAGGTGACTTATCTGATCCCATAATGAAATAACTTGCTCCCTGAATAACCAGTGTCTTGGGTGTACAAGCCGCGCAAAAACCAGCAATAAGCGGCTACCTGTAAACCTGACCCGAATTTGGGGCGAGAGTTCACAAAAAATGGCAAGGAATTCGATTAATCACCTGTAAAGTGAGATAAACGTTCAACCTTCATCGATCAGAGATAGCCATAGTCGCACTATGCTGTGCATGAGCTCTGTCACGAATAAGCCTGGCAAGCGGTTTTTCAAAGCAAATAAAGGAGAGGTAAGCGCACACAACACTCAGAATTAAAGACAGTATAAGCTTCAGTTCTACAGCCAGTTCGAAGCGGTTCACTTGCAGGATCACTGGCATATGCAACAGGTACAGGGAGTATGAGATTTTGCCAAAGAAATCTCCAACCGTGTTGGCAAGCAACAGGTTATTGTCTGGCACCAGAAAAACCACACAGAAAAACACTGTGCTCATCACCAGCAGTACTTCGTAACTCAGCCACATTCGGTTTTTGGCATCTGAAGTCACAGGCGATAATTCGGGGTACATAAGCGGAATTAAGCACAGCGCGGCAACAAACCCATGTTTTCTCAGATAATCAGGAATTACCAGAGTTTTGTAATGCAACCCAAATACGACACCAACAAAAAAGTAAGGCAGACTGCGCAGCACATTAAACTGGTTGTAAGGTACGCCGTTAAGGTCGCCGTAAATACGTGGGAAATTGGTAAAAAATAGTGCCAGCATGACTATCACGATCAGCAGGTAGATATAGCCACGTCTGTTCTTTGCCAGCAGCCAGAATAATATGAACAGACAGTAAAACTGCACTTCCGGCGGAATTGACCAGAGCACACTGTCACCATAGAGAAACAACACATGACCCAGCAAAGCCTCAGAGTCAGGGATATGATAAAGCCAGTCACTCCCGGACAAGGTGAGCAAATATGACGTGAGCACAACCAGCAAATAGAGTGGTACGACCCTGCCAACCCGGGCCAGTACGTAGTACTTAATACTGCGCCCATTTAATTCTTGTGCAAGGTAAAGGTGTGACATTAAAAACCCGCTGAGCATAAAGAACAACATGACACCATATGCACCTGCCCCGCCTCCGAGTGCGCCATCAAGCCACTGTGTAATATCACTGAAGTGGGTTACAAAAACGATTAATGCAGCTATCCCTCTCAGGGTATTGAGCTTTCTGATTTCCATGATGAGGTCCTGTAATTATTGTTATTGTCCTTGAGGGGCACTTTGATGTCCAACTGGTGCAGTTTATTGGATCCACTGAATTAAACAACTCAGACGCTTTATACACAAAAGCGCATCGGTCTGTTGCGAAACCTAACAGGGGATTTTTATCAGTATCAAAGTGGCACAGCACTGTTTGCTCCAGGCTTCTGACATAGCTCACTTTTTGTTCTCCTCCGGCTCACGCTGAACCTGAAAAGATCACAAATAAGGTACAAACACAAAGAAAAGTAGAGACAAATTAGTATAAAAGAACTAGAATAGGCGAATTTTTGACAAGGGCAGCTGCGCTCAAGTATCAGTGCAGGCCTAACTCGTGGAGAACTTAATGAAGAAAAAGCTGTTCGCAGGCGCATTGGCTGCCTGTGCATTTTCGGTAAGCGCATCATCTGAGCATGATCTAAATAAAGGCTATGCCGCGCTGGTGTTTGATGATTTTTATTCAACATCGGGAAATGCACTGGGTGCTGTGTTTGCAGGCGATGACGTCAGCCTCAATGGCTATTCTATCGGGTATGGCCATAGCAGTGCCCTGAACGCACACTACCTGGTTGCTGGTGGCGACATTCAGTACATCAATGGCAGACAATATGTCGGTCATATCATTGCGGGTGGCCAGACAGATAAAATCAGCGAAGCAGTACGTTTAGGTTTAGAAGCCGGCGCTCAGGTGACTGCCAACGCCACGACCCTGCCTGTTGACTTTGCTGATGCTCAGTCTGATATGTTGGCACTCTCAGCCAGCCTTGCAACCCTGCCGCAAACTGGTGACATCCTGAAGCAATGGGGTGGTCTATACCTGACAGGTGACAACAGCAGCGAATTGCAGGTGTTTAATTTATCTGGTCAGGACGTCCAGGCTAGCCACACCTTTGATGTATCGGGTATTCCAGACAAGGCCACGATTGTTTTCAATATCTCAGGTGATGGACACAACTTTGCGCCTCTGAATAACAAAAGCTACGCGACACTGACCCAGCATAGACATCGCACTATTTTTAACTTTGTGGATGCAACCACACTTAATCTGGCGGGTTTGCAAACGGAAGGCGTGATTTTAGCACCTCAAGCGGATATTACGGCTCCCCATGGAACAGCGACTATGCCCATTGTTGCGAACAGCTTCAGCGGCTCTATGGAATTACGCGGCGGATCCTTCATTGGTCAGCTACCAAGTGACAACGCTGTCTGTAAGGGCGGATTATATGCCATTAACTATTACGGTGACGCTGAACAGGGTTATGTCCACCAGATAGATCTAAGCTCAGGTCAGTCTGACAAAGTGATCAACCTGAACAATACAGCGTCGAATATCGCTTCACACAACGGCAAACTGTATTTTATTGATCAGCAGAGCAGTAAAACACGCGCTTCTCATATTTACAGCTATGACCTCAGCACGCAGACACAAGCACTGGAGTCTGTCACCGACGGCTATAAAGTGATCCGACTGGCTTATGATGTATCCGGTGACGTGCTAAAAGCCACCAGCCGTACTTACGCCTACGATTATGACGTAACAACGGGTGAAAAGCGCGTACTGGGCAAAATGAAAGCCTCAGATGAAAACTTTAAAAATGGCGATATTGCCTACTCAGCAGACGGCAACACGCTGTATGTTCTGACTGGTACTGCACTGTACAGCGCAGATGCAAACCTTGAACTGACATTGATAGGCAAGCATGGCGTAAACTGGGCTTCCGGACTGGCTATTTCACCTGAGGGGACACTGTACGTTTCAGGCCGTGAGCGCAATGCCGATGCAGCGATTTACGAGATCGACCCTCAAACTGCTGCCGCAACCAAACTGTTCCATGTTCCGCATCGAGTGAATGATCTAACCTGGGTTAAGAACTTCTGTAACTAACCCTTCATTCTCTTGCTATCAAGAAGCTGCTATATGCAGCTTCTTTTTTATCAGCGACTCGTATTACACCCAAAGTTGCCCTTTTGCCCCGCTTTGCCGTAAACTCAGGCCATTCGTTGTTTAGAACTACAGGGGACAAAGTGTCGTCGTCCAATAAGAAACAAAGTGGCTTTTTCAGCCAGATGATATTTAACATTATTATTCCAGTGGTCATCCTGACAAAATTTTCGGGCGAGCAATATCTGGGTCCGGCACTCGGTGTGGTCATCGCACTGCTTTTTCCTCTCGGATTTGGCCTTTGGGAGCGCAAGAATACCGGCAAGTTTAGTTTTATTTCCGGACTGGGGATTGTCTCTGTACTGCTCACCGGTGGGATCAGTCTGTTGGAGCTGGATGCTAAGTACATCGCCATCAAAGAAGCGCTGATCCCGGGTCTTATCGGTATTGGTATTATTGTCAGCCAATATACTAAGTACCCTTTGCTGAAAACTCTGATGTTTAACGACACGGTTATGGACATTGAAGGCATAGAAAAGGCACTGGCAGAAAAAGGCAACAGTGATAAGTTGAGCAAGGTTCAGATGGGCGCGTCAAAAATTCTCGCCAGCGCGTTTTTCCTGTCTTCTGCACTGAACTATATCCTGGCCAAAATGATAGTGGTCAGCCCTGCGGGTACAGAAGCTTACAATAATGAGCTGGGTCGAATGACCGCACTAAGCTATCCGGTGATCATGGTGCCGACGATGATCGTCTTTTTTATCGCACTCTATTACCTGCTCAATTCATTGAAAAAATTGACCGGGCTTAAGCTCGAAGAAATGTTTCACGATCAGGAGTGATTGCACGCTTAGTGCTATACCGAGCATAAATGCTTTGTATAGCACTTCATATTGCCAGCTGTAGAAAACACTCCTGACACACTGAGTATTAACTTATTCCTTTGACAAGTCAGGCGTGATCCTTATCCACTCTCCCTCCTGATAAACGTAGCCATGAGGTGAGATTGTATAGCTATACTCTGAGTAGACACCCACGGCTATCATATGTGCTTTTTGTACAGCAGCGAGCTCCGTTATATCGGCAATAATGACTATATTTCTTGCGGGTACGAAGATGATTGGCTCGCCTTTCAGATTCAATTTACTTTGCAAATGATCGAAGACAGTTAGCACTGAGGCTTCATAGTTATCATCAGCCACAAAGACATAGACGTCTCCCTCACCTTCGGTATCCAGCTTCTGTACCCCAGTATCAAAACTCTCAAAGTAACGACGCATATTTTGACCGGCAATATCCGAGATATTGGCTTCAATATCGTGCCGCTTAACATCATCCGGCGATACAAATCGCATGCTATCCTCAGAGTCAAAGGCAAACAGCCTGATTAGGTCCTCGTTGAGTTGCTGGTAGAAAAATGGCAGGGCCTCTCCCTCATAGCCAGCTTCCTTGAGCTGTCTTTTAACGCCTTCAAGATAATCAATTGGCTTAATGACAGGCATGATGGTCTGAACTTCTGTATTTTTCAGTGCAGTTAGTTGATTGTTTAACGCCGCAGAATAGCTCGTATAGACCTGCTCTAAGGTTTTGTGCCCAGAGCGGTAAGTATCGTAAGCACTTCCCATATAAATAATATGCTCACCACTCTTATCATCTTTCGCTCTGATTTTTAGTTCACTTTCAAATTCATAGTCCCTTTTACTCCCGTTCTTCTTAATATGTTTTATGAAATTTTCAGTAAACGCTCGCTCACTTAAGAGCGACTCTGTTGAAAATGCACTCGCCGATAAGAAAAATGCCACCACCATTATCAATATTTTATTCATTACCTTTCCTTTTATAAATTAGTCTTATACCGCATATCACCTAACTCTGTGTCCATTCTTCCCATGAGAGTGTTCTGCCCGGAAACGCGGCTTTTTCAAAGGGCCAGCACTCCTGCAACCAGTTTTGAACAGTGTTGAACAATAGCTCATCCTGCGATTGACAATCAGTACGGATCCACAAATACACTTCACAGTCGTAATGTGGCGACCGACTTGGGTCAATGTATACAGAGCCCAGACATTTACTCTGCGTGGGATCAAACACGGAATACGCAAACGCCTGACGCAATTCAAACTCACGCTCGTGCACTTTCAGGCTTTGCAGACTCTCATTCAAGGTCATGTCTGGCTTTGGCCAGTCAAAGTCTGGGCCAAATACCCCCGGTAAGCTGCTCAGACTCGACATAACCGCTTCGTAATCAGCTGTAGCTACGCTGCTATCTAAAGTACAAAAATAGAAATGCCGCGTCTCAAAGCGAACAGGCGGGTCGAATGAATCAGGAACAAAAGGGCATTTAGCCATTGTATCTTTCCATAGTTACTGCGCCTATTGCGCCAAGTTGGTTGGTAACGATATTTACATCCACCAAATAAAGGCGTCGGATTTTACACCAGATAGCAGGAAAAAACTTTCTCGACAATCTAATAAATTGAGAAGATAAATACAGCAGCCTGAATTTTGTATACCCACTTCCGCAGATGCAGATATTATTATATCTGGTACAAACCTGCCCATTTGCTTGTAAGTAAAGAACAAGGGGTGGAGTTACAGCATTTAAAGAGATAGATAAGGTTGAACAACAGTGGCTTATGGTTAATTCCTGTTGATAAAAGTCACGCGTAATAAATCAGTTTAAATCAATGCATTTTTTTGATGAAAGGTAACAGGCTGGAGTAGCTGGTATCTGCGATGGTAGCTGATACCAACCATGCCAAGACGGAGTATTTCTATTGTGTGTTTGCAATGATCATTTCTTTGGCAACCAACGCCGCAGAGGGCAAAAACATCGTTGATACTATCCGCTTATCGACAATCACAGCATGCTTATCCTTGAGCGTCTGTTTATTTTGCGCGAAAGCACCGTTTTTGTTCAGCTGACTTTCAATCAGAAAAGGCAACAACGTGCCCTGTTTAGCCCAGGATTTCGACTTTTCAGTCGAATTAGGGAAGCCGGCTACTTTTTTGCCTTTAACCAGGAACTCACCGTTCGATAGTATGACGTTTGCAATACCCGCCGCACCATGGCCACCCACTCCGACAATGCCGCCCGACTCGTAAACTCGTCTGATAATAGACTGTATGCCAGTATTATCTGCTACGTCGAACATTACCCCATAACCGCCACCGATAAACACGCCCCAGTAGTCACTTGGATTGACCTGGGCAGGTGTCAATGAGCGGTTTGCTCGCTCCAGAAAACCTTCATATTTAATGGTATAACTGCTGATCCCCAGCGGATCCATCATAAATTCTACTTTGCCCCCTTTGGGTGAGACAAAATCAACTTCAAAACCATGGCTCACAAAAATATGATATGGCGGTGCAAATTCCCATAAATTGTTTCTGGCGTCATGCTTTTCAGGGTCCCCCATGTCAACTTCACTCGACACCACAACCAGTACTTTCTTATTTGGTTGTGCAACAGCATGAGAAGATATTAGGAACAGGGCCACCAATACAAAGGTTATAATTTTCATTTCTTTCCTTAATTTAAATGGGTATTTTTTTGATAAGACGCAGGACATATTAAAAAGGTTTAAACAGATAAATCGTTGACGTTAAAAGCTGAATTCCATACTCAGTTCAAAGAAACTCCAATGCCCCCTTAAAGGGCGCGTATGGAATTACTTTCTTGCCCATATTTTTTCGGCGAAATCTGGGCGGTCAATAAACGGGTTTCGATTACCCTGTATGTTATAGATTCTGTCATTTCTTTCTTTTTCGTTGATGCTAACACCATCAGCCAAATGCCAGCCAAGAAGAATAGACAGTGGGCCAAATTTTGTGTCTCCTGCTTCAAAGGTTTCGCTATCTGTGAGTTCCAGATCGGGTTCACCACCTATGCCTTCATAGCGTACCGCCATATACATAAGTATCCTGGCCACATCGCCTCTTATGTCACCTTGCGTACTTGGCTCCAGTTGATAGAAACCGGCTCTAACGACATCACTAAAAGGCATATTTGTTCTTCTTGCATTCTGGCGCGGATCAGCTGGCACTATGTTAAACAGATCCGCTTTTGCAGCATTAGAAGAAATGGCGCCAAATGATTTTGGCCATATATACTCCTTATTCCAGCGTGCTTCGGAGCCTGAGCCTGGGCCAAACTCCTTGTTGACCATCTTAGCGTCATAAAAGACTCTCAACTGGTCTGTATCATACAGATCCTCATAAACATGACGGATAACATCGTTTAAATTTTTCTGTCCAAATATTCGATGATCCTGTCTAGTAAGTCGGGATAAACCGGCCTTGAGCTGATACCCGTCGAGGCCGTATACTTGTCCATAGTACTTGTCGATATCAATTTCTTTCTCAATAGCAGGTGCAGGGGTTACCTGAATAACAGAAGGTGTGGGTCTGTAGATACTGTAGACAATGCCAGAAACCAAGAGCAAGGTAACGACGACAAAGGGCCAAATACGCTTTGGAGGTGTAATATCTGTCAGCGTATTCACCAGTTTACTTGCATCACGGTGAAAATCGGGGTCAGGACGAACAACGATGCCATTTATAAGTGTGATTTCGCGAATGGACTCTGGCAGAATATTCGGATCAGGCATATTACCACCTCGCACAAAAACGGGCAGTATTGGCTTTCGATACCTTAATGCAGCTTCGACCTCAATGCGTATAAAGTCATCTTCACTTTTAATTCTTGGTTCATCGCCACCATCTTCAAAACCGCACCAATCCGGACCGATAATAAGAACTACTACTTTGGACTCAGATATTGAATCTGCGATCACTTTCCTAAAGTCTTGGGCATGGGGTATAGAGTCAACATCCTTAAAGACATGTCTTTTTCCAAATTTCTTTATCACTACATCATATAAACGGTCAGTGATATCTTGTGAGTCTTTGCGTCTGTATGATAAAAAAATGCGGCTCATCAGTTTTCCTTTTTATTTGATACCCGATCTGAAAGACAAGTTTTACCGGTGACGTTATGCCGTGTAACACAAATATAACCACAGTAAAATTTCTCCGACGGGACCAAGTGCTGGGGTTACCAAATTTTCCACCATGGCTTTATCTTTAGTTTTACCACCTTTTCCGTAGTTTGTGTTGTAGTAGCTTCGGATTCATGGGGCGCTTCAACCGCTACCGGCTGAACCCAGGAGGAAGTATCCACCCCATCTATTCCCATATCCAATGCTACAGAGTTATTGCATTTGCTCCGGTCGCTAAGGCTTGGGTTGGCATAGAATTCAACCACACCATAAGGTAAATGGCCTTGCTGGTAGAAAGATAACGATTCAATGCTCGGAAAAGACTGAGCAGTACCAGAGAAGCTCTTGGGCGAAACTATCTGTACGTAATGCTCTGTGATATCAGCGATGTATTAAAGCCGTTAGCCTTTAGATGTACATAAGATCCAAGAATTGCTGAAACAGCTAATACTATTTTTTATTCAAAGAAGCTGTGGCAATTTATGGGGGAGTGACCGGACTACTCATCACACCCTCATAAAAATTAATTGCGTTTGACAAGTTGTAAGTAGAGGAGTGAATGAAAGACTTAAAAGGTGGGATGCAACACCAGCGTCGTACAGCAAGGTCATTAATGACCCTGCCGAATTGTTGGAGTATGTGTTATCGCTGCACCAAGCTAAACCAGTTACCGGAGTTATCCAGCGCCATCGCCTCGATACCGTATAGCTGCTCTGTTGGTGGCTGGATAAACTCCACACCTTTGTCCACCAGTTCTTCATAGGTTTGTTGGCAATTTTCGGTTTCGAATACACCCGCCCCAAATGCGCCCTCTGCAATTAAACTGCGTATTTTTTCGGCAGCGTCTTTGCTGAACATTGGGCCTTCTTTGGGCTCAGCCAATACCAGCTGAAGCTGTGGCTTAGATTTCGGGTAAACAGTGAGCCATCGAAAATCTCCTTCCACCTTCATATCGTCACCCACCTCAAACCCGAGCTTATTTTTATAAAAATCAAGCGCTTCGTCCTGATTTAGTACATATACTGTGGCATGCGCTATAGATGTGATCATTTTCCTATTTCCTGTAGTTGATTTGTTCTTATTCTATAGAAACAATCAAAAAGATATTTCTCCAATATTGCTCATTTTGTCAGCTTACCCAAAAAGTGATAAGCATAACATGCCGGTATAGCCTGCGCGGGAAAACGATATGCCTCTGAAGACAAAGCCCAAAGCTTACGGCGATAGGAAGTCGGTGCCATACCCACTTGCTTTGCAAACAACGAAGAGAAGCTACCAAGGCTTGCGTACCCTACCTGTTCGCACACTTCAGAGACACTCAGATTTTCGGTAATGAGCATTTTCTTAGCTTGTTCGATTCTCAGGCGGACCAGAAACTCATTGGGGGTTTCTCCATACATATCTTTGAACACACGCAAAAAGTGATAAGGAGACATGTATGAACTCCTGGCGATATCGGATAGACAGAGCTGCCCCTGAAAATGATCGGCAATATAGTCCCTGCCAGCATTCAATTTTTTAATTTTGTTGTGTGTTGCCATAAAATATACCTGTCAGTCCATGCAGATATGAGGCCTTAACAATAGAGCATAGAGACCTTTCAAACTAACTCCGAAAGAAATTAACGCAGGTAAGAGCTAACAACAAAGGGGCGCACTTTGGAGAGCAGCCTTATAGTACCCTTGCTAAAATATTACTCTGCTCTCACTAACTCATTGCTTTTGAGTATTAGCTTACTTTTAGTATATGTGTCGAAAGCACTCGCTGAACCCGATTCAGATAAAGACAGTAAAAAGTAGTCGAGCTTGCCATCATTGTCTATATCTTCATACCCAGAAAACACGCCTGCATTTTTAACTTCAAGCTGATTGATGACCAGTAATACGTGACGATTTTCAGATGGTGGACTATTGCCCCCCATATAAGCTTTATAGAAAAACTCGTCGTTGCTTACTTTGGTTATCTTAGAGACATCATTAACAAAACTCTCGTACGCAATAAAGCTTTTATTTCCAGTTTTGAGGTGAACAGCATAAACATCGTAGACAGGAAAAGGAAACAACGCACCATCCACATTGTCTTCAGTACATAGATAAAAGTGTTCGTTTGAGTATATCTTCTTACAATCGCCGGCTTCGACAAAAAAGTTCAAAAACAAAGAGATTAGCGCTGTGGTTAAATATTTCATTTGTAAACAATGCTCCAACATGGGTATATTAATGCCTAACACTACCTATCTTAGTGAGAATGCAAGCAATCGATTTTTCATGCTAAACATAATCTTTTTACAATCCATGTCTGGAGCTATCAATCATAATAACTAAAGGCCATATCAGCAGAGATAGTAACGAAACATAAGTTAGTGGCCAACTTCGTGCTTTCACCCAACGTACAATGGCAAATACTATTATCACAGGATTAATTACAAGAAACACAACTAAAACAGGCAATGCCGTAAAAAACCAAACCACTGCGCTTCCAGCACTAGCCCCACCTACATCGACAAGTTCAGGATGAATCCAGGTTTTAGAAGCAATCCAGATAAAAGCGCAAGCTCCCAGCAAATTAAAAATCAAAAACTGCTTTTCTGTTTTAGAAACCCTCATTGGAGCCCTCGGTTTTTTATTAAAATGAACGCGTAGCGCAAGCAAAAAGATACTTGGTGAAATGGCCAGACAGCCCTATCGATTCATCTCTGATTTTCGTGTAAAAACTTCTATAAAACCTAATTTATATAATGCCCCTGTCAATGCAAAGCACGCCCCACATGGCCAATACCGCAACAAAGTTAATGGTAAACACAATACCGCGCATCCTGACATTGGATGTAAACACTTGAACGCAGCTGTGGACAGCACGACCAAGGACGAAGACCCACGCCAGATATCCCTGAATTGGGTTAATAGCTTCACCTGTAAAAATCAAAACTAAACAAACAACATAGAAAAATACAGGCCATTCAAACTGGTTGCTAAGGTTGGCACTGATCCTTGGCTGAATATCTTCGAAAGGGTTTGAGCCATCTTGCCTGGAACCCAGACCCCAAACAGCAGGCGCTCTGGCAAGCGTTAAGAGTACATAAAGTACTGCACACAACAAAATGTGCATAAGCATGGGTGTTAAAAGCGCATCCATTTTTAGTTCCCTCGGTCAGCTCATTTCAACATGAGCAGTCGTTATACACCTAACAGCTCAAGGCCAGGTTCATAAAGCGCCAGCCAGTACTACTGCCCATTGCTATATTCCAAACACATGATACAACATCCACAATGCCAAAAGCGGTAATAGCAACGCTAACACGCTTTGAGTTTTTGAACCTGAAAGTCGATTTAAACGCAAAATACGAGTACGAGAGACAAAATTATAGAGATGTTCTGCGCTAAAAACGATGAACACAACACCTGTCACCCACGCCCAAACAGGTTGCTTTGAGTGAATAAAAAACACAAAAACCACCAGCATCGAAACACTTATAACTGAAACCGCCCAGCGCAAAATTAGGCTATTTACAAGATTCCCAGACTTTGACATAAACCTGACACTCATTACCTATGATAGATTACGACTCATCCTTTAATAGTGGCAATCCAAGCTTATGTTTCAGATGGGAGAATTGCCGCTTGGTAAAGGGACCGAATACAAACTCGTTGTGCTCTGCAAACTGATGATCATTGACCTTATCTATATAAAAGTACGAGCAAGTGCTTGTTGGGCAAGCATACACCGAAATATATTTTGAGTTTGATGAAATAAGCTTTGGCTCATCCAACCGGCTGATAAAACCGCCACCACCCAGTGAGTAACCTAGCGTGTTAGTACCATCGATATAGTAAACTTCATATGGCGACTCTTTCCAACTTGGAGAACAGCCGGCAATAAATAACAACGCCAACGTTAAAATTACTTTCAAATATCTCCCTCCATGTTAACCCCTGAGGGCTTACCAGATGTGCCCAGAAACAACTGTCCATACCGGCCATTTTTAATACTTTTTAAATATGTCTGGCTCTCGCGCGCACTAAACCAACCTGAATCACATTGTGGGTTACAACCCACATTCTGGCATTGCCCGAAAGGTCAATGACAACGTTGCAGTTGAAACCTGGCAATGGCATGCCACTTTCAAAATCCACATGACTCAAACTTGTAGCATTTTGTACAAGCCAACGCTCGAGCATAGCAACAGCTTAGTAAAGCACAAACATGGCCCACTAACCCCTTGTATTCAAGCTTATTGGTGCACTAACAGGTTTAAAAGTGCCAATACCAGGACAATTAAAGAAATACTGTACAACAGCGGCCAGGGCCTAGGCTCCAAAAAGTTCGGATTTGGTTTATATTTTGAATTCCGATAAGCACTGAAAACCATTGAAATTGATGAAAAAACAATGAACAGCAATGATTTAATGTTTTCCAAAAACCAATCAAAACCACTTTTTGAAAAGCCACTATAGATAGTACCTGATAACAAAATAGCAGAAATACCTAAAACAACTACAATGATATATTTTTCTTTTTGCTCTTTAACAGGTGTACCACAAACAGGACATACATAACTTCTATGTCTTGCTTATGGGTTAAGGTCTTTTGCCACTATGGCGCTTTTACACTGTTTACATATTAGTCGGGACATACGTTCAAATCTCAACCGGGTTCACAACACCCTGCTCAGAGGGCCTGACAGATATTTGCCTTTTAGTTCAGATAGAAAGACAAGTAAATTTAAAAAGCACCGGGAACGCGTCACCCAATTAGATTTAGCGATTGACGCCATAGCCTCTTGTCATTTTTACGGGCCTAGCTTAATTCATCACCTCACTCAGTGTAAAACTTTCGCAAAGATTACCGCTTAGCTTGATAGTCAAATATAGCCCCGGCCTTTTCCACTTAAGAAGAGGTATAAATACCCTTATCTCACTTTTATCAATGCCAGAGTACTTAGCCCTGATAACACCTTTATTGTTTGCGTTCAAAAACTCATTCAGCAGTGTTTCATCGCCAGATGTGTATCTGCATTCACTTTTGCCGGGAGAGTAGTTTCGAACACTCTCCATAATGTACTGAAGATAAAAGAAATCGACATCTAACGCTGACTCTCTGGAGTGGGTATTTAGAGAAACAAAAAGTAATACTGAAATAATTAACTTAGTCACCAGCCCACCCAAATAACCCCCTCACCAGAGCAATTCCCAGAGTTTATAATTAAAGTCAATATGATAGCCACACATGGTGTTGCCTGCTCCAATTTATTTTGCCAACAAAAAATTAAATAACAACACCGAGTGTGATACACCCAGCCTACACGATGTGCTCTGCAAATACTGCTCTTCAATTCATCAATGCGGGTAACCGAAACTTTGCTCAATAACAACTAAATACAAGCAGATTAAACTTTATGGTGATCGGTTGACGACTTAGTCATTTTCAGCGCACACTACTTGATAATTTCTGCACGTCCAACTGTTAAACAAACCTCAGTTTCCCACATCACTGATACTTCTATGGAAAAGTTCTCTCGCCCTATAAGTCACTTGATATCCAGTCTACTGCTTTTTCCCAAGTGCTATTCAGAACTATTTCCTCGCGAATAACGTTTTGTGGGAAGCACGACAGCAGCGCCCCGTCACTAAGAGTTTCTTCCCTACATTTTTATCTGAATCTTCAGAAGAGTAGATTAAAGTAACAGTTGGCCAGCCACTAGAATTTTTAACGAGCCGCGGAACTGAGAGTTTATACGTATTTTCACCCTGCTGCTTTTCAATTTTAATTAACGCATCATATTCCTCTCCTAGCTCTGGAAACATGCAAGCGTAGACAAGCTGAGGAAGAAGCATGAATACCAAAAGTGCACTAGAAAATTTAATCATACAGAGATAACACATTGATAGAGTTTATAAAATAGTAGATATGCCAGACGAGGACTAGGTACGGCCTGTTTTTTCTCATTTCTCAATAGAATTACTTGGTGTTTTTTAACCAAAGTTCATCAGACTTAAATGCGTACATAAAAACGGGGTAAAGCATGAACAGTAGCAAGGCGAATGAGCCTGTTGAAAATACAAGCTGCACAACACTAAAATGCTGAATAGTAAAAGCAACCCCGAAAATAAGAGTGAAGCCACCAGGCACTACTGCAGTGAATACAAATATGGCAATCGCTATGGCTTTCCAATTGCCACATAACGCCGCGTTGCACCGGCTAGTAAGGTACAACGCGGCGTTATGAATCATTACTCAGGATAAATTGCGACAATTGTGTACTTCCCATTCGGCTGCCGCTTTGAGGTAACTTCAGTTGCACCATCCTGCTTAAGGATTTTAATTTGTGCCTCTAGCTCGTGTTCAGGAATGTCTTTTATTTCGTATCTTCTGCTCATAATAACCTCCTAATCTAATCTTGGGTTTCCATTTACTCTCAAGAATTCTACCGCTGTTTTCCACTGCTCTTTATAACCTCCTGACATTAAGAATATGCCCACAGGATCATTGATACCCTTAGAAGTCATCCAGTTCTGTAGTTGAGTATAGGCTGCGTTATCCTTAACCCCCCCCGGGAATGCATAGAATTTAAGAAGCAAACTATAAACATCAGAGTCATAGGTATGAGTACTTACATTAACTTGAGCAGCGTTTACGGAGACTTTAGGTGGTTCTCCAGTAGCTGGATTCCCGCTAGCGGCGACTTGAACTGCATTTTTAGCCGCATTATTTATCTCGGCCTCAATTGTAGATGGTAAGCACAAGGCTATATATTCTCTAATTACGGAAAAAGCGCCGGCTTGATCATTGTACCCTGTTAAAAGAGCTCCCCTGAACGCTTTTTGACTCCCTTCAACCAAAGACCTGATGGATGATGGCTCAAGATCAAATAATACACGGCTGCCTGAGTTGTTAATAGACTCCTCTGCATACCCAAACAATACAGCTGCAGCAGCTATTTCAGAAGCCGCTGATTTCGCGATCCCCATAACACCGGTGACAAGTGTTCCTGCAGAGTTAACATCTCTAACATCCGCTTTTAATTGTTTATTTACCCAATACAAGGATTCAACATAATCTGAGCAGCGTGCATCTGCATACTGCAAGCCTGCTGATATAATTTGGTCCCAACTAGGGCTAGTTACCCCCGTCAAAGTTTTAAGTTGAGCAACTACTGCGGTTTGATTAGTTGTGTATGCTGTTACCAAACCCGAATCTATATCAGATCCTGTGCCCGATTGAGCTAGTTGGCTTTGATCACTAGCTACCCAAGAGGCACACCCTGAAATAGCACTTAACGCTAAAACCGAAAATAGAAATTTTACAAGCATTATAAATCTCCCTATAAATTAAGTAGCGCGTGTGATTTTATGACACCTTACTCTGAAGAATCCCCAGATATTCATATTTAAAATCAATGCGATAGATACGCTTAGCATTGTTTAATCCAGTTATTCCGCAAAAACTCACCAGATAACAACACCATGCGTGATACCACCATCCTACACGATATGCTCAGAAAAAACTGCCCCCAAATTCATGCTCGGCGTCTTAACTCATTAATGAAAGCAACTGAAGCTTTGCTCGATAGCAATCAACTCTCAATTATAAAGCTTAGCCGAAATAGGAAGGGCCCTGTCGCTACCAAGCTCTAGGACGTCATTTAAAACAGTTTGTTAGGTCACTTACCCGAAATTAAAGTTATACTAAGCATAAAACAAATGAGTAACCAGCCTAAAAGCTTTACAGGGCGAAACCTATTTTGGAAAATGCAAATCAGAGGGGTGATCAGAACTAAAGAATAAATGGT
>NZ_PNCJ01000109.1 GCF_005887115.1 Pseudoalteromonas rubra | reverse complement strand
ATTGCAGTAACACTGTGAAAAAGGTCGCTCAGGCGGCCTTTTTTAATGCCTGAAATATGGCGATGGAAAATGCGGTGTGGAAGTACATCCATGTAGCGACGCCCATCGCGCATCCGTGCGCTCACCTCCTTATGCTGCGAAGCGGTGCTTCGTTCATGCGTCGCCCTTGTGCAAAGGAAATGTCAGTGCAAGCACTGTGTCATTATCCTTTGCACGATAGGTGGCGCTCTCTACAGGGGAATGTAGGTGCTAGTTGCAACCATCGTTGAGTAATATCGACTT
>NZ_PNCJ01000108.1 GCF_005887115.1 Pseudoalteromonas rubra | reverse complement strand
GTTTTATTGAATCACAACAGTGTGGGACGCTTGCGGCCCAGGCCTGCTTGTCCCAATGGATTTTTTTGTTAAGCGCTTTTTACCTAACCAGTTGCTCGCGGACTTCCATAAGTGCGAAACCCAATAGATTAAGTCCTTGCCATGACTCAGGGAGCTCAACCAGTGGATCGTCAGCAGCCAAACCAACACCCCAAATTGAGTCCACTGGACTAGCTTCAACCAAGACTCGTTCTCCGGTGTTGAGAAGGTAGTCTTTGAGGTCTTTGTTTTGACCGAACTTCAGTAGGTTGGCCTTAACTACGATGTCAAAACGGTGTTGCAGCCAGATCTCATCATTGAAGCCTTTAACTTCCCGTCCTATCCTTTTGGCTTCTCCTGGAGTCTTAGCTGAGACAGCCTTAAGAGCAGCTTCTTCATCAGCAAATAGTCGAGCTTTTTCAGCCATCATAAAGTGTTCGGCTGTTAGATATCGGTTGCCATCATACTCGAAAGTGTAGTGGTCAACTAATCCCGGACAGTAAATAAAGTTTTTCTTCCGCAACTGCTG
>NZ_PNCJ01000107.1 GCF_005887115.1 Pseudoalteromonas rubra | reverse complement strand
CACTTTTGCCAGCGTCAGTAGTTTTTCCTCTACCCAGTCTCGCCGATGCTCATATGAGCGGCCCGTTAAGCGGTCTTCGCCGCATAAAAACGCCCGACGAACACACCTAGAAATACAGTGATAATATTTGGTATCGCTTAAGCTAACCTGCTTCTTCCTTGCTGTTGGCATAGTCCATTGTCCTCAATCCTTTGAGCGTGTTCTAAGCGTAGACGGCATAGCAAAAGTGCGCCATTTTTAGGTGGGTGTCGCCTATTTCGTTCCATTTAGGTGGGTGTCGCCTATTTCGTTCCAAAAGCCATTATTGAT
>NZ_PNCJ01000106.1 GCF_005887115.1 Pseudoalteromonas rubra | reverse complement strand
ACGTTCTTGCTTCAGCTGCTGTACCCAGCGCCTCAAAGCCGTTTCACCGACATCCAGAGACCGACATGCTTCGGGCACTGAGTATCCTTCATCCAGCACCAAGGCAGCGGCTTCCAATTTAAATTCTTGTGTAAAAGTACGACGTTTTCTGGTCATAGACACCTCTCATTGAGTGGTAACAATACCACCTAAAATAGTGTCCGGTTTTATTGAATCACAACACTCAACATCGAAGGCAAAAAGGAACTTTTGGGCCTCTATCTCTCAGACCAGAAAGGTGCCCATCACTGGCTAAGCGTATTGACCGACCTTAATAATCGAGGCGTTAAAGACATCCTGATTGCCTGCGTGGATGGCCTCAAAGGCCTCCCTGAAGCCATTGAAACCATCTATCCGAACACCGAGATCCAGCACTGTATCATTCACCAGATCCGTAACTCACTCAAATACGTGGCATCCAAAAACCAGAAGGCTTTCATGGCGGATCTCAAATGCGTTTATAAGGCTGCAACCCTGAATGCTGCGGAAATCGCGCTGGACGAACTGGAAGCCAAGTGGGGGGGGAAATACCCTTTGGTCATCAAATCATGGCGCTGTAAATGGCCGACACTCAGCGCTTACTTCAAGTACCCGGATTACGTGAGAACGCCTATCTACACGACAAACGCTGTGGAGGCTGTACATCGCCAG
>NZ_PNCJ01000105.1 GCF_005887115.1 Pseudoalteromonas rubra | reverse complement strand
AATATCAATAATGGCTTTTGGCAAGCCTTCTTGTCGTTTTTGCAGTTCGGGTTGAGATGTTAGCGTTGTAGCGATAACTATGTGCGCCTTCAACTACTAACCGCCTAGCGCGACCATTCCCACATTTAGTAATTGCACCAATGTTTCGTTTCCCTCCGCTGGAATGCTCGCTAGGTACTAGTCCAAGGTAACTCATGAGTTTGCGAGGGTGGTCGAAGCGAGATAAATCACCGAGTTCAGCAATCACACCTGCGGCGACAAGCAAGCGTACGCCTCGCATAGCCTGTATGGCTTTTACGACTGGATAATAGCGCCATTGATGAATATGGT
>NZ_PNCJ01000104.1 GCF_005887115.1 Pseudoalteromonas rubra | reverse complement strand
TGGTAACCATAGCGTTTTGGAACCACCTGACTCCATGCCGAACTCAGTAGTGAAACGAAATAGCGCCGATGATAGTGTGGGGTTTCCCATGTGAAAGTAGGACATTGCCAAGCTCCTAATTAGAGGTCGACGAAAGACATTCATCCATGAATCTCATCGACATTCGTACCTCCTGTACATCAAAGCCCGATTCGAAAGAGTCGGGCTTTTTGCGTTTGGAGTAAAGTACTTCCATGTAGTATCTCCCCTTCGCGCGTCCT
>NZ_PNCJ01000103.1 GCF_005887115.1 Pseudoalteromonas rubra | reverse complement strand
GTCCCGTCCACTCCGCCATTTCATGTAGTAGTTCAGCTATTCTCTTGTTTAGAAGCCTCCATAGTAGTCTAAATCCAAACTTGCTCAACCGAAGCACCTAATCAATATCATATCGACTATCCTATAATGCGGTGAACTTATCAGATTAAACCGATAACGGCGTTTATTCTTTTTATACCAATTTGCTTAATTAAGTGTTCTATTTTGAGGCGAGAAAATATCGTCGA
>NZ_PNCJ01000102.1 GCF_005887115.1 Pseudoalteromonas rubra | reverse complement strand
TTATTGGTGGTACAGTCTCAGCAATTACTGGCGGTAAATTTGCCAATGGTGCTCGTACTGGGGCCATGCAGTATTTGTTGAATGGGGTGTGGGAGTCAGTAAAAGAAATAAAGAATAATCAGGTGAACAGGTATCGTGCAGCACGAAGAGCGCAAGCTTTAGAGTCAGAGATTATGAGGTTGGACGATTTGTTCCAAAATGATCGTGGAGCATTACGGCAGGAACTTGAGCTATTTGGTTTTGTTGGAACAAATGTAGATTTAATACATAACTACTTTGCGTTACAAGCCTCACTGAATATTGAGCTTGCTAATGCAAATGCTGTAATGACTCAAGGTGCGCCATTTTACGTATCTGCGAAAATGCAGAAGATTCAAGGGACCTATGCTCAGACTAGTAATTTAGGCCAAGTCACATTGGGGCTGTGGCCTTACGCTGTTAGAATGCTTAGTAACCCAACTTATAACTATAGCTATAGTTGCGAATCTGTATGTAAAGTTCAAATGTTCAATATTGTTGACTGAGGAAGAAGTATGCTGAGGGTTTTCTTGATTATCTTTCTACTAAATGCAGGTTTTGCTTCATCTAAAGAGGTACTATTTTCAGATAGCTGTACTTTGGTAGTTCCAGATAAATATAAGCGAAATGTACATAAAGGGGTAATTGACTATTCATACATGGGGAGTGATTTTCAAAGCAAATCTATAGTTTTTATGAAAGAAGGTGTGGATAAAGTTGATTTGAAAAAATATAACATTAGTAAAGAGCTTAATGTGAGAGCAAAAGGATTGAGCTTTTTACTTTATTCTTACCCTAAAAATGTCCCAATTGAATTTCAGGTAAAGGTTGTAAGGATAGAAAATGAAAATCAAGTAGTAGAATTACTCGGTTTAGAGCAGGATGAGCTGATCTCTGTTTTGTCTCATTGTATAGATGATGCTGATTTGAATTTAATTTCTACTTTTTTTGATTATAAATTGTAAAGGTGAAAATAAGAGTTACCAGATTAAAAGTTACATGGACATATATAGACGCTCCAGCGATGTCAAGCCGTGAGTTACAAGGACACCCACCCAATATGAGTTACATGGACACCCACCCAAAATCGTAGGCATTCAGTCTGGATTGTTGGGTGGGTGATGTGGTGTGGAGTTACAGCGATACCCACCTCAACTGGCGTACAGGAGCTACGCCGTCTACCTTTAGGGGATACTCAATGGACTGAGGATAATGGACTATGCCAACAGCTCGGAAGCAGCAAGTTAGCCTGTCGGATAC
>NZ_PNCJ01000101.1 GCF_005887115.1 Pseudoalteromonas rubra | reverse complement strand
ACACGTAGTGCCTCATGAAGGCAGCATAGACGCGGAAAGCGAGTCGAAAGGGCTGACTTCTGCCAAGCTTTCGCTGGGCTTCGGGCTTGAACTTGACGCCACCATTGCCAGCGATACTAATTATGGGATCAAATACCAATTTTACGGTAAACATCGTGAACATGCTCAAAGCGGCGACTGGAGCCATGCAGTGCGATTTGGGTTTGTCACGAATAATGATGACGGTAACACCGGCAACGAGAACAGCTACCGACACTGGAGGCTTGATAAGCAACTGCTGGATGTGTCCTTTATAAGCGGTTACAGAATCTCACCACAACAGCTAGTCTATGGCAGCGTCTT
>NZ_PNCJ01000100.1 GCF_005887115.1 Pseudoalteromonas rubra | reverse complement strand
ACACGTAGTGCCTCATGAAGGTAGCATAGACGCGGAAAGCGAGTCGAAAGGGCTGACTTCTGCCAAGCTTTCGCTGGGTTTCGGGCTTGAACTTGACGCCACCATTGCCAGCGATACTAATTATGGGATCAAATACCAATTTTACGGTAAACATCGTGAACATGCTCAAAGCGGCGACTGGAGCCATGCAGTGCGATTTGGGTTTGTCACGAATAATGATGACGGTAACACCGGCAACGAGAATAGCTACCGACACTGGAGGCTTGATAAGCAACTGCTGGATGTGTCCTTTATAAGCGGTTACAGAATCTCACCACAACTGCTAGTCTATGGCAGCGTCTT
>NZ_PNCJ01000010.1 GCF_005887115.1 Pseudoalteromonas rubra | reverse complement strand
ACGTTCTTGCTTCAGCTGCTGGACCCAGCGCCTCAAAGCCGTTTCACCGACATCCAGGGACCGACATGCTTCGGGCACTGAGTATCCTTCATCCAGAACCAAGGCAGCGGCTTCCAATTTAAATTCCTGTGTAAAAGTACGACGTTTTCTGGTCATAGACACCTCTCATTGAGTGGTAATAATACCACCTAAAATAGTGTCCGGTTTTATTGAATCACAACACATATTGTCGGAAGTAAACAATGGAAGAGTTTCTCCTTCGACAGCTAATCTTTACTTAAAGCACGTTGTACAATTCTACATATGGGCTATTGAAGAATCAGAAATTGAAATAAATGATGAGAAAGCCACTCCATTTACAATTCAATTCGTTAGCATTAAAAGATCAGATAAATTAGCCCATTTAAAACCTAAGTTTGTAGTTCAAACTTCAGATCTGAAAATACGTGTTCCCAAAAAGCCTGAAAGTGGTCTAAACCCTTTAACAAGTGAATCATTGTTAACATTCTCTAATAAACTCAAGACAGAGCCAATTGAATTTAAACTAATGTGTGCTCTAGCACTTTTGAGTGGGCTTAGAAAATCTGAGGCCTGCTCGTTTACTCAAGAAGCTTTAGATAGCGCAATCCCAACAAGCGATGAGCGTACAAGGTATATCCTAACTGTAGGGCCATCGACAGGTGTTAATACAAAATACAATAAGAATAGAGAAATTGAAGCTTCTGCAACTCTAATCTGTAAGCTACGAGATTACTCAATTAGTGAAAGAAGATTAAAAAAAGTCCAAAAATTAAAAGTTCGAGGTCAATATGAGCCTCTATTTATTAGTCAATACGGAAATCAGACTAGCCCAGGAACGCTGGGGGCACGTTGGTCTGACTTTAGAAAAGATATCAATTGCACACTTAACAATTTTAACTACTCATTCCATGACTTGAGAAGTACGTATGCAACATACCGTCTTAATGATCTTCTTGATGCAGGGCTTGGCGTTGGCCAATCTCTTGATTGCCTGATGAGCTGGATGGGCCATAATCAAGAGAGCACTACAATGAAATATATAAGATATTTAAAGAAAAAAACTGCACTAGAAAATAAATTTGGACTGCTGGATCAAATAATGCACGACGCCATCAAAAATGAAGGTTACACCAATGAACTCTTATAAGTGGCAAGCAAAATTGTGCATAAAAATTAGGAGTGGTGCTAACACCACACATTACTTAGATTTCAATAGAATACGCTTCACAGGCATCCCATCGACCAAAAAGGTAAAAGAATTAGAAGGTATTGAGTTTGCTGACCGTGATGATTTAGTTATTGAATTGCAAAAAGCACTATCAATACTTCGCCTTGAAAAGTCTGATGCAACCATATCTAACTACTACTACAAATTTACTGCTTACCTTAAGTGGTGTGATTCACAACACATGCTACCAATTGAGGAAAAAACGATACAAAAGTTTTGTACGCATTGTTATGAAAGATACAGAGCAGGTGAGCTTAGAAGTAGCGCATATATAACTATTACAAGTACCTTAAAAGTAATTTTTTCAAACTTAGAGATTAATAATGCTTCAGAACAATGGATGAATAATATAGTCATTATTGCTAATAGTGATAATCAACCACACGAAGCTTATACAAACTCTGATTTGAAACAGATGTTGCCTTTTCTTCGCTCACTCTTCAAACAAACAGCTAAACAATTTTCAGCTTCTCCTGAAGAGTATATGGCAGCGTCGAAGAAAAACTCCCCTATGAACTTCCTCTGGAAAGGAGTGAATCACAAAGTTTATCTTGCAGTCAACAAAATGATGATCGCTGCAACTTTTTTACTCTCGTATTATACTTATTCGAACACAACCCAGCTTCTAAGTCTTCGACGGCCACAGTCTGTAGGTTATCGAAAAGAAAACTGGTACGTAATGAGCGCTTTTAAAAGAAGAGCTTTTAAAGTAATAAACATAGAGATAGGCGATCATCATATTGACATACCTAAATATTGCATAGATTTCTTTAACACTTTACTAGAGGTATCAAAGTTAGTTGATAGCTCCAGTGACGCCCTCTTAATTCAAACTTGTTGGGAAAACAAGAAAGCCCCTTTAAACAATGCATTTCTACGTGATTTCAACAGCATTTTCGTAAAGAAAAACTTCCCTATGTATGATTCAATGGGCAGAGAGCTTAGATTTAGCGTTTCAAGATTCAGGGCAACAGGCAGTATTATTTCTCAAATTAACAACAATGAAATAGAGGCAGCTTTACTTCTGAACAATACTCCAGAAACAATAAAAAGGCACTACTCGGATGGAAATAAACTAGAAAATAATATCATGATGCAAGAGGCAGCTCTGATCCGAGCGGAGCAAGCGAAAAACCTTACGACAGTAGAAAAAGCAAAAGAAACCCTACACATCAAGGTACTTAAATACGAAGAGCTGCAAGATAAACTCTCTCCACAAATTAAAAAAGCCGCTCATGGCTCTTATTGCGCCGACCCTTTTGGTGAAAAATCAAAAAAATTTAGCAAAAAAATTAACTCTCATAACTTACATAAAGCAAATCTAGCATGCGCTGATTTACTAAATTGCTTTGGCTGTACTCATCAAGTAATCGTCCAATCAGTTGAAGATATATGGTGTCTATTATCATTCAAAGAATGTATAGAAGAATCAATTTACTACCACTTAAATGCACGACACTTCGATCATAACTTCAACCAGGCATTAGAGTTCATAGATAAAAAAATAATTCCCAAAATAGATAAAAAGATTTTCAATGACGCAGAGATTAAATTGATGGAAGTAGGGCGACACCCTCTTTGGCTTAGTCCAGATTCGATATTAATGGTAAAATAACATGTTACCACTAATCCAACTACCTAAAAGAACTCCGCAGAAAATATTAATTGATTTCATTGATATAATTGAGCTACGAAACAAGAAGGATTGGGAAAAGCTTAATGAAGTTTTAATAAGCAAGAGTATTGAAGGTGAGAATAAAAGCTACTTCAAAAGCCAAGTCTGGGACATGAGCGCTTATACATCTAAGATTCAAATAAATAAAAAAAGCAAATTTGACTTTAGCTTTATAAAAGACTCTAAAGATTTAACATTAGAAATTAAAACCATCGTTTATGGATGGATTTATCAAAAAAACAGTACGAGAAGTCGTCACATAAGAATACAAACACTAGTTAATAGACTTTGCGCGCTTAAAAAGGTTTACATTTTCTTGCTTAACAATAACCACAAATCAATTTCAGCCTTAAATGATAAAAAAACTTCACAAGCTCTTGACTCTTTTCTTCTTAATAAAAAGTTAGCGCAGCGTACTTTAGAACATGTCTATGCCGGTATAAATAGTATCTTTAGGTTAAAAAACTGGCTACAGATTGAATTAACCCTTTCAACTCTGAAGCCGTATGAACATGCAGTAAAGTTAAGTAAGAAAACACCTCAACAAACACTTGCGATCCCAGAAAGAATAGCTGATGAATTATATTCCAAAGCAATAGATTTAGTTGAAACTTATTACCCTTATAGGCACAAACTAGCAGACATTGAGAAAGAACTGCAAGATAACTACCTAAAAGGAAAATCCGTTGTTGACTTTAACATCAAAAGTGGCAAATGGAATTTTCTAAACGAATCGACAACACAGTGCAAAGCCAGAGAGGTCAATAAAGCTTCACCTCAAAAAAGCTCAGAAATATTATCAAGATACTCATCAGAGACTCCTTTTAAGAATCTAAAAACAGCCTTCAACTGGAAAAAGTTATATGGTCGAATAACAACTGCGTGTTATATATGTTGTGGGGCATTTTCAGGTATGCGAGACTCGGAACTCAGTGTATTGAAACCAAATAGCTATTTTTGTGATGAAATAGATGGCCATATCTTTCATCTATTACAATCAAGAACCTTCAAGTTGGGTGAAAAGGATACAACTTGGGTTACCGCTCCAATTACAGAAAAAGCGCTCGAACTCATGACTTGCTTTACAAAACACTGGAGAGCGGAGCTGATTGAGGCTAACAGTGAAAAAGAAAGTAACTACCTTTGGCTGAATAGAACCGCCCGTTCAAAACCGCCAGTAGTGATAGCTACATGGCCAGATCGGTTACAACTATTTTCAGAAACTTATGGGACAAAAATAACAAAAGAAGACCTGGCTGAAGCGTTTCGCTCTAATCCTTATGCACATGACAAGGTCAAAGCAATATGTATCGTAGGCAAAAGCTGGCCACTAAAACCACATCAATTTAGGCGCTCATTGGCACTGTACACTACGAGGCACAGAATAGGTACTAATGTCGCTCTTAAACAACAGTATAAACACACATATTTGCAAATGACTAATTGGTACAGTGTTGGTGGCATTAGTAGCAGACTACATGATTTGCGAATAGATAGTGACTTTCAACACCTTCTAGAAAAGACACAGCTAGAAGAAACCGCTAATAAATTTTTTAATATGATACATAGTGATGCTCCATTATCGGGAAGCCATGGCAAAGCAATCATGCAAATGCGAGAGGACACTCCATACATATACAGCTCCTGGGATGTGATATATGACGCTGTTAAAAAAGGAACTCTAACATTACATGGTACTATGCATAGCTATTGTAAGAATGGTTATGATTGCGATATGGATGGAGTCATAAATCCAGCCTTCTGTGTTGACTGTAAAAGCGGCGGTAGCATTATTGACGAAGCACAAGCCAAAAACTGGCAAAAAAAGCATTCTCAGCTTACCTCATACCTCAAAACTCAAGGTGATATATCCCCTTCTATTTACGCTCACTGCATCACTCAAATTCGTGCTGCAGAATCTGTTATGGAAGATTTCAACATTTTTTATGAGCAGTATAAACACCCTATAGAGGTAACTCAGTATGAATAAGAGTGAAAACACACTCATAAGGTTAGAAGCTGCGCTTGAGCGTATTTTAACTGGAGAACCCATACGCATACCCAAACATAGAAAGCTGAGCATAAGGGCAGTTGAAGAGGAGGCTAATTTAGGGAATGGTAGCTGTCACTACTACTCTGAATTTTCTTCCAAGGTGAGAACACTAAAAAATAAACCAATTGGTTCCGATACACAACAGGAAGCAAGTCATGACCCAATTAATTCTTTAAAGTCTAAAGCTGCTAATGAAAAGCGAATAAAAGAAAAATATCGAACAGAAAATACCGCGCTAAAAAAGACAATTCAGCAGCTTGCGGCAGAGCATCACCAATTTAATGAATCACTTCGTCAACTTAAAGCACAGTCAAGAAAACTAGAGATAGAAAACAAAGAGCTTGTCATTGCACTTGAAAACACTAGAGAAGAACTGATACAACTAAAAAGAGAACGCATTATCAAGCTCAATAGAAAATAAGCCTGATTATATTACTTTCCTTTAGCCTGGCACTCCCAAAGTCCATATTCTAACCTCATAATAAGAATTTCTTTCTAGCTTTTCTATGCTCTCATCCGAATAAAGAATGCGGCCACTCGTATCAACACTATTAGCAAAGATACAAGAGCATATGAAATTGCTTTTCTGAAACTAACACCTATAGCCTAAAAAGAAAAACCAGAGTAAATTGATAACACTCAACAGAAGGATGTTTTTAGAGATGTCACAACAAAAGTATGTTTACCACTACACTTCAATGAAAGGCCTTGAAGGCGTAGTAAAGAATAGAACTCTGCGGTTTACAGATCATCGTTTTCTTAATGATTATGGTGAATTTGTGCGACCATATGAAACACTAAAAAAACTTGTAGATCCTGATATAAAGGCCATGTTGTCTGACTTATACATGACTCTTAACGCGAACTATTCGCTTGCATTATTTTGTGTATCACAGACCTGTAACTCTCTCGCTCAAATGAGACTTTATGCCGATGATTGTAAAGGAGCTGCAATTGTATTTTCGACCGATATTTGGAGTTCTGCAAGTAAAAACAATGGTCACATATTTAACACAGTACCATTATGGGGAACTCCCGACATACCTATTTTTAAAGAGCCGGTGTTTACTCCGTTGGAAAGCTGCGAATATGAAGATATAGAGCAATATTGCAAGAAAGTCATTAAAAATAATCAAGATTTTCTAAACCAGTTACAGAAGTTCAATGAAAGGAAAAGAAATTTAAAGGACCTCTCTTCATCAGAAGCGGGGCAACTTTTTAAGTTTTTATTTGACATAGCAAAGTGGAAAGATAAATCGTTCAATGAAGAACAAGAAATGCGCTCCGTTGCGCTTATACCGAAGGAAGAATTATTCTTCGAGGGCCGAGCCAATGATATCCGCCCCTATTGGGAATGGAAAACGCAAGGAAACAATCTTGATTCTCTTATCTTGGGGGTAATCCTTGGCACAAAGTGCTCAAACAATACTGCTGATTTTCTTGCATATATGTTAGGTTCAAGCAGATATTCTGGGGGATATAGTCCACAAATTGAGTGGGAGAAAGAAGTGGCAAGTAGCATGTTCGACTTAGTTAAACCTACATACAATTACTTTTGCTTCAAGCAAAGAGCAACGTACCAATAAGCAGAGGCTCTGTGTTTAGTAATTTTTCTTTCTAAATAGTGGAAATTTTACCAATACCAAAAGCTGGATTGCTTGCAAAATTATAGCGACCATAAGTCACAGAACCAAAAATGGCACAAACAGTGGGTTCAATTCGATAGCTAAGGAAAGAAACTTGATTCAGTACAGCTCTTTGGCAAATATTGATGCAGCCTTAATCAGGATATCTCGCTCTTTTGAAACCTCTTCCAGGCGCTGTCTTAACGATTGGACAACCTGGCTACCGTTTGATCTATCAGCCTGCTTTGCCACTTTGAGCCAGGCATAAAGAGTACTCTGGCCAATCTTTAAATCATAAGCAACGTCAGCGACTCGCTCCCTGCCAACCAGTACTCTTTCCGTCGCTGAAAGCTTAACTTCATTTGAGTAGGCTTTACTCACTTTCACATTCCTCGATCAAAGCTTAGGATTCCTAAGTATACATGATAGAGTAAAGCTTAGAGAATCTAAGTACCAGCTTTTTATTATGATTTACCTTTGGATTTTATTAACCCCCTCCCTATTAGGCTTAAGGAAGCTAGGACAAGATCAAATATTTCTCAAAGAGAATTGGGAATTAGGATTGGTTTGGAGCCAGGATCTGCGAGTGGGCGAATGAACCATTACGAAAAAGGCAGGCATACACCCGACCTGCAAACATTAAAACGAATTGCTGAAGAGCTTGATGTACCTCTAAACTATTTCTTTTGTGAAAGTGATGAGATGGCAGAATTAGTTAGAACCTTTCATTTACTAACAGATAAAGAGAAAAAGAGATTACTTTGCACGTTTAAAGATATGCTCCCCAATAGAGAGTGAATTTGGGTTTTGATATGGAAATGAAACTAGGTACTACATATGACTTTAGATGAACGCGAAAAAATAATAAAAAAGATCTCTCGCACACTGTCAATCATGATGTGCGACATCAAACTCAATCAATCTCTAAATATTTACTCTATGAATATTCACTCAGAAGACTTCTTTTGCAATATTTTCAACTACTTATGGCAAAATAAGAATTTTAAGAATGCAAATTCAGCAAGTTCTAATGAAGCATATATTGACCTTATTGATCATTCTTCTAAGCACCTAATACAGGTAACATCATCTACAGGAAAAAATAAGATTGATAATAGCCTTAAAATTCTTGAGTCTAGTAACACTCACTATCGTCAATATGAATTTGAAATTTACTATCTACTTGACAAGCCAAAAAAATTAAAAAAAGAAACGATAAAATACTATAATGAAAAATTTGGTATAGAAGATATTAATGACCACCTTAAAGACTTCACTGATCTTCTCAATGATATAAAAAATCTACCAGATTCCAGGTTAGAATCTATCTACCGACAGTTTTTTAGAGAAGTTAGTGAAAAGTATACCGATGAGATAGCTCTCCAAATCGTCTTTGAGTCTCTGATAAAAGACAAAAAAAAGAAGAAAATAGATTATAGTGAGAGTTTTAATAATGTTAACTTGACCCAAAAAATAAAACTAAATGGCATTAACATAAAAGTGTCAAGCGAACTTCATCGCGGAAGTGAAGCATCACTCCCTATCTACGAATCGGTAGAAGATACTATTCTTACAGAGCTTAGAGAGCTGATTGTTGAAGAATTTTACGCTACTATTATAAAACAGGCGCTCTCTAATGCAGGTGCTTCACCAAAAGAGCTAGCGAATCAATCTATTGATGAACTTCATGCTTTGATTAACAATAAATACCCTCTAAACATATCAGCAGCTCTTGGAGATCTGAGCCATCGAATCGAAGAAGAAACTCGGGAAGCCAGTTATAACGAAACATCTATGGCATGGGTAATAATCTCCTACTTTTTTGAAGAGTGTGACATTGGGTTAAAGCTATGATTTTACCTACAAAATTAATAAAACCTGAAGATTCACTTTATTGCATATCAGCTTTCATAGTAGATGTAATGCAACAAAGCAAAAGAATCAGCTTCGATGATTTACTTGATGAGGTAAACTATGTCTACCCTAAGAAAGTAGAAGTAGAAAAGATACAACTTTGCTTGGACTTTTTGTTTATTATTGGAAAATTGGAGCTGGAAAATGAAACTCTTAAAGTTGTACTCTAGTAACCCTAGCTTTAAAACAATTAAGTTCAATTCTGGTCTAAACATCGTTGCAGGTCTACAGTCGAGTTCTCTATCTACTGATACATATAACGGAATAGGCAAAAGCTCGTCTCTTCAACTGATACATCTCATGCTAGGAGGAACTTTAGAACCCAAAAAATACCCATCAGATGAAGTGCTTAGCAAGTTCTTAGAAAGCTATGGGGATTTTTTCCTGGACCTAAACGTCGGCTCTGTGCCTTATACAATCAAAGTCAACTTCAGTGACAACGATTATTACCTAAACGGCGAAAAGGTAGGTAAGAGTAAAACCTTCACCAAGCATCTTCGGAACATACTCTTAAATGGTGTCAATGAACAGGCCTCCTTTAAGCAAATCCTGAATTGTTTTGCTCGTCGTTACTTACCTGGCAGAGATTACTATTCGGATGCTCTTCGTCAACAAGGAAGGCCTCTGGAGGATTTTCATCAAAGAGTTACAAACCTAACTTTACTCGGCTTGGATGTGACTCTAGCAAAAAGCTTTAAAGAAGTTTGTGAGCAAATATCTAATATTAAAAAAACACTCGACACGTTAAAAAAAGTAAATCTAGCCGAAAATGAGAGTGATCTCCGTGACCTAGAGGACAAACGTGATAAGCTTATTCAAGATAAAGATAACTTTATCGTTGCAAAGAATTATAACCAATTAAAATTGGAAGCTGATTCTTTGACCGTTAAAATGAATGAAATACGAAATAATCTTTTTTATAACGAGAGAATAATTCGGAATAAAAGCCATATTTTAGAAACTAGTAGTGAATTAAAAAATGTAGAGCTTTCTAAAATAGAGAGAATATTCGATGAAGCTAATTTTCACTTCCCAGAGCTGGTTCAGAAACGTGTCAAACAAGCTGAAGAATTTCATATTAAAATCCACCAAGCTCGAAAAAAAAGACTAGAAGAACAAATTTTGGAGCTTTCTGAGAACAATAAAACACTAAAAGCTGACTTACAATCATTAGGAAGTTCCAGAGACAATATACTCCGTGACTTAGACGCAAAAGGTGCACTTGAAGAGTATAACTCAATCGTAGAACATATCAGGACGATAGAAGCTAAGATTGCCGAGCTAACTAGTTACCAAAAAACAATAGAGCAAGCTGAGAAAGATAATGCATTATATGAGAGCAAGAAAGCTCAGATTAAGCTTGATGCTGTTCAGTATATTGAAAAGAAAAAAGGTGACATTAAAAATATTGAAAATTTGTTCCGCTCCTTAGTTCTGCGTTTTTATGAAAATCATGGAGGAGCCCTGACAGTCAAGAAAAATGCAGGGGAAGCCAAATATCTTTTTGATATTGCTCCGTACATTCAAAAGGATGGTTCCCAAGGAATAAATGAAGTGAAGATATTTTGTTATGACATGCTTTTATTTCTTCTAAATCCCAAGTTATTGGGCTTTATGGCACATGATAGCTTTATATTTTCCGGAGTCGACCATAGACAAACTCGTACAATGTTTAAGGTTGCCTTAGAAATGTGTGACACACACAATCTTCAGTACTTCGTCAATATCAATAAAGATACTTATGAACAGGTTATATCAACCCAACACCCAGATGATGTTTTGACAAAAGAGGATAAAGAAAGAATTTTGAGTGCCACGGTTCTCGAACTCTTTGATAACAAACCTGAAAACACTTTTTTTGGTAAGTACTTTGGGTAAATTCAGCTATTTTCGTAGTTCGCAGGATAACAAAAGTGAATTAGCTCTATTATTTAAACCATGAAAATTCTGCATAGATAACTGCATAAGACTCTAATTATGTCTACCCCACATTACGGGGAGTGGACATTTACAATATTCGTTGCAAACAATCTGGTCGTTTTATTATGCAACAAGTTATGTCTGGAAAAAGGCTGGATCAAGATAGGTGTAAAGAGTAATTCTGATCAACTAAACGAGCAAGCCTTTCTTAAACTCTTGATGTATATTTGACTACGTTTTATTTAAATTAAGTAGTACCAGTAGTTTTTCATCATTGTGGTAGTTTTCGTTAAGTAATTTCTGCTCTTCACCTGCTCGTTTATCTGCTTTCTTTTTTAGCGCAGGGTTTAAAGACAGTTTAATGTCCCTAACCATATCCGCATACTGAATGAAGCATTCTTTTGGACTTTCAAGCGTTGGCTTTATGGACATTAGTCCGATCATTGAATTCAAGTTACTGGTTAGATAATGTTCTAGGTTAGAGCACAACAATTCAAGATTATCTACTTTACCTGCATCGTGTGCAATGGCATTTCTTGCACGATAGATTCGATGTAATTGCAGCTTTACTTTTTGCTCATGAGATTCAATCCGAGCACCCATCTTCACGGATGATTGGCAGCATTGAGAAAAACTGTGAACCTTAAATTGGAAAAAGGGATAGTCGACCAATTTTGCTATTATATGGTTAGCTTTGTTCGTATCTCTTAGTGCTTTATACATATCTATAATATCGGCTCCTTGTAGCGAGAATGCCGTATCTTCATCAACTTGGAACTCCGTGAGGCCAATGTGGTTAAATGCATAAACAAATGACTTCAGGCGCTTACTTACATAGTTTATTGATATCGAAGGTATTGCTGCTGCTATAACCTTGCCATCGTCCCCGTTGTGAGATGGGAATACGTCTCTAGTTAGCGACTCCAAAGCTGTCCAATAACTGGTCAATTTCGCTTCGAGGCTTAATGCACCAGTTCCTATACGTAAGAGTCTGAATGCTGCAGCTATTTTATTGTGTTTGAAACTACTAATTTCCTGCTGGGAAGTTGACTGGATACTTTCACAGAAATGTCGAAAGCTATCTTCATTGAATCGATATACGGGGTTTGGTATAGCTCTATGAATTGTAAATGTTTTGCCTCTTTGCGATTGTATGCTTTTGGCTACATATTTTTTACGAACAATTATGCTCGATTTAGCTTGGGTGTAGCTTACGGCATCGATTACTTCTCCAAGAAGCTCGTAGGCTTTTGTTCCAGCAGTTGTATATGATTGAGCTCTAACAATACACTTTGCTGTTAGAAGGCCTTCTGCTTTTTTTGAAAGCGTGAACAAACCAAACGTAAAGCTGTCATCTATATTGTTTAAAATACTCGCAAGATCTGTACTTTCAACTTGGAAAGTAATTTCAAAGTCTTCTGGAACCTTAGTTGCAGCAGCCTTCAAATGTTCATATCTTTGGGAAAACGTATTATCTTCCATATTTAGGCATAGTATATGTCGATAAAATGAACTTATTTCATTGAGCCCTACTCCACTTGATATCAAGCCACCTACAATGGAGTTTGTTAGACTGAGTATATCTGTAAATACTGAATTTTTATTGTCATCATTAATTTCAACGCTTAACTGAGCTTCTAACAACGAGAAAGCGTCTTCAAGATAAGTTTCTGTCAAATAGATAAACTCTTTAAGTAAAATAATAACCAAATCGCTTTGTTTATTAATCGCACATTGTTCTGTGTTGCTAGGGTTATTCTTTTCGATAGATAACAATGAAACTAGCTTTTCGGTTATAAGAGCATATTTACTACCTTTTAATACTAGATCTGTTTTTATAACTTCTTGAAACTCAAGGCTAACTGTTACTCGTTTTGATGGCCCGCCAAAATTATCTCCAAAATCGTAGAGCGATAGGAGCTCATGAGCTCCGTTAATAGGGTGCACAAATGAAGCCCTATCACTATCTAGAGACATCTCGTGAGACATATTAAACCAACAGCCTTTAAAAAATGCCTGGTTTATGGTTAGATCATCCGTAGATAGTGCTTTATCGATTCTCACAGCTTGCCTCTGATTCAAATTATTGATAGAATGTAGGTATATTAAAGAATTTAATTAACTTGTTCCACAGCTAACAGGTTGATATACAGAAAGAATGGTCGCCTCTTGGATTGGTGTTTGTCCCACAAGTAGATCCGGCCAACCTATTAAGAGCCCTCGATAACGAGGGCTTATTTTTGTCTTTAACATGGTAACTCAACTCCAAACCCTACCTTGCACCAAAATGGAACCTCACGATTTTTTCTTAAGTGGCGTGTATCTTGTCAATATGAAATTACTGACTGACATTACTTATTCGTTATGAGCATTCAGAAATACCCAAAATCGAACCAAAGCATTGGATTATAACCAAGAAAGAGCTAATGACAGTTTTTTGGTTAATACCTCACTGACACCTTACATAGTGAAACTAGAAAATTCTAACTTAGAACTGTACCACTAAAGGGAAGTTGACACAGTCCGCTTCTTATCTTCTCGAGTCACTTGTTAAAAGGTAACTATTTTTCTGGAAACTCACAAACTCAAGGGTCCGAATTTAGAAAAATAGCTAAAAATCGCCATTTTTCTTGAAACACCTGACAGGCCTTGTAATACATCCCTTTCCAGATTTTTTACAGAACTAACCTGTAATAGTATGCTGTTACTATGAGATAAATCTCTGCGTAATCAATAAACTAAAAACGCGAGTTAGCTTTAACTGCTCGCGTTTTTTGTATTTGTGCTAGCTCCAGAACTCAAGCCAAGACTAATTTCACTGACCTAAAACTCGTTCTTTGAATCCTTCATCGTAAACCGTGCTTTTCTCCATAGCTCATGACTTCTTCCAGGCTTCTAATCGGATTCATTTGAATAGATGACTCTTCTATCGCAACATCTAATTGAGCATCTGAACACACCTTTTGGATAATGGCTTTAAACCAAAGGTCTGCGTAAGGTGAAATAACAATGTGCTCTATTGCTTTACCCAAATCTATATCTAACATAAGGCCTGAATCGGGGTTTGTTTGTTCTTTTTCTAAAAGGTCTATTTTTGAATTCCAGCTCATAAGTCTTACCTCTTTCTCAAATGAGTAAGGCTTTGATTTAGATATAAATGGATCAAGTGGTTCACCTTCAAACTCATCATGAGCATGGCATATGTAATTAACCGTATTGAGCTCCAAATTATCACACAAGCTACTAGCCTTAACGGCAGATAGAAGTTTCTCTTCTGAAGAAAAAATACAAACTGCATTTTTGTCACCGCCATATAGCCTCCACATGGCTGAACATTCATGATCCGACGCATGCCAGCAACTCACATATATCCACTCTCGACACCGCGGGAACACTTGCTCTCCTTCACAACAAGGGTAGCTACCAAACGGGGTTGAAAACATGCGATTGTTTATTTCTTCTGTGCGATTTTTTATGTTTTCTTTGGAGTGTTTTCTTTCCTCCTCACTTTCATTTGAACTCGGCCAACTGTAGTTGACCAACATATCTAGCCACTTGTGCTCATTGGAAATACCAAAAAAGTTACTGACCGTGAGTCCCCCCTCTAAAGCGTCCTCAAAAGATGACATCTTAGCGAGATAGAGCTTTTTCGTTTGCAGGAGGCTTATAAATTTGGGCAGATCCATATAGCGTTGGAGCACTTGTGACATAAAAAATATCCTAACGGGAAAGTACTCCAATAATAGCCTACAATTGCTTAAAATTTTCGCAGAACAAAGAAGCCATAAAATTCCTTTTATCTGAAAGAAACCTATAGGTTGAATAACGAGTAGGTTTCCGGCTTTAGATGTACAGCTACTGCGAAGACTTCGCTTCCCCTTTCTTCGCAACTGTAACCTGGTTTTTAATATGAAACGCGCTGTATTGATTCAGATCCTGAACATAGACCGCACCGGATTCTTTACCATTGGCGTCATGATGTGGGGTGGCGATCACAGCCTTACCGTCGGAGAGACCGACATTCCAGCCAAACTGGTCACCGGGCTGCGCATTTTTCGCGACCACTTTCGAGGCGTAGCGCCAGCCATCGGGGTGCTTTTTATAGACATATAATGCGCCGGTGTCTTCACCTTGTACGTCGTGGTTCATGGCGCTGATGATGGCGGTATCCCCGCTCAGTGCTACGCCACGACCAAAGCGGTCATCGGCTGCGCCATCCGGCGAAGTGAGTTTTTGAGCCTCGGTCCAGCGTGTGCCTGTTCGCTCAAAAATATAGGCAGAGCCGGCATCTACACCCAGATGTTCTACATCGTCTCTGCGTGCGGAGATGAGTGCCGTATCTCCTGAAATTGCGACTCTGACGCCAAAGATATCGGTTTTGCCAGCATCGGCGGCCATCAGCTTGGCTTGTTGCTGCCACTGGTTATCTTCGAGCACATAGACGTACACGGCACCGGCGTTTTCTGCAGTTTTATCATGTAAGTCAGCACCCACTACGATGGTGTTACCGTCTATCGCGACGTCGATGCCAAATAAGTCGCCCGCAGCACCATCGCTGGCCATGATTTTGCTGTGGAAGCGCCAGCTATCCCCGGTGCGCTGAAAAATATAGGCCGCACCCGCGTCATTCGCTTTTGTATCACTGCGTGGTGCGCCAATGACCAGTGTCGTGTCTGTTAATGCCAGGCTCTGGCCAAAGGCATCTCCGGGTTGGGCATCGGGCGCGGTAAAAATCTGTGTCTGTGTCCATTTATCGGCATAGCGCTCAAAGGCCACCACAGCGCCGGCATCTTTACTTTTGTCATCCCGCCTCATCCCGCCGAGCATGGCAATATTGTTGTTCAGGACCACCTTGCCACCCAGCGTGTCGTCGGCGAACAGGGGAGAGGCGATCAGCTTAGCCTGTTGCTGCCAGCCTTTATCACCGAGCACATACACATACCCGACACCGCCATCTTTGATGCCATTCACATCAGCCTGATGTGCGCCCACCAGCACCGTATTGCCGTCAATAGCCGCGCCGTAGCCAAAATAATCTTGCGCCCTGCCATCATTGGCCAGTAATCTGTCTTGGGCAACGCTGTGGCCAGCCAGTGCCGTCAGTATGGTGCAAAGGCTCAGCTTTATCGTTGTGCTTACTGTCACGTTCCTTCCTTTTTCTTTCCTGTTAAGCCAATATAATCTGTCTGACTTTTGATTATTTTTCAATAGTTTTGATTTTAATTAGGTACACTCACCATGCAAAATAACCGGCAAAGTTACGTCGGCTTTGCGTAAGCAATGCAGCATATAGAAGCACCGGAGCAGGTCAAAATCGTCGTTTTGCTGAAGTTTTACGGATAGCTGGTATAAGCCGAGTTGCTCCAGCTTACCCTGCCAAATCCTGACTTCATCGTCACTTTGATAAGGGAAGGCACATAACCACCTTGAAAAATCCACAAGCAGCTGTTGTAACTGAGTTATTTCCCGGCCAGGCACAGCAGTTGTTCGGGCAATAAACTTGGCACGCCAACGGTCCAGAAAACGACTTTCCGTTGATATTTGATCGAAATATAAGGATTGCCACTGTACCCCATCGCTCTGTTGCAGTGCGAAGGGCCTCAGCTGTATTTGGTTTCCCTTCTCGCTGACATTACACGCGATATATTTAACCGGTAAACCTTCCAAAGCGGCCATGTTTTTCATGAGCAATGCATGGTTACACTGATAAGGTACAGTTAGCGTGAGTGTGTTTTTATTTGCGTCCCGATACTGGATCTGGAATTGTTGAAGTGCCTGATCAAATTCCAGATGATGAAACCGATCAGGTGCAATCACAATATACGGCTCAGCCAACCACTCTATGGTGCTAAAATCAGCATAATGAACAAACGGAGCACCTTTTTCTGTAGCGATGACCTCTGTTGACTGCGTACGCCGTATTCGGTCGTATTCATTCATCTCTAACTTATTAAATGACACCAAGTTCCCCATGAGCTCCATAGCGGGTTTCGATGTCTCCCAAAAGCGCATATACCGGGCGACATGTTCAGAGTCAAAGTGACCCGACGTATTTGCTCTGGCCTCTGAAGCTGAAAAAATCTGGCCGTTTGACGACTGAAATAAAATGGTAAGCCCTTGCGCGCCCCCCACACTTTGCCAGGGTTCAGGACCTAAGCAAAAGAGTGTGGTTTGGTCTTGCCCTGCGGCTGATTTAGCCTCACTGATGGGTTTCTCTATCAGGACCAGAAGGTATGCCAGCTCAGTCATAATCACCAGTTCATCTCTGAGCCCTTCTCCCGATATAAAGCGCTGGTAGGCACCAATAACGCGTTTACACGCCTGACTCTCAGCCTTTAGCCCTGCTTTCGCCAGCGGGATGATTAACAATTGTAAGTCCAGTAAATGGGCAGAACGCACCCGATGGATACCCACCCACCACACACAGAGCAGCGCCGCCTTGAGTTCTGTTTGTAGTGTCTTGAGGCTAGTCTGTATCTGAGTTTGCTCAACCAACAACCAATCCGGCCACTGCCACTCCACTCCCTGTTCACAGCTGTAAAGGTAAATACCCCACAGCTTTTCTGCTTTACTGACAGAATCCCCTACCAAGTCATCTATATGCTGCGCTTTTGTAAAGCTAAATGCCTGGCCATTAATCTCTATGTGCACCACGGCACCATCTCTGGTACCACTATAAGATGCGCTGAGCGTGTAAAGTTTATACACCTTACGGACAGCTTCTCGCCCCGCACTTTTCATAAGTGCATCCGGATCTACTGCTGGTACTTTTTCATCACATGCATCTTCACTCTCTATCACAAATAAAGCGACGGCAACCAGATGCTTACAGAGCCCTTGTACACTACAACTGCATCGGCTTCTGGTCATGTCTTCAACATCCAATGTTCCCGCCACGCCCTCGATGCTGTACTCGATACTCGATTGGGCCTTGTGAATAACAGGTGACTCTTTTTGCAATACCTTGTTCGCACGCCTAACCAATCCGGGACTCGTGAGCTGCTCTAAAAACTGCTGGTTCATTTCACTAGTCCCATTTGTTTCGCCAGCCAATCAGCAAACTGATCCGGGCTCAGTGCCGCTATTTCCATGCCCAGACCAGATAAGCGTTTAGTAGCAAAGCTATCGTAAAATGGGTCGCCCCGGTCGTTCATCGCCGTCATGCCTATCATTTTTACTCCACTGCCTATTAATCTTTGCGCTTGCTCAAATAGCGCCTGAGGTGATCCCCCTTCACAAAAGTCAGAGACAGTTGCAATCACGGTTCTGCGTGGGTCAGACACTGTATTTTCTGCCACTTGCCAGGCTTTTGTTATCAGGGTTCCTCCGCCAAGCTGCGTTGAGAGCAGCAGGGAGACCGGGTCCTCAACCTTTGAACTCAGATCCACAACATTCGTATCGAAGACATATAAGGTTAACGAAACAGTCGGAAGACGATGGAGAATACCCGCGATCACCGCTGAATATATAATTGACTCTGCCATAGACCCAGATTGGTCAATGCACATAATCACGTGCCATGGCAGGCTTTGTTGGTGTCGCGTATTAAAGTAAATATTTTGAAAGTGCAGTTTTTTCTTTTCTAAGTCATAGTGTTTCAGATTAGATTTAATTGTTTTTTGCCAGTCTAGGTTAGCCAGTTTTCGTGCCCCACTGTGCTCGTATCGATTGATCCGCCCTTTTAATTTTTGTGTAAAAACCGGCGTTAGCCGAGCAAGTAACTGGTCAACTACAGACTCTATGATCCTTTGCACCTGCTGGCGTACTGCTGGGTTTTGGGTGCTTCCCAGGCTCAACAAGTGCTTCAGTAACCCCACACTTGGCTGTAGTTTTTCCAACACCTTGGGTTCATTAATACAAGCAGACAAAGAAAACTCTTCGATAGCTTCTTTTTGCAGTTGATGAGAAACGGAATTAGAAAATAGCTGGTCAATGTCATTCAGCCATTCAACCAAAGCTGGTGCGCTATCGTCCAGGCCCGCACTCAGTTTGTGCCCTCTGTCAGTCAGGCCGTGCTGATATAACTGAAAAAGACATTGATCCTGCGCTTGCTGGTTTGCTGACAGCTGGGCGCCCAGGCGGTCTTCCGCATACCGGCCTAAAGCCAAACGCCAACGTGATTTTAGTCGCTCAGCCATTCAGATAACCCCTGCTGTTTTAAGTTAATGATCATTTCTTGTTGCAGGTATGCAGCGCGGTCAATGCTGTCCTGACTGATGCCAATGGGCTGCCATGCAAGGCGCTCATCCCATTGGTTGATCCCCTGTACACGCTGAGCTATCCGGTCAATCTCCTGACTATCAAGACGACAAAACATTTTCCGTAATGATGGTAGTATCAGGTTGAACTGCTCATCTGAGATCAGTTCCAGCCAACCATTTAGAAGTGTCAAAATGACCGGCTGTTGATCCAGCCAATGTGGTAACAAGGAAGCAATCGCTCGTAAAGCATCAAACGCGACTTGAGGATCACGCGAATACAAAAGTGTTAACTCATGGCCCAATGCATCAATGTCTTCACTTGAACTGGCCATTAGCGCAGAGATTGTGTAATAAAGCCAGGTTTTATGGCTTTGTTTACTCACTATCCTTTGCAGCTGCACTTTCCAGTCTGGAGCCAATTGATAGGTCACGCAAAGACCTTGCAGAGACATCAGAATATCCAGCGCTTCTCTTGTCTGGAGTGCATTCAGTTGCATTAATTGTCCACACAACTGCTGCCACATTTTTTCAATCAACTCACGGAGCAAATCGTGTTCACGAGCAAACAGCGGATGCTTAGCCAATGAAAGCATATGAATCATTGCTGATATCAGCACTTTCAGGTCCGTCTGCAACTCTAAAGCCTGACAACAGGCGCTCAGGTTGTCGGCAACCAGTCCATCCAGCCCACACTGGATAGCATTAGCAATCCACTCAATACGCCCTTCGAAATCCAGGTCGGGCAATTGCATCAGGAGCGTTTTTTTCACCACTTCATCGAGCCTATCACTCAACTCGGACAGTTCAAGCAGCGTGACTTCGACATGAGGAGACCATTGGTATTCCCACACCTCGTGCTGACGCGATAAGTCCGCACCATGCGAAAAACTCGGGCCGACCAAACGCGTACAAAATGGAATGCCAAGCATGCAGCAGCTAAACAGAAACTGCCGCCTGTTGCGTGTTGAGCCGCTCGGCTCAAAAACATCAAACCGTGCCTTTTTAGCTTCACTGTACTGCAAAGACAAACGATGCTGCTTTGCCAGCGCCCGCACATTCGCAATTAATGGCAGTTCAACGCTTCCCTCTGGCAGCTCTCCCAAGGCTCTGCCACGCCACTCAAGCTGCAACTGAGTGAACCAGCTAGTCGTTTTTTCTCCCTGTAACCAGCAACTCGCAACACTATCTGACAAGTCGTAATAACTTGGCTGATTCATCCCCCGTAACTGTAATAATCCCTGAAGGTGCTCGGCGGCCTTAATCTTATCGGCAACCGACATGAAATCGGGGGCACAGCGTTCGAGCATCGTCAACACCAGATCAAAATGTGCAACCTTACTTTGGCGCATCAGAAACCACTCTTTGGTATAACCCGGATATGGCATACCAGCCCGATAGCCTAACAGTGCATCCAACTGAGGTTCACTGTATCGCACCAGATAACTTGGTTCATCGGGCGTCTGATTTAATTGCCTGTGATCATCAAATGCAAATAAAGCAGGGGTATGGAATCCACCTGTCAGTACCAGTATTTTGCAGCCTTTTTTGTGCGCTGCTGAAATATGAGCACGCATATGGTCTTCTCTCAGCTCGTCGCCCTGTCGCACCAGCTGTGCCTGAGAAAAACACGCCCGGCTGGCCGCACAAAACAACAAAACCTGGAAAAAAAACGCATCAGCACTGGTAAATTCTTTTTGCTCAAACAAGCGACACCAAAGCTCGTCGGCATCTCTGCATTGATAACGCTGCTGTAACTGCTGGCTGTAACTAGAGCTATTTAGCCAGGATTCATCCCAGCATGCCTCGCCCGAAGCGTGTTGACTATGTGGTAAGTCAATAAAACTGATCTCTGCCCCAGTCTGTTTTGCCCACTTGATAGCCTGATATTCCGGACTATTTTCAGCCAATGGAAAAAAGCTGCCTTGCTGGTAGATTGCGATCGGCGGCTTGGTGTGGGCGCTTGCAATATCATCCACGTGCTGCAGATAGTTCGCAGGTGCTTCAATCAGCACCTGCTCTGGCTCAAACGTATTTAATAGTTCGATCAGGTACAAGCTGCAAGCAGGGCTATGATGACGGATTGGTGCCCAGCGTATTCTCTCATCCGCATAAAATAGCTCAGACAGTTCCTGCTTCCATTGACCCGCGTTCAGCTCATCCACAGCACTTTTCCTGCTTCAAAAAAGTCCCGCCAATGTGCCTGTTCACGGGCTCTCTCGCGCACGATAATGTCAAGATAACTGGCTAATTTAGCCATGTCTTCCACATTGTCTTTGATTACACTGCCATGCATTTGCTGGGCGATATGCGCCCCGCTGAGCGGCTGTTGTAAAAAGTGGCTTTGCAAAGCGCATGCATGCACAATATTGACGGCCTCTGCGGTCGATAAAACCGCTTCCAGACTTTGCAAGTTGCTCTGTCCTTTGCGCCTCAGGTCATTAAATACCTGTACAAGCAAAGCCACCAGCTCATCGGCAATGGCAACAGACACTGACTGCTGAGCTAACTGTGTGCTCACCTGCGACTGGATCAGGCGCCGCTCCTGAAGTGGATCCTGAAGCACCGGTACGGTTTCAAAGTTAAACCGACGTTTGAGTGCGCTGGACATTTCATTAACGCCCTTATCAGCCAGGTTTGCAGTGCCAATCAGATTAAACCCTGGCTGAGCCTGAATACTGACCCCCAACTCAGGCACTGTGAGTTGTTTCTCGGACAAAATTGAAATCAGTGCATCCTGAATTTCCTGAGGACACCGGGTCAGCTCCTCAATTCTGGCTACCTTGCCTTGTTCCATCGCATGGTAAATAGGGCTTTTTACCAGCGCTTCTAGACTTGGTCCGTTCGACAATAGTTGTGCAAAATTCCAAGTGTATTTTAGTTGTTCTTCACTTGTGCCGGCAGTGCCCTGAACCAATAGCTCACTGGTCCCACTGATAGCGCACGCCAGTAACTCCGACAACATTGACTTTGCGGTACCCGGCGGGCCGACCAGCATCAGACCCTGGTTGCTCATTAAGCTCACTATGGCACGCTCGACTAACGCGGCTTCACCATAGTACTTTTTGTCTACCCCCAGCTCAGGCTCGCCGAGTATAAAAGCCTTCACAGCCCGGGGAGAGAGCTGCCACCCTTGTGGCTTAGATGCTGAATCTTGCTCTTTAAGCAAAGCCAGTTCATCGGCAAATTTTTGCTCCGCTCGCTGGCGTAATGGTCTCACCATGGCAATTTACTCTTCCAGTTTGCATCTTCAGAGCACTTGGCAGCAACCCTTTCGTAATCCAAAGCCATGGCATTGAGCAGACTTTTGTTGAGCTCATTCAAAGGCACAAAGTCCTGCTCCCGCCAGTAATTTGATTTAGACAAGGGCACAACCCCCACACTGTAAATAGCCGCAACCATGTTTTCTTCCGGCAGCTGGCTGCCAGAGAACTCAAATATCAAGCGGTAGCCCAGTGACTGAAATTCTTTGAAGTAAAAGAAGAAGGTGCCCCCATCTTCGGCTTCACTTCGCTGATAGCCTCTTTTGGTCAACAGGCCACGTAACGTGAACGTGTCACTTAAAAATCCTCTGAAATGGGTCAACTGGGTTTGCTTTGGTTCGATGCCTGCCAAATTAAATTGTGCGGCGGCTAGTTGCTCAAATAAAGGTTTTACTTTGTAATCCTTCATATGCGTAATCCACAGCTTGAGCTGTTCAGCAGTGAATTCATGACCGGATGCCAAACGCACCTGAGTGATCCCGTTGGTCTCCAGCTCTTCATCGTCCAGGTCCAGTAATTCGCCATCATCACTGGGGCGTGCAGCCACCCACTGATTGTCGATTTCAAACTGCCAAACGAACCTTTGTACCAAGTGGTACATAACCGGATGCTGCCATAAGTACTCCTGCCAATCTGCAAACGTCCATTCGCGGCCACAACACATGGCTTCAAACAATCGTTGCGTTTGTAATGCAATGACTTGTTTCAGCTCTTTTCTATTGGCGTTGAATTGCTTCTTAGCGTGGCTATACTGCTCTGTGTCGTCGTCCTGGCGCGCCTGCGGCAAAGATTTTAGCGCCTTCCCCTGTTCATTGAGAATCGATATTTTGAGATCAGACGTAAGCACCAGTTTTAACGCTCTATTACCTAACTCAAAGGTCTCCATTTCACCTGCAACACTAAAGCCTGCACTGGGGATGGTGCGGTCTGCCAATTCATCCTGGCTCCAGCCATTTCGCTCGGCGATCCGCTCAATCAAAGTTCTTGCAGTTTCCTGCACTGAACGGGTACGGTAGCGACGAGCCGTACTCAGAAGTAATTGTATTGCGGCCATATCATCACTGTTGGCCAGGCTGGTCAGCATGGCTTCAATCTGGTGACGTCGCGTATAATGCTGCTTCATATAGCGAGATACCAGTTCAACGGCTTCAGCACCTATCATGCCGCTGATCAGGCAAAGCATGCCTTTATCTTTAATGGCCGACCCCAGCAAAGTCTCTTTGTGAGATTTAAACAACCATTTATAAGCATCTTCAACGGTTTTGTTCTTATAGTGCTCTCCCCAGCTCCAACTGGAATAACGCTGCCAGGATAAGTGAGTGCTCGCTTTATTTTCTTGCGCGTATTCGTGCGCTTCACTGTCAGAAGGGCACGCTGTATCCTGGCCAACAAACGCGGAAAAAACATATCTGCCCAACTGATGCTGACTCGTCCTGTCGAGCAAACGCAGATAGTGTAATAACAACCGATTGGCGCCGGGCTCTTTGAGCTTAACAGCAAGCACAATCCACCAGCGAATGATCTCAGCATCCACCTTGCTCCCATCTGAGAAAGACAACGCCGGGAGCTGTTCAAAAGGGAACCATGTCATGGACTTAGGTATGGCCTTTTTTAATCCCAGCTGCGCTTCTTTGAGCAATTTGTCTGGCGACAAATAAGCAGAAATGTCCTGCCCTAACTCAGAGAGCGCCGCAAGTCCTTCAGCTTTTGCAGATTCCCGTTTTTCTTTGTCTACCATTTGCTCCAGTGCAGGAATGGCTTCCCGGGCATTCAATTTTGCCAACCATCTTGCGGCCTGAATACGCTGCTCCTGCTTGCCTGAGCACAAGGCCTGTGTTACCCGTCCGATATCTATATCGAAGTGACCCAGCACCTGCTGTGCAGCAGAGCGCAATATTTTGCCATCCCCCAGAGCCAGCTCATACAGGAAATCCGAGTAACGCGTTGGCAGTTCGGGTAAATACTGTAACAGCAAAGTGGCTCTTTCCAGATAGCTTGCCCGATAGTAGGCGTCCTGCTCTTTCGGGTTGAATAAGTGGCCGTCTAATTGTGCTTGATGCTCAATTAAAAACGGCCATATCTTGATCGTCTCGCCCACCCCCGAGGGCAATTCTGCCACCTCTTCGCGCCAACTCGGTTTAAAGATCAGATCTTTAATGCGCTCTGTACTGAAACCTTTACGTTGGTAATACTCAATAATCTGGCGATAATCATTCAATTGCGGGGTGCTTGTCCTGGCAAGTGCTTCAAAAAGCGGATGATCAAAAATCTGATAATAGCGTGCCGGAAACAGGTTGATATAGTTGATCAAATGAATAAGCTCTATGTCACTGTTTTCCAGAACTCGTGTTTTTTCAAATGCCTCAACGATAAAACGCCTTACTTTATGAGTGTCAGCATTTGCCACACCAGATTCAATGACCACCAGCTCTTGCTCAATGTCTTTGTTCGTCAGTGCCCGCAACTCTTGAAACTCCTTCTGGGCATAAGTCCAGTCGGTGTTATTCTCTTTATTATCAGCGACCTCTTGTCTGGCTCGTTCTTTTTTGTGCTCCGCCAGCTGCTCCAGGGCGGCAAAACAATCTCGCTTTAGCTGCTCAGGTAACGGGGCTGAGTCTGGCAGCGCAACAAAGCTGGGCAAAGTAATATTTGCAAAAGCCTGAGCGACCTCGTTTGTTGCAGCCTTGTCTGACAAAACTTTTTCAATAGACTCCAGCACTGCTTTGGCGGTCTCTGTTTGACGCCAGGTTTTTAGTAAACTCTCGCCATTTTCTAAACACTCAGGGGCTATTTCTACCCAGTGTTTTCGTGATGTGGCATTTAAATGGCTATAGTTGCTCTCAAGGTATAACGCCAGCTTGCGGGTATCTAAAAACGGCAGCAGGGCTTTTGCCTTGTCACGCACAACTTTGGAAGAGTCTGAATGCAGCAGCATCGCCAGTGACATCAGATTTGATTTGTCTTTTCGCTCAACAACAAAGCGTATTAACTCACACCTTGCTGCGATTGACAGCTTTTTCAGCTGATGCGGATCAGCAGGCAGCTGACAAAAACCGATATGATCAATATGAATTAAAAACCGTTCTATGGCTGGCATCGAGAGATACCCTGCATTCGCCCTCAATTCCAGTAAATAGATCCAGATGGCCTCTTTATCAATGCCATTTGCTTTGGCCAGTTCAAATAACCAGGTTACAGATTGGAACGGCGCAGGCTCCACACCCGTTTGGGAGTTTGCATCGTGAATGTAAGCAAAATTCAGCACATCCAGTAACTGGCGGATCCAGCCGGGTAAACCAGAGTTCTGCACAGTGGTTATGGAAAGCTCCCTTCGGCAGCTGGCCAGCACATTGCCAAGACGCCGTGCAATATCAAAGTCACACAACAAGTCACTGCGCAAAAAATCTATGAAATTATAGGCGCGGACATTATTTTCAAACCCACTTCCGCTCTGTCCACCCTTAAGGTAGTAAATCATCAGCCGTGTCTGATGAAGTGTTAATTCCTGAAGTTGCAGCTCGGTAAGTTGCTGCAAGTCAGATAACACACTGTCAGATTCACCCGACACCACGTAAGACACTATCCGCCGGGGTAGTTTGGGCTCAATTTGCTCGAAGTCCTTGCATGCTTTCTCAAGGCCATCCTGCTGAACAGTATTGGTGTAAGTTTTAAGTATATTCCCTAAAAGATCGGACAACATATATCAATCCCTATTGTAATTTACCGACAATTGAACCAAACAAACCCGTTGAACTCAATGCTATTCGCAGCAGCTATCAGACTGAACTAGGTTTACCAACTCTTACCTGGCATCGCATCCATCTAATAATTCTCCATATTCCGTGCAAGTTTATCCGTTACCCTCGCAATAAAAGTACCTAAAACAAGAAACTAAGGATTTCACAATGAATACCAAGTTAAATGCGCTCTGTCTGGCGGTTTCGCTGGGCGTCTCGGGCCAGGCGATGGCGGCCTGTAGCGGGCTTGTCGGTGGTGCCTCGGCTTATCTGGACGGCGATACGCTGAAAGTTGCGGGGTCACGCCACAGCGAACAGTTCACCCTCAGTAAATCGGGCGACACCCTGACCGTGACCCGTAAAGTAGGTAGCAGTAGCAGCTGTGAAGTCTTCTTTATGAGCCAGATCAGTGCGCTTGAAGCGCGCCTGGGCAATGGCGCCGATTCGTTCAATGCCAGCAGTATTTCGGTGCCGCAAACCTTGTACGGTCAATATGGTAACGACACCCTGATCTCGGGCAATCAGAACGATCGTCTCTACGGAGGTCGGGGCAATGATACGCTCAAGGGCAACAGTGGTAACGACCAGCTGTTTGGTGAAGATGGCAGTGACACGCTTCATGGTGGCTGGGGTAACGACCAGCTCAAGGGCGGCAACCATCATGACAAACTGTTTGGCGATTACAACGACGACACCCTGTGGGGCGATGATGGCGGCGACTTGCTGATGGGTGGTCAGGGTACAGATGTACTTTATGGTGGCAACGACAACGACTATTTGGGCGGTGGCTGTCGTCTGGCCAATGCCAACAATGGCTATATTTATGAGCAGAGCAGTTGTAACAGTAATCGCGATGGCAACGATAAACTCTACGGCGGCGCGGGTCATGATGTACTCAGCGGTGACAAAGGTCATGACACCCTGTATGGCGAAGATGGCAATGACTACCTGACCGGCAATGGCGGCCGCGAAGATCGCTTACATGGCGGCAATGGCAACGATGCCTTGTTCGAAAATGGCGATGGTAATCCAAACAGCCTGCGCTGGCACAAAGCCTGGGGTAATAATGGCGATGATATCCTCTTTACCAATAGCGAAAACTCCAATCAGGAAGGCGGTAAAGACAATGATGTGATTATCACTTCTTCGAGTGGTTTTGAGGCCAAAATCCATGGCGGAAAAAGTGCCGACTACATCTGGAGTGCCGACGCTGCACCTCAGGGCACCTGTGGTAAAGGCGATGATAAGGGCATGGTGTTTCTGAACAGCTGTGAAGGCACCACCTGGGTGAAAGACTACCAGGGTTTGCTGTCTAAGGTAGATAACAGAAGTAACTTTAACAACCCCTATTACGAGGCAGCCAACGCGGTAGTTGAAATGTCTGGTGAGTACTCTGGCTATAACAATGGCTGGCGCAGCCTGGGTGTGCGTCCTACGCCGCTATACGACATTGTATCCAGTGCCGTCTTTGGGCGCTGGCTGAACGACCAGTCTACTTTGCCATATTCTTACTATGAATGGCGGGTTGATTATAATGTCGGGAACTCCGGCATTTATGGCACTTATTTTAACTGTATGGAAAACAATGTGGCCTATATGTGCCGTCACATCATTCAGCAAACGGAGACCTGTTATAACAGCAGCGGTGACTCAATTAGCTGTAGTTAATTGCGTTTTGTTCTCACTGGCAGGGACGCCAGTCAGGAGCTTTTGCTCAGACATTCGTGTCAGGCATAGCCATATCTGTGTAAATAAGGTACAAAGGAAGTCTGTTGAGCCAAGGATTGTGATCCAATGAACACCCACCCCGGTTATTACCTACTTCCTGCTTTGCTCAGCGGGTGCATGACCTCACCAGCACACAGCTTCAGTCTTCAACTTATATCAAACGGCAAAAAGCGGATATGTTTTCCCGTCACAGAAGACTCAGCCAGTAACAGATGACATGATCAGAGCAGCACTGTACACCTTGCTGACGCTGACACCTGAACAATGCCAAGCTTAGCCTCGAAAGAAAATGAATGTAATAACTTATAAACCCGGAGGTTGTTTATGACTGTTCTGCTTTACCTCGCCGCTGCGCTGTTAATTTTGGTTTCACTGGCTCACTCCTACCTTGGTGAGCGCTTTATCCTCATTCGGCTGTTTAAGCGCGATAACCTGCCACAGCTGTTTGGCAGCAGCGATTTTACCATCCGCACGCTACGTTTCGCCTGGCATCTGACTTCCATCGCCTGGCTGGGGTTTGCCGCGCTGTTGATTGCACTGGCATCACCTGAATTTACCGCAGCAACGCTTACGCAAATCACTGCAGTGACATTTGCGCTTCACAGCTTGCTGGCGCTGGTTTTTTCAAGGGGCAAGCACTGGTCGTGGTTATTGTTTGCGGTGGTGAGTGTGCTGCTTGTAGCGGCCGTGATGTAGCCGACCACAGCCCCCGCCCCCCGTTGTGTTTCATCTTAGCCAAGCTATTCAATCACCCAAAAATGATATAATATAACAATTCAGTTAATATACTAAACTGCGCGCTTGTTGGCTCTGTGTAAGCAAACGCGCTAGTAATCAATGTGAGGAAACCATGAGAAATCTGTCTGAAAGGTTAGACAAATATGCCATAGGCTTGTCAGCGATGTGTGTCGTTCATTGCTTGTTTGTGCCTCTGCTGGTTGCCCTGCTTCCGGCATTCGGTGCAACCTTCTTTTCAGATGAAGCATTTCATCGCTGGTTACTGGTTGGTGTGTTGCTCACCAGTAGTAGCGCATTGTTCCTCGGGTGTAAGAAACATAATCAGTGGCGCATTTTAGGCTACGGCACCGCTGGTATCGGCGTGTTATTCTTCGCCGCCTTTTTTGCTCATGACTTAATGGCTGAGGAAGGGGAAAAGCTGCTGACGATTTTAGGCAGCGTGTTGCTGGTGATCAGCCACTATAAAAACTTCAATCTATGTCAGACCGGACGTTGTCACTAAACCTACCGACTTGGCCGCACTTTACAATCAATGCGCGGCTAAAACCTGTGCGACAATCTCTTCCAGTTTGTCTGGTTCGCTGCCCGGCCCGACCACCAGTAATTTACTCCCTGTGGTCGGCTCCCCCTTAAATGGCCGGATAGACACAGTCCCATCCGGGCATCGCTCAAAGTAGGTATAATCTAAACTTGTACCAAGCCGAGTGCAGCCCTTAACACGCAGAATGGTCTTGGGAATACGTGTGCACAAAGCCTCAATACAGGCTTCGTCTGGCAAAAAAGGCAATGCAACAGAACAGGATGCCCAATGTGATTTCTGATGCTCAAATGACTCTACACTGCCCGATACCGTCAACAGCTCTGGCAGTTGCAAGATGGCAAGCTCACTGGCGTCCTGAATTGTGGCATTCGGGTTGACCTGCTGCAGCTCATCCTTAACCGCCTGTATGCGCACGTCAGGTAAGCCAGAGGTATGGGTAAGCGCAATCAGCGAAGAGACCTTCACCTGGTTCGCTTCCAGCGCATTGTGCTCACCACGACGTTGCCAGTTTTTGACATCAACCACTGCAATTTGCACCGGCGGTTTAAAACGCGCGTCCAGTCCCACACCGAGAAACCCCATTAAACGGCAGGCGTCGGATGTGCCATTCGCTTCAATCAGTGTGAGCCCCTGCTTACGCCGTGGAATGCGATTGATACTATCGCGCAATGCCGTGATGCCGCTGCAACAAATACAACTGCCATCAAGCGGTTTTAACGCACCCTCACTGAGCTGCCCCGCCAACTGCCTTGCATCCAGCTCAGCATGCTCATAATCATTCAGGATCACATAGGGATCCCAGTCGACTTGTTGAGCTTCGAGTAGCAGGCGTTTTAACAGCGTGGTTTTGCCCGCGCCCAAAAAGCCCACCAGCACAAGGATCGGTTCCACTGTTCCTCCGGAAAAACTCTATCTAATTAGGGTAAAAAAGAAAAACACGGGCAACTCATGCCAAATCAATGCTCGAACGTAACCTGTAGCCAGTCAGCCTGATCAGCAAAATATAAGGTTTTTACCTTACCTTTGCCCTCTACATTGACCATATTAACTTGCGTTGGCCACAGTTCCCGCAATGCGCCGTTGAAAAGTTTAAGTCCTTTCACCTGCGCAGGGATTGCAGTTTCCTGGTAAACCCAGAAAAACTTACCTTCAGCTTCGAAACCGACCTCCGCCAGAAGCAGCGCTTTATCTTGCAATGAGCTTACAGCAAACTGCCCGGCCACGTACTGAGAAAACTGTGCCTGCGTTTGAGCAGAGCGGAGAATATCCGCTCCCCCACCAAACAAGTGCTCCACCGCATGCTCAGCATCATGTAGATAAAAACGATGCATTATCTCCAGCATGCGTGTCTGTTCGTTAAACAATACCGTTGTTTGGGCAGCTTTTAGCTGATGTGCATGTGCTGGCCCTGATATTAACAATAGAGCCCCAAGCGTACTTAGTAACCTCTTAATCATTTTTCTTGTGTCTCATCCTTTTCTTTCTCAGGCGCTAATTCCGTTTTAATATCCTGCATTATGTCACGATGCACTTTTTGTGTGCGCTTTTTGGCTTTAAACGCTTCCAACCGTGACGGAATGATCTGTCTTGGGTAGTGATTGTTTTCAACATCAACATCGGCGGTCTCCCAGCCTGGGTCGACAACCACACTTTGGATCTCTTTTCCTTTGTCTGTCACAATGAGCTTTCGTACTTTTTTCGGGGTTCGACGCCATATCTCTGCAGGTATGTATTGCTGCTCTGTTGTGCCATCCATATAAGTAAGCTCTAGCAAGATTGGCATCACCAAACCACCCAGATTAGAAAACTCTAAGACGTAGTAGTTTTTATCCTCCTGAACAGCACGTTCCAGAGTACGACGCTCCCAAGGTTTGAGGGATTTCAGAAACGCCTGATACTTATTTCGTTCCTTATTCGTGACTGTAAAGCGGTCATGTTCATCATAAAAGTCACGGACATCTGGGTTACGCTCAATCCACAGCGTCCGCCCCTCAGCCTTATTGCGCTCAACAAATAAAGAAGATGGCTTGTTCTGTTCAATAGTACGTAAACGGGCAAAGTCGATATCAGGGTTATGAGTATCCAGACGCAGCTTGTATACTTTGTCGATAGCGATATCTACATGATCTGTCGTATAAAACCAGCCACGCCAGAACCAGTCGAGATCGACACCTGATGCTTCTTCCATGGTTCTGAAAAAGTCCGAAGGCGTAGGACGCTTAAACTTCCAGCGTTGTGCATATTCCTGAAAAGCGAAATCAAACAGCTCACGCCCCAAAATCACTTCTCTTAGAATGTTCAATGCAACCGCAGGCTTAGTGTAAGCATTTGGACCTAAGCGAAGCACGCTGTCGGATTGGGTCATCACCGGCACCTGGATTTCAGATTTCATGTAGTCCACGATGTCTCTGGGCTCAACCCCCCAGGGAATATTAGGATCCCATTCTCGACCGGCAACGCCGTCCAAAAAGCTGTTCAACCCTTCATCCATCCAGGTCCACTGACGTTCATCGGAATTAACAATCATAGGGAAGTAGATATGGCCGATTTCATGGATCACGACCCCAATCAGAAAGCGCTTTTCAGCTTGTGAATAGGTTCGGGAGCCATCCTCTTGCAGCTCCGTTCGCGGACCATTAAAGGTGATCATAGGGTATTCCATCCCCCCAACCGGACCATTGACTGATTGAGCGGTCGGATAAGGATAGTCAAAGGAAAAGCGTGAATAGACCTCCATGGTATGAATCACAGATTCAGTCGAGTATTTCTTCCATAAGTCTCCCCCCTCTTTAGGATAAAAAGACATGGCCATTACCATCGGAGTCTCTTTACTGTTCTGATGGTATGCCTTAGCATCCCACATAAATTTGCGTGATGAGCCCCAGGCAAAATCCCGCACATTGTCAGCTCTGAATTGCCAGGTTTTTTGTTTCGAGGTGCCAGCCTTTTCGTTTTCCAATGCTTCTTCCTCAGTCACAATAAAGACCGGACGTTTAGCATGTTTGGCCTGCTCAAGACGCTCAAGTTGTGTTGCACTCAGCACCTCCTGAGCATTGACCAGCTCACCCGTCGCGCTAACGATATGGTCTGCAGGGACAGTAATATTCACCTCGTAGTTACCGAACTCAAGGGTAAACTCGCCTCGGCCTAGGAACTCTTTATTGGTCCAGGCTTCATAGTCGGTGTAAGCATGTAAGCGCGGAAACCATTGCGCAAGCAAAAAGATGTCGTTGCCACCAGGGCGGGCATCGTCAGCAAAATGTTCATATCCGGAACGTGCAGATACAGCATCTTCTTCTACGATATTAAAGGCAAAATCAATGTTAAATGTGAGCTGACTATTTGGCTTTAATGGCTGCGGTAAGTCAATGCGCATGTGTGTGCCTACAGTGGTGAAACTCAGCGCCTTCCCAACATTATCAGTCACGCCATGGATTTCATAACCGAGTTCATTATCGGCCATAAATTGCTGACGGCGAAGTTCTCCCAAGCTCAGCTTAGCAGGCTCTTTGCCATTACCAATTTGTGTTTTAGGCCCCCTGCGCCCAATGCCACCAAAATTATTGCTCTGGTTCGCCATTGAATCTGGCTTAAAGATGTTCTGGTCCAGTTGCACCCATAAATACTTCAGTGTGTATGGCGAGTTATTATGATAGGTGATTTCTTCCTTGCCAGAGAGGCGACGGCGCGCTTCATCCAGGGTCACATCTATTTTGTAATCAACCTGTTGCTGCCAGTATCGCTCTCCGGGCTCGCCGGCTGCATTCCTGTATCCATTGGGTGTCGGTAACACTTCATCAAGCTGACGAAACTTATCCTCAAAGCTGCCTTTAGTCTGATTAACCACAGACGCTTTGGCAATATCAGTCACACCCAAAGCAAGCAGTGCTACAAAGGAAAATATATATTTTTTATTATTCATATCATTATCTTAATTTTATGGGGCTCAACTGGCAGTCAGTAACACCAGCTCAGTCAATAAAGTCCAGGGTAAGCAACAAGCGCGTTTCACCTACTGCGGGAGCCGGGGAACGATGTACCAGTGCGCCCTCTTCATTACCAAGCCAGCCAGATCCTTTTAACAGGGCGACATCGCCGGTGTTGAGTTGCTGAATGTCCGATTCACTGGTGTAAATGCCCGATTCGTGATCCTTTTTGCCTTTGCTGCCCGACCCCAACTTGCTGCGATCCACTTTTTCGTGTGGTAACCACTGAGAGGCCACGCCGCCGAGTGTACTCACCAGCCGGCAGGGAATGTGATCAACATGGAACTTAGGACACATGGCTTTATTGAGTATCGTGAGCCTGAGCCCGGCACGCTTGAGTTCAAACAGCGTGCAGAACATATCCACCAGCATGGCCAGATGCTCACTCAGCGCTGGCTTATTAGCAAGCAGAGCAGACGCCGCGTGCAACGCGTCTATCGTATGCTCAGGTGTAGCCGCAATCGACAATTGCAACTCACTAGCAGAACTAAGTAGATCCGTCACTTCTAAGCTAAGCTCTTGACTAAGCTTACATTGCCAGACGCTCAGATTGATTTCTTCGCGGTAGATATCTGTCAGAATATTCGGCTCAGAGGATAGGGCAGCATACCGATTGGCAGGGATTGCTGGATTTTCATTGATGGCTAAAGCACGGGTCATGGTCTTCTCCTACATCTGCATCAATTTGTAAAGCATTCACAAATAAAGTTACAGTATAACATATCGAAGATTTTCAAACATAGCCGGACTGCCCGCAGGCAGCCCGAGTGCTTAAGCTATGGAGCGACGTTTAGTCCGCGGCGCTTAAGTAGCGCTTCGGTGGTCGGCTCTGCGCCGCGGAATGCTTTGTAAGATTCCATCAGGTCGCGGGAGTTACCCACTTCCAGAATATTCTTACGATAGTGAGTACCAATCTTACGATTGAGCCCGCCCTGAGACTGCACATAGGCAAAGGCATCTGCTGCCAGGATCTCACTCCACATGTAAGCATAGTAACCTGCTGAGTAGCCGCCCCCCATTGAGTGAGCAAAGTAAGCTGATTTATATCTGGGCGGTACATAGTCAATATTCACACCATGCTTAGCCAACGCAGCTTGTTCGAAATCAACCAGATCCTGTAAAGGCGCGTCCGCCGCCAGTGCGTGCCATTCCATATCCAACAAAGCTGCGGCAACATATTCCAGTGTATCGAAGCCCATATTGAAGCTGCGACTGGCAATGACTTTGTTCAGCAATGCTTGCGGAATAGCCTCTCCGGTTTGGTAATGCTTCGCATAGTTTTGGATGACTTCTGGATGAATAGCCCAGTCTTCCTCAAAGGTTGAGGGAAATTCAACAAAGTCGCGAGATACAGACGTCCCCGCTAAGCTGGGGTAAGTTACCTGAGACAGCATACCGTGCAGGCCATGGCCCAACTCGTGGAACATGGTGGTCGCTTCAGAGTAACTCAGTAATGTTGGCTGGCCTTCAGGGGCTTTTTCAATGTTCATCACATTGATAACAACCGGACGCTTATTATCCAGGCCTGATTGTTGCACAAATGAGCTCATCCAGGCACCACCGCGCTTGCCATCACGGGCAAAGTAGTCAGCCATAAACAGTGCCAGACTGGTACCGTCGGCATCAAAGACTTCATAGGCTTTCACATCCGGGTGGTAAACCGGAATGTCATTACGTGGCTTGAAGGTTACGCCATACAAGCGCTCCATGGTAAAGAACAGGCCATCTTCCAGTACGCGATTAAATTCAAAGTAGGCTTTCACCTGTGACTCATCCAGGTCGAACTTATCCTGGCGAACCTTGTCGGCATAGTACAACCAGTCCCAGGCTTGTAGTTCAAAGTCGCCGCCCGTGGCGCGAATTTTGTCTTTGATGGCTTGCGCTTCGGCTTCGACGTTTTTCAACAGCGCAGGCACCATACTGGCAAACATGTCATACACTGCGGTGGGTGTTTTGGCCATTTGCTCATCCAGGCCATAATGCGCCCAGCTCTCATAACCTAGTAGCGCCGCCTTTTTTGCTCTCAGTTGTGCCAACTGTGCGACAATTTCACGATTGTTGTTTTCGCCTTTTAAACCACGATAAGCGGATGCGCGCCATACCTGTTCACGCAACTGACGGTCTTCGAGCTTAGCCAGAATAGGCTGACGCGTGGTATTGGTAATTTTGATCAGGTACTGACCGGGGTGCCCGGCTTGTTCAGCTGCATCTGCCAGCTGGCCAATATACGCCTCTGACAGGCCAGCCAGTTTCGCTTTGTCCTGAACCAACACAACATTGCTTTTCGACAGTGCCAGCAAATGCTGCGAGAACTGCGTGGTTAATGACGATAATGATGCATTGATCTCGCGGATCTCTTTTTGTTGCGCCTCATTGAGTTTGGCTCCCGATCTGACAAAGCGCTTGTAAAAGACTTCTGTCAGACGCTTTTCTTCCGCACTGATATTAAGCACATTCAGCTGCCCGTAAACCTGAGCTACGCGCTCATACAAGGCTTTATTCAGGTAGATGTTGTCGTAGTGACCGGCCAGTTTGGGAGCCAGTTCAGACTGTAGCGCCCGGCGCTCTGCATTTGAATCGGTGCCAGACAGGTTAAAGAATACTGCCTGGGTCCGCTTTAGTAATTCACCACTTCGCTCCAGCGCAACAATGGTATTACTAAAACTGGCAGGGTCTGTTTGGCTGATAATTGCATTCACTTCAGCTATTTGCTCAGCCATGCCCTGCTCAAATGCCGGCGCGAAATGCGCGTCGCTGATAGTATTAAAATCCGGTGATTGATATTGCAATGTGCTTGATACCAGTAGTGGGTTGCCTTCAGTTACCGTCGCAGAGGCTGCACCTTTTTGCAAGCCTGAAGTACGATCCCCGCCCGTGCAGGCCGTTACAAGTAAGGCGGAACTCACCGCCAGTGCTAGCAACTTTTTCATCGTTGTTTCTCTCATCTGTAAAATAGAATGGATATGTTATAATATAACAAAACAATCAACAATCTTTGTTGCGCCGAATACCCGTAGATGTAAGTCGGGTTATCGAAAGGCGGTACAGGCAATTTAGCCACAGCCTGTTTCGTGGTGGAAAAGGAACAGCCTTAAGTTTTTGTTTATCTTTATAATTAATCAGGATATCAATGGCACACTTAATAAAACACGCCACCTTAGTGAATGAAGGTAATCTTTACGTTTCTGACCTCAGAATTGAGAACCAATATATTACGGAAATTGGCCCTGATTTATCGGCCAGGCCTAATGAAGCAGTCATTGATGCCCAAGGCATGTGGCTGATGCCCGGCATGATAGATGACCAGGTACATTTCAGGGAGCCGGGCCTTACTCATAAAGGTTCTATTGCCAGCGAATCGGCGGCGGCCGTCGCCGGTGGGATCACCAGTTTTATGGAAATGCCCAATGTTTCCCCTTCGACCACCACCCGACAAGCACTGGCTGACAAACAAGCCATCGCAAGCCAGAACTCAGTCGCGAACTATGCATTTTACCTTGGTGCAACACCCGATAACTTAGATGAAATAAAGGCTGTTGACCCACGTCAGGTGTGCGGGGTGAAAGTCTTTATGGGTGCCTCGACCGGCGATTTACTGGTAGAGCACCCGGCAGCCCTGGATGCGATTTTCAGAGAGTGCCCCACACTGATTGCTACGCACTGTGAACAAGGCTCAGTGATCCAACAAAATGCCGCGCGCATTGAGCGGCAATTCGGCGCACCGCAAATCATCCACCACCCATTGATCCGCGACGACGAAGCCTGCTATCAGTCGTCTTCTTATGCCGTGGCGCTTGCTAAAAAGTATCGCACTCAGTTGCACGTGCTGCACTTAACCACAGCAAAAGAGCTGAGCTTATTCAGCAGCGCCCCTTTGGCAGAAAAGCACATCACAGCAGAAGCTTGTGTCCATCACTTGTGGTTCAACGAGCAAGATTATCCGGCACTGGGCAATCTCATCAAATGTAACCCTGCCATTAAAGCAGAATCAGACAGGCTCGCTTTGCTAAAAGCCCTGCATGACGGACGTATCGATATCATAGCCACCGATCACGCGCCACATACCTGGCAAGAGAAAAACGTCCCCTATCCGCAAGCCCCGGCTGGCCTGCCACTGGTTGAACATGCCTTGCTGACCCTGATGGAACAAGTTAAACGTGGCGCAATGACACTTGAGCAAGTGGTTGAGAAAACAGCGCACAATGTTGCAACGCGCTTTGCCATCGACAAACGGGGTTTCCTCAGAGAAGGTTATTATGCCGACCTGGTGCTGGTTGATCCAAATCGCACGACCCACGTACAACACGAGCAAACCCGTTACCTGTGTAAGTGGAGTCCGTTTCATAACACCACTTTCGCGCACCAGATCCGAGCTACTTTTGTAAACGGTACACTGGTGTTTGATGGTGAAAAGGTAAGTTCAGAACACAATGCCGCACAGGCATTACGGTTTAACCGCTAAGTGAGACTCATAACCTATGATGCAACTCCCCGATATTGCGACCCATTTTGAACCAGATAGCCAGAGCCCATTAAAGTGGGTTGGTATGGAAAAAATTGTACTGCCGATGCGAGTACGCTGCGATCAGAGCATTGTCAACATCAACACACTTATGGATGTTTTTGTCAGTCTGGATACAGGTGCAAAAGGTATTCATATGTCACGACTTTATCTGCTCGCGAACGAAGCTCTGGTAGAGACTGAACTCTCCTATATGCAGCTGGATAAGGTGCTTAAGGAAATCGTTGCGTCTCAAAATGGCCTGAGCCAGTCGGCCAAATTAATCTTGAAGTTTGAGCTGCCGTTGAACCGGCCTGCGCTGAAGAGTAAGTACAGCGGCTACAATGCCTACCCGATAGAGTTACACTGTGAATACCTTGAAGGCAAAACCCACTGCAAGCTTATCAGTACGATCACCTACAGCAGCACCTGTCCCTGCTCTGCGGCGCTGTCGCGTCAGTTGCTGAGCGAGACGGTTGAACAACAGTTTGCCACACAGGACAACATTGATAAAACACAGCTGCTGGAATGGCTTAAAGGGCCACAAGGATCTGTCGCAACGCCACACAGCCAACGCTCTTATGCCTACATTGAAGCCGATCTGGCAGGCGATCATTTACCTGATTTAGCACACTGGCTTGCCCTGTTTGAAGAAACTTTGGCAACTCCGGTACAAACTGCCGTAAAACGCGAAGATGAGCAGGCGTTTGCTGCATTGAATGCAAAAAACCTCATGTTTTGTGAGGATGCGGCAAGGCGTATTAAAGCAACGCTGGAGTCCATTTCAGAAGTCGCGGATTATCAGTTTAAAGTTGAGCACCAGGAAAGCTTGCATGCTCATAACGCCGTCGTTTACGACCGTAAATTTTAAGCAAAACACACCCACGTAGCAGGGTACGTGGGTGTTAACATGTCGGATCCAGACACTGGTCATTGCCCTGCGATGCATCCCCTCACAACAAATGCTCAACCAGTCCGGCAGACTGATCTGAGACACCAAAAAGCACAGCTCGTTGACAAAAAAGAAACAAAAAAATACACTTAGCCTACATTTCGATATAACAAGCAAAGCTGAGTTTATATTCGACGTGGAATTTGTGAATTAGCATTAACAAAAAGGAACTTAATGATGATCAAAGCAGTATCAACGCTGTTTACCTTATTGATGGGGTTATATGCCAGTATGACGCTGGCCAGTGACAATATCTTTTACTTCAAATCTCAGGGTAAAGAGATCCAGGCCAGCTATTCTGGCAGCTATCTTAACCCGAGGGCTGTGACGTTTCACCTGGACTGCTCGGGTACTTGCAACCTGCAACGTTATTCAGACCAGGTATTAGCCGACTTTGTACGCGCAGTACAGAACCAGCGCAACTACCGCTACAAGCTGGTCCGCGACTGCGGTTTTCGCTGCGACCACGAACAAGGTGGTGGCGGGCAAGACACTGCCGAAGCCATGTCCTCATACAGCGATGAATACGCAGGCGATGAATACACACGCGCAGAGTATACCGGTGAAATTACACCACAAGGTTGGACGCGTACCAAGCAGTTCTTCAGGGATTTAGGTACAGCGACAATCGCCAGCACCGCCGCCAATCACGTATTGGATATTGTTGCAAGCCTGAAGAAACCGGGCGGAACCCGCTTCCAGGTAATACCGAAAAAACACACCGGTGCGCCTGCCGGTCTGTTTGAGATGACCGACCAGGGTCTGGTCGCAGTTGATGAGGTAAAAGTAACAGAAAATGGCAACCATCTCATAATAACACACCCAATGACAAATGAACTTGGCCACGAAACCACGAGACTCGACCACATTAAGAGAGCACTGAAAGATTATCTGTATGAACAAAGATATATCGAGTGTACATACACCTATGTCGAAGAGAGTCCCAAAAGGATGATGTTTGTCTACACCTGTTTTGTGAATGTAGCATAACATGCCTCAATAATACGCCGGTGCCGGGCAAACCGCCGGTGTATTACCCTGGAAACGGCCTTCAGTACCTGTTTTGCTATTGCCCGTCAGGCACCAACGTGAGTCCAGTCACATATAAACCAACCACACACAGCTTTACCCAATTAATTTACAAAAATACCGATATCTGATAACTTTCCAGCGACTGAATAAATTTCACTCAAAAGGACTTAACAATGAAAAAAACACTGTTTACTTTATTAGCCATCGCATCCGGGTTATATGCCAGTACCGCAGTGGCCACAGACGGTATGTTTGGCTTTACATCTCAGGGTAAAGAGATCCGGGTTTCCTATATGACGAATAGCAAAAACGACCCGCAGGCCTTCGCCTTTCATCTGAACTGCGCCGGCAGCTGTGATTTGCAAAGCTATACGGATCAAGTGATCAGTGATTTTGTATACGCCCTAGAACATAGCCAGCTAACCGGTTGCAATCCGGACTGCACTCAGAAAACGACTATGGCGCCTAACCATACGTTTACCCGCACTGATGCAGCAGAGCGGGCAGATGAAATAAAAAAATTCTCTGGCAGCGAAGACGAACCGCGTTTATACGTGGTGAATGGGCAGCGACCAGGCATCCCCTCCGACATACGACTTATCAACAACGGGCGCTTAGAGGCAGTAGATGGCGTGCAGTTTAATGACCTGGGCAGTCAATTCACGGTCACTTTACCCGTGTCTGGCGAGCAAGGTGCCCTTTCATTTTGGCATGACGCCGTCGAAAGGATGCTTAAAGACTATATCACCAAACCATATGAGAACTGTAAGACCAGATTTACGACAAAAAGCAATGGTCAAATGATAAAAACACAGACTTGTTCCGTCGTTGAGTCTTAACACTATGGTGCCATGTCCAGCTGCATGTGGCACTTTGCCACCAACAGCAGGGTGAAGCGCGTCCCAACAAGCTCATCTTTGTCTATACCTGGTTTGTGAATGTGGTATTACTAATATGCCTCAATAATACGCTGGTGTATTACCCTGGAAACGGCCTTCAGTACCTGTCTTGCTATTGCCTGTCAGGCACCTATGGTAGTCCAGTCACATATAAACCAACCACACACAGCTTTACCCAATTAATTTACAAAAACACTGATATCTGATAACTTTCCAGCGACTGAATAAATTTCACTCAAAAGGACTTAACAATGAAAAAAACACTGTTTACTTTATTAGCCATCGCATCCGGATTATATGCCAGTACCGCAGTGGCCACAGACGGTATGTTTATCTTTAACTCTCAGGGTAAAGAGATCCGGGTTTCCTATATGACGAATAGCAAAAACGACCCGCTGGCCTTGGCTTTTCACCTCAACTGCGCCGGCAGCTGTGATTTGCAAAGCTATACGGATCAAGTGATCAGTGATTTTGTATACGCCGCAGAGCATAGCCAGCTAACCGGTTGCAACCCGGTCTGCAACCAGAAAATGAGCCTGACCCTGGCGCCTAACCATACGTTTACCCGCACTGATGCTGCAGAGCGGGCAGATGAAATAAAAAAATTCTCTGGCAGCGAAAACGAACCGCGTTTATACGTGGTGAATGGGCAGCGACCAGGCGTCCCCTCCGACATACGACTTGTCAACAACGGGCGCTTAGAGGCAATAGATGGCGTGCAGTTTAATGACCTGGGCAGTCAATTCACGGTTACTTTACCCCTGTCTGGCGAGCAAGGTGCCTTTTCATTTTGGTATGGCGCCGTCGAAAGGATACTTATTGACTATACAACCAAACCATATGAGAACTGTAAGGGCAAAGTGACGACAAAAAGCAATGGTCAAATTATGACAACAAACACTTGTTCCGTCGTTGAGTCATAACACTATGGTGCCATGCCCTGCTGCATGTGGCGCTTTGCCGCCAGCAGCAGGGTAATACGTTAAACCCGGGTAAAGGTCATCTCCCAGTTGGTTTCCCAGCTCTCACCGTTATCTTTAGAGAACGCCTGTGCCCAGGTCGGTTGCTCAGGGTTCGTGGCATCCCAGATAAAGCGCACTTTAATGGCTTCGCCGTTATATGTTTCATCCGCATAAAAGCGGCCCACCCCCTCGCTAAATTTGCCTACTACCGGTGTATCCAGCATGCCCGGATTGCGTCCATCCAGCCACCAGATTGACCACTGGTCAGTGCGCTCGTTATATGAACGAATAGCCTTTGCTCGCACAGAGCCCTCTGGAAAATGCAGATGATTGTCTTCCACGTTGCCAAATCCGCCCAGCGTGTTGAGCGTTGATGACTCCCCTCTGAACTCGATCCACTCATCGCCGCCATTAAGTATGTCCTTCAGACGGCGGTGCTGTACCGACCACTGGCCAATCATAAAATCGAAGTCGCCGGGTGCACCAGGTGCATTGGATTGAAGCATCATCATCCCTTGTTTTAGTATCGTCATTGGCAGCTACTCTAGCATGGGCACTGTATAAGTAAACAGTGCATTTATGACGAAATCCCGACAGTTTCGGACGTCACAGTGACAGATTTAGGCCCGGCGGCAAATGCCAGCAAACGGCCCATTAGCCAACTGAACACTTCGCTCTGACCACTCAATTCGCATTCACCGTCGCATATACGCTGCAACACCTGCTGCACATCGGTGCCGGTCAGCGCAGCGACCGCCTCTGAAGTCTTTAGGTGTATACGACATACGGGTAACTGCGTCATGATTTTATTGTCCGAACTGACAGTGCCCTGAAAGATGGTCAGCGTATATTTGCCATCGGGTGTGCTGATCTCCAGCTGTAAGTCTGGGCCATTGCCAGACTGCGTCTCTTGCCCCCTTTGCAAATAGGCAAAGAATGCAGCCCACCAATTATCCAGCTTGGTTGTCTCAAACGATCTTGTAGGCTCGGACATAGATGGCCTGGCAAACAGCGCATCGACTTCCTGCATCGCATCCTGTAACGCCACCAGCGTCGCATCCACATCGTCTTTGGTGTGCGCTGCAGAGCAGATAAAACGCAAACGTCCGCGACCGGTTTCAACTATCGGATATGTCACGGCTGAAGCCTGAATGCCTTTTTCAAACAAGCGCTGTACTATCGCATACAGTTTATCTTTGTCGCCAAAATGTGGGGTCACAATCGGTCCGTCTCCACTGCCCAAATCAAACCCGGCGGCACTGAATTGAGCCCGCATATAACGTGCAGTGTCCCACAACCGCGTACGCAGTGAATCATCCTGGCTGATGCGCTGCAGTGCCGTCAGCGCCGCGGCAATATCTGCCGGGCTCACTGACGCCTGAAAAATATAGGCTCTGGACGAGGCTTTCAGCAGCTCAACATATTCAGCACTGGCTGCAACGACGCCACCCAGACTGCCCAGCGATTTGCTCAGCGTGGTCATGATAAAATCAACCTCGTCGCTTACCCCCTGCTCCGCACAAATTCCAGCTCCCTGCTCACCATAAAAACCAAAGGAGTGCGCTTCATCGACCAGTACCAGAGCCTGATAACGCTTTGCCATGCGGACAATTTCAGCAACAGGGGCGGCGCCTTCTCCCATACTGTAAACGCCCTCAATAATGACCAACACGGTACGATAGGGAGAAGCCTCAGATTCAAGCACTGAGGCCAGATCGTTAATATCATTGTGTTTAAAAGTACGGACTTTGGCACCGCACAAACGCGCGCCATCAACAATGGAGGCGTGACAGAGCTGGTCGATCACCACCACATCGTTTTCACCCAATAAGCCCGCGACGGCACCCACATTGGCGGTATAGCCCGTTGGAAATAAACAAGCGGCGGGTTTGCCCACCAGGCTGGCAAACTGTTGCTCAAATGCCAGATGCAGATCCGTTAAACCAGATGCCGCCGCCGAAGTTCCCATACCAGTGCCAAACTCAGTCACGGCCTGACGTGCAGCGTCAATGACCGCGGCATCGCGATTCAGTCCAAGATATAAGTTGGTGGTCCAGATAATCGCCTCACGCGCCTCACTGTGCTGGGCATCAGCGACCGTACCACGCGTACCACTGCCGGTGCGCAGCACCTTACTATAGGGATTAGCGCGGTGCTTACTCACCATCTGAGTGGCAGCCTGAACTAGCTTGCTTTTGTCAGCGGCCGACCACGACGCAGCCTTGGCCAAAGCAAAAGGAGGATGACTGGCACGCATTTGAAATTGTAACTCTTTAAGCGTATCGCGCAGTGGGCTCTGACGGGCAGTTAATGATTCTCCAGAGCCTAAACTCAGCAAGTGCTGAGCCAGGCGCTGAGGCGTATTAAACTCATAAATTGCCTGCACGGAGCAAGTCACATTCAGTACATTGCTCAGCCGATTGCTTAGTTCCAGCGTCGTTAGTGAGTCCAGCCCGGCCTGCTCAAAGGTTTGCGACAGCATAGTATCTGTAGCGTGACCAAGCAAAGCGCGCAGCTCTTCGCAGACAACCGCAACCACAGACTGTTCAGAATCGACTGTTTTGCTTGCTCCGCGTGGCTCTCGATCCGCTGATACATCAGGCAAACGACTACGATCCAGCTTGCCGTTGGGCAGATAAGGCAATGCATCAACAAAGCAAACATTGTTTGGAACCATATGGTTTGGCAGATGACGGGCCACAAAGGACAAAATCACATCCGGGCTGAGTGCCTCACCCTGCTGACAGACAACACAGGCTTGCAATCTGGCCTGTCTGCTTTCTCCCTCCAACACCTTAACAGCGGCTGCAGAGATACCCGGCATGGTACTCAGCACCGTTTCGATTTCTTCCAGCTCAATGCGAAAACCACGGATTTTGACCTGCTGATCCACCCGGGAAATAAAGCGTAACTCACCATGTTTGGTCCACTGACACACGTCACCGGTTTTATATAAACGCGACTCTTCAATGCTACTGTCTGGTGCAGGGGTAGCGAAACGCGCATCTGTGCGTGGTTTGTCAAACAGGTAACCCGTCGCCAGCTTGTCCCCCGCCAGGTAAAGCTCTCCTGCTTCGCCCTCGGGCACCGGCTGTAAGGTTTTATCAAGCACGTAAGCGCGGGTATTTGCCACAGGCTTGCCAATGGTGATTTCAGCCATGTCCGGGTGCAATTGCACAGCTGTCGAAAAGACGGTATCTTCGGTCGGCCCATAGACATTGATCACCCGCAGGCCCGGCTGCTGGTTATACACTTGTTTAACCAGTGCGGGGTTGAGTACCTCGCCACCAAAAATCACACAGCGCAACGTATTGGGCAGAGTATAGCCACTGAGCATGGCCCGAATGGCTGAAGGGACAGCAATACAGGTTCTGACCTTACCTATGCTAGGTAAATCAGGTAATGCCAGAATGTTTTTAGCCAGCACCACGGTACCACCGAGCAAAAGCGTGCCGATGATCTCCATCACCGACGGGTCAAAACACACCGACGTGGCTGCCAGCACACCGCTCAGTTCTTCCTCACTAAGTAACTCGCCCATGGCCGTACACATCGCAATGACATTGCTTTGTGTGATCGCGACCCCTTTTGGCTCGCCAGTCGACCCCGAGGTATAAATCACATAAGCCAGTGTCTGAGCGTCACACTCAGGGTCTGGCAGAGACAGTGACACACCGTCTATGTCGGCCAGCAAAATGTGTGTGCTCGCTCTTTGACACAACGCAGCCGACCCGCTGCCATCCACAATCACCGCCGCAGCTTTACTGTGGGCCAGCATATAATCAATTCGGGCACGCGGATACGCCGGATCCAACGGCACGTAAGCGCAACCTGCTCTGAGCACGCCAAGCAAAGTGGCTACCAGCTCCCAGCTGCGCGCCATACACACGCCTACTAATGCACCGGGCACAATGCCACTGTTTGTCAGTTTAGCGGCAATCGCCTCTGCACGGTGCAATAATGTCTGATAGCTTATTTCCTGTGTGCCATCAATCAGGGCGGTTTTGTCAGGGTGAATTTGTACCCGATCGGTAAATCTAGCCGCAATAGATAACGGCTCGTTTTCCTTATTCTGACGCTTGTCTTGCGAGCTTATCGCAGCAGCAGATATTCGCTTGTTCATATCAATTTCCTTTGTTGTTATTGTTAACGGTGCAGATGTCCTAACAGGCTAGAGCAAGCCTGTCTCGTCTGAAATGGATGTCTTGTATGGCAACAGGTACATACTCATCCGCTGTTATTCAATTAATTTCAACACAGAGGTTACATTGATGAATAGAAAGAAACTAGCCGTCTGAACTGTCAGTTATAGCGGAATATACAAACGCAGAGCTGAAGCAATGTGAAAAAAGTAAGCCGGCATGATGCCGGCTTACCGTTAAAGACTAAACAAGGCTGTCTTATAGATTACTGATCTATGGGCTATTCACCGCCACGGACCATTAGTACAACCCCCCCAATATAACTATAGAACTGTTTACCACTCAGCCCCTGCTCCAAAGAAATGCCAAATATCCTCTGACTTGACGTGTCAGGGGTTGCACTGTGAATATAGCTTTTCCCATGTGTTTCAGGTACTTGAAAAACACTCGTATTTATCGCTGGTTGAAAACACCCATGTTCAATGATACTTCGGAGTTCATGAAAATTGGGAACACGCCAATCACTGTAGCCGGCACTAGAATCCAGCTTATGGATTCGTAAATGAGCATTTAATGACGTAGAACGAACCTCCCCCTCACATTGTCTGCTCTGCGCATTCCACGATTGTCCAACCAGGCAACGATACCACATTAAGCCTGTCACGTTGTGCGTTACAGTCCCGTCATCATGAACAGTAAAGTCACGAGTAGGCGTTGTCTTGGGGATATCATCACGGCAATAGGCTTGCAATCCGTTGCTGCATAAAGCTAAAAAACAAATTACTAATGTTGTTAGTTTCATCTTATTTCCTTCTATGGGGGCACTAGTGCCCCCTTCTAACTTTACTCAGCATCCCGTACCAACAGTACTAATGCATTGTGTGTTTTACTTACTGTCAGCATCTGTACTGGCGTGGAACTAAATGTGTATGAAGAACCTGAACTCCGCCAAGCTTGCTGTGGATCCTTTGCCGAAGTGAGCTCGGTCCAAATATTCATCCATAGTTGATGATCAGGCTCCTGGCTCAATAAATGTGCCAAACCTGTCTGGTTTCTACCTGACTCAACTGATATTTGGAAAATATTCAACAGCTCTTTATTGCTTGGCATACGCCAGTCTTTGGCACCACATAACCCAGCCGTATTGACTGCCTCAACAAAGGAGGGGTAATCACAGGCACTACCGGCACAAGTTCCACCATTCTGAACCCCGGGATAACCGCCATTGGTATTGTAATCCGGGTTATACCAACTATACCTATGGCCATAATAGTGCAGCGATTCTTTGTCACTTTGTTTCACTTCCCACATCAGGCCTGTGTAGTTGTCACGCAAACAGGCATAATGCTCAGCACTATTGGGGAGCGGATTGCCTTCACTGTCTATCTTTGTCAAGTCAAACCCGGCCATACCAAAACCAACTTTAGGTAACTCACTAGCCAGATCTTTCGCATCCCGACCAAAGAAGCCATCCTGACCTTCAAGCTCATATCCACTGTAAACACCACACTTGTACTTGGTTCGCGTTTGATCCGCAAACGTTGTGGAACAATACTGTTGTCCGGTATCGTTCAGTTTACCTTTTCTGGCAATACTGCGTGCAGTCACTTCGTTACTCATCGCATTTTCGTTACCCAGATGATTTGCGGTAACCATTACGTAATAATCCACGTAATTGGAGATAGCCACTTCCACACCACTGCTCACATTCGCAACGCGTGTGCCTGCGCGCAAGGTATCGTAGTTTTGCGGCGTCAACCCAGGCTGTTTCGCATAGAACAAGGTATAGCTGTCAGCCCCTGCAACAGGCTGCCAGGTAATACGCGCTGTGCTATCGGATGTGTCGACTGCGATACTTGGTGATTCAAGGTTAAGCATAAACTCAACAGACAAGCTGCAAGCACGCTTTAGTGGCTCTGTCGTAAAGACATTGCCTGTCAACGTACCAGTGCATCCAGATACATTCTTAATAATGTAGCCTTGCTCTGGAGTTAACTGGAAAGTCGCACGCGCGTTGTAGTCCACAGAGAGGCTAGTCGGCGTAACCGAGCCGCCCGTCGTCGCGCTAGCTGTGACTTCAAACTTAATTCCGTTGAACTTGGCCGTAACCTGACAGCTACTGGTTATAGTACCGGTAGTGTACGTCTGACCATTCAGCTGACCATTACAACCCAGCACGGACTCAATTTCGTAGCCTTCATTCGGCGTTACTTGCAAGGTTACCGTATCGCCATAGGCCGCAGTAAAGGACGCTGGAGAAATGGCCCCGCCAGATTCTGCAGTCGCAGTTACCAGGAAGGTATCTTTACTAAAGCTGGCAGACACATTACAGCTGGCAGTGATCTGAGCGGTTGTATAAGTATTGCCTGTGAGTTTACCACCACAACCATTGACCCCAGTGATGCTGTAGCCTTCAACCGGTGTTAACGTGAAGCTTGCCGTGTTGCCATGTTCAACATTTTGTTGAGCAGGAGAAATGCTGCCCCCATCAGTTGCGGTCGCATTTACTGTGTAGCTGTATTTTCCGAACTCAGCAGTCACCGTACAATTACTAAGTAACGCTCCCGTAGTGTAAGTACTTCCAGACAAAGAACCATAACAGCCAGTAATAGACTTTAAGAAATAGCCATCATCGATACTCACTGTTAACTGTGCTTTATCAAACTTATTGACCTCCTGGCTGGCCGGGCTCAGGCTGCCGCCCTCGTTGGATACCCCAGTAACAATCAATTTATTGGTAGCAAAACTGGCAACCACATTACAGGACGCCGTAACCCGGTCAATGGTATACAGGTTGTTTGTATAACTACCACCACAGCCCGTTACAGATGTGACCTTGTGACCTTCATCCGGATATACCCAGACGCGCGCGCCTTCACCATATTTCACAGTCTGGGTTGCAGGTGTCACTCGGCCACCGCTACCCGCAGAGGCTGAAACAACCAGTGTTTTAAGGCTAAAGCTTGCTGATACCGTACAGTTTGCAGTCACCGCACCTGTGGTGTAAGTGTTACCAGTTAGACGACCCGCACACCCAGTCACGGCGTCAATCTGATAACCTGCATCCGGCGTGACCGTCAATGTGACTGTGCCGCCAGCAGATACGTCACTGCTTGCAGGTGTGATAGCACCACCGGTGCCTGAAGTTGCCGAGACACGATATGTGGCTTGCTCAAAGGTTGCATGCACATTACAGCTAGCGAAGATAGGTGCTGTCGTGTAGGTATGACCATTAAGTGCTCCGCCACAGCCCGTAACACTCGCAACCTGGAAGTTCGGCCCAGATGGTGTTACATCAAATTCAGCACGCTCACCATCAAGGACGACCCTGTGAGTAGGGAAAATTACACCACCGCTATTCGACGATGTCGTTACCGAATGCTCCATCGAGATAGGGTTGAAGTTAACCTTGATCGTACAGTTTTGTGTTACCGCTGCGGTAGTGACAACATTGCCGGTTGCTGTAGCGCCACAGCCTTGAGGCCAGAAACTAACGTTAGAATTAGGTGACACAGTTACACTGGCGCGCTCGCCATGCAACACTTGTTGTGACATTGGAAATACGCTGCCCATATTAGAACCAACCACAGATACGTCAACAACATATTGATTTGGTTCAAACTTGGCCTTAACTGAACAGTCTGAATGCATCGGCCCAGTCGTGTACTCATTGCCAATTAAAGTCCCGTTACAGCCAGTTACCTCTTGCGTCCAGAACCCTGCATCAGGTGTCACTGAAAACGTTGCGGTTAGACCCGATTCAACTTCCTGTCTGGGCGGTGTAATTGTACCGCCTGAAGACGCCTGAGCAGTCGCCACATACTTAATTTTAATAAAGGATGCAACGACTTCACAGTTCATATATACGGCCCCTGTCGTGTAGGTTTGCCCTGTTAACGTTCCTCCACAACCACTGACTTTGTCTATAACAAAGCCCTCGTCTGGCGTAATAGTGAATTGAGCGTGGTTGTCATAGTCCACTTCCACAGCCTGAGGCGAGATAGTCCCTCCACCAGCTGAATTTGTAGCAACATGGAAACTTTGTCGTTTAGTCTCAACATCAATTTGACAGGACTGAGTTATAGGTCCAGTTGTATAAACGTCACTGTGTTTTGCGAACAATCCACCACACCCTGTCACCGACACAATTTCAAAACCCACATCTGGCGTGATTACAAAGCTAGCTCGCTCTGCGTAAGTGACTTGCTGAGAACGAGGTGAAACCTGACCATTTGAAAAATCGGCGACAGACACTTCAAATTGCTCTTTCACAAAACTGGCGCTGATCTGGCAGTTGTCGACAATGGGGGCCGTTGTATAGGTCGAACCACTCAATGCACCACCGCATCCTGTCACGCTTTCAATTAAAAAGCCCGCTTCAACAGATACTTCTACGCTAGCCACAGCGCCATAGCTCAATAGTTGGCTCGCCGGAGTGAGACTACCACCTTCAGTGGCTTGAGTTGTGACTGAGTACTTATTTGCATCGAAGTTAGCAACTACTTCACAAGCAGCCGTGATTGGCCCGGTCACATAAGTTGTTCCTACCTGAGAGCCTTCACAACCAGTGACGGATACAATACTGTGACCTGCTTCTGGCTGTAGTTCAAACGTCGCACTTTGACCATGCTCAACGTTTTGCTGAGCAGGTGTTACAACCCCACCTTCACTCGCCAGTGCTGTAACTGGATAGACAGTTCGCACAAATTTGGCACTGACCAGACACGCCGCCATGATCGGTTTGGTTGTATACAGGTTGCCAGTTAACGAACCTTCACACCCTTCAACAGCATCAATCGAGAAACCCTCATCAGGTGTTACAGTAAAGGTCATGCTATCCGCGTAAGACACCATTTGCTGTGCCGGGCTAATTTGGCCACCTTCAGAAGCCTGTGCTTCAACCATGAACTGCTGGGCACTGAAGGCAACGGCCACTTCACAGTTCGCCATCACAGGTGCGGTTGTATAGACATTGCCATCGAGCACCCCTTCACATCCAGACACTGACGCGATCTTCTGGCCTGCATCTGGCGTCAGCGTCAAACTTGCAGACTCGCCGTGTAAGACAAACTGAGAAGCTGGAGATACCGAGCCATTGCCACTCACCTTGGTCGTTACAGCATAACTATTCTGATCAAAGTTAGCACTTATCTGACATGATTGTGTGATAGGAGCCGTCACAAACTGACCATCAATCAGCTGACCGCCACAACCCTGTATATCAACTGTGTTGTAGCCTGGCTCAACCGCAACCGAAAAAGTTGCTTGCTGGCCATGTGCAATACGCTGACTGGCCGGAGATAAAGCGCCTCCTACTGACGATACCGCTGTTACCTCATAATGGTTTAAGCTAAAGCTTGCATGCACATTACAGGCACCAGTTACATTACCGACGGTATAGACATCGCCAGACAATACGCCATTACACCCTGTCACCTCTACCAGGCTGTAACCCGTATCTGTGCTGACCTGGAAACTAACCGCTTTTCCATGTACAACTTGTTGTTGTGCTGGAGAAATACTGCCTCCTTCACTGGCTGTCGCAGATATTTCGTACTGTTTAGCAACAAACGAAGCACTCACGTGGCAGCTTTGTGTGATTTCAGCCGTAATGAACCCACTTTCCGTTAACACACCGCCACAACCGGACACTGACTCCAGTGTAAAACCTTCATTTGCAGTGACACTAAACGAGACTTGCTGACCATGCACCGCGGCCTGCTCGTTGGGTGAAATACTGCCACCAGAAGTGGCGCTGGCCGTTACCCGGTATTGCGCAGCTTTAAAGCTTGCCTCAACCTCACATGCCGCAGTTACCGCCCCAGTCGTGTACGTGTTACCAGATAATGTGCCGCTACAACCTGTGACATTATCAACCAGGTATCCCACTTGTGGTAACAAATTGAAAGACGCCACATTGCCATGTACAACTTGCTGAGTATCCGGATCTATTTGACCACCAGCTCCGGCTGTCGCATTCACCGTGTACTCACGCTGTGCAAAATGCGCATTGACGGTACAGTTAGCTGTCACCGGGCCGGTAGTGTACTGATCACCTGACAACTGACCGCCACAGCCTTCGATGTTGGCAAGGTAGTGCCCAGTTTGCGGCGTTACAGTCAGTGTGGTTGTGCCATCATAGGCCACCTTAACAGTGTCAGGGGTGATAGAGCCACCACCCGTTACTTGAGTAGACACACTGAAATACTGCTGCGAAAACGAGGCGGCAACTTCACAATTTGCAGTCGCACTTGCAGTAGTAAAAATTTGGCCCTGTAGGGTTCCATCACACCCGCTAATATTTTCCAGCGTATAACCGTTTTGCACCTGCACCATAAACTGAGCGGATTCACCATGGTACACAGTCTGCTCGGCAGGCGTTATGCTTCCCCCTTCACCACTGCCAGACGTCATCAGGTACTGGTTTAGCGCAAACTGCACATCTACCTGACAATCTGCAGTAATGATACCTGTATTGTAAGTGTTCCCCGTGAGTGTACCACCACACCCAACGGCTGATTGAATGTGATAGCCAGTGTTTGGCGTAAGCACAATCGCAGCTACATCACCGTTGTTTACCTGTGATGAAGTAACGCTACTTGTACCCCCTTCAGAAGCATTAACCGTCACGGTATGCTGCCTTGGCATCGCAGGGCCGCCGGGGTCCTGAATAAAGCCATTATTCTCCCAGTCAGCATCACCTAACTGCCCATCGGTGAGGGTCAGCGTGACGACTTTTCTGTCTTCTGAGATCTGATACAGCTCCTGAGGCAGTGCATACCAAGTGTCCTCAGCGCCGGGTTGTGCCGGGCCGAACTTATAGTACTTAATCCCTTCAGGTAATGGCTTTTCATAGACGATGTCCAACTCTACGGTTGCACCCAGCTCTGTGGTTAAGTCGATGTCATTAACAAGAAAAGGTAAGTCAATATCGGTAGGAACTGGCGGCGCCCCTTCTTCACCTGGCTGGATGATCCCTTTACTGGTAGGGGAAATACCGGCATTGCCCTTAACATTCAGCTCAACTTGCTGATCTAATTTATCATTTTTAAGTGCGAGACTCAGCGGGTGGAACTCCACTTGAATTTCACACTCTGCTGTGACAGCTGGAATACTGTATTTATCACCTGACAGTGTCCCCCCACAGCCATATGCTTTACCGACTTTGTAACCGGTTGCAGCAGAGAGTGTTAACGTCTGCTCAGTGCCCCAGTCCAGCACCGGTGATTCAGGATAAATATTACCTTCACCTGACTGAGAAGTGGTTATCTGAAAAGATTTCAAGGCAAAGACAGTTTCAATTTGGCAGTCTTGTGAGATCTTGTCCGTTGTATAGGTATTATTTTGTAACGTACCACCGCACCCAGTCATAGATTCGATCAAATGACCTTCACCGGCTTTGACTGTAAATGTCGTACTGTTGCCCGATGCAAGACTTTTGCTCATCGGTGTAACCTGACCTGAGCCGGTTACGCTGACTGAGAGCGACACATTTGTTTGAGTCGTTTTTCCACCTGATGTAGTGGGAGAAGTTCCGCCGCTGCTACCGCCTTCACCGCCTCCACCTCCACATGCACTAAGTAGCAATGCAGAGGACAAAACGGCAGGAAGGAGTAACACGGAGGCTGAGCACTTTTTATTAAGCATTTAGCTTCCTTATTATTTCTTTCCGTAGAATTTCCAATCGGCGCTAATTTACCTGAATCGAGTTCAAATGTTAATGGAGCAATTAAAATTTAAAGAATTAACCTATTGATTAGAAAAAAGTTACCCACAAAGAGAACAGTGAGAAACACAATAAAATGAACTTTTACTCTAGCCCCTAAATCACATCAATTGCTGTTTCTATCACTCAATAAACAGCACTTAGAGAAACGAAGCGGACTAATGTCTGCTTGTTTTTCGTAGCCAGCGGGGTATGGTGGAATGTCAGCTTTAACAGTGAATGGAATGAGGATATGAGTATTGTTTTAACCACCCAGTGTCGTGATGATGTGGGACTAATTGCCAAAGTAACGGGGCTCTGTTTTGAGCATAATCTGAATATAGTCCGTAACAACGAATTTGTAGATAAAGCAGGTGAGCGCTTTTTTATGCGTACAGAACTGACAGGTGATGTCGGTGAACAGTTTTTGCCGCAACTACGCAGTGTGCTGCCAGGCGGTGCGCAAGTACACTTACATGGCAATGAAAAAACCAAAGTGGTCCTGCTTGCCACCAAAGAAGCCCACTGCCTGGGTGGTATGCTGCTAAAGCAATACGAGAATGCCTTTAACGTTGAAATTCAGGCGGTGATCGCCAACTATGATACCCTGAAGCCGTTGGTAGAGGGCTTTGGCGTGCCGTTTCATCTGGTATCGCATCAGGGGCTGACACGTGAACAGCATGACGATGCCATGGCTCAGGTTATTGAGCAATACCAGCCCGATTATATCGGCCTGGCCAAATATATGCGGGTGCTCAGCCCACAGTTTGTTGCCCGTTTTAGCAATCAGATCATTAATATTCACCACTCGTTTCTGCCAGCGTTTATCGGAGCAAAGCCTTACCATCAGGCGTTTGAGCGCGGGGTAAAAATCATTGGTGCGACGGCACACTTCGTCAACGACGAATTAGACGAAGGCCCGATCATCATGCAGGATGTCACTCAGGTGAGTCATGCCGATAGCGCCGAGGCCATGGCGAAAATGGGCCGGGATATTGAAAAAGTGGTGTTCTGCAAAGCCATTCAACTGGCCACGGAACATAAGCTGTTTATTAATGGTAATAAAACCGTGGTATTTGCCTAGCGTAATAACAAAAACGCCAGCATCTTCGTGCTGGCACTCTCCTTGTCACGACATGACTGTTAACTCTGGCTGTCGAGGGGTTCCAGTTGCAGCTTAGCCGCAATCAATACCGCCTGAGTGCGGTTGTAGACCCCCAGTTTACGAAATATCGCCGTAATATGTGCCTTAACCGTGGCCTCTGAGATATTCAGCTCATAGGCAATTTGCTTGTTGAGCAACCCTTCATGCAAATATTGCAACACCTTGTATTGCTGTGGCGTTAATGATGCAATTTGCTGTGCCAGCTGCTTATCTTCTCCGTCGAGTTCTGCAATCTGATCTTTGAGGCTGGCTGGCAACCAGACATCGCCTTCGAGCACCTGATTGAGTGCCTCGACAATCTCCTTTGATGAAGACGCCTTAGGAATAAAGCCCATGGCGCCATAACCCATGACTTTGGAGATTACATTGAGGTCTTCACTGCCCGACACCACCACAATGGGCAAACTCGGATAATCTTCACGGATGCGGATGAGGCCATACAAATCGCCATTGCCCGGCATATGTAAATCCAACAACAGCAGATCCAGCTCGTCCTGTTCGGATAATTGTTGCAAGGTTTGCTCGAAGTTTTCAGATTCGAAAATCTCCAACCCGTCAAACTGGTTTTGCAGCGCCCCTTTTAATGCTTCGCGAAACAAAGGGTGATCGTCCGCAATTAAAAACTGGTTCATGCTTGGCTCCTAAAAAATCGGCTGTCATGTCGACAGCCGATATAGTAGGTCAATATTTTGTCATAATTCAAGCGATTAACGCTCAATTAACGGTTTAGTCTGTTTTCGATCAATTCATCGACCACACTTGGGTCCGCCAAAGTCGAGGTATCACCCAGTTGCTGATACTCATTGGCAGCAATTTTACGCAAAATACGGCGCATGATTTTACCCGAACGCGTCTTCGGCAAGCCTGGTGACCATTGGATCATATCCGGCGAGGCAATTGGACTGAGCTCTTTGCGTACCCAGTTACGCACTTCTTTGGTCAACTCGTCCGTGACTGCGACCCCCTCGTTGGGAGTGACGTACACATAGATCCCCTGACCCTTAATATCATGCGGGTAACCCACTACCGCGGCCTCAGCGACAGCTTCATGCGCAACCAGAGCACTTTCAATCTCAGCGGTACCTAAACGGTGCCCAGAGACATTCAGCACATCATCCACACGACCGGTGATCCAGTAATAGCCATCTTCATCGCGACGACAGCCATCGCCTGTGAAATACACGCCCGGATAGGCCGAGAAGTATGTTTGCTCAAAGCGCTCGTGATCTCCATAAACGGTCCGCGCCTGAGAAGGCCAGCTGTCCAGGATCACCAAGTTACCTTCTGTTGCGCCCTCAAGCGTGTTGCCCTCTGCGTCGAACAAAGCTGGTGCAATACCAAAGAAAGGACGCGTCGCCGAGCCCGGTTTCATGTCCGTTGCTCCCGGTAATGGTGTGATCATGATGCCGCCGGTTTCAGTTTGCCACCAGGTATCTACGATGGGGCACTGACTGTTACCTATCTTTTCGTAGTACCAGCTCCAGGCTTCCGGGTTGATTGGCTCACCCACCGAGCCCATGATCCGCAAGCTGGTGCGCTTCGAGCTGGCTACTGGCTCATCGCCTTTGGCCATCAACGCACGGATAGCAGTCGGGGCAGTATATAAAATAGTGACATTGTGTTTGTCTACCACTTCACCGATGCGACCGGAGCTTGGGTAAGTCGGTACCCCTTCAAAAATCACCTGAGTACAGCCATTTACCAGCGGCCCATAGGCCATATAACTGTGCCCGGTGATCCAACCGACATCGGCGGTACACCAGTAAACATCATCGGCTTTGACATCAAAGACATACTCGTGCGTCATGGATGAATACACCAGATAACCACCGGTGGTATGTACGACCCCTTTTGGTTGGCCGGTTGAGCCAGACGTGTAAAGGATAAACAAAGGATCTTCGGCATTCATCGGCTCTGGCTCGCACTCGCTGGCGACATCTGCCACCAGCTCATGCCACCAGACATCGTGTGCCTGCCACTCTACTTCACCACCAGTGAGCTGATGCACAATCACGTGCTCAATGCTGACGCCATCCTGATTGACCGCCTCATCAACATTGGCTTTGAGCGGCACACAGTTACCGCCGCGACGCCCTTCATCAGAGGTGATCACCACTTTGGCCCCTGAGTCTTTGATCCGATCCGCAATGGCTGACGGTGAAAAGCCACCAAAGACCACAGAGTGCACAGCACCGATACGGGCGCACGCCTGCATGGCGTAAATCGCCTGAGGGGTCATTGGCATATAGATGGCAACACGGTCACCTTTTTTAACGCCCAATTTTTTTAGGCCATTGGCAAGCTTAGCCACTTCATCGTGCAGTTGCTGAAAACTAATGTGCTCACTTTGCGTTGGATCATCACCTTCCCAGATCAGCGCGACTTTGTCTGCGTTAACTTTGAGGTGGCGATCAATACAGTTATAAGACGCATTGAGTACACCATCTTCATACCATTTGATGCTGATGTGACCTTTGTCAAAAGAGGTGTTCTTTACTTTGCTGTAAGGGGTAAACCAGTCAAGGCGCTTTCCGTGCTCGGCCCAGAATGCCTGAGGATCGTCAATGGATTGTTGGTATAGTTTTGTATATTGATCGTTATCTACCAGCGCTGCGTTCCTGATAGCTTCAGGAACCGGATAAATGCTCTGTGACATAGTCATCTCCATGTTGATTTTTGGCCAGACGGCGATGCACCAAGGATCGCCCACTCTTTTTATATTAAGTATTAGACCTTAGTTGTACTTGCACCCATATTGCAAACATAGTAGATAAGTTAGCCCCTTCTCAAGGTGTAGTGCCAGTCACAAGTAGCGCAAAGTACAAGACTCCTCTATCCACATCCCACCTTAGTCGTATAGACCAAAGGTTAATTGAGTAAAAAGCCGCCATCAACAACATTGAAAGGTAAGAGGCACATTCGCTGATCTCAGCCGGGGCATGTCTGCGCAACCCGGAGCAATGCAAACAGGAATTCAACTATGACAACAGCAAAAAAAAATCATTTAACGCTCAGCGCCCTGGCTGTGCAAAGCGCGCTACTAAGCGGCCTGCTCGTTTCAACTGTCAACGCAGCAGAACTCGGCAGTACCGAAGTAAAATATGGTGGATATATAAAACTCGATGCCATCTGGAGCGACTTTTCCGATGGCAGCTTACCTTCACAGCACATTGGCCGGGATTTTTATATCCCCGGTACAACACCGGTTAGTGGAGGCGAGCCCAAAGATGCGGTATTTGACATGCATGCCCGTCAGTCTCGCTTCAGCCTTGCAACGGATACTAAGCTGGATGATGGCAGCAGTATTCAAACCAAGGTTGAGCTGGACTTTATCGCTTCTACGGGCGGTAACGAACGGGTGACGAACTCTTATTCTCCTCGGATCCGTCAAGCCTATGTGACCTATAAAGGTTGGTTATTTGGTCAGGCCTGGTCCAATTTCCAGAACGTCGGTGCGTTACCGGAAACACTGGACTTTGTCGGACCGGCAGATGGCACTGTGTTCGTGCGCCAGGCCATGGCTAAGTACACAATTGGTAACTGGTCCTTCTCGGCCGAAAACCCGGAGAGTACCATCACCTCTGAAGGTGGTGCCCGTGTTGTTACCGATGATGCTGGTATGCCCGACTTTACCGCTCGTTATACCTATAAAGCCGACTGGGGTCACTTGGTCGTCGCCGCATTAGGCCGTGAACTGACCTATAAAGTTGCGACGGCTGATGAAAGCGAAACCTCTTTCGGCATCAGTGCGTCTGGCCGGGTCAACTTTGGTAAAAACAACTTTAAATTTATGCTGACCCAAGGTCAGGGGTTGGGTCGTTATGTGGGCCTCAATGCCGCACATGGCGCTGTCTATGATGGTAAAGCGTTACATGCGATTGATTCAACGTCTGGCTTTGTTGCATACCAGCATTACTGGAATCCACAATGGCGCTCTACGTTCCTTTATTCTTTCTTCTCTGCGGACAATGACAAAGATCTCTTGGGCATCACGGTAGATCCTACAGAGTCTACCACCAGCTATAGTGCCAACATTCTTTACTCACCCGTGAAGAAACTCACTTTTGGCGCTGAATATAAGGTCGCAACCCGCGAAACCGAAAGCGGTGCCGAAGGGGATCTGGACCGTCTGCAGTTCTCCGTGAAATATGTTTTTTAACTCCCGCAGCAAAAAGCCCGCTACTGCGGGCTTTTTATTTTATTTGTGTCTTGTCGAGCGAGCTTATAAGGTCGCCTTACGCTCGTTGTAATATTCAATCAGCTTATCTACGGCTTCCTGACAGTATTCCCGTACGCCCGCAACCACCATATGTTTCTCGCCCTGGCCCACTTGCTCATCGCCATGGAACAGGTTGAATCGCAATACGATTTTCCCGCGTTTGCCTTCAAAGGTAAACTCAGGCTCCGCAGGCTGAAGTGCTACTTCTTCAATATCGAGTCTGTCCAGGTGGATGGACATAGACTCATAGATCACCATGGGACGTGCCGGGTTAATCATCACATCCTGCTTTGCCATCAATGGAATAATCACATGAGGAAAGGTGGTGCCAGAGAATTCGACGTAGTTGCGGATCAGGCTGCTGGTCAGGCTGTCACACTGTTTGCGCTCACCACTGCGTTTCACCGACAGCATCACTTTGTCATCTGAGGTGATATCAAAGGCATCGCTCAGGGGTGGAAAATGCAGACGGCTGGTTTCATCGACCATGCCCACAAAGTCAAAGTGCATATTCTCACTTACACCGTAGCGTTCAAGCACTAACGAGAACAGCAAGTCACCCGGTACACAGAATTTCTTAGCATCGACATCGTGCAAAGGGTTAAAGTCATCCGCCACCTGTTTAGCAAACTGGCTGGCCTGCTCGCGGCTAATCGCCACGCTATCCATTTCTTGCTGGTAATAAGGAGTTAGCATAATTCACTTCTGTATTGCTTTAAAACCGCGCTATGTTAGCAGAATTATGACTCTGAGAGGTCATATCTGTTTAACTTTCCTGAAAAGGACGCTTTAAGTTATTAAAAGTTTAGCTTTTGCAGTAACTTGACTAAATTAAAATAAAGCCATCAGTGGCTCATAGCCCCATGTGAACAACAACACCGCGCTCAGCACGACAAAAATCACATAGGCGATCAGACCACTGCGCATAGTAGGCGCAGATGATACAGGCTCTGCAGTTTTGCCCGTCAGCAAAGGCTTAACCAGGTTTTTACCTCTCAGGCGATAAACCACAATCGCACTAACGTGGATGGCAATGGCAATCAATAAAATATCGATATTGGTATGATGAATATCCCCGGCAAGCTCAGCCCAGCTATATGGGACATGCGCCACCAGCGGTCCTTCGACCAGAATATCATCCGTAGTAAATAAACCGGAAATGAGCTGCACACTGACTAAGATAAAGAAGGCAAGTACCATCAGACTACCGGCCGGGTTATGGCCAACATAGGACGCTGACGATTTTAACGAAGCCAAAATCGCTTTAGGTGAATGGAATAAGCTACTGAGTTTTGCCGTCTGACTACCGATGATCCCCCAGATCAAACGTGTTGCCATGAGCGCCAGTAACACATATCCGGTTACAAAGTGGATCTCCAGCCAGCCTTCCTCGCCGCTGAAATACAGCACCGCAATGCCGATGACCAGTAACCAGTGAAAGCCACGTATGAATCCATCCCAAACTTTAGTTGCCATTTTACTACCCCGAGTGATTTTGCTTTTAACCCTCGCAGAGTATCACAGGCAGGTAAAATACGTGAAGACAGGGCGATGATTTGCGCTCACCGCCCCAAACTGTGAGATTAACCTTACAAGCACGCTTGCAAGATGGCGCGCGATTTGGTCAGATCAACCTGCTGATGTTCACCCAGGGCAACCATGCCGTGACGTTCAAGCTGTGCCACGATTTTATCGGCTGCATCTGCGCCTACACCATAGTCACTCAAGCGGGTTTTCATGCCCAGAGACTGGAAAAAGGCTTCTGTTTTCTCAATGGCCTGGTCAATGGCCTGATCTTCATCGCCGATTTCTAACCCCATGACACGCTCGGCGTATTGCAGCAGTTTGCCGCGCTTAGCATCGCGCTGCTCATGCATCATGCGTGGTAACACAACCGCCAGTGTCTGAGCATGATCTAAGCCGTAAACCGCGGTCAGTTCATGACCAATCATATGCGTCCCCCAGTCCTGTGGCACACCAGAACCAATCAGGCCATTCAGTGCCATGGTTGCAGACCACATCACATTGGCACGGACTTTATAATCCACTTGCTCAGAGAACAACTTAGGCCCTTCCTCCATCAACGTCAGCAACAGGCCTTCGGCAAACCGATCTTGAACTTTTGCCTCAATGGGGTAAGTCAGGTATTGCTCCATGACATGAACAAATGGGTCGACCACGCCATTGATAAGCTGGCGCTCAGGCAATGAGGCCATGACCTGAGGATCCAATACCGCAAACTTGGGCTGAACCTTAGGCGAAGCAAATGGCAGTTTGTCATTGGTTTCCTTATTGGATACCACACTAAAGCTGTTCGATTCAGACCCAGTTGCTGGCAGGGTTAACACCACACCCAAGTCCAGTGCAGACTTTATTTCAGCGCCTTTGGCAAGAATATCCCAGGGCTCACCGTCAAATTCAGCCGCCGCCGCAATGAACTTGCTACCATCAATGACCGAGCCACCACCCACAGCCAGCAAGTAGGTATAGCCTTCCTGTCTGATCAGCTCAACCGCCTGCATACAGGTCTGATAGCTGGGGTTAGGCTCAATACCGCTAAACTCACCCCAACTATGATTGGCTAATGCATCGTTCACCTGCTGATAAATCCCATTGCTTTTAATACTGCCACCACCGTAGATGACCAATACTTTCGCATCGGCCGGAATACTGTCTGACATCGCCCCTATCTGGCCTTCTCCAAATAGGATTTGCGTCGGATTGTGAAAACTGAAATTCAACATGCTCTGTTCCTGTTAATTTGTGACTCGATATGAAACGACCCTCAGTCTAGCTTGCCCGTCTGTGATGATCATTAGTTAACAGGCAAATTAATTTTGCCATACAGCAACAATATAAATACTATACTGCTATTGCTTGCACTGGAGAGATAAAAATGTGGCAGGGTTTGGATATTTTTCTCGCCGTTGTTGAACATGGCAGCTTTAGTCGGGCGGCACAGGCGCTTGATGTATCGACCTCTCATGTCAGCCGTCAGATCCAGCAACTGGAACAGCGACTGGGCACGCTGCTCCTGCAGCGCACCACGCGAAGCATAAACCTCACCGATGCAGGTAAACACTATGCCGCCAAGCTGAAACTGATCCAGCAGGAGCTCAGTGAAGCCAACGACCAGCTGCTCGGTGGCCAGCAAATTCCCAAAGGACATATACGTATTACCGGCGCCGGAGATTTTGTTGCCAACCGGGTTGCGCCTGTAATTGCCGAGTTTTGCCTGCAATACCCGGAAGTCACCGTAGAAATCGATTTTAATAACCGTAATGTCGACCTGGTTGAGGACGGCTTCGACCTGGCCATTCGCTTTGGCCGAATGCGCGACTCCAGTCTCATTGCCCGTAAACTGACCCCCAGACCCATGACCCTGGTTGCCTGTCCTGACTATCTCAATAAACACCCGGCACCCACACACCCCCATCAGCTGAGTGAGCACAACTGCCTGTTGGCTGCCAATAACCGCTGGCGCTTCGCCATCGACGACAACATTGAGGAAGTCAAAGTCAGCGGAAACTGGCGGACCAATCACCCTCACGCTTTATTGCAGGCCTGCCTGCAAGGTCTTGGCATTTCGCACCTGGCGCGCGATATTGTTGAACCGCACCTTGCTTCAGGCGCGCTGATCACTCTGCTGGATGAGTTTCAGGTCACGGATAATGCCTCCTGGCTGGTTTACCCGCGTAAAGATCTAATGCCATACCGTGTGCGCTTACTCATTGATTTTCTGTTAGATCGTTTTAATACGTCGACTGACTAACGAGTGCCTGACTGAAGAATACCAATTTCACTCAATACCTGTTCAATTTGACGGAGCAAATATGACGCTAACGGCGTTAAAAATTTCTCAATTAGGACAACTAAATAATAAAATTTTTGCCTTGCCTACATGGACGTAGGTACCTCAGCGATAGTAGGACGCGTGAGCGGTGTTATCGACCCTATTTTCTCGCCTCAAAATAGAACCCTTAATTAAGAAAATTGGTATTAACTTGATCTCTTTGCTTGATTACACTAAATTATATCGCACACGATATAATCACAAGAGATTTAAAATGACCAAACTATACGAGTTCAGTGCCAATACATTGCAAGGACAGCCCTTTGAATTTAGCAGCCTGCAAGGCAAGGTCGTGCTGGTTGTGAATACCGCCAGCCAGTGCGGGCTGACGCCTCAGTACGAAGGACTTCAGGCACTGCATGAGCAATATGCAGAGCAGGGTCTGACCATTATAGGCTTTCCCTGTAACCAGTTTGGTCAACAGGAGCCCGGCAGTGCTACTGAGATACAACAGGGCTGTCTGATAAACTACGGGGTTGATTTTCAGATGATGGAGAAAATTGAGGTCAATGGAGACAATGCCCATCCATTGTATGGCTACCTGAAAGACGCCCTGCCCGGTTTGTTCGGTAACAAAATCAAGTGGAACTTTACAAAGTTCTTGCTGGGTAAAGACGGTCAGCCATTGGCACGCTATGCGCCGACCACAAAACCTGAGAAAATAAGCAAAGATATTGAAAAAGCATTAAGTGCATAAGATGAAAGAACAGCCGACGCAATTGCGTCTGGACAACCAACTATGTTTTAGCTTGTATGCCGCATCACGTCAGGTCACACGGCTCTATCAACCCTTGTTGAAAGCCCATGGCCTCACCTATCCGCAGTACATAGTCCTGATGATCCTGTGGCAACACGACGGGTTGTTAGTCGGAGAGATAGGCAAGCGGGCGCAGCTAAACAGCAACACGCTCACACCTCTGCTCAAACGACTGGCACAGCAGGAATTGGTGACACGGGTGCGCTCTGAGCGTGATGAACGCCAGTGCCATATCTATCTGACGGAAAAAGGTAAAGCGCTGGAGGCCGCCTGTAGCTGTATTCCCCAGCAGATGCTGGCACAGACCAATATGCCAATGGCAGATCTACAACAGCTAAAGTTACTACTGGATACCTTTTTAAACAGCCAGTTAAATGACAGCTAAGCAATAAAAAAGGCTGAACCTGAGTTCAGCCTTTTTTACCATGCACATCATGGGGTTAATATGAGGCCGGACCTCATTACCCGATGCTGGGGTACTCGCGGTATGCTTTTTCCAGCTTCTTCGCTTGCTTCTTAGATACTCCCAGGTGGTTCAGTGCCACACGTAAACGCGCACGCGACAGATCTGAACCAAGAATTTCCATCGCATCAACCACTGAGGTCGATGAGGTTTTGCCAGTAATGGCAACGAAAATTGGCTCCAGGAAGTCTTTGATCTTCAGTTCGTGGAAAGTCGCCACCGATTTAGCCACTGCGAAGACCTCACTCTTGTTCCACTGACGCAGCTTATCCAGCTCCCAGATGAAGAATTGCAGTGCCTGACGCACCGTTTCTTCCTCCGCCTTACCAGCTGTCAGTAACGCAGGATCATACTCTGGAATACCACCCACAAAGTGACCAGCAAGGCCTACCAGATCTGACAAGGTGTTAATACGCGTCTTCGCTTCCGGCAGCACACGCGCCAGCATCTGGCCATTGAGTTTCCAGTCAACGAAGCGCTCAATGAGTTGCTCGTCACTTAGATCTTCACGGATCCACAGACCATTCAGCCAGCTCAGCTTATCGATATCAAATACCGGTCCGCCCAGTGACACGCGCTTCATGTCGAAGTGTTCAATCATCTCGGCCAGCGTAAACTTCTCGCGCTCATCCGGCATAGACCAGCCCATACGGCCCAGGTAGTTCAGTACGGCTTCAGGCAGATAACCCATTTCTTTGTAGTAGTTAATCGAAGTTGGGTTCTTACGCTTTGACAGCTTAGATTTATCCGGGTTACGCAGCAGTGGCAAATGGCCCAGTACCGGCGCCTGCCAGCCAAAATCTTCGTATAGCTTCAGCAGCTTAGGTGCTGAGTTGATCCACTCTTCACCACGGAAGATATGACTGATCTGCATGTGGTGATCATCAACTACGTTGGCCAGGAAGTAGGTTGGGAAGCCATCTGCTTTAAGCAGTACCTGCATATCGACATTTTCCCACGGGATCTCAATCTCACCGCGCAGGTAATCGTTAAACTTGAAGCTGCCTTCTTCCGGGATCATCATACGGATCACATACGGCTTACCTGCATCCAGGTTTGCCTGAATTTCTTCCTGGCTCAGCTTCAGACCGCGACCATCGTACTTAGGGCGTAACCCTTCAGCCATTTGCTGTTCACGCATTTCGTCCAGCTCTTGCGCCGTTGCGAAGCAGTAGAACGCCTTACCTTCTTCAACCAGTTGGTGAGCATATTTTTTATATAAATCGCTGCGTTCAGACTGACGATAAGGACCAAAATCGCCGCCCACATCCGGTCCGTGATCCCACTCAAGGCCCAACCAGCGCAGGCTGTCCATAATGGCCTGCTCAGATTCAGGTGTGCTTCGTTGCTGATCGGTATCTTCAATACGCAGTACGAATTCACCGTCTTGCTGTTTCGCAAAGCAGTAGTTGAATAACGCAATATAGGCCGTGCCTAAATGGGGATCGCCCGTCGGTGACGGGGCAACACGCGTGCGGATAGTCATGTTTTTTCTCTTAAATTATGTCTAATGAGGTCATGAGGCTAATGCTAGCATAGCCCCTTGTACGGGCAAACCGCTGATATGCAGTTTACGGGTGTCGCGCTCAGGCTGCCTGTTCAAGCTTTTGTAAGTACGCCACAATGTCGTTCGATTCATACAACCAGGTCACCTGGTTTTGCTCTTCAATTCGAAGACAAGGCACCTTAATTTTACCACCCTGCTCTTGCAGTTCCTGACGATATACCTGATTGTTCATGGCATCACGGGTTTCCAGCTTCAGCCCTTCGCGCTTAGCGGCACGGCGAACCTTGACGCAAAACGGGCAGCCCTTGAACTGATACAGCTTCAAATTAGCAGTTTGCGCATCCAACTTCGCCTGAGCATCTGCCGGGCGTTTTTTGCTGCGCGGGGTAAAGATAAAATCAAACAGTAAGATCAGACTGCCAAGAAGCATACGGATTAATTTCATAGTTAGACTCCAGGATTTTCATGGCGCGTAGAATACCACAAACTTCCCGGATAATTGGTACATATTGGCTTAAAAAAGTTCGATATCTGAGCTTGCAACTTGTTCAGATTCAAGCCCCAGAGCACCGAAAAAGACGACTTTATTCCGACCATGCTGCTTAGCATGATAGAGCGCCCTGTCTGCCTGGTTAACTAACTCAGAGACTTGCATCACGTCCGTGACTTCAGTGTAACCTCCACTCAACGTGACGGTCTTTACCTGAGGAAACGTAGCCAGGCCTATGACATCACGCACTCTGTCCAGCAATGACTGCGCTTCTGTATCTGAATGTGCCTGAAACAGAATAGCAAACTCCTCACCACCATAACGAAAGACATAGTCTTCCGCGCGAAAATTGTCTTTGAGGTATTGCGCAGTCAGCAAGATCACTTCGTCACCGATGACATGACCGAAGGAGTCATTCACACGCTTAAAATGGTCGATATCAAACAGCGCAAGATACCAGTTGCGCGCATTATGTGCTTCTCTTGGCTGCAAAAATCCCTGCCCAGATGCTATCTGAAGTACTCTTTCGTCGAAAGTTTGCCTATTGAGTAACTGAGACAAAGGGTCAATTCTGGCCAAGGCTAACGTATGCCACTGATGAAAGAATACATTCATCAGGTGTGCCGTCAGGTTACAGTTAGCCGGAGTGAGCGCCTCGTAGACCCAAAGTAAGCCAATCACCTGGTCGTCAAGTCGCAAGGGCATGCAGGTGTAGGATTTGCTGATCAACGCTGGCTTACCTCTGCACAACTGGGCTTTGTCGAGCATATCTTCTAATGCCAGCGACTGCGCCACATGTTGCTGATAAACCAGCTTCAGGGACTCTTTGCGTGACAGGCTGGGGCGAATAAAAAAGCTCAGTGCCGAATCTGGCAGCAAAGATGCCAGAATGTCACAAAACTGCTGATACAACGCCTGCTCTTCTTTGAGCTGCAATAAGCTGATGGTGTATTCGTGTCCGCAAGTGGATATAGTCACATGGTTGCCCGGTGATCAGATTCACTCTAAAGATTAGCGTTTATTTACCAGCTTTCAATAATCCCATGCAAACATGCCTGCGCAATGAATTCTATTCAATTGGCGCAGGCGGAAGATAAAGTCTTAAACTGACCCGGCATACACATCCAACAACACCAAGTCATCGCGGTGCACAACAACGTTGGACGCTGGGTAGCCCAGTGTCAGAGGGATCTCACTGCTGTGTAAGCGTTTAATTTGATCCATTTCCTGATGATCAAATGCCACTAACCCTTTTGCAACCAACTGACTATCTAGGTCTCGTATTTCTATCACATCGCCGCGAGAAAACTCACCTCCGATAGCGACTATCCCTTTGGCCAGTAAACTAGCCCCCTGATGAGTAATGGCCGTCACCGCACCGGGGTCACATTGTACATACCCCGTTGATTTAGGACCGGAAAGCAGCCATTTTTTACGTCCCTCCAGGGGCGCGTCAAAACGGACAAAGGTGGTACTTTCTGCCGTACCTGCCATCACCTGCTCGATCACCTGCGGCTCAGCACCTTTAGCAATAATAGTCTCGATACCGGCGCGCTGTGCTGTACGCGCAGCTTCGAGTTTTGTGTACATCCCCCCTGTGCCCAGCTTGCTACCTGCGCCTCCCGCTAATGCCATTAAAGACTGGTCGATAAACTCGACTTCCGAGATCAATGTTGCCTTGGGGTTGCTGCGAGGATCGGCAGTGAACAAACCGGGCTGATCCGTCAACAGCATGAGCTTGTCAGCATTGGCCAGAATAGCCACGAGCGCTGACAAGTTGTCATTATCACCGACTTTAATTTCAGACGTGGCGACGGCATCATTTTCATTCACAATGGGGATCACCTGATGTTTTAACAACTGAGTGATAGTATCCCGGGCATTGAGATAACGCTCCCGATCTTCAACATCTGCACGGGTTAGCAACAACTGAGCCACCGGCTGCTCAAATAAGGAAAACACCGACTGCCACAGATGGATAAGCTGGCCCTGACCAATAGCGGCCAGCATCTGTTTCTCTGCAATCGAAACACCGACACTATGCGCAACAGCATCTCTGCCGGCTGCTACCGCACCACTAGACACAAGAACGGGTGAATACCCCTGTTGTTTTAGCGCCATACACTGGGTGACGATATCGACCATGCGAGGCTTATTCAGCTTGTCTGTACCGGCTGTTAATACACTGGTACCCAGCTTGATCACTACGACCTTACTTTTTTTCATTCCTCATTCCTTCACTGTACAAATGACAGGCATTGAGCCCTGTTATAACACGAAGGTGAACGCAAAAAAATCGGTGACCATAAAAAGCGCTGGATCAAAGAAAGGCTCACTATCGCTTGCGTTGTCAGGCCAACTCGTTTAAAAAGCCAGTGACGTTAAGTATTGAATGGGGCTGACACCATGAGCAAACCAAATAAAGAACTGAAAATGCTGCCTTTACTCTTCGTGAGTATCGCATTGTGTATTGGCGGGCACTTTATTTTGCAGCCCAACTATCAGGATAGCCATATCGCAGAATATGCCTTAGCGGCCCTGCCTTTTCTAATGTTTGCCATTGTCATTATCGCCATAAAAATCGCCATCAAAGCAGATAAAGAGGATTAAACAATGGCGCTTTAACGATCACAGTTTGTGATAGCCAAACCATTGTGGAGCAAGCGATTGTGACTGACCACTGGGTGTCAGACGAACATAGTGCTGGCCATCAATGAGATCTAACATTATGCAGTCATCTACCTCATACAAATCATCTTTATGACGCAACTCCACCTGAGGCAGCAAAGTGTCTAAAGCGCGTGCCTTTGCTGCCTGGGCTGTGGGTGCAACAAACAACCCAAATGCGTGCTGCTCAGCCAAAGAGTCGCGCTGATATCCACCCAGATTAACGAAATAAAGATTAGGCTGTTGCTCGGGCGGTTCGCTGACCAAATCAACCTCATATCCGTCGATATGCTGCAGTGCAACATAGCTGTCCATATGCACTTTATCCTTGTCCCCTACCCATTGTTGTTTCAAGGCGCTAAAAGTATCTTCGATACGCACACCAACGACAAACCGTATGTCATGCATTTCAATATGGCAACCACTCAACCGGCCGCCCAGGTACACCATAAATAACCGCATTTCTGACCCTAACAAGTGTGTTTGACACCATTTTATAATACCACAGTCACTTTTTGGTCTCAGTTCGATGTCTTTTTAAAGGAAAATACGGTATTGGTGGATAAACGAATAAAATAACACAAGGAAAACCCTGTCATGATCCGGTTAATTTACCTGGCACTGATCTTATTCAGTGGGATCAGCATGGCTCAGTTCACACTGATACACAATGTCAACGGCTACACACCGACCCGAGGTGGAGAAATTAACACCTTTTCGACCCTGGTGATCAAAGATGGTAAAGTCGTCAGAACTGGCGACAAACAACTGGCTAACCAGTACCCAAAAGCCAGCAAGTTTAATGGTCAGGGTATGACTTTACTACCCGGCCTCATTGACGCACATGGTCATGTTATTGGGCTGGGAAATAACCTCTCCCGGCTTGACATTCGTGAAGCTGGTTCAGTCGAAGAAGTCGGCAAATTATTAGCGGATTTCAGTAAAGAAAACCCCAAAGGGTGGATCCTGGGGCGAGGCTGGGATCAAACCCGCTGGACACCCAGTACGTTTCCGACAGCTGAGGATTTGGATAGATTTGTAAAAGACAGACCTGTCGTACTTACACGTGTTGATGGACATGCAATCTGGGTGAATAGTAAAGCCATGGCATTAGCCGGGATCAACGCCCAGAGTCAGTCTCCCGCGGGTGGAGAGATCATTCGCCACGCGTCAGGTAACCCAACAGGCATATTTATCGATAAGGCTGAAAGCCTGGTCAAAAGATTTATTCCACCCACCTCATCTGCGCATCTAAGCCAGTCTTTGAACAAAGCCGGCGCGCATCTGCTCAGCCTGGGAATTACCAGCGCACATGATGCGGGCATCGACAAACAAACCTGGAAGCTGTACCGCAGCCGAGCAGAAACCCAAACGTTGCCGCTGCGTATCTATGCTATGCTCAGCGCGGCTGATCCACAACTGGAGAGCATGCTGCAAACCGGGGTTTATAAAGATAAACGCGATATGCTGTCTATTCGCAGTGTCAAAATCTACGCAGACGGGGCTTTGGGCAGCCGCGGCGCTGCACTGCTCAAAGAATATAAAGACCGTCAGGGATATCGGGGGCTCATGCTAGAACAACCCCAACACCTCGAACAACTTATTGCACAGGCCGTGAGACATGGTTTCAGTGCACATACTCATGCAATAGGGGACCGAGCCAATCGTCTGGTGTTGGATAGCTACGAAAATGTGTTCAAAACAACTGGGGGGAAACTGCTAAGGAATCGGATCGAACACGCCCAGATCATTGAACCGAGCGATATTCCCCGTTTTAAAACTCTGGATATCATTCCCTCGATGCAACCCATACACGCAACATCGGATATGCACATGGCTGAGCAGAGGCTCACCGACGAACAATTACAAGGTGCCTACGCATGGCAAACTTTCTTACAACAAGGCAGCAAAGTCGCGGCTGGCTCAGACTTTCCCGTAGAATTGGCTAATCCGTTCCATGGCCTACATGCCGCCATTACCCGTATGAATGCCCAACAACATCCGCAGCAGGGCTGGCGTAACCACGAGCGATTAACCCGCAAACAAGCTTTGCAGGCATTCACTCTGGACGCGGCTTATGCGGCCTTTCAGGAATTCAAACTGGGAAGTCTGGAGCAAGGGAAATGGGCTGACTTTATCTTACTGGATAAAGATTATTTCAAAGTACCGGAGCAGGAAATAAGGGATATTCAGGTCATGCAAACCTGGATTGCAGGTCAGTTACGTTATTCGAAAGATTAATCGATGATGATAAAATAAATACACAGCGCGGTCGTGTAACCGCGCTCGCTCTATGACTGAGGACTGTTATCAGCCTTGTGCAGCTTAGCCAGATGATAAATATTTACCAGTGCCAACAAACCATTGGTTAAGGCAACGGGCCAGGCCGTTATCATGACCCCATATATGGTGAAGCAAATACACCCTGCGAGGTTGAACCAACGTAATTTAACCACATTGGACATCATCAGAGAAATGACTAAAAAAGCAGACGCAATATAACCTAAAAGTTCCCAAGTCATTTGTTCTCTCCTCGCAAGTGAGTTAGCATTATTCAGTGTAGACGCCAAGGCTCAGAATGCTGGATAATGATATCAGCTTAGCTGGCGTTGACCTGCGTTAATAAAAACCGCGGTTGCCATCAACACAGGCTACACGAATAAAAAGGCTAACTCACTAAACCCCACAGAAATTAGGACCTGAAATAAGCTCTAACACGGGAACGGGGGTGAAAAGCACTTAGCCTCTCAATCGGGTGAGTTAGCGTGAAACCGATAAGTGTCATGCTATCTTCATAACAAATTAATAAATAGGACAATTGTCCGAAGAGCCATCCAGATGTTTCAATATCATTTTTCAACCACTTTGGTGGAACAACTGCTCAGTTTTGCAGGTAACAGTTTTCAGCACACAAAAAAAGAAGTGCTAATCCATCAGGATGAGCCCCTCACAAAGCTGATCCTGGTGAGAAGTGGTACTGTGTCTTTCAGCTATGATGTTGGGAATGGCCGACGCCTGCTGCTTGGCCAGCTGGACTGCAATAATACTTTGATAGGTGAAATTGAAGCGCTCAATAATCAACCCTGTATATACACAGTGACGTGCCTTAATGATGTCCAATATAATTTGATTGAACTTAAACACTGGCGACAACTATTACTTTCTCAGCCTGAGTTGAGCCTGTATACCGCACAAACCATTGCAGCGAAATTCACTGAGAACCAAAAAATAAACCTGGACAAATTGTTACTGCCTTTGAGCTATAACATTGCTAAAGACTGTCTGCTCAGAGCCGAAAACAATCACCCGGCGCTGTTGCGTGCCTATTCAACCGTGAGCGCAGAAGCAGAACGTTTCGCCACAACAGAGCGTGCCTATCGCCGCGTGGTCACCGAACTTGTTGATAAAGGGTTAATCGTTAGAACATCAGACGGCTTAAAGCCCGTAGATTTGACTAAATTGCAAGCTTTTATAGATGCATTTGCACAAATTTAATCGTTCATTATTCTTCAGAAAAATGGATTATTAACACATATAACGTGATAACCTAAAAGTACATCAGTAGGTTATTATTTTATGTGAAATTTTGGATAAAGTTCGAGCAGTTCACTTGACGAAAAATTAATGTCGGCTTATCCTCTAAACACTAATTTGCATGCGGGGCAAGGCTCTCTTACATCTGCAAAGCATTAGTGACTACTCTCAGTTTACTTGGATTTAAAGGAAAAGGTAAAAATCATGGGAAACAAACAATTCAGACTAACTAAACTTGCCCTGGCATTGGGTGTAACGGTTAGTTTAGCAGGCTGCTTTAGCGACAATGACAATAATGTTGACATCCAGCAGCCACCGCAAGACAAAACAGTTGCTGTTTTACCTGACGACATTGTTGTTGACAAGAAAGCAGGCTCATTCTCAATCGTCGTAACAGACTCTGCAGGTCAGCCTCTGAGCGACGAAGTTAGCGCTACCATCAACTTTACTAGCAGCAACGCTGCGAGCATTCTGAATACTGCGGGCGATGCACTGACAGAAGAAGATAGAGCAGCCACAGGCGGTTCATTCGCGTTTACTGTAGATGCAATTCCTGCTGACGGTCTGTCCTTTGATTTCGTAATCACAGCTGATGGTTTCCTTTCTAATTCAGGTACAGTTGAGCTTTCGAGCACAGACACCGATGTTGCGGATCAGGTTCGCCTTACCGCTCGCTCTCTTGAGCAAGCTGATGATGCAGCGCCTATCATTGCGACCACAAGCACACTTGAAGCACTTGCAGGCGATGGCGTAACAACGTCTTACACCGCTGATGGTGGTCTGGCACTTAACGGTGCGGACAGCATTACGCTGAGCAAAGATCTTGACGCTGCTAAGAACACTAACAAAGCAGCCGGTGGTGTATCGGTTACTTTGGATAACGGCACAAAGTTCTTGGACAAAAACAATGAACCGCTTCAATCAGTACCTACTCTGACTGTTGCTTACTTCGGTAACGAAGCAACTCGTTCAACGTCTGAACTTGACACAGCGGCGACACAAGAGTCTTCTCTTGATGCATTCCCTGGCGGCCTTGGCCTGACAGTCTCTGAAGACGAAACAACTAGTCGGGAAGGTTCATTCGCTACAGGTGGTTTTGTTGCAATCGAGCTGGTTGACGAAAACAACAACAAGGTTGATAACTTCGATGGCGGTAGCATCAAAGTTGCAATGAAAGTTGACAAAAATACGTCAAACACTTGTCCGATGACTTTTGACGGCGATGCATCTGATGCAGCAGCGGTTAAAGCAGCTGCCGAAGCAGGCATGTTTAAAAACGGTGTATGTACTCAAGCTGTAGCACCACGTCAAATTGCAGTGAACGATATCTTCCCTGTATGGAGCTACGACGAAGACGCAGGTAAGTGGTCTTTCGAAAGCTATGGTGTAGTTAAAGCAGATGCAAATGCAGAAGCAACAACACATAACGTTGCTGTTTCAGTTAACCACCTGTCATACTGGAACCTGGATTTCTTCACTTACATCATCGGTGCTGATAAGTGTACTAATCGTCGCTTAAGCTTTGACATCAAAGATTCAAACGGTGCTGACAGCCAAGTGTATGCTGATGTACTGGTTGAAGCTAACAGCTACCGTCTACTGATTGGTGCATACAACCGCACTAATCTTGCAAAAGGTACTTTCAGAAACCCACCTTCATTCCCAGTTAAACTGAAAATGATGAAAGATGGTGAGAACATTCTGGATGGCGCTACTCTGGCAGATGGTACAACTCTTAACCTAGATGATAATGGTGTAGCATCAGGCGTACAGTTCACTGACCTGTGTGACCTAGATGGTGGTACTCTGCAGCTGACTACAGCGCCTGCTGCTAACATTGTTAAGCCACTAACACCTCAGTTTGTGTGTGCAAGCAATGATGCAGACGAGCAACCTACACCAATCACTACACCAACAATTGCTCAGCTGTTCCGTGGTGGTCGCTTCGTTAAGACCTTCTACCCTTCAGGTCAGTTTGAAGTAAGCCTGGAGAATGGCGATTCGGCGGCTTACACCGTTCGTTATAAGAACCCGAACAACAACACGTGGTTCACTCAGGCAATTGAAGCTAACACAACAGCAGCAACGCTTGATATCCCAGTTACTTGTACTGTTCGTAACCTAACAGGTACCGGCGGTAGCTAATTACTAGAGTAAACTGAATTAAAGCCGCGTTTACGCGGCTTTTTTATCGCCTTTGAAATAATATCAATTTCACGCAAAACTTGCTCAATCTGAACCAACCAGTATGAAGCTAACAACATTAAAAACCTCTTATACCAATTTGCCTAATTAAGTGTTCTATTTTGAGGCGAGAAAATATCGTCGAGAACAA
>NZ_PNCJ01000001.1 GCF_005887115.1 Pseudoalteromonas rubra | reverse complement strand
CTTTTTTATATCGATATGGATTGGTATTACAAATCGTAACTGAAGGTCAGGCCAAAGACCCGCGGCTCACCATATTGCACGTAGCGACTGGTTTCATAGCCAATGCGTGGGTCATTCATAATGTAGAATCCCCGAACCGGTACATCACGATCGGCCAGGTTACGACCCCATGCGGTGAGTGACCACTGCTCGCCATAATAGCTCACACTGGCATTGATCAGGTTTTGACTCGGTGCTTGTTCATTGTGACTGTCAGAGAAGAAGTAATCGTCTTTACCTTCGAGCCCCAAAGTCACAACCAGGTTTTCCAGTACACTGTAGTCTGCTGAGAAAGCATATTGGTACTTAGGTGCCTGCGCCTGCTCGCGACCATCGAAGTTTTCACCTGATGTAGTCACAAAGTCTTCAATTTTAGTATCGAGATAACCCAGGCTGTAGTTCAGCGTCAGCTGATCTGTGATCAGACGTTGGCCTTCAATTTCCAGACCATAGTTTTCGCCTTTACCTGCGTTACTGATGAAGCCTGCAAACTGCACGCCGCTCACTTGCCACTGTTTGAGCTGCATGTCCTCACGCTCCATATAGAAAGCTGTGACTGCAAGTGTGTGTTTTTTATCTTCTGACTGACCTTTCACGCCAAACTCAGCATTCCACAGGTACTCTGGTTCAAACGAAAATGCTGAGGCTGGGATGCTGAACCCATCATCTTTGGCTTTCGCCAGCGCTTCTCCATTGGCGCCACCGACTTTATAGCCCCGGCTAAGGCTGGTATAGATCATGGTACGGGGCACAACCTGATATTCCAGCGCTAGCTTACCACCGACCATAGTGTCATCCTGATCTATGGCGAAGCCATTGGAGTCTGTATATTCGCTGTCATAGCGCTCCACACGTAACCCCGTGATCAAGCGGGTTTGTTCGTTTAAGTGGGTAACTTTTTGGCCAAACACTGCCTGGTTGGAGACATCATAGTGAGACTTAAAAGTTGCGTTTCTGCGGCTGAGTGCGACATCACGACGCTGTGCATAGGCACCTATGACCCAGTCGCCTTGCTTGTCTTTGAGCTTCATTTCGAGGCTGCCACGTTCGTGATCACGCAGATAGTTATCAAAGCCAACATAGTGATCCGGGTGTAACCCGGCGGCGCAAAGCTCTGCCTGAGTCGCATCATGACAGGTCCAGTCTTCGTCGTAGCTATACTCAGTATCAGCCTGCAACCCTGTGCCTTGAAGCTCGATATCAAAGGCGCTCAGACCGGTATACAACGCACTGAGTGCAAAGGCGTCGCTTTTTTGTGTGTCTTTACCAGGCTGATTGGCCACACTGTTACGTGTATTATCCAGTGTAAAGCCATCATAGCCATTATCAATATTGATATGATGCACTGCCAGATTTACAGTCAATGCGTCTGTCAGCTGGCTGCTCAGTTTAAAACGTGCCAGCCGCTCTTCCTGGTCCTGAGTTGGCTTGTCCAAGTAAAGGTTATCAACATAGCCATCTGAGCCGCGTTGATACAAACTAAAGCGTGCTGCGGTGTTTTCGGTCAATCCCGTACCTGCGGCCAGACCCGCTTCATAGCTGTTGTAGTTGCCGGCGCCTATGCGTAGTTTCAGGTCCGTGTCCTGAGTTGGGGCATGAGACTGCAGATCGATTAATCCGCCCATCGCGTCGGCACCGAAACGTGTTCCCTGAGGACCGCGATACAAGGTCACTTGGTCAATATCAAACAATAATGCACTGCCACCCAGGCCTGAATAGTTAATGCCATCGACCAGCATACCCACACTCGGGGTGATGGGGTCAACAAACTGGGAGCGCAGGCCCACACCACGGATCTGCACAAAGCGACCGCGAGAGGCTCCAGCGGTAAAGTTCACATTGGCTGTGCTGTTCAGTAACTCGTCCAGATAACTGGCGCCGCGATGGGTCATTTCAACTTCACCCATCACACTGGCGCTGGCACTCAGTGTTTGCAGAGATTCTCTTTGGAAGTCGCCAGTGACCTCAATGGTTTCAAGGGGCGCGGCGGTACGTGATTCATCAGCTGCGGCTTGGTATGACAGGGCAGCCAACAGGCTGAGGCTAAGCGAAGAAAGTTTAAGCTTCATGTCTTATCTTGTTCCATTTTTGATTGCGCACAGTGTAGCAAAAGCCCGACCAGTTAACAGTTAATATGTGTTATAAATTCGGCAACTTAGTCAAGAGGAAAGGCCATGACATTTAAGCTTGATTTCAAAGTCAGGGATTACGAATGTGATCTGCAGGGGATTGTGAATAACAGTGTCTATTTTAATTATCTGGAGCATGCCAGACATGAATTTTTGATTGCCAATGGCGTTGATTTTGCTGCGCTGGCAGAGCAGAAAATCAATCTGGTAGTGATCCGCTCTGAAATGAATTACAAGGATTCATTGAAACCGGGCGACGCATTTTATGTTGAAGTTGAAACACTGCGGATCAGTAAACTTAAGTTCGCATTTATCCAGCGTATTATCCGAGCCGAAGACGACAAGCTCATGCTGGACGCGGTTGTCACCGGGACATCTGTGAATGAAAGGGGCCGGCCGTTCCTACCTGAGGAAATTGATCAGCTTTTCGGCTGATATTTTTACTAAAAAGGCAGAAAATTACAGATTTTTACTGCCTTTTCCACGCCGCCTGACGTTATAATATTAATCATATTTTAAGCGGTTGGTTTACCATGAAAAATTCCATTCTTATATGCCTGATGTGCGTATTAATGGCATGTTCCAGTACAGGGAAGGTAACCAGGGAACAGCTTAAGCACTCTCACTGGCAGTTAATTCAGGTTGATGGTCGTCTTGTCACAGAGGCCTCACCCATAGAAATTGAATTTCTGGACGCTCTACAGGTGGTTGGTTTCGCAGGTTGTAATCGGTTTTTTGCAGAGGGCAACATGGAATCTGAGGTGCTCACACTGAGTAAGCTGGGGATGACTCGCAAGTCTTGCGGAAATACCTTAGACAGCCAGGAAGTACAGTTTTTAGAGATGCTACAACAAGGTGCCAGTGTGACCTTTGTGAATAGCAAGCTACAGCTGAAAGGCCAGCAAACCTGGCAATTTAAAGCGCTGGACGCAGAGTCTTTGACTAACTAAGCGCGATTCAGTACACTTTTTCACAGTTCGTTACTTGTCGGAGTGCCCATCTGGGCTGAGATCGCAGTATTGCGGGATCCGTGGACCTGATCAGGTTAATGCCTGCGTAGGGAACAAGCTACCTAAGTTGGTATATCGCAAGATATCTAGGTTGCCAGCCATGTTGTGCCTGTGCCAACATGATCCACTGAATGAAACCAACACACAGTATTTTGCTGTGGATTTGGTTTGGACCCTTCTCGCTCCCTTTGCGGAGTTCTGACAAGACACCTTAACTTAACAATGAGGCATGTCATGTCAAACAACAGTAGCAAGTTATCACGTCGTGAGTCGCGCGAGGCCGCGTCGGATTTTATCTATAACCTTACCGGACAACCTTTCCCAAATTCCGAGAAAGTGTATGTCGAGGGTGAGCAGGCGGGCGTGCGCGTCGGAATGCGCGAGATCACTTTGAGTGATTCATTTATTGGCGGTACTGAAGAAGAGCCAATCTATGAGAAAAATGAACCGGTTCGTGTCTACGATACCTCAGGCCCTTACACCGATCCGGAGTTTAAGCTGGATGTGCGCAAAGGCTTGCCGAAATTCCGTGAGCAGTGGATTTTAGACCGCGACGATACCGAAGTGCTGGAGTCGGTCACGTCGCAGTTTTCTCAGCAGCGTATGGCGGACGAAGGTCTGGACCATATTCGTTTTGAAAACCTGCCTAAGATCCGTCGCGCTAAGCCCGGACAGAATGTGACACAAATGCACTATGCACGTCGTGGTATTGTGACCCCGGAAATGGAGTACGTCGCCATTCGTGAAAACATGGGTCGTGCTAAAATTCGTGAAGAGTTGCTGGCGCAGCAGCACAAGGGCCAGTCGTTTGGTGCTGAGATCCCAGACTTTATTACCCCCGAATTTGTCCGTTCTGAAATTGCACGTGGTCGCGCTATCTTGCCAAACAATATCAACCACCCGGAAACCGAACCTATGATTGTCGGTCGTAACTTCCTGGTGAAGGTGAATGCCAACATAGGTAATTCCTCGGTGACCTCTTCGATTGAAGAAGAAGTGGAAAAGCTGGTGTGGTCAACCCGTTGGGGTGCCGATACTGTCATGGACTTGTCGACTGGCCGATATATCCACGAAACCCGTGAGTGGGTGGTACGTAATTCACCGGTGCCGATCGGTACGGTGCCGATTTATCAGGCGCTGGAAAAAGTGAACGGCGTGGCAGAAGATCTGACCTGGGAAATTTTCCGCGATACGCTGATTGAGCAAGCCGAGCAGGGCGTTGACTACTTCACCATTCACGCAGGTGTGCTGCTACGCTATGTGCCTATGACGGCGAAGCGAGTGACGGGCATTGTTTCGCGCGGTGGCTCCATCATGGCCAAATGGTGTCTGGCGCACCATAAAGAAAACTTCCTGTACACCCACTTTGAAGACATCTGCGAGATCATGAAGCAATACGATGTCTGTTTCTCTCTGGGCGATGGTCTGCGTCCGGGTTCAATCGCCGATGCCAATGACGAAGCGCAACTCTCTGAGCTGCGTACTTTGGGTGAGCTGACCACGATTGCCTGGAAGCATGACGTACAAGTATTCATTGAAGGGCCGGGCCATGTGCCAATGCACCTGATCAAAGAAAACATGGATGAGCAATTAAAGCATTGTCATGAAGCGCCTTTCTATACTCTTGGTCCGCTGACCACAGATATTGCTCCTGGCTACGATCACTTCACCTCCGGGATTGGTGCAGCGCAGATCGCCTGGTACGGTACCGCAATGTTGTGTTACGTGACACCAAAAGAGCACCTGGGCCTGCCCAATAAAGAAGACGTGAAAGAAGGTTTGATCACCTACAAGATTGCGGCGCATGCGGCGGATCTGGCCAAAGGTCATCCGGGCGCGCAGATCCGTGACAATGCCCTGTCTAAAGCGCGTTTTGAGTTCCGCTGGCACGATCAGTTTAATCTGAGCCTGGACCCGGAGCGGGCATTGTCTTACCACGACGAAACACTGCCTCAGGAGTCGGGTAAAGTGGCGCACTTCTGCTCTATGTGTGGTCCTAAGTTCTGCTCTATGAAGATCACCCAGGATGTGCGCGACTATGCCAAACAGCTCGAAGCCGAGGGCATAGATCCAAATAATGCCGGTGAAGCTATCGCCATCAAAATGATTGATGTGGAAGCCGAAATGAAAAATAAATCACGCGAATTTAAAGAAACGGGTTCGGAGCTTTACCACAAAGCGTTGTGATTTAGGGTAGCGGGCCCCTTCGGGCCCGTATGGAGGCAAGATGTCCCAGACAAACAAACCACGCGTTGCCATTGTCGGCTTTGGTCTGACAGGGCGGGTTGCGGCGCTGATGCTGGCAGAGCAGTATCAGCTAAGCGTATTTGAGCGTGACCTGGTCGCGGCGCCTGCCAGTGTCGGCACTTTGGCCGCGGCGATGCTCGCGCCCATGGCCGAATCCGTGATCTGTGAACAAGACCTGGCAGAGCAGGGCTTACATGCCATGGCATTATGGCCCGAGTTGCTGGCCAAACTCGATGCGCCTGTATTCTTTCAGCAGCAGGGCACAGTGATCGTCGCGCACCAGCAAGACAGGGGCGATTTGCTGAGTTTCCAGCGGCGCCTTAAACCGCTGGCTGGCCATCAGGCGCAAAACCTGGATGGTCACGGCATTGGTGCGCTGGAACCTGAACTGGCTGGCCGCTTTCACCAGGGACTGTATTTACCCTGTGAGGGCCAGCTCGATAACCTGGCATTCTATGCTGCCAGCCTTCGCACCTTACAAAACAGGGGCGTGCGCTTTCATGAAGGGGCAGAGGCACACATCGCACAAGGGCGGGTCAATGGTGAAGCGTTTGACTGGATCATTGACTGCCGCGGGCTGGATGCCAAAAAAGACAGCCCCGGTCTGCGCGGGGTGCGTGGCGAAGTTGCACGCATTTATGCGCCGGAGGTGAGTTTGCAGCGTCCGGTGCGTCTGATGCATCCGCGTTATCCACTCTATATTGCGCCTAAACCAAATCACGAGTTTGTCATCGGGGCGACCGAAATTGAGTCTCAGGATCGGGGAGATATTACAGTCCGCTCGACACTGGAGCTGCTGTCGGCTGCATATACAGTACACAGTGGCTTTGCCGAGGGGCGAGTGATGTCGCTGCGCGCAGGTTTGCGCCCGGCGTATAAAGATAATCGCCCGCATATTAGCGTCACTGATAATGTGATCCGCATTAACGGCCTGTATCGGCATGGCTTTTTGCTGGCACCCGCTGTGGTGCAACACGCGTTACAACAAGGGGTATTATGAATATTAGTTACAATGGTCAGGCGCTCACGCTGTCACAGCCACAGTCTTTGCTGGAGGTGATTGAAGCACAAGGGGCAAAGGCGCCCTTTGCGGTGGCGCTGAACGGGCAATTTGTGCCGCGCAGCACGTTGGCCCAGCAGCGGCTGCAAGAAGGTGACAGCATCGAGTTGCTATCGCCTATTCAGGGGGGCTAATGATGCACAGTGATAAACCGTTAACCATTTACGGTGAGCAGTTCGACAGTCGCTTGCTGATAGGCTCAGCACTTTACCCCTCGCCGGAAATTATGCAGCAAAGCCTGGTGGCTTCGCAGGCGCAAATTGTCACTGTCTCACTGCGACGCCAGAACTCAGTGTCGGCCGGAGACGACTTTTGGCAACTGATCAAGGATACCGGATTGCGGGTGCTACCTAACACCGCCGGGTGCCACAGTGTTAAAGAAGTGGTGACACTGGCGCAAATGTGTCGGGAAGTGTTTGCGACTGACTGGATCAAGCTGGAACTCATCGGCGATGAATACAATTTACAACCCGATCCGATTGCGCTGCTTGAAGCCACCGAAATCCTGATAAAGCAGGGATTTAAAGTGCTGCCGTATTGCACCGATGATTTAGTGGTGTGTCAGCGCCTGGCGGATCTGGGCTGCGAAGTACTGATGCCCTGGGGCGCGCCCATTGGCACCGGGAAAGGGTTACTGAATCCTTATAATCTGAAAACCATTCGTGAACGTTTGCCTGACCATACTCTGATTGTCGACGCGGGACTCGGTTTACCATCGCATGCGGTACAAGCCCTGGAGCTTGGTTACGATGCCGTGTTGCTAAACTCTGCCATTGCCGGTGCCGGTTGTCCGGTAACCATGGCTAGTGCTTTTAATCATGCGGTAGTTGCCGGGCGTGCCGCCTATGTGGCGCAGGCCATGCCGGAGAAAGAAGTTGCAGCGCCTTCCACCCCGACGATGGGGATGCCCTTTTGGCATCAGAATTAAACACGCGCTATAGTGACGCTAAGCCTTTGTGGCGCAAAGTACTTAATTAATCATGCGCCCATATTCAACAGAGTAAGTAGGAGTAATTGTGGCTGAACTGGTATGGACCATTGCCGGGTCGGATTCGGGCGGCGGCGCCGGGATTCAGGCGGATGTCAAAGCAATGCACAGTTTTGGTGTGCAAACCTGCACAGCCGTGACAGCGCTGACGGCGCAAAATAGTTTGGCGGTTGAAGAGATCAACGCGGTCTCGAGTGAAGTGCTGGAATCTCAGCTGCTGGCACTCGAAGCCGACTTAAAAGCAACCGTTATCAAGATTGGCATGCTGGCCAACAGCACACAGATCCAGCTGGTGGCAGAGCATTTGGCGCAGTACAGGAGTCGCTGGGACAATCCCCCTGTGATTGTGTTCGACCCGGTTGCCATTGCATCCAGTGGCGATGCGCTGACCGAAGAAGATACCCTGGATGCGTTGAAAAAATACTTATTACCTCTGGTCGATGTGATCACACCCAATACGCAGGAGACGCAAGTATTGACTGGCGTGTATCTGATTGGTCCGGATGCCGTCAGGGACGCTGCCCGCAAGCTGCGTGAATTTGGCGTCAAATCGGTGATCATTAAAGGGGGTCACTGGGATTATCCCAGTGGTTATTGCATCGATTATTGCTGGAGTGAGGACGAAGAGTATTGGCTGGGTAATGAAGCGATACAAACACCGCATAGCCACGGCACCGGCTGTAGCTTTGCATCTTCTGTTGCGGCTTGCCTGGCCAAAGGCTACCCGATCAAAGATGCCTTCATTCTGGCCAAAGCTTATATCAATCAGGGGCTGAAGTTAGCACAGCGCTTTGGTGAGGGCAGGGGCCCCTTAGCACACTGCGGATTTCCAGAGAATATCTCGGACTTTCCTCAGGTGATAGAGCCTGGCAGCTGGCTGGGTGACGAGCTGGAATTTGCCGTCAGTGAAGAGTTTAACTTTGCCGCCGGCTTTGCTCCGGTGGGAGAAGAGCTGGGGCTTTATGCCGTCGTTGACTCGGTAGACTGGGTTGAAAAGTGTCTGGCTGAGGGCGTGAAAACGGTGCAACTCAGGATTAAACAGGCTGATCACGCGACCCTGGAAGAAGACATACAGTGTGCAATCACCCTGGGTGAGAAATATCAGGGCCGGGTCTTTATTAACGACCACTGGGAGCTGGCCATTCGCCATGGCGCTTATGGGGTGCATCTTGGTCAGGAAGATCTGGATTCGGCGAATCTGGTTGCCATTCAGCAGGCGGGGTTACGCCTGGGCGTGTCTACGCATGGGTTTTATGAAATGCTGCGGGCTCACAACTATCGGCCCAGCTACCTGGCGTTTGGCGCGATTTACCCGACCACCACTAAGGACATGTCCGGACAGATCCAGGGGCTCGAAAAGCTCAGGCACTTTGTGCCTCTGATGCGTGAAACCTATCCCACCGTGGCCATTGGCGGCATTGACCTCACTCGTGCTCCTCAGGTTGCCGCCACCGGAGTGGGCAGTGTGGCGGTGGTGCGCGCCATCACCGAGGCGGCGGATTATAAACAGGCTATTATTGACCTGAAACGGGCCACAGGCGAATCATGAGTACAGAGCTCAGTGACAAAGAGCGGCTAAGGTACAGCCGCCATTTACTGCTCAACGAAGTATCGGAAGCCGGTCAGCTGCGCCTAAAACAAGCGCGGGTGGCCGTGGTGGGCTGTGGTGGTTTGGGCAGCCCAGCGCTGTTTTATCTGGCGGCAAGTGGAGTCGGGCAGCTGACTTTTTGTGATGATGATGCGGTTGAGTTGTCTAATTTGCAAAGGCAAATTTTGTATAAGGTCAGTCACATTGGCCAGCCAAAAGCGAAGGCAGCGGGTAAGGTTTTAGCGAGCCTGAATAACCAAATTTCACTGATCCCACAGCCTGTGAAGCTTAGTCGCAGCAATATAGACAGCATATTGCAAGACAGTGACTTGATCCTGGATTGCAGCGACAACTTCGCCACGCGCTATTTGCTCAATCAGTATTGTGTACAACACCGTAAGGTCCTGATCTCGGGTGCTGCGCTGGGAACTCAGGGACAGTTTATGACCTTTGATTTCAGGGTGTCCTCTGTGTGTTATCACTGCATTTTTCCACAGTCTTCTGCGCAACCGGTATTGAATTGTCAGAACGCAGGTGTGGTGAGCCCGTTATTGGGCATTATCGGCTCTATGCAGGCGATGAAAGCAGTCAGTTTAATTATCTCTGATGTGCCTGATAAACACAGCGAAATGATAGTGGTCGATGCTTTGAGCTTGCAGCAACGGCAGTTTACGCTGGAAAGAGATACGGCATGTAGCGTGTGTAGCTAATGCGATAGACGATTAAAAAAGCCCGCTTCTGCGGGCTTTTTTGAGCGAATTATCCGGCTTAGTCGCGGATGGTCGCAAATGGGGTGCCCATACGGGTAACGGTTTCTGGCAATTGGTTGGCCAGGAAGTCGGCCTTGTCTTCTCCCCAGGCCAAAATAACCGTCGAGCCCAGCTTAAAGCGGCCCATCTCGTCGCCTTTTTTCAGTTTAACGGCGTTGTCGCCCTCTGCGGGATAATCCCAGCTAAAGACGTCTTTACCGGCTGGTGGCGTGACCGTACCCGCCCAGATGGTTTCGATGCTGGCCACTATAGTGGCGCCCACCAGTACCATAGCCAGTGGACCTATTTCAGTGTCAAAGATTGCGACTACCCGCTCATTACGAGCAAACAGATTAGGGACGTTTTGCGCAGTCAGCGGGTTGACCGAGAACAGATCGCCAGGTACGTAGATCATCTTTTTCAGCGTACCATCAAGGGGCATATGAATACGGTGATAGTCTTTGGGTGCCAGATAGATAGTGGCAAATTTACCACCAAGATATGGCGCCACATCCGACTCTTTGCCCCCCAGTAGGGTTTGCAGGCTGTAGTCATGACCCTTTGCCTGAATGATCTGACCATCGACCACATCGCCCAGCTGGCTAATGGCACCGTCGACCGGGTGAGCCACAATGCTGGCTTCTTCGGCAAGTGGGCGGATCCCCGGCTTCAGCGGACGGGTAAAGAATTCATTAAAGGTTTTATAGTGAGCTGGATCTTCATGCAGGGCTTCACTCATGTCTATCTTGTACTGCTTGATAAACAATTTAATTAAGGTGGTCGTCAGTGCGCCCGCTTCGGCTGCGGCCAGTTTTCCCACCAAACGTGATACGGCATGTTTGGGTAAAGCATATTGCAGGGCAATCTTTAGTTTATCCAAGTTCACTTTTATTATTCCTGAAAAAATTTTGAAGATAGTATCAAACTCTTGGCGCGCGCGCACCTGCGCGACCATCCGCCATTGACTCCAGAATACGGTGATAGCTGTCAAAGCGCAGTTCGCTGATCTTGCCCTCATCAACCGCTTCCAGGATCAGACAGCCCGGATCGTTGAGGTGTTTGCAATCGCGAAAACGACAGCCGCCGATAAATTCACGAAACTCTTTAAAACACCAGGTTACCCGCTCTACTTCGAGGTGCCACAGACCGAATTCACGGATCCCCGGACTGTCTATCAGGTTACCGCCACTGGGCAGGTGATGCAGTTTAGAAACCGTGGTGGTGTGTTGGCCCAGGCCACTGTTCTCAGAGACTTCCTGCGTCAGGATAGCGGCATCAGGCAGGACGGTATTCACTAACGTGGATTTACCCACACCGGATTGGCCAACAAAGATGTTGTTCTTGTCTGTTAGCAGGGCTTTGAGCTCATCAATCCCTTGGCCTGTTTTGTTACTCACCAGCAGGACGCGGTAACCTAGCTCACGATAGATATCCAGCACTTCATCAACATAGTCGAGGCCTTCGTCATCGAGCAGATCGATCTTGTTGAGTAACAGAATAGGCTCAATGCCCATGTCTTCACAGGCGACCAGGTAGCGGTCAATGATCTGCGGGGTGAATTCAGGTACTACAGCGGATACCATTAAAATTTGGTCAATATTGGCTGCCACCACTTTTACGCCGTCGTAAAAATCCGGACGAGTGAGCTGAGAGCGGCGAGGCTCGACGGCTTCTATCACGCCGGCCAGATCGCCTTCGCTGACTTTGGCGCGACGAAAAATCACGTCATCGCCACATACTATGCTGGTGACAGTACGGCGAATATTACAGCGCAGCACGTCGCCATTTTCGCACTCGACATCGGCGTGCTGGCCAAAGCGACTGATCACCACCGCGGGTTCTGTGGGGCCCAGGTTATCGGTTTGCCAAGTCACCTGAGTGTCGGATTGTTGTTTCGCTTTATGCAAGCGTTTTTGATGGTTGGCACTGATCCGTCTGGACTGGCCCTTACTGAGTTTTTTGCGTTTTGCCATATCTTATAAACTCGCGACACGATTTATTGCTATCGAGTGGTATACAGGCCAATCATGGACTATAACTCAATAAATTGCCCCGCTTTGTAAAAAAAAGCTTTTGGTCGAGTGATGAAGCTAATATGATATATCTAATTGCATTGGATCTAAAGGAAAGTACCGTTAGGTAGTGTATGTCTTTTCATGAATCAAACCTGATCTGGCTCGACTTAGAAATGACGGGTCTGGAACCTAAAACAGATAGGATCCTCGAAATTGCCACTGTGATCACCGACTGTGATCTGAATGTACTGGCCGAGGGACCTGTAATTGCTATCCATCAAAGTGATGATTTACTTGATAATATGGATGAGTGGTGTACAAACCAGCATGGCCGTTCCGGTCTGACTGCGCGTTGTAAGGCCAGCACTCACTCTGAATCTGATGCAATCAAACAAACATTAGACTTCCTGAAACAATGGGTACCACCGGGCAAATCGCCGATGTGTGGTAACTCGATTGGTCAGGATCGTCGCTTCCTCAATAAATACATGCCTGAGCTGGAAGAATATTTCCACTACCGCAACCTGGACGTCAGCACGATTAAAGAGCTGGCACGTCGTTGGAAGCCTGAGCTGTTAAATGGGATCCACAAAAAGAGCTCTCACCTGGCTCTGGACGACATCAAAGACTCCATTATGGAGTTGAAGGTTTACCAGCAAAAATTCTTCAATCTTTAAAAAATTTAGAAAAAGTACTTGCAATGCTTTTTCTATCTTGTAGAATCCTGCCCCGCTCAAGACGGCAAAGCTTATTTGTCTTTGGGGTGTAGTATTGTAAAGCGGCACTAACTCAGCTGCTAAAACGTTAGACGCGACCCGTCGCGCATCAGCGTTTAAAATATGAGTAATCAGGAATGCGGCACTGGCTCTGCTGCTAAAATGTTAGACGCGACCTGTCGCGCACCAGCGTTTTAATATTCCATAACTTATGAAGCGGCACTAGCTCAGCTGGTAGAGCGCGACCTTGCCAAGGTCGAGGTCACGAGTTCGAACCTCGTGTGCCGCTCCAACACTTCTTCAGGTGTATAAACTAGATACTTTCTATGATGCAGCAATGGCTCAGCTGCTAAACGTTAGACGCGACCCGTCGCGAACCAGCGTTTAAATTCAATCGAGCAAATAATGAAGCGGCACTAGCTCAGCTGGTAGAGCGCGACCTTGCCAAGGTCGAGGTCACGAGTTCGAACCTCGTGTGCCGCTCCAACACTTCTTCAAGTGTATAAACTAGATACTGTCTATGAAGCGGCACTAGCTCAGCTGCTAAAACGTTAGACGCGACCTTTCGTGCTCCAGCGTTTGAAACATGAGTAATCAGGAATGCAGCACTGGCTCTGCTGCTAAAATGTTAGACGCGACCCGTCGCGCACCAGCGTTTTAATATTCCATAACCTATGAAGCGGCACTAGCTCAGCTGGTAGAGCGCGACCTTGCCAAGGTCGAGGTCACGAGTTCGAACCTCGTGTGCCGCTCCAACACTTCTTCAGGTGTATAAACTAGATACTTTCTATGATGCAGCAATGGCTCAGCTGCTAAACGTTAGACGCGACCCGTCGCGGACCAGCGTTTAAATTCAATCGAGCAAATAATGAAGCGGCACTAGCTCAGCTGGTAGAGCGCGACCTTGCCAAGGTCGAGGTCACGAGTTCGAACCTCGTGTGCCGCTCCAACTCTCTCTTCTCCTTATATCCAAATTTTCTCACTCTGACTTACACACTCAACTTTAAATCTTATTCCACCAATTTTCATTGATAAACTGATTGCTTATTTTTAGTTCGACACGTAAAATACGCGCTCTTTCGGCCTAACTAACTTTAGTTCCTTGCCTTACCCCGACTGGCCGAAACGGGACAAGGCTATATTAACCGTAAGGAATATCCATGCGTCATTACGAAATCGTATTCATGGTTCACCCAGACCAAAGTGAGCAAGTACCTGGTATGATCGAGCGTTATACTGGTGCCATCACAGAAGCTGGCGGTAAAATCCACCGTCTAGAAGACTGGGGCCGTCGTCAACTGGCTTACCCAATCGAAAAGCTTCACAAAGCACACTATGTTCTGTTGAACGTTGAAGCACCTACTGAAGTAATCAGCGAGCTTGAAACTTCTTTCCGCTACAACGATGCAGTGCTTCGTAACCTGGTTATGCGTACTAAGAACGCTGTAACTGAAGCGTCTCCTCTTGCTAAAGAAGAGAAAAAAGAAGCAGCAACTGCTTAATCGTTATTGATTCGGAATTGACCTGGTAGTTTGGTGAGCATTCAGTCTGAACTGTATACAAACCAGCTGGTATTATCCGGCACGGTCTGTAAGCCACCTAAGTACAGTCAAAGCCCCGCGGGTATCGCGCATTGTATTTTTGTTTTAGAACATAAGTCGATGCAGGTAGAAGCTGACCTAAATCGTAATAGTTATGTACGTATTCAGGTGGTTGCCAGCGGACAGCAGTTCCGGACTCAACTAGAGCATTTATGCGTTGGGCAGACCTTACAGGTACGCGGTTTTTTAAACCGACACGAGAGCCGAAGTGGCTTGAGTCAGCTTGTATTACATGCACAACATATTGAAAGAATTAATTGAGGAAATTTACTCATGGCACGTTATTTCAGACGTCGTAAGTTCTGCCGTTTCAAAGCGGAAGGCGTACAACAAATCGATTACAAAGATCTGGCTACTCTTAGAAACTACGTAACAGAAAGTGGCAAAATCGTACCTAGCCGTATCACAGGTACTAGCGCTAAATATCAGCGTCAGCTAGCAACTGCTATTAAGCGTGCTCGCTACCTAGCCCTTCTTCCGTACACTGACTTACACAAGTAAGCAGCTGATTAACAGTTTTTAAAAGGTGTAGAGACATGCAAGTTATTCTACTAGACAAGATCGCAAACCTAGGTGGCCTAGGTGACCAGGTTTCTGTTAAATCTGGTTTCGCACGTAACTTCCTTTTCCCTAAGGGTAAGGCAGTTCCTGCAACTAAAGCTAACATCGAAACTTTCGAAGCACGTCGTGCTGAGCTTGAAGCGAAAATCGCTGAAGAGCTAGTTGCTGCACAAGCGCGCGCTGAAAAACTAGAAGCACTTGCTGAAGTGACTCTGGTTTCTAAAGCGGGTGACGAAGGTAAGCTGTTCGGTTCTATCGGTACTCGCGATATTGCCGACGCTATCACTGCAGTAGGTCTGGAAGTTGCTAAGTCAGAAGTTCGTCTGCCTACCGGTACTATCCGCGAAACAGGTGAATTCGACGTATCAATCCAGCTTCACACTGACGTGACAACAGCTATCAAAGTAATCGTGATCGCTGAAGCTTAATAATATTAAGCACCAACCGCGTGTATCTGCACGCGGTTGTATTCCCAATCTCTGAAAGACAATAACAACTCCAATTTTCAGTGTGTGGATCTGATGATTATCGGGATCATCATGGAAGGTTTACAACACAAGTCGGAAATTTAATCCAAATCAAAACAACAGCGCTCGTAAACGGCTTATAGTCTTTATGGGAACAAATGACGCTGGTATTTAATGGTCTGACCACCGTGTAGCCTTGAGGCACATCGTCGGCTGTTATCTCGTGTAAGCGCGTTCCTGTTTTAGATAATTCCGTTCTGTGATATTTTAGTTAACTGTTTTTATTACAGGCACTTTTTTTTATTGGTTAAATGTCATACAGTCTTATTCAGGCGTTAATGACAGCGTTATCATTTAGGTGGGAAACCCAATATGCTTAAAACCTCCAGAATGCGTGGATTTACTTTAATTGAGCTGCTGATCGCCATTGCGATCGTCGCCATTCTGGCCAGTGTGGCATTGCCAAACTATGGTCAGTATGTACGTGAAAGCAGACGACTGGATGCACAGCACTTGCTGTTACAAACCAGTGCCACGTTGGAGCGTATCTATTCCCGTAATGGTGGTTACCCGAATGATCAGACTTTTCAAAGCCTGCCTGCTGCTGAACACTACACGTTCAGCTACGAAGCGCGTAATAAGCCACAAGGTGCCAACGGTGATTTTCGTAATATGGGCTATATTTTAAAGGCGACACCATTGGCTGCAGGTGGTCAGACTGGCGACATTTGCGGAGTACTCACGCTGGACCATTTAGGCAATCAGGGAGGTAACCTGAATGACTGTTGGTAAGTACACCCAGCACGGTGTAACACTGATTGAGTTGTTGATGGTTCTGGCCATCATTGCCATTCTGGCTGTTACGGCTGCGCCGTCTTTAATTGGCCAAATTAAACAGGACAGGGTGAATACCACAGCAAATCAGCTAAGCAGCTTTTATCGCTTTGCCCGCAGTGAAGCGGTAAAGCGCGAAGTGCCAGTAAAACTGGAACTTGAAAACAATGACTGGGTAATGAAGGTGGTCGAGCAGGGTCAGGAAATCACGTTAAAACGGTTTACGATTGACCACACAGCAGTAGCCGTGAACCTGGTTGACAGAACACTGCGCTCAAGCGGTGAGCTCAGTGCATTCAGTAACATACTGATATCGGATAACGATGCAACAACGGACGATGTTCGTTTATGCATCTTACACAGTGGGCAAAGTTGGTTGGGTAAGGCGACAGACAATTGCGCGTAGTTTCGGGGTTTTCATTGCTGGAAGTGATGGTGTCTATGGTAATCGCAGCCATTGCATTGCTCGGCCTTGCCGCAGCCCAGATCAAGGCCATGCAGTTTGCACAGAACAGTTTTAATTATACCGTGGCTTTGATCCACGCTCAGAATGCGATAGAGCGTATTTGGCCCGACATTTGCCATTATCAGAGTGTCAATACCAGCCTGAATCCGGTTGCCAACCCGACAGCAGCCTGGCTATACCCGAATGATCCTCGCTTCACGCTAACGCTGCCCGACACTTTCAGTCTCGATATGAGCCTGACGGTTAGCTGGCACGACGAACGTATGACCAATACAGGCGTGGACCAAGTCTCTTTGCACGCCAGTTTTGTCAATGAATGTTTGTGAGTCGATTGATGAATTGCCGTGGATTTACTTTACTTGAGCTGCTGATTGCACTGGCGATAGGCTTGTTTATGCTCGGAGGTATTGCCGTGGCCTATTCGACCATTCGCAGCACTATTGCCGTGAATCAGGAGCTGGCACAAGCACAGGAAGTGATCCGTTATACCAGCCAGCTAATGACCCGTAGCATTAAGCAAACTGCGACCACACCTCAGGTCATGCTTAACGGTGAGGCACTAGAAGTCAGTCAGGTTGCCAATACGCCGGCCTGCGATGGCAGCGTGCCTTCAGTGGCTTATACAGAAACCTTTTCTTTGCTTGATGGCTACTTATTATGCGATCTCAGTTCGGACAATTTACCGGCACAACGTTTATTGCGTGGTGTGAATGATCTGAGTTTTGCCGTCAATGGTCTTATTACTTCTATTATTGTGACACCGGATGGCATGCCTTTACAGTATGCCGCGGGGATCCAGATAGATATTGCAGCAAGTCAGCAGGTGCTGGCGACGGCGAACTGGTGATTGTCATGGCAATACAAACATTGCAACAGCGTGGATTTACCCTGATAAAAGTGATGCTACTCAGCTCGGTCGCCAGTGTGGTGGTCTTTGCTGCATTTAAAGATACCCTAGTACAGGAGCGTCTCAGTGGTAATTATCAAAAAGACCTGAATGCCCGTTTACTGGCTGAGAAAGGGGTGATCGAACGGGGGCAGGCGCTTAAAGCGGCACTCACTAATAACCCAAACCTGACACTGGAGCAGGCTGTGCAGCAGATAGGGGCGGGTCTGGGGAGCGGCGAACTTGATGGCACGCGTTTTGATGCCCAGTTGTCGGTCAACGGTGATGAAGTGGCGATTGCCAGCCTGGGACAGCGTTATGATGATCAGGCCCAGGCGCGTATGATCTCTTACTTTAAATATACGCCCCCCGAGCGCAGCTCAGTGTTCCAAAACGCCGTTACCGGGTGTAAAGGTGTAAATCTTGCGGGCAGTGGTTTGGTTGACAGTTATGACTCCACTCAGGGCAGCTATGAAGATACTAAAACCAGCAATGGCGATGTGAACACTGTGATTGGCGATGCCGATGTGGTGCTAAATGGTCACTCTCCTATTATGGGGGACGTTAAAGCATCGGGTATTCTGTATCTAAAGGGATCTTCACCTGTTGTCGGTACTGTTCAGTCTAATACTGGTATCGATATTTCCGCGGGCAGTGGCGTGCGGGTTGATGGCGATGTGCTCACTCAGGGGTTTGTAAAGCACAACGGTGGACAGATTACGGGTGTGCTGCGCGCGAACGGCGACGTGACGATGAAGTGGGGCGCTGAAATCCTTAATCAAAACCGCTCAGAGCTAGACATTATGTATGGTGGCACGGGAGCTTTTCAGAGCAGCCATATGCAAGATGGGCTGCACTATTCAGCCGACCGCTTCAACGTTAACCCAGAAGTAGAGGCAGTGCGGGTGTACGATCCAAGTTCCCCGGACTATGATCCCAGTGACCCCGATAAAGAATGTGATCCACTGGCCTTGCCTTTGAATATGCCCTCTGTGATCGACAGCAATAACAACTATGTGGACTTTACCGTCGGGGCGCAGACGGACTATGTGTTTACCCCGAGTGAAGGCCGTTATATACGTGGAGGTAGTGGCACCTGGTCATCGAGCCCCGCAGACATTTATTTGTTTCAGCACCTTACGCAAAACCATGGTCAGGGCAATACCAGCAACGAGTATGTGTTTGGGATGAAAAATATGAAGCTGACCAGTGATGGCACCATTACCATTGAGGGAGGAGATGTTATCTGGCTGGTTGATGGTGATTTCAAAATGACGGGACACACCAGTATTACCATCAAAGCAGGCAGCAGTCTGGCGATTTTTGTTACCGGCAAGGTTGATTTTGGTGCCAGTGGAATCGTGATCACAGAGCGCGAAGGCATGACTGATAGCGGCTTTCCAAGTTTGAGTATCTTCTCTTCTTACTCTGGCCAAAATGGCATTACTCTCAGAGGTGCCAGCTCCGTGTATGCCGTGATTTATGCACCTGTTACCAGCATCGCAATGCGGGGAAGCGGTCAGTTTTACGGCACTATCCGAGGTGCAACCATAGATGCCACTGGCGGTAGTGGCGTGCATTTTGATGAAGCACTGAAAAACTTTAACCTTGGTAATGGTGGTGTGGTTACGCCGGCTAAGCTTGAGTTTATGGGCTGGCGCTTTGAGTCTGGTGAAGATTACCAGGCACCAGATGAGGATGACGAATAGCACGGTGTTATAGTCGCTTTCTCAGTATAGAAAAATTTTTCCTCTTTGTTTAAACCTTTTGCTCTTCTCCCCGCGTCTTACCCTTCAAACATCGCACATTGGGTCACTTTCTTTATTACATCTGATGTGTCACGATGATGGCTCGGTAACGAGGGAATACTCTATGATAATCAATGCCAAAGAGGCATTTAACCAAGATAAGATTGAGGCGTTAGTGCTGCGTGCCCAACAAGGCGAACAGGTGGCATTTGAACAGCTTTATCAACAGTGTTATCGCAGGGTGTATGGACTGTGTTTACGTTTGCTGGCCGATCAGGCACACGCGGAGGATGCGACGCAGGAGGTGTTTGTTCAGCTATGGCATAAAATCGCTCAGTTTCAGGGGCAGTCAAAATTCACGACCTGGCTTCACAGCGTCACGTCGAATGTTGCTATCAGTTATTTGCGTAAGCAAAAAAACTGGCTGCAAAAAGTCGTCAGCCTGGAAGACAGTGGTATGGAACAAACTGAACTCGCGCAATGTGACTCGCTCAATGGGCTAGATAAGCTGGTACTGCGGTTACCGGAACGCGCTCGCTTGGTGTTTGTCTTACATGCGGTTGAAGGGTATCGCCATGAAGAAGTAGCGGGTATGTTGAATATGGCGGTGGGCTCTAGTAAGTCTCAGTTTCACCGGGCCAGGAAATTGTTACAGGAGTGGTACGACAATGAGTAAACCTACATTCGAGCAGTTTCTGAAACAACAACTGCCACGGCAACAAGATCAGGATCAACTCCCTGAGCCGAGAAAAGATTTATGGCAGGGTATTGAAAAGGCGATCAACTTGCCCGCTGCAGAGCCTCGCTCAGCCAGTCCCTGGGTTAAGCTGGCAGGCGTTGCGGCCTGCGTTTCTGCGGGCCTGCTGAGCTGGCAGGTCATCATGACGCAGCCCAAGCAAGACACTATGACGAATATGAGTGCGTTCTTCGAGCAGAAAAAACAGACGTTACTGGTTCAGTATGAGGCACAACCTGCACTGACACAGGATTGGCAGGTGCCATTACAGGAGCTGGAAGAAGCAGAGCAGGCCATCAAGCTGGCTCTGACAAAAGATCCCGATAATGCAGCCCTGCTCAAAATGCTGGCTCAGGTATACCAGCAGCAGCTGGATTTAATCACTAAGGTACATCAGCCCCAGTGGCAACAGATTTAGGAGAGAAGCATGAAAGCAATCATTTTAGGACTGGCCACGCTGCCGCTGTTTGCCCTGGCGGGTGACAAGATTGACGAGCAGATTGAGGTGCCGCTAAATGGTAAAGTGGTCATCGAAAACCAGCGTGGTAAAGTCACGATTAAGTCATGGGACAAGCCAAGCTTTAAAGTCAGTGGTGAGCTAGATGAACTGGCCGAGGGCTATACGTTAGAAACTCAGGGTAATGTAACAGAGTTTATTGTCAAAATGCCGCGCCGCAATAAGGGGTGGAATAACAAGCGAGATGGTTCTCGGTTGACCATTTATATGCCAAAACAGAGTGAACTGGATTTTGAAGGGGTGAATGTTGATGTGGATGTCAGTAACTTTAGTGCAGGTGTAGCAGTAACCACCGTCAATGGGGACATTGAGGTGAACCAGGCAAGCGGTAAAATTGAACTGGAAACCGTCAACGGCGATATCGAAGGTAAAGAACTATCTGGTAACATCCGCTATGAAACAGTCAATGGCGATATTGAAGATATGGCCTCCAGCGGAAAACTACGTTTCAACGCGGTCAATGGTGGTATTGAGAGTATGACTCAGGCGAGTGATATTCGGGTTGAAAACGTCAATGGTGAAGTTGATTTCGATATTGCCAGCCTGAAAGACCTCAGAATGAGCACAGTCAATGGCGAGATTAATGTCAAAATGAGAGCTTTGGAAAAGCGAGCCAATATTCGTTTTGAATCAGTCAGTGGTGATGTCGACTTTTATTTTCCCACTAATCTGTCGGCGCGCTTTGATATCGATGCGCATGCCGGCGGGCGCATCATCAATGAACTGTCAGCAGACAAAGAAAAGAAGGCTAAATATGGGCCATCGCGTGAACTGGAGTTTGTGATTAACGACGGTGATGTGGATGTAGAAATCGATACTGTCAGTGGGCGTATTGCCCTGAAGAAGTTGTAAGACTCAGGTGGGACGTTCAATGAGGGCGTCCCTTCGTCAATATTAGCCTGATAATCTAGATTCATTTCCACCCCAATTGCGTATACAATAACAGGTCCGTCCCTTAGTGTTTGTAGTGATATGGCGAAACCTGATCAACAAGTCGATACCCTGAAAGTTCCCCCCCATTCCATCGAGGCAGAGCAGTCTGTGTTAGGTGGACTGATGCTTGATAATCAGGCGTTTGATAGGGTTGCAGAGCTGGTTGTCGCGCAGGACTTTTACACCCGCACCCACAAGCTGATATTTGAGGCTATGAGCAAACTGGTCGAGGCCAGTCAGCCTATAGACCTGATCACTATCTCGGAAAACCTCGAGAAGAATAATCAACTGGACACGGTCGGTGGTTTTGCTTATCTGGCTGAAATTGCCAAAAATACACCCAGCGCAGCGAACATAGATGCCTATGCCAGTATTGTGCGCGAACGCGCAGTGGTCCGTGAAATGATCTCGGTGGCAAATGAAATCGCCGAGGCGGGCTTTAACCCGGAAGGGCGCGATAGCCACGAATTGTTGGATCTGGCGGAAAGCAAGGTATTCAAAATCGCTGAGCAGCGCACTAAGAGTACCGAAGGTCCACAGAGCATTCACAGTATACTCGAAAAAACCGTCGATAAAATTGAAGAGCTTTACCAGTCGCCGCAAGATGGTGTAACGGGGGTGAGCACGGGCTACTCTGATCTTGATCAGATGACCGCAGGCTTGCAACCCTCAGATCTGATCATAGTCGCTGCACGTCCGTCGATGGGTAAAACCACTTTTGCCATGAACCTGGCAGAACATGCTGCGATGACGCAAGATAAGCCAGTGCTTATCTATTCACTGGAGATGCCCTCAGAGCAGATCATGATGAGGATGTTGGCTTCACTGGGGCGTATTAACCAGACCAAAGTGCGGACTGGTCAGCTGGATGATGATGATTGGGCTCGGTTATCCTCAACCATGGGCTTATTGATGGAAAAGGGTCAAATGTACATTGATGATGCCTCAGGTTTGACGCCGACGGATGTGCGCTCGAGAGCAAGGCGGATTGCACGGGATCATGGTGGTATCAGCATGATCATGGTGGATTATTTGCAGTTGATGCGAGTACCCAGTTTGTCGGACAACCGGACCTTAGAAATCGCAGAGATATCTCGTTCACTCAAAGCATTGGCAAAAGAGCTTCAGTGCCCGGTGATAGCCTTATCGCAGCTTAACCGTACACTGGAACAACGTGCTGATAAACGCCCGGTTAACTCAGACTTACGTGAATCAGGGTCTATCGAGCAGGATGCCGACTTGATCATGTTTATCTATCGTGATGAGGTCTACAACGACGACAGCCCAGATAAGGGAGTCGCGGAAATTATCATTGGTAAACAGCGTAATGGTCCGATTGGTAAGGTTAGGTTAACCTTTCAGGGGCAATTCTCTCGGTTCGACAATTATGCCGGCCCTGCAGTCGATGACGAATATTAACGTATTCGTTTTTTCTCACTGAGTCGGCAGCCTGAATTAGGAGTAAGTATGCGCCTGGCAACCGCCGAAATTAACCTCGCGGCATTAAGTTATAATTTAAAACGGATCAAGGCACTGGCACCTGGTGCCCGCGTGATGGCTGTGCTCAAGGCCAACGCCTATGGTCATGGTCTGGTCAAAATTGCCCAGCAGCTCAATGGCGCGGATGCCTTTGCGGTAGCGCGTATTGATGAAGCACTGGCGCTGCGCGCCGGTGGCTTGACTAAGCCGATCGTTTTGCTGGAAGGCTTTTTTCATTGTGCAGATTTACCTATTCTGATTGCCAATAACTTTGAAACTATCATTCACGATGAAAACCAGCTGCGGGCCATCGAAACCAGTCAGCTGGATGCTCGTTTGTCTGTGTGGCTAAAGGTCGATACTGGGATGCACAGACTTGGTATCGAGCCTGAACAGTTCGAGACCTTCTATCAGCGGCTAAAAGCTTGTGGCAATGTTGACCCGAATATCAAACTGATGACGCACTTTTCCTGTGCTGATGATGTCAATAGCACGCAAACACAACGCCAGATTAAAGCGTTCGAGCATCTGATAGAAGGTAAACCTGAAGCTAAGTGTTTGGCCAACTCCGCTGGGGTACTCGGCTGGCCTCAGTCACATGGTGACTGGGTCCGCCCAGGTTTAATGATGTATGGGGTTTCACCCATGCTTGACCAGGTTGGCACTGAGCATGGCCTCAAGCCTGTGATGCGGCTAACAACCCGGGTGATCGCCATCAAGACCATCGCTGCTGGTGAGAAAGTGGGATATGGCGGTCGCTGGCAGAGTAATCGACAAACTCAGTTGGCCGTAGTTGCGATGGGATACGGTGATGGCTACCCACGTAATGCTCGCAATGGGACGCCTGTAGTGATAAGGGGGAAGCGTTATGGCATTGTTGGTGCGGTATCTATGGACATGATCACTGTGGACATAGGCACTAACCCAGGTGGAGTTGCAGTCGGTGACCTGGTTGAAATGTGGGGTCCTGATTTACCGGTTGAAGAAGTTGCGGCGTGTGCGGGGACTATCCCTTATGAATTACTCTGCAATGTCACACCCAGGGTGAGTTACGACTACATCACCCCAGCAGACTAATCCAGCTAATTATTCCAGAAGCTGGCCATGCAAGGTTGCGACAATTGAGCGGCTACTTGCATGGTCTCTATGCTCCCCTAAGTAAATCCCTTGCCAGGTACCCAATTGCAAGCGCCCGTGACTCACTGGTATCGTGACTTCACAGCCCAGCGTACTGGATTTGATATGGGCTGGCATGTCGTCGTCACCTTCATAATCATGACGATAGTAGCTTTGCCGTTCGGGTACAAAGTGGTTAAAGTGACTTTCCATATCCATGCGAACGGTGGGGTCGGCATTTTCATTGATGGTGAGACTGGCTGAAGTGTGTTGAATAAACAAATGTAGCAATCCCACTTTGTAATAGCCTAGCTGAGGTAACTGTGTAAGTACTTCATCATCAATTAAATGAAAGCCGCGTTGACGCGGCCTGAGTGTGATATGTGTCTGATGCCAGCTCATAGCTTATCGAAGCTCACCTCTATGTTGGCATTCCCGTCAGCTGAGGTGAAGGGCATAATGATTTTCGGGCCATCGCATTTGTGAGTAATAGTGTGCCCGGGTCCGGAGACCACAATTGGCGTGGCCATATCAAACTCGTAGCCTTTTTCACCAAGCAGGTTCTTTGCGCCACCAGTGACCATGTTGGTGATCTCACCGACCATGTCGGTGACTTCTTCATTGATTTTGTCCGGGCGCTCACCCAGCATTCTTTCCATAATGGTCAACGCCAGGCCTTCATCAAAACTGATAGAAAAGGAGCCTTTGGTTTGTGGGCCCACCATGCCAATCAACCCAGACACATCACCGCGTGCCACCTCATCTTTTTTAATCTTGGGCTTACCTGGCGTTAATTCTGTTTGTGCCATGGTCGCCAGTACATTCATTAGTGACGATAAAAAAGGGTTGATGAATTCTACATTCATATGCTTCTTCCCTAGGTTCCTACGTTGTAACGGACGCTGATTTAAGTGTAGTGGGCTTTTTACTTTGCTGCACTACTCATTACACTTTCCACAACGGCCGTGTGCTTCAATCGTTTGTGCTTTTACAAGAAAGCCGTGCTCTGCAGCCAGGTTATTCAGTTCGTGCGAAATGGCATTGGAATGCAGCTCTTGTACGTGGCCACATGAGTCACAGATCAATAACTGCACAGGGTGAATACAGTCAAAGTGATGGCACAGCATAAATGCATTTGTGCTTTCAATCTTATGAATAAACCCTAATTCTGAGAGAAAATCCAAAGCACGGTATACCGTTGCTGGTTTTGCGCCAGACTCGGTGAGTTTGAGCTCTTCTAACAGATCATAGGCGCCTACACCGCCTTGTTTAGCAGCGAGTAAGCGGAAAACTTTCTCTCGGATAGGGGTAAAACGAGCCCCTCGATTATCACAAACTTGCTTAGCTTTACTTACCAGTTGTTCTATATTCATGTTCTAAATCCTTACACTGCCATGCAATACTAACATATTCTTTTTAATAGTCTTGTATCGACAGGGATTTATTCATTATATTCTCCGGGCGAGTAAAGTTGTGTTCAAGCCAGTCCTGGAATGCGGCTTCAGGCATTGGCTGTCCAATCAGGTAGCCCTGACCAATGTTACACTTAAACTCGACCAGTCGTGTGAGCTGTTCATGATCTTCAATCCCTTCGGCAATCACTTTAAGGCCCATGCCGTGTGCCATAGTGATAATATTTTTTACCAGATAGGCCGATTCATTCCCTGTGTGCATGTCGGCAATGAAGCTTTGGTCAATTTTCAACACATCAAACGGATACTGACGCAAATAGTTCAACGATGAGTAGCCTGTGCCAAAGTCATCCATTGAGATCAAAATCCCCATTTGCTGAAGTTTATCCAGTGTGGCTTTAATCGTGTTGTCACCACTTAATAGCAGACCTTCAGTGATCTCCAATTCAAGCGTACCAGGTTGTAAAGCACAACGTTCTATCAAATGCTCAACATGGCTGAGTAGTTCAGGGTCATTAAACTGGCGGGGTGACAGGTTAACCGCCAGCCGCAATGACGCATTAAATTGCGTATGTATTCGCTGTAAGGCTTTGGCAGCAGAGTTAAGAACAAACTTGCCAAGGTCGATAATGAACCCATTTTGTTCTGCCAGGGGAATAAACTCAGCCGGAGAAATTGGGCCGAGCTTATCACTGTGCCAGCGAAGCAGGGCTTCAGCCCCAACCACTTTGCGCGCCTGGAGATCCAGCTGCGGCTGATAATAGACCTCGAATTCTCCGCGCTCAAGTGCGCCTTGCATGTTTTCTTCCAGCATCAGGCGTCGTTGCAGTGAGTTGCTCATGCTTTCGGTGAATAAACAATAAGTATTGCGACCCTGTTGCTTTGCATTATACATGGCAGAGTCTGCCTTTCTCAGCAGGTCGTTGGGCGTATCGGCGTCCTGAGGAAACAGGGCAATGCCCAGACTCAGAGAAATATTGAAGGCACGACCGTCAATATCAAACGGTGCATGAAAGAGTTTAACCAGTTTGGTAGCGATGGGATGAATATCAGCGTTGCTTTTCAAGTCGCCCAACAGAATGATGAACTCATCACCACCAAGGCGCGCTACAGTGTCTTTTTCTCGCAACGCCGACTGCAGTCGCTTTGCCGAATGGATCAAGACTTTATCACCGACTTCATGTCCCATTGAATCATTCACTTTTTTAAAGTCATCCAAATCGATAAAGCCAACACCAACCAGTAACTTGTCTCGTTTGGCGTCATGGATCAGTTGCTGGAGGCGATCAAGCACTAAAAAGCGATTGGGCAAGTCCGTGAGGGTATCGTAAAAAGCGTGGTGCAGGATGATTTCTTCCTGGCGTTTTTTGTCTGTGATGTTGCGTACAGCAATAACCAAAGACTCGGTCCCTGGTAGTGCACTGAGGCGAGCTTCAAAGTGACGGTTACCGTCCTCAAAGGGCAGCGAATATTCAAGTTGCGTTAACTGGCCAGGCTGTTCAATACTTTGAATTGCGCGAGTAAAGTGGCGCGAGGTTTGGGCTGGCAGGAATTCCTCAATTTTACGTCCCAAAAATTGGGCTTCAGGTACGTATAAGTCGTCTGTCTGTCCGCTGTGATACTCTAAAATAGTGCCCTGTTTATCAATGATAAAAAACAAGTCAGGCAGGGCTGAGAAAATGCCCTCCAGGATCGCTGTTTTGCGGCTGGCATCAGCCTCAGCTTGTTGCGTTTTCTGCCAGCCGACTTGCAGACTGTTTGCCATGTGGTTGAGGTTGTCCGCCAGATGCTTAAACTCGCCAGCGCCATGTGTCTCGAGTGTGTCGCTGAAGTCAAAACTACTCAGTCGCTCACTGAGCGCAACTAGCTGTGATACCGGGCGATGAATGAAGAGCCGAGTGAAATACAGCACCAAAGCAGTGAGCAGTGCCGCAATCGCCAGAATAGACAGGGTTTTCATTCGCGTATATTCAAGTAGTTGTTGTGCCTGGTCAGCAATGGAATATTCGGCATAAATGAGTGCCGGAAGGGGGGAATTAGGCGCCACTGCGCCTTGTTGTTCATAGGTGCTGTAGGCCTGATACAGATGGTTATGTTTAATGTATTCAACCATTATGTATGGCGGACTGAGCCGTTGACTGATGGCTTCTGGTTTGAGTTTTAATGGGGTATCGTTGTGGTGGCGGCCCTCATGGCTTGTGTTACTACTATATAGCACCATGCCTTTTGCATCGACCAGTGCCAGGTGGTCATATTGCTGGCCCTGCTGATATGCAACCAAGGTGTTACGTATTTCTTTCTGATCGTTTTGGGCGAGGTGATGCTGCATTGTCAGGTTAAGCGCCGAGAGATCGCGTTTTAAGGTTGCTTCTGTGATCGCCAGCAGGCTTTCTTGCTGGGTATCATGATGGACCTGCACTAAACCTACCGCCAACAGGGCGGCAAATAAAAAAGCACTAAGTGTAAGCCATAGCTTGAGGTCAATGGAGTACAGTTTGGTCACTCGGCTATCTCTCTTTCGTGTTATCACCTGGCCCTGTGACTGAGCAGTCGAGACTCTGGGCTGTCCCTTGTCAAGACTCGGACCCCGTTTTAGAAGCTTTCTACAGGTAAGTGTAGTTGAAAAGTACTGATTACTCGTTGTGATCTTGGATTATAGGAAAAAGAAGTTACACCAGTCAGGTGAAAAACAATCAATAACTAATTACGGAATGTATTTGGCCTGGCTGCGATTTTTGGCTAGGGTAGGTAAGAAGCTAACAAAGTCAAAACAAGGAGCGGCTATGAGCAGACATGAAGCGGATAAACTAAGCAGAAGTGCGCAACGGGTTCAGGATGCCATTGCGGCGGCAGGCGGGGCGTTTACTGTTGTCGAGTTACCCGGCAGCACCCGCACTGCAGAAGACTCTGCGCACACCTTAGGGTGTCAACTCGGACAAATTGTAAAATCACTGATATTTAAAGGCAAAGAAAGCGGTAAGCCGGTGTTGTTATTGGTCAGTGGCAGCAATCGAGTAAAAGAAAAAGTCGTGGCCAAACATCTGGGAGAGAAGCTGGTAAAAGCCGACGCTGAGTTTACCCGGGAGGTCACCGGATTTGCCATTGGTGGCATACCTCCTATCGGACACCTTACCCAGCCAGTCACTTATATTGATGAGGATTTACTGCAATATGAGACGCTGTGGGCTGCGGCAGGTACACCCAATGCGGTATTCTCGCTGCCAGCAGCCAAGCTGGTGTCACTGACTCAGGGAGTCGTGATAGCCGTGAAAAGCTGATTGCGGCGCTATCCGGTAAAGAGTTGCAGCGTGATTTTTACTTCGTCAGACTCAAACTCTGCAACACCCTCATAACCTTCAATATTGTAGTTAAAGCTGAAGAAACGGCGCAGCCACAGGTCGTCTTTATTGTCCTTTAGCACTTCGATGGAAATATCCATCAGGCTTTCAGCCACATTCATACCGACTGCAAACAGAGGATTGGCCGCCGCGGCCACGACTGTGCGGGTGAGTTCGCCAAATGCTGCGGTTTTTCGAACCTTAGCCATCAGCTTGGCCGTACTGCGAATATCACTGTCATCTTCTAAGACGGCAATATGGGCATCAAGGAAGCGTGGGATCTGTCCGGCACGATTACGATAAATGGTGTAACCCGCAGGGCCAAAGCTAATGGTGCCGCCTTCGCTGACTGGCATTACGTTTAGCTCCATATTAAATGCATGATCTGCTACCCCATCACTTACAGCACTAAATACCTTAATCTCAAACTTACTTTCGCTGAGTAACTTGTCGACGAAGCCCTGCGATTTAACATGAATTGACATAATGCGAAGCTCGACATCGGTAAACATTTGATTAGGCATGAAATAAATCCTTTGATATGCAATGGCTCTAGCATACTTGGAAGCAGGTTAGGGTGCTATGGTTTTTGCTTGTAAGGTAAACGAATTGAGAGCAATAATAAATCAGAGTGGGTGGTGAGAGTTTATTACAGCAGTATGCAAGATGAGAAAAATGGTGGCCCCACCTGGACTTGAACCAGGGACCTACCGATTATGAGTCGGGTGCTCTAACCAACTGAGCTATAGGGCCATTTCTAAATTGTAGTGCTCAATAAATTCATCCATGAAGCGAGGTCCTGTCGGCGTCCTGCCTCCACCTCAACAAGCTGCGAAGCGATGCTTCGGTCTTGTATCGCCCAACTGAGCTATAGGGCCATTTTTAGATTGTTTGTGGCAGTCATAAACACGTTCATGATGACTATCACTTAGCTCGGTCATCCACGACCTAGCGTTCTTTAATTTCAAGCTGAATTTTTATTAGCTTTGAAAGCCTTAAGGCTTATGTTTATCACTTAAGCTGTAGAGCCATTTTTTGCTGGCTTTTTAGCACAGACCTAAAAAGCGCTGGCAGTATAAAAATTTTTAACAGGCTTGTCACTAGCTAAAGAGGAAAAAGTCGCACATATCTGATTCAATTGCTTAATAAAAAGCCAAACTAGGCGCTAAACCTGTTTCTTTATTCGGTTCATCTGCTTTACATCTGTGCGTTAGATCCAGACATCGTTTTGTGCGGTGAGTGCGCTGTCGGCATCTCCGGTGTTGACGACCCCTTTGGGTTCGATAATAAGTACCTGGCACTCATGCTCTGCATAGGGTTTGTGTTCTGTACCTTTGGGCACAACCAGCATGTCACCCTCTTTCAGATACTCTGTGCGGTCCCGAAAGGCTATGTGCATCTCACCGGATAGCACAATGAACACTTCGTCGGTGTCGGGGTGATCGTGCCAGACAAATTCCCCCTGAAGTTTTACCAGTTTGAACTGGTAGTCGTTCATTTCCGCAATGACTTTAGGACTCCAGTGCTCTGAAAACAGCGCCAGCTTGTCGGCAAAATTAATGGGTGCGTGTGACATAACATTTCCTTATGGTGACGGGCATAAGAGAAAAGCCTTACCCGACCGGGTAAGGCTCAAGGATCAGTTGAGTCTTGAAACCACAAAGTAGGGGTTCAGATATGACTCTTTTTGGTTGTACAGCAGGGGACTGCCGTCCAGCTGAGTGACAGTTGCACCGGCGATTTTCGCCACGGCATGTCCGGCGCCGGTATCCCATTCACTGGTGGGGCCCAGGCGCGGATACACATCGGCAGCACTTTCCGCAACCAGACAAAGTTTCAGTGAACTGCCTTTTGGCACCATGTTCACATCATCAAATTGTTTGAGGTAGTCAGCCAAGTCCGGTGAAGGGTGTGAGCGGGAGCCTACCACTTGAATGGTGCCCTGATTGTCTTTGCGGGTGACTTTCAGCTCGATACGGGCCTCGCCACATTCTTTGAAAGCGCCAATGCTATTGGCGGCGAAGTAACTGACGTTCAGTGCGGGCGCATGGACCACGCCCATCACCGGCTCACCGTTTTCAATCAGGGCGATGTTGACCGTGAACTCACCGTTTTTCTTTATAAACTCTTTGGTGCCGTCGATGGGGTCAACCAGCCAGTAGCGCTGCCAGGTTTGGCGTTCCTGCCAGCTGATCTCGGCGCTCTCCTCACTGAGGATAGGCAAATCCGGAGTCAGCGTTTGCAGGCCTGCCGTGATCACCTCATTGGCGGCTAAGTCGGCGTCGGTGACCGGGCTTTTATCGTCTTTATATTCAACGTTAAAGTCTTTGGCATAAATGGTGAGGATCTTGTCTCCGGCGCGTCGGGCCAGATTAACAATTTCCTCCAATAAGTCGGTGTCGTTCATGGTATTTCCTTGGTACTACAGATGAATTATCTCGCGCTGTTGCAGATACGCTACCAGCTGTTGCACCGATTGGTCCAGACTATTTTCACCGGTATTAATGCGGATCTCCGGGTTTTGAGGTGGTTCATAGTCTGAGTCTATGCCGGTAAAGTGTTTGATCTCGCCGGCGCGGGCCTTTTTATACAGGCCTTTCGGGTCCCGCTGTTCACACACTTCCAGCGGTGTATCCAGATAAACCTCAATAAACTCGGCGTCTTCAACCAGGTTGCGAACCATATCGCGTTCGGCCTGGAACGGGGAGATAAAGGCGGTCAGTACGATCAGGCCCGCATCGACCATGAGTTTGCTCAGTTCACCCACACGGCGGATGTTCTCAACCCGATCTGCGTCGCTGAATCCGAGATCTTTGCACAGCCCATGACGTACATTGTCGCCATCGAGCAGGTATGTGTGTGCGCCGAGCTGTTGCAGAGCACTTTCCAATGCATTGGCAACGGTGCTTTTGCCCGAGCCAGAGTAGCCGGTAAACCACAGAATAACCGGACGATGGCCCTTTTGTTCGCTGCGATGTGTTTTATTCACGGCATAGTTATGCCAGACAATATTCGTATCCATAATTCCTATCCACTAAAACGGGAAAACCAAGGGGATCAGCGTCAGCACAGTGATCGAGTAAATAATTGAAAGCGGCAGGCCCACGGTCACATAGTCTTTGATCCGGTAATTGCCTGCACTGTATACCATCAGGTTAGTCTGATAGCCAAAAGGTGAAATAAAACTGGCCGATGCACCAAAGGCCACCGCCATTACGAATGGCAGTGGATTCACGCCAAAGCCAATGGCCAATGCATACGCGACAGGGAATGACAGTGCGGCTGCCGCATTGTTGGTGATTAATTCAGTGAACACCACCGTCATCACAAAAATGGCGATAAAGGCACCATACGGGCCGAAGTCGCCTAGCACATAAAACAGCGCATCGGAAATCTGCCCGGCTAACCCTGTGTCTATCATCAGCTTAGCTAAGCCAATGGCACTGCCCACTATGGCCAGCAATTCAATGGGAAAACGACGCTTCATTTCACTGACTTTGACGGAGCCAAACAGCACTAGCCCAAGTAATAATACCATCAGGCCTTTGACTAAAGGCACAATATCGAAGATCCCCAAGCCGAGCACGGCAACAAAGGCAGCCATCACTTTATTCGATTGTGGCTGTGTTAAATGGGTTTGCAGGTCCAGGCCAGAGATATAAACAAATTCGCGTTTCAGGTCGGGCAGCTGGTAAAAGTCACCGCCAGGGGCGAGAATCAAAGAATCTCCTGCCTGCAGCTTGACCTGACCCAGGCCGCCAGGCAGACGGTCATGACCTCTGCGAATGGCTATCACCGCGGCATGAAACTGTTCGCGAAAGCGGATCTCTTTGAGTGTTTTGCCCAAAAACTTGGACGACTGACTGATCACGACTTCCACCAAATGCTCAGCGTCTTTTTCGTGCTTGTCGTGTACCACCTGTAATCCGTCGAAACGACGTAGTAAAGGCACAGACTTGATATCGCCGACAAACAACAGCACATCACCCTGCTGGATTTCCTGTTGCGGGGTCACGGCGCAAATGCGGCGCTCGCCGCGAATGATTTCTGCCAGGAATAAATCGCGCAGATCGCGCAGGCCATTTTCCTCGACTGTGCGGCCTATCAGTTTGGAGCCCGCAGTCACTTTCCCTTCCAGATAGAAAGGTACTACTTCTTCTTCCTTACGGCCATGGTCTGGCAAAAACTTCAGTAACAGAATGATGGTGATCAGGCCCACACTCAGTGCGCCAATGCCAACCAGGGTAAAATCAAAAAAGCCCAGCGGTGCCATACCAGCCTCAATCGCAAAGCCATTGACGATTAAGTTGGTCGAGGTGCCGATCAGGGTCAGGGTACCGCCCAGAATCGCTGTGTACGACAGTGGCAGTAATAACTTGGAAGGCGAGTGGGTTTTGCTTTCTTTAATGGTACTGATCAAAGACGCAACCACGGCGGTATTGTTGGTAAAAGACGACAAAAAGGCCGTGGATAACCCCAGTTTCATGACCGAGCGCGCCAGCGAACCATTGGCCAGCGAGCGGGCAAGGTATTGCACCAGAGTGGTTTTTTCAATGGCAATAGAGACAAGGATCAGTAAAACCAGAGTGATCAACGACGGATTAGCGTAATTGACCAGCATGGTTTCCAGATCGATTAGCCCAGCCAGATAAGCGCTGCTGATTGCGCCAACGAATAACCAGGCCGGATTAAGCCGCGTGCCAAAAAGACACGCGACTAACACGAGCATGATGCCTGTTAAGATGATCTGCTCTAGCAGCATAGATAACTCCCGTTAACAGGCATAAGGCCGTTATTTCAGCTTGCTCAAATCAAGCGCTTGCCAGTGTGGGAAGTGCTTGCGAACCAGGGCATTGAGCTCCAGCTCAAACTCGCTGAACTGCTGCTTTTCGCTGAGTTGTTCATCCAGAATCACATCAATCATACCCGCACCTACGGTCAGGTTGCTCAGACGGTCAATCAGGATAAAGGCACCGGTTTCGTGGTTATCACGATATACGTCGGCAGCGATTGTTTCTGTCAGTTCCAGCGTAACAATGGCAATCTCGTTCAGCTGCAGGCTTTCGGCTTCGCCATGTTCCAGCGTGTTGACGTCTATGGTGTGGTCAATCTGCTTCACGATGGCAGCCGTACTCTTAGCGCCCAGCTTGAAGTTGTACGTTTTGCCCAGCACCAGAGGCGCTTCGTGCATCCATACCAGCTTGGCCTGGATCAGGTTGGTTGCTTTAGTCGATGAGTCTGCCGGGACAATCACATCACCACGGCTGACATCCACTTCATCATTCAAAGTGATGGTCAGTGCCTGACCGGTTTCTGCTTGTTCCAAGTTGCCGTCGAAGGTTACCAGCTCTTTGATGGTACTGGTTTTACCCGAAGGTAGAATCTTAACCGCCTGACCCACACTTAGCGCACCTGACGTCAACGTGCCCTGAAAACCACGAAAATCCAGGTTGGGGCGAACGACGTATTGCACCGGGAAGCGGGCTTCAAAGGCACTGTTTGGTTCAGCAGCCGGAGAATCTTCCAGCAGCGCCATCAGCGGTTGATCTGTGTAGTAAGGGGTGTGCTCGGAGCGAGTAACAACGTTGTCGCCTTTCAACGCCGAAATCGGCACGAACTTGATGTCATTGACGTCCAGCTGCTCTGCAAACTTCAGGTAATCGGCCTTGATCTTTTCGAACACCGCTTCATCAAAGTCAACGATGTCCATTTTGTTGATGGCCACAACGAATTGTTTGATCCCCAGCGAATCACAGATAAAACTGTGGCGCTTGGTCTGGATCTGCACACCATAGCGGGCATCAACCAGAATAATGGCCAGATCGCTGGTTGAAGCGCCGGTTACCATGTTACGGGTATACTGCTCATGCCCAGGTGTGTCCGCGATGATAAACTTGCGCTTGGCCGTTGAGAAATAGCGATATGCGACGTCGATGGTGATACCTTGCTCACGCTCTGCCTGCAAACCGTCAACCAGCAACGCAAGATCCAGCTCTTCACCGGCATTACCGACTTTTTCATTGTCTTTGTGCAGCGCTGCCAGCTGATCTTCATAGATTTGGTGGCTGTCGTGCAGCAAACGGCCGATCAGGGTGGATTTACCATCGTCTACACTGCCGCAGGTCATCATGCGCAACAGGCTTTTGTCCTGTTGGCGTGACAAGTAGGTTTCAATCCCCAGTTCTTTTACTTCATTTGCGGTAGACATTAGAAATACCCCTCACGTTTTTTCTTCTCCATTGACCCGGATGAATCATGGTCGATGACCCGGCCTTCACGCTCTGAAGAGGTCGATAACAACATTTCTTCGATGATCCCGGTCAGAGTGTTCGCCTCAGATTCAACCGCACCGGTCAGTGGGTAACAACCCAGCGTACGGAAACGTACCGACTTCATTTCAGGCACTTCCCCTTCCGCCAGTGGCATACGCTCGTCGTCGACCATGATTAATGTGCCATCGCGCTCAACTACCGGGCGTTTTTCTGCCAGATAAAGCGGCACTATCTCAATGTTCTCCTGGTAGATATATTGCCAGATATCCAACTCAGTCCAGTTTGATAGCGGGAATACTCGAATACTTTCGCCTGGATTGACCTGACCGTTGTAGGTATTCCACAGCTCAGGACGCTGGTTTTTTGGATCCCAGCGGTGGTGTTTATCACGGAATGAATACACACGCTCTTTTGCACGAGACTTTTCTTCATCACGGCGTGCGCCACCAAAGGCTGCGTCAAAACCGTACTTGTTCAATGCCTGCTTAAGACCCTGAGTTTTCATGATATCAGTGTGCTTGGCTGAGCCGTGGGTGAATGGGCCAACGCCCATTGCTAACCCTTCCGGGTTTTTATGCACAATCAGGTCAAAGTTGTACTCTTTGGCCAGACGATCACGAAACTCAATCATCTCGCGGAATTTCCAGTCCGTGTCTACATGCAGCAGAGGGAAAGGGATCTTTGCCGGGAAAAACGCTTTACGTGCTAAGTGAAGGAGTACCGATGAGTCTTTACCTATGGAGTAAAGCATCACTGGGTTTTCAAACTCAGCAGCGACTTCGCGAATAATCTTTATACTTTCAGCCTCAAGTTGCTGAAGGTGAGTTAAAGCCATTGTCGTCGTCCTACTTAAATACTAAAAATAAAGTGGTTCATGTGTCAGGCGATCTTAGCGAGCGGCTGAGCGTAACTTGCAATTTGTTCTGTTTTACCAAACCAGGCCAGCTCCTGATGCAGTGCAGCGACTTCGCCAATGATCAGCAGCGCCGGAGACTGGATATTGTTGGCTTCGATTTGCGCTGCCAGCTGACCAAGTTCAGTGGTCACAACACGCTGTGATTTGCGGGTACCATTTTCAACGATGGCCACTGGTGTGTGTTCACTGCGGCCATGGGCCAGGAGTTGGGCCTGTATATGCGGAGATTTAATAACCCCCATATAAATGGCCAACGTCTGGTTGGGCTTGGCTAGCGACTGCCAGTCCAGTTCCTGCCCTTCTTTTTTACAGTGCCCCGTCACAAACTGAATAGCCTGAGCATGGTCACGGTGTGTAAGCGGTATACCCGCATAGGCACTGCACCCCGCGGCGGCGGTAATACCAGGGACTATCTGGTAGCGGATGTTGGCCGCAGCCAGGACCTGCACTTCTTCGCCACCACGGCCATAAATAAAGGGGTCGCCGCCTTTAATACGACATACCTTTTTACCTTGCTGGGCCAGCTCAACCAACATCTGATTGGTGTCTTCTTGTTTGACACTGTGGTGTCCGGCGCGTTTTCCGACGCAGATAAGGTCGGCATCGCGTCTGACCAGTTCCATAATTTCATCGGACACCAGGTAGTCATACACCACAACATCAGCTTGTTGCATCAATTGCAGAGCTTTGAGTGTCAGTAGTTCCGGGTCACCCGGGCCTGCGCCGACGACATAGACTTCGCCCTGTGGCTCAGCGGTGTCGTCCAGCATGTCATGCAGCTGCTGTTGCGCACCTTGTGTGTCTCCGCTTTGTACTTTACTGACAACATGTGAGTCGAATACCCGCTCCCAGAATTGACGGCGATCCGCAAAATGCTTAAAACGGCTTTTGACCTTGTCTCTGAATCCGCCAACCAGTTCAGCTAACGGGCCAATATGTTGTGGGATCAGGGTTTCGAGCTTTTCTCTTAAACGGCGCGCCAATACAGGCGCTGTGCCGGCACTGGAAATTGCAATGGTAATGGGGTTGCGGTCAACGATAGACGGAAAAATAAAGCTACATTTTGGCTGGTCATCAACCACATTGACGAAAATATTGCGCGCATCCGCTGCATCGCGCACCTGTGCGTTGACGTCATCGTTGTCGGTGGCAGCAATAACCAGCGCCATGCTGTCAACGGCGTCGGCGCTAAAGTAAGCTGTCTTCAGATGTAGCTCACCTTCTTCAGACAATTGCATGAGTTCGTCACAGAATTCAGGAGCCAGTACAGTTACATCGGCGCGCGCTTTTAGCAGCGCGCGGATCTTTCTCAGTGCAACTTCACCGCCGCCGACGACCAGCACGGGTTTGTTGTCTAGCTTGGTAAAGATAGGTAAGTACTGCACGCTGTTGCCCCTTAAACATCGTAAAACTTGATATAAGCCAACTCTGGCTTTTTCTAGAGTGGCAGAATATCCCGCGTACTGGCAGGGAAAAAATAACTTAAACCCAGTTTTTATAACTAAAAGTTATATAAAGACTTTAAAATAGGCTTACTTCATATATATCAAGGGGTTTAGGGTGGTTACATGTGTCTGATAACAGTTATAGCTATTGGTTATGAGTTATAATTTCGACAATTTATCCCAAAGCGTGCTTGCTGGTACTGAACAACGCCGTAACTTTAGCCCCAGCGGCTGGCTGGATAAGCGGGCGTGGCCAAGTGAACTTGTTCGGTAATGGTGCGGACAAATGTCCTGTGGTCGAGTGGGGCAAGCGGCTAACGTTGAAGTCCGACTCATATGATGCAGCCATGTCCTCAGGACTGTGGCAGTAAAAAGGAAACTAATATGAAAATGCAAGCCGTCGCACGCGAGGTGCTTGGATTGATGGATCTGACGTCGTTAAACGAACAGGATAACGAAGCCAGTATCATTGCGTTGTTAGACAGCATTCGACCAGAACTGGGATTACCCGCTGCGGTGTGTGTGTATCCGGAATTTGTGGCGCTATGTAAAAGGGAGCTGGCACGTCGAGGCTGGTCACAGGTGAAGGTCGCCACAGTCACAAATTTTCCCAGCGGTAAGCAGTCGCTGCAGCAAGTGCTGACACAGACTAAAGAGGCGTTGCAGGCCGGAGCCGATGAGATTGATTTGGTCATGCCTTATCAGCAGCTCCAGGCAGGCGACCCGGATACGCCCTGGCAGTATGTGCGCTCAAGCAAGCAACTCTGTGGCGCACAGGCAAAGCTTAAAGTGATTATTGAATCAGGGGTGCTGGAAAATGCACAGCAAATCGCTCAGGCCAGTGATGTTGCCATTCTGGCCGGGGCTGACTTTATTAAAACCAGTACCGGCAAAGTGCCGGTGAATGCAACGTTAGAAGCGACAAAAATCATGCTTGAACGCATCCGTGTTTCGGGCAAGGCTGTTGGCTTTAAAGCCGCTGGCGGCGTTAAAAGTGTTGAGCAAGCAAATGATTACTTACAAGTTGCAGTCGATATCATGGGTAATGACTGGTTGTGTGCAGACCATTTCCGGTTTGGTGCATCGAGTTTATTACAAGATGTGCATAACCAGCTGAGTTGTTCAGACTAACGGAGAGCAAGGTGAAGCGTGACCAGGCAGTGATACGCGAGAGTGAGCGAGAGAAACAACAGCTGGAGCATGGTGCGGCCAAGCTATTTATGCGCAGCTATGAGCGCCTCACTCACACGCCCATGCGTCACATCTGGCACAATCAACCAGCAAAACCCGATGTGAGTTGTTATCTGGGGGAGTCACAACTCGATATTGAAGTTGCGCACCTTTATGCCAGCGAAACGGAGGCTATGGCTGTATTAGGTCGCCCGTTGTCACTGACCATGCAACGTGAATTGGCAGTGATGGCCCAGGCGCCGAGTACACGGCGACTGAATACAGGTCTTGGTCGCTTACTAACACAAAAGGCGGGCAAGCATTATCATTCTCAGCGTGTTTGGCTGTTGATCCGAAATGCCAGCCCGATGTGGCACCGGGCCGACTTCGAAAGAGAATTACCACACTTACCTGTTCCCCAAACACACCCTTTCGAACAAATATGGCTGCTCTGTGATTTCTTCTATGGTGATCCGCTGCGCTTGTTTTAGCTGGGAAATTTCGGGTTCTTAGCGCTCGGTAGAAGCAGAACCAGCCTGAAATTGGCACAAATACCGCTTTGCGCATCTTTTACTCTTGTTTTCAGTTTGTTCGTCAGTATAATGGGCATCCACTTTGCAGGGGCGTAGTTCCAATTGGTAGAACAGCGGTCTCCAAAACCGATGGTTGCGGGTTCGAGTCCTGCCGCCCCTGCCACTCTTAATAATCAGTCCAAATCTAAAATAATGGGTTTTACCACCACCGCTTATTTGTAAATTTGGATTGAAATGGATTAACCCTGCTCATATGTAGGGTTGTTGTGTCTGTATTTAAGGTAAAAATAAATTATGAGCACTAATGTTGAAAACCCGTCTAGCTCGATGGACACGGTAAAGTGGTTGTTGGCAGTCGTTTTATTGGCTGGCGCAGTTGTTGGTAACTACATGTACGCTGATATCTCAGTGCTAACGCGCGCGATTGGTGTGGTAGTTGCGATTGGTGCAGCATTGGGTATTGCTGCGACAACAGAAAAAGGGCGCACCTTTATCGCTTTCGCCAAAGAGTCTAGAATTGAGGTTCGCAAGGTAGTTTGGCCAACGCGTCAGGAAACAACACACACGACCTTTATCGTAATGGCTGCAACAGTAGTAATGGCACTGATCCTGTGGGGATTGGATGGCATTCTGTTTCGTGCAGTTGGCTATTTAACCGGTTTGGCCTTGTAACAGGTTAGCGTTTTAACTGGATTGGAGATCTGATCCCATGTCGGATGAGAACAAAGAAAAGAAATTACGTTGGTACGTAATTCAGGCGTTTTCAGGTTTTGAAAAGCGCGTCGCTCAAACTATTCTTGAGCACATTAAAATCGAAGGTCTGGAAGACTACTTCGGTGAAGTACTAGTCCCAACTGAAGAAGTTGTGGAAATGCGTGCCGGACAAAAGCGTAAGTCTGAACGTAAATTCTTCCCAGGCTATGTACTGGTTGAGATGGTGATGGATGATGCATCCTGGCACCTGGTCAACAGTACACCACGTGTGATGGGCTTTGTGGGTGGTACGTCAGATCGTCCAGCGCCAATCAGCAAAAAAGAAGCTGATCGTATTCTTAACCGTCTGCAGGAAAATGCAGAAGCACCTAAGCCAGCGACCTTGTTCGAGCCAGGTGAAGTGGTACGTGTTATTGATGGTCCATTTGCTGACTTTAATGGCGTTGTGGAAGAAGTCGATTACGAGAAGAGTCGTCTGAAAGTATCGGTACTGATCTTCGGTCGTTCTACACCGGTTGACCTGGAGTTTGGACAGGTTGAGCAAGATAAGTAATTTTGTTGTTTAAAACAGCAAAAGTTATTGCCAAAGGCCGCTGGTTAATCTATAATCAGCGGCCTTTTTGTATGTCATTACGATGACGCACAAAAAGACAGATTTTTTTAATTGGGAAGCCGTCTGAGTACGCGTCCTCGCGCGCACAAGGCTAAGACCCACATAACGAGGTATTATCATGGCTAAAAAAGTTGAAGCTTTAATCAAGCTACAAGTTGCTGCTGGTATGGCTAACCCTAGTCCTCCAGTAGGTCCTGCACTAGGTCAACACGGTGTAAACATCATGGAATTCTGTAAAGCGTTCAACGCACGTACAGAGTCTATCGAGAAAGGTGCACCGGTTCCTGTAATCATTTCTGTTTACAACGACCGTTCTTTCACTTTCGACATGAAAACTCCACCTGCTTCTTACCTTCTTAAGAAAGCAGCTGGTATCAAGTCTGGTTCTGGCCGTCCTAACACTGAGAAAGTGGGTACTGTTACTCGCGCTCAGCTTGAAGAGATCGTTGAGACTAAACGTCCGGATCTTACTGCTGCTGATATGGACGCAGCTGTACGCACGATTGCAGGTTCTGCACGTGCAATGGGCTTGAACGTAGAGGGGTAATTGAGAATGGCTAAATTAACTAAGCGTATGCGTACTATCCGCGAAAAAGTGGATGTTACTAAAGAATACGAAATCAACGAAGCTGTTGCTCTTCTTAAAGAACTGGCTACTGCTAAGTTCGTTGAAAGCGTAGACGTTGCTGTAAACCTGGGTATCGATGCTCGTAAATCTGACCAAAACGTACGTGGTGCAACTGTACTACCTCACGGTACAGGTCGTGAAGTACGCGTAGCAGTATTCACTCAAGGTGCAAACGCTGATGCAGCAAAAGAAGCTGGTGCTGATCTGGTAGGCATGGAAGACCTTGCTGAGCAGGTTAAGAAAGGCGAAATGAACTTCGACGTAGTTGTTGCTTCTCCGGATGCAATGCGCGTAGTTGGTCAACTAGGTCAAATCCTAGGTCCACGCGGCCTTATGCCTAACCCTAAGACTGGTACTGTAACGCCTAACGTTGCAGAGGCAGTTAAAAACGCGAAAGCGGGTCAGGTTCGCTACCGTAACGACAAAAACGGCATCATCCACACCACTATCGGTAAGGTTGATTTCGACGCTAACCAGCTTCAGGAAAACCTGGAAGCACTTATCGTTGCGCTTAAGAAGGCTAAGCCTTCACAAGCTAAAGGTACTTACGTGAAGAAAGTAAGCATCTCAACGACTATGGGCGCGGGTGTTGCTGTAGACCAAGCTACTCTAAACACGCAAGTGGCTTAATTTAGAGATAAGCGTTTACATGGCGTAAAAATTAGACTATAATTTTGCGCCATTTCGTTGAGAGTCTGACTCTCAACGAAGCAAAGAATTCGGGTTGAAGCGCATAATTTCGGCACTTTGCAGGCTTTATAGTCTACAATGATCCGATAAATTGCGTTTCCGTCCAAGACCGTAGGTGTAACTGAGTTACTTAATTCCCTACGTAGACGGTGTGAATCCCAGCTAGATTTTTCCTAATCTTCTGGTTCTCGCCGTAAAAAGCAGCTCTGAGTCGAAAGACAATGAGTAAAGTAGAACTGGGACACGTTCCCATCATAACCAGGAGTAACACCCATGGCTTTAAATCTTCAAGACAAAAAAGCAATTGTTGCTGAAGTCAACGAAGCTGCCAAAGGTGCTCTGTCTGCAGTTGTTGCAGATTCTCGTGGTGTAACAGTAGATGCGATCACTGCACTTCGTAAAGAAGCTCGTGAAGCAGGCGTATGGATGAAAGTTGTCCGTAACACGCTAGCTAAGCGCGCTGTAGAAGGTACTGACTATGAGTGCCTTAACGAATCGCTAGTGGGCCCAAGCCTAATCGCTTTCTCTTCAGAGCACCCAGGTGCTGCAGCTCGTATCTTCGCTGATTTCGCGAAGAAGAACGAGTTGTTCGAACTGAAAGCGGCTGCATTTGAAGGCAATGTTGTTGACGTAGACATGCTAGCTAAGCTGCCTACTTACGACGAAGCTGTTGCACGCCTAATGAGCGCTATGAAAGAAGCGTCAGCTGGTAAATTGTGTAAAACAATTGAAGCTGTACGTGTTCAGAAAGCTGAAGCAGCTGCTTAATAGCACGCTTCTTACTTTCACAAATAAATTTTTAGAACCCCATGGTTCGTGATTAATTAGGAAACTTAAAATGTCTGTAACTAAAGACCAAATCCTTGACGCGATTGCTGAAATGTCAGTAATGGAAGTTGTTGAACTAGTTGAAGCAATGGAAGAAAAATTCGGCGTAACTGCAGCTGCTGCTGTTGTTGCTGCTGGTCCTGCTGAAGCTGCTGAAGAAAAGACTGAGTTCGACGTAATCCTAGCTGGCGCTGGCGGTAACAAAGTTGCTGCTATCAAAGCTGTACGTGGTGCAACTGGTCTTGGCCTTAAAGAAGCAAAAGCTCTTGTTGAGTCTGCTCCTGCGCCAATCAAAGAAGCTGTTTCTAAAGAAGAAGCTGAAGCACTTAAGAAAGATCTTGAAGAAGCTGGTGCTGAAGTTGAGATCAAGTAATCTGGCATTTGCTAGGTTCGCTGCCTGAGCAATCAGGCAAGGGCTGGTGATTATTTAATCACCGGCCCTTTTGCGCTATAGAGCGACGCTTTCCTGTTGCGCAATAAATTCCTATGTTTTTTCTTATTTTTCAATCTGTTAGTAGTATTTTGAAAGTGAGTGACTCATAGGACGACAATTAGATGTTGTTATCATGGCTTAGATGCCAATGAAGTCTGTTCTCCATGAACAGGTTGGGTCAAAGATCAGCAAGCTGAGGAACCCCATGGCTTACTCTTATTCTGAAAAGAAACGTATCCGTAAGGATTTTGGTAAACGTCCACAAGTTTTGGACATACCTTTCCTTTTGCAAACGCAGTTGGAATCGTTCAAAAAGTTCATTACACCGGACGCTGATGGTGATACCGGACTGGAAGCGGCATTCCGTTCTGTGTTCCCGATCAAAAGCTACTCGGGCAATTCTGAGCTTCAATACGTTAGCTATCGTATTGGAGAGCCAGTATTCGATGTAAAAGAATGTCAAATTCGCGGTGTGACTTTTTCTGCTCCACTTCGCGTAAAACTTCGTCTTGTGCTAATGGACAAAGATGCACCAGGCACAGTCAAAGACATTAAAGAGCAAGAAGTTTACATGGGCGAAATCCCGCTCATGACTGACACAGGTACTTTTGTTATCAATGGTACTGAACGTGTTATCGTTTCTCAGCTACACCGTTCACCTGGTGTATTCTTTGATAACGACCGTGGTAAATCACACTCGTCGGGTAAAGTACTGTATAACGCACGCGTGATCCCTTACCGTGGTTCGTGGTTAGACTTTGAATTCGATGTAAAAGATAACCTGTTTGTACGTATCGACCGTCGTCGTAAACTGCCTGCGTCAATCATTCTACGTGCGCTTGAGTTCTCAACTGAAGAAATTCTTGGCATGTTCTTCGAAACCACAGCGTTCGAAGTGACAAACGGCAAAGTGATGATGGAATTGGTACCATCTCGACTACGTGGTGAAACCGCTGCTTTTGATATCAAAGATGCAGACGGTGAAGTCCTGGTTGAACAGGGTCGTCGTATCACAGCCCGTCATATAAAAACAATCGAGAAAAAGGGCATTGACCAGCTTGAAGTACCGCATGAGTACATCATTGGTCGTGTGGTTGCGCGAAACTACATCGATGAATCAACGGGTGAGATCATCGCAGAAGCAAATGCTGAGCTGTCTCTGGAGTTGATGGCCGAGCTTGTGAAGGCGGGTCACACTAAAATTGATACCCTGTACATCAACGATGTAGACAGCGGTGCTTACATGTCGGAAACTGTGCGCATTGACAGCACATCAAACCGTCTTGAAGCGCTGGTAGAAATCTACCGTATGATGCGCCCGGGTGAGCCACCAACAAAAGAAGCAGCAGAAGCGTTGTTTGACAACCTGTTCTTCTCTGACGAGCGTTATGACTTGTCAACGGTTGGTCGTATGAAGTTCAACAGCCGTGTTGGTTATGACACTGACACAGGCCCTGGCACGCTGAGCAAAGAAGACATTGTTAGCGTGATGAAGGTGTTGATCGACATCCGTAACGGTAAAGGCGATGTGGACGATATCGACCACTTAGGTAACCGTCGTATCCGTTCTGTAGGTGAAATGGCAGAAAACCAGTTCCGCGTTGGTCTGGTACGTGTTGAGCGTGCTGTACGTGAGCGTCTGAGCTTAGGTGATCTGGACAACGTGATGCCTCAGGATCTGATCAACGCTAAGCCTATTTCGGCTGCCGTTAAAGAATTCTTTGGTTCTTCACAGCTTTCTCAGTTTATGGACCAGAACAACCCGCTGTCAGAAGTAACGCACAAGCGTCGTATTTCTGCACTTGGTCCGGGTGGTCTGACTCGTGAACGTGCTGGCTTCGAGGTTCGAGACGTACACGTTACTCACTACGGTCGTGTTTGTCCTATCGAAACGCCTGAAGGTCCAAACATCGGTCTGATCAACTCATTATCTACTTATGCACGTACTAACGATTATGGTTTCCTTGAAACACCATATCGTAAAGTCGTGGATGGCGTAGTAACGGATGACGTTGATTACCTGTCTGCAATTGAAGAAGGTCAGTTCGTAATCGCACAGGCGAACACTAACCTGACTGAAGAAAACCAGTTTGCAGAAGAGCTGATCCCATGTCGTTATAAGGGTGAGTCAACCTTTATGCCAAGCGACAGCATCCAGTATATGGATGTATCTCCACAGCAGGTTATCTCTGTGGCAGCGGCACTTATCCCATTCCTTGAACACGATGATGCGAACCGTGCATTGATGGGATCGAACATGCAACGTCAGGCTGTACCAACACTGCGCGCAGACAAGCCGCTGGTAGGTACAGGTATCGAGCGTACGCTGGCAAAAGACTCTGGTGTAACCATTGTTGCTAAGCGTGGCGGTGTGGTGAAGTATGCTGATGCAAGCCGTATCGTTGTTAACGTGAACGAAGAAGAACGTGTACCTGGTGAAGCAGGTATCGACATCTATAACCTGACTAAATACACCCGTTCTAACCAGAACACCTGTATCAACCAAAAACCAACTTGTATGGTTGGTGAGCCGGTTGTACGTGGTGACGTTCTGGCGGATGGTCCTTCGACTGACCTGGGCGACCTGGCTCTTGGTCAAAACCTGCGCGTGGCATTCATGCCGTGGAATGGTTACAACTTCGAGGATTCAATCCTATTGTCAGAGCGCGTTGTTCAGGAAGATCGTCTAACTACGATCCACATCCAGGAACTACAGTGTATTGCGCGTGATACTAAGCTTGGTCCGGAAGAGATCACTGCTGATATCCCGAACGTGGGTGAGTCTGCGCTAGGTAAGCTGGACGAATCAGGTGTTGTATACATCGGTGCTGAAGTGAAAGGCGGCGATATCCTGGTTGGTAAAGTAACGCCTAAAGGTGAAACTCAGTTAACGCCTGAAGAGAAGCTACTGCGTGCTATTTTCGGTGAAAAAGCGTCTGACGTTAAAGACAGCTCACTACGTGTACCTAACTCTGTATCTGGTACGGTTATCGACGTTCAGGTCTTTACCCGTGATGGCGTAGAAAAAGACAAGCGTGCGCTGGAAGTTGAAGACATGCAGCTTCGCGAAGCGAAGAAAGACTTCAACGAAGAATTCCGTATCCTTGAAGGTGGTATTCTGACTCGTGCGCGTGATCTGCTGGTACGTGCTGGTCTGAGCGAAGATAAGATCGCAGATCTGAACGCTGAAAAGCTACTGACGCAAAGCCTGGCTGACGAAGAGCAGCAAGCTGAACTAGAGCAACTGGCTGCGCAGTACGACGAGCTGAAAGCTGAATACGATAAGAAGTTCGAGAACAAACGTCGCAAGATCACCCAAGGTGATGATCTGGCGCCGGGCGTACTGAAGATCGTTAAGGTTTACCTGGCTGTTAAGCGTCGTATTCAACCGGGTGATAAGATGGCGGGTCGTCACGGTAACAAGGGTGTTATCTCTACTATCGTGCCTGTTGAAGACATGCCTTACGATGAAAGAGGTCGTACGGTAGACATCGTTCTGAACCCGCTGGGTGTACCATCGCGGATGAACATCGGTCAGATCCTGGAAACTCACATGGGTCTTGCTGCACGCGGTATCGGTGAGCGCATTGAAGACATGATGAAAGAGCAACGTGAACTACACGAAATGCGCGATTTCATCAAGAAAGCTTACGCAATCGGTGATTGCCGTCAGAAAGTCGATATTGAAAACTTCTCTGATGATGAAATCCGCCGTCTGGCAGACAACCTTAAAGGTGGTCTACCAATCGCAACACCTGCGTTTGACGGTGCACGCGAAGCTGAAATCAAAGACATGCTAGAGCTGGGTGGTTACCCACGAAGTGGTCAGGTAACGCTATATGATGGTCGTACTGGTGATGCATTTGAGCGTCAGGTAACGGTTGGCTACATGTACATGCTGAAACTGAACCACCTTGTTGATGACAAGATGCACGCACGTTCTACCGGTTCTTACAGCCTGGTTACTCAGCAGCCGCTGGGTGGTAAGGCACAGTTCGGTGGTCAGCGTTTCGGTGAGATGGAGGTATGGGCACTTGAAGCATACGGTGCTGCCTACACGCTACAGGAAATGCTGACAGTTAAGTCGGATGACGTAAATGGTCGTACTAAGATGTATAAGAACATCGTAGACGGCAACCATAAGATGGAGCCGGGCATGCCGGAATCATTCAACGTATTGTTGAAAGAGATCCGCTCGCTGGGTATCAACATCGAATTGGAAGAAAGTTGATCCGCCGGGCCGCCTAAGCGGCCCAGACCGGACTGAAAAGAATGAAGGGGCAAGCCAGGCTTGCCCTCAAGATTAACTCCGACAGGAGAGCTAAGGTGAAAGACTTACTTAAGTTTCTGAAGCAACAAAATAAGACCGAAGAATTCGATGCAATTCGCATTGGTCTTGCTTCGCCGGACATGGTGCGTTCATGGTCCTACGGTGAGGTAAAGAAACCTGAGACAATTAACTACCGTACTTTCAAGCCTGAGCGTGACGGCTTATTCTGTGCCCGTATCTTCGGCCCAGTAAAAGATTATGAGTGTTTGTGTGGTAAGTACAAGCGCTTGAAGCACCGTGGTGTGATCTGTGAAAAGTGTGGCGTTGAAGTTACACTGACTAAAGTACGCCGTGACCGCATGGGTCACATTGAGCTGGCCAGCCCAGTTGCACACATTTGGTTCCTAAAATCATTGCCGTCTCGTATCGGCCTGATGCTGGACATGACGCTTCGTGATATCGAGCGTGTACTTTACTTCGAGTCATTCGTTGTAACTGAACCTGGCATGACGACACTTGAACGTGGCCAGCTGTTAGGTGAAGAAGAGTACCTGGATGCTCTGGAAGAGCACGGTGACGAGTTCGAAGCTAAGATGGGTGCCGAAGCAGTACTTGATCTGCTACGTGACCTGGATCTGGGTCAGCTGATCGCTGAAATGCGTGAAGAGCTGCCTACTATCAACTCTGAGACCAAGCGTAAGAAGATTACTAAGCGTCTTAAGTTGATGGAAGCGTTCCACCAGTCAGGTAACAATCCTGAGTGGATGGTAATGAGCGTACTACCTGTACTGCCACCTGATCTACGTCCACTTGTACCACTGGATGGTGGTCGTTTTGCGACGTCTGATCTCAATGACTTGTACCGTCGTGTTATCAACCGTAACAACCGTCTTAAGCGTCTACTTGACCTGGCGGCACCGGACATCATCGTACGCAACGAAAAGCGTATGTTGCAAGAAGCGGTCGATGCACTACTCGATAACGGTCGTCGTGGCCGTGCGATCACAGGTTCTAACAAGCGTCCTCTGAAGTCGCTTGCAGACATGATCAAAGGTAAGCAAGGTCGTTTCCGTCAAAACCTACTAGGTAAGCGTGTAGACTACTCAGGCCGTTCTGTAATCACAGTAGGTCCAACACTGAAATTACACCAGTGTGGTCTGCCTAAGAAAATGGCACTTGAGCTATTCAAGCCATTCATCTACGGCAAACTAGAGCGCCGCGGCATGGCGACTACCATCAAAGCTGCGAAGAAGATGGTTGAGCGCGAAGTACCAGAGGTTTGGGACGTACTAGACGAAGTTATCCGTGAGCACCCGGTTCTGCTGAACCGTGCACCGACACTTCACAGACTAGGTATCCAGGCGTTTGAACCTGTTCTGATCGAAGGTAAAGCAATCCACCTGCACCCACTAGTGTGTGCGGCGTATAACGCTGACTTCGATGGTGACCAAATGGCGGTACACGTACCGTTGACACTGGAAGCACAGCTTGAAGCACGTGCCCTGATGATGTCGACCAACAACATCCTGTCTCCTGCGAACGGTGAGCCAATCATCGTACCTTCACAGGACGTTGTATTGGGTCTGTACTATATGACTCGCGACCGCATCAACGCAAAAGGTGAAGGCATTGCTTTCAAAGATGCGAAAGAAGCTGAAAAAGCTTACCGTACTGGCGCTGCTGAACTACATGCACGCGTGAAAGTACGTATCGCAGAAGTCCACATTGATGGCGAAACAGGTGAGCGTAAAGACGTAACTGAAGTGGTTGAAACCACAGTTGGTCGTGCCATCCTGTCTTTGATCATGCCTACTGGCCTGCCGTTTGAGTTGATCAACCGCACGCTGGGTAAAAAGCAGATCTCTGGTTTGTTGAACGAGTGTTACCGTCGTCTGGGTCTGAAAGATACCGTTATCTTTGCTGACCAGGTGATGTACACCGGTTTCCACTACGCGATGAAGTCGGGTGTTTCTATCGGTATCAACGATATGGAAATCCCACCTACGAAAGTTGGTATCATCGAAGCGGCAGAAGCCGAAGTTACAGAAATCAACCAGCAATTCCAGTCTGGTCTTGTAACTGCGGGTGAGAAATACAACAAAGTTATCGATATCTGGTCACGTGTTAATGAAAACTTGTCACGTGAGATGATGGCGAACTTGTCGAAAGACACGGTTGTGAATGCAAAAGGTGAAGAAGAAGAGCAAGACTCTTTCAACTCAGTATTCATGATGGCCGACTCGGGCGCACGTGGTAGTGCCGCTCAGATCCGTCAGCTAGCCGGTATGCGTGGTCTGATGGCACGTCCGGATGGTTCAATCATCGAAACACCTATCACCGCGAACTTCCGTGAAGGTCTGAACGTACTACAGTACTTCATCTCGACGCACGGTGCGCGTAAAGGTCTAGCCGATACGGCACTTAAGACAGCGAACTCGGGTTATCTGACTCGTCGTCTGGTAGACGTGGCACAAGACTTGGTCATCAACGAAACTGATTGTGGTACTCTTGAAGGTACTGTGATGAAGCCGCTGATTGAAGGTGGTGACGTTGTAGAGCCACTACGCGAGCGTGTATTGGGTCGTGTTGTCGCAGAAGACGTGGTTATCCCTGGCACTGAAGAAGTGCTGGTTGAACGTAACGTGATGCTTGATGAGAAGCTGTGTGACCTGTTAGAAGAGCACTCAGTGGACGAAGTTAAAGTACGCTCGGTTATCACCTGTGAAAACGACTTTGGTGTATGTGCTAAGTGTTACGGTCGTGACCTGGCTCGTGGCCATATCATCAACGCGGGTGAGTCTGTGGGTGTTATCGCGGCACAATCAATCGGTGAGCCGGGTACCCAGCTGACGATGCGTACCTTCCACATCGGTGGTGCGGCATCTCGAGCGTCTGCAGAGAACAGCGTTCAGGTGAAGAACAACGGTAGCATGAAGCTGCACAATGCGAAGTTCGTAATCAATACCGACGGTAAGATAGTGATCACCTCACGTTCAACCGAAATTACGGTTATTGACGAGCAGGGCCGTGAGAAAGAGCGCTATAAAGTGCCTTACGGTGCCGTATTGTCAGTGAATGACGGTGCTGAAGTGAAAGGTAACGACATTGTCGCGACCTGGGACCCGCACAGTCACCCAATCATCATCGAGCATGAGTCTAAAGTATCGTTCAGCGACATCGACGATTCTAACACAGAAGCACAGACAGACGAACTGACTGGTCTGACGCGTGTGGTAGTTAAAGACCTTGCTAAGGTGAATGCAAAAGAGCCTAAGCTTATCATTGAAAATGAAGAGCGTGGCCTGCAGGAAATTCGTCTGCCTTCGTTCACCACCATCGAAATCACAGATGGTGCTACGGCTCAGCCGGGTGACGTATTAGCGCGTATTCCTCAGGAAGGTTCGAAGACGCGTGATATCACGGGTGGTCTACCTCGAGTTGCTGACCTATTCGAAGCACGTAAGCCGAAAGATCCAGCAATCCTGGCAGAAATCACAGGTACCGTTAGCTTTGGTAAAGAAACCAAAGGTAAGAAGCGCCTGGTGATCACGCCGGCAGAGGGTGATGCATACGAAGAAATGATCCCGAAATGGCGTCAGCTGAACGTGTTCGAGGGTGAGCAGGTATCGAAAGGTGAAGTTATCGCCGATGGCCCTGAGTCTCCGCACGACATCTTACGTCTACGTGGTGTGACTGACGTATCTAACTACATCGTAAACGAAGTACAAGAAGTATACCGTCTACAGGGTGTAAAGATTAACGATAAGCACATCGAAACCATCATTCGCCAGATGCTACGTAAATGTATCATCATCGATGGTGGTGACAGTGAGTTCCTGGCGGGCGAGCAAGCCGAAGTGGCACGCGTTAACATCGCAAACCGCGAGCTAGAGAAACAAGGTAAGATCCCAGCTAAGTTCGAAATTCAGCTGATGGGTATTACCAAAGCCTCACTGGCAACAGAATCTTTCATCTCTGCAGCCTCGTTCCAGGAAACAACTCGTGTCCTGACTGAAGCCGCAGTAAATGGTAAGAGTGATGAGCTACGTGGTCTGAAAGAAAACGTTATCGTGGGTCGTCTGATCCCAGCGGGTACTGGTTTCTCTTACCACTTAGATCGCATCAACCGTCGTAAGCAAAATGAAGCTGCAGTTGAAGAGCAGACAGTAAGTGCTGAAGAAGCATCTCAGGCACTGACTGACGCACTAAACGCAGACTTGCTTGGCGGCCAAGACTAAAATTGACGAAAAACACGTCAATTACAATAAAAAGGCAGCTTTAACGCTGCCTTTTTAGTTGTTTTGGTTGACAGGTTAAACTTTGCTCATTAAAATTCCGCCACCCATTTATTCGTTCGAATAACCGAACGTTTAAATTGGCGAAATTTGATTTTTTCAGTAGTAATTTTTATTAATTCAGGAGCTATTTAATGGCAACTATTAACCAGCTAGTACGTAAGCCACGTCGCAGCAAGGTTACTAAGAGCAACTCAGCTGCTCTTAAAGCTTGTCCTCAAAAGCGTGGTGTATGTACTCGTGTATATACAACTACACCTAAGAAGCCAAACTCTGCACTACGTAAAGTAGCGCGTGTTCGTCTAACGAACGGTTTCGAAGTAACATCTTACATTGGTGGTGAAGGCCACAACTTGCAAGAGCACAGTGTTATCCTAATCCGTGGTGGTCGTGTTAAAGACTTACCAGGTGTGCGTTTCCACACAGTACGTGGCGCGCTTGACTGTGCTGGCGTAAATGACCGTAAACAAGGTCGTTCTAAGTACGGTGCAAAACGTCCTAAGGGCTAATGGTTCTCCGTTAGTAAGGCCAAGCACTTAAGTTTTAATTTATATATTTTGTTTTGGGAATTCGTCGTAGTAAGACGAACCTGAAGATACCGGAGAAAGAAAATGCCTAGAAGACGCGTAATAGGTCAACGTAAAATTCTTCCAGATCCGAAGTTCGGATCAGAGCTTCTTGCTAAATTCGTTAACGTAGTAATGCTTGACGGTAAGAAGTCTACTGCTGAAAAAATCGTATATGGTGCGCTAGACGTGGCTGCTGAAAAATCAGGCAAGTCGCACCTAGAAATCTTTGAGTCTGCACTTGATAACGTACGTCCACAGGTTGAGGTTAAATCTCGCCGTGTTGGTGGTTCTACGTACCAGGTACCAGTTGAAGTACGTCCAGTTCGTCGCAACGCACTAGGTATGCGTTGGTTGGTTGAAGCTGCACGTAAGCGTGGCGAGAAATCAATGGGCCTTCGTTTGGCTCAAGAGATGCTTGACGCTGCTGACAACAAAGGCACTGCGGTTAAGAAACGTGAAGACGTTCACCGTATGGCTGAAGCGAACAAAGCATTCGCTCACTACCGTTGGTAATCTGCCCGAGACCTTTAAGAGGATAATATGGCACGTACAACTCCTATTGAGCGCTACCGTAATATCGGGATCTGTGCTCACGTAGATGCGGGGAAAACCACCACCACGGAACGTGTACTTTATTACACGGGCCTGTCTCACAAAATTGGTGAGGTACATGATGGTGCCGCAACTATGGACTGGATGGAGCAGGAGCAGGAGCGTGGTATTACCATTACTTCTGCTGCGACCACGTGTTTCTGGAAAGGGATGGATGCTCAGTTTGATGAGCATCGTATAAACATCATCGATACTCCCGGACACGTAGACTTCACCATCGAAGTAGAACGTTCATTACGTGTACTAGATGGGGCTGTAGTCGTATTATGTGCTTCATCAGGTGTACAACCACAAACGGAAACCGTTTGGCGTCAGGCGAACAAGTACGAAGTACCTCGCATGATTTTCGTCAATAAAATGGACCGTACCGGCGCAGATTTCCTCGCCGTTGTGGATCAGGTGAAAAAGCGTCTTGGCGCTACGCCTGTGCCAATTCAGCTGCCAATTGGTGCTGAAGATGAATTTAAAGGTGTTATTGATCTCATCAAGATGAAAGCCATCAACTGGAATGCTGAAGACCAGGGGATGACTTTCAACTACGAAGAGATCCCGGCAGAACTTCAGGAGCTGGCAGAGGAGTGGCGCGCAGAGCTACTCGAATCTGCCGCAGAAGCGTCTGAAGAGCTAATGGACAAATATCTTGAAGAAGGTGAACTGAACGAGGCCGAAATTAAGGCCGCGATCCGTCAGCGTACATTGAACAATGAAATTGTGCCAATGACCTGTGGTAGTGCGTTCAAAAACAAAGGTGTTCAGGCTGTGCTTGATGCCGTTGTTGAATACATGCCATCTCCAACTGAGGTTAAAGAGATCCAGGGTATCCTGGAAGATGAAAGCGAAGCAACGCGTCCTGCGGACGACAGCGCACCGTTTTCTGCTCTGGCGTTTAAGATCGCCACCGACCCATTTGTTGGTACGCTTACCTTCTTCCGAGTTTATTCCGGCACAGTAGGTCAGGGTGACTCGGTTTATAACCCAGTTAAAGGCAAAAAAGAGCGCTTTGGACGTATCGTTCAGATGCACTCTAACTCGCGTGAAGAGATCAAAGAAGTTCGCGCCGGGGACATTGCTGCTGCAATTGGTCTCAAAGACGTCACCACAGGTGACACGCTTTGTGCCCATGATGCTGTTATCACGTTAGAGCGTATGGAATTTCCAGAGCCAGTGATCTCAGTGGCAGTAGAGCCTAAGACCGTTGCTGACCAAGAAAAAATGGGTATCGCGCTGGGTAAACTGGCTGCGGAAGACCCGTCTTTCAGAGTTGAAACCGACGAAGAATCAGGCCAAACCATTATCTCAGGTATGGGTGAACTCCACCTGGATATTATCGTAGATCGTATGAAACGTGAGTTCAGTGTTGAATGTAACGTAGGTAAGCCACAAGTTGCTTATCGTGAAACGATCCGCGGTTCGGTTGAAGCCGAAGGTAAATTCGTACGTCAGTCAGGCGGACGCGGCCAGTATGGTCACGTTTGGTTGAAGCTCGAGCCTATGGATGTTGCTGATGAAGACGCGCCAATTTACGAATTCGTGAACGAAATCGTAGGTGGTACGGTTCCTAAGGAATACATTCCTGCGGTTGACAAAGGCATCCAGGAGCAGATGAAGCAAGGTGTTCTTGCGGGTTATCCAATGCTGGGTGTGAAAGCTACCTTGTTTGACGGCTCGTTCCACGATGTCGACTCAAATGAGATGGCGTTTAAGATTGCCGGCGCAATGGGCTTCAAGAAAGGCGCGCTTGATGCGCAGCCTGTGATTCTTGAGCCTGTTATGAAGGTAGAAGTCACCACCCCTGAAGCAAACATGGGTGATGTCGTTGGCGACCTCAACCGTCGTCGAGGCATAATCGAAGGTATGGAAGACTCATTTGGTGGTCTGAAGCAAGTTAATGCTCAGGTACCGCTGTCTGAAATGTTTGGTTATGCAACCGATCTTCGTTCTGCAACACAAGGTCGAGCTTCGTACTCAATGGAATTTTCCAAGTACGCAGAAGCGGCGAAAAACGTTGCTGACGCAATTATTGCAGCTCGCGCTGTTAAGTAATTTTAGTTCGGTCCGGTCTTAGGGCTGGACTTTAATTTCTTTATAGGAATTTTGAAAATGGCAAAAGAAAAGTTTGAA